>NZ_KB906241.1:0-727500 GCF_000381245.1 Thioalkalivibrio sp. ALD1 | reverse complement strand
CGCGCACTTTCGCCAGCGCGACCTCGCGGCGGGAGGCGAGGGGGCGCCGCTGGCCTGCGCGTTCCACGCAGACTGGCTGGGGCACCCGACCGAGACGCGCGCGATCCTGAACCTCGGCGGGATCGCCAACCTGACCTGGCTGGAACCGGGCCAGCCAGTGCGTGGATGCGACAGCGGCCCCGCCAACACCCTCCTGGACGGCTGGGCGCGCCGGCATCTTGGCCAGCCCTATGATGCCGGTGGCGCGTGGGCGCGCACGGGGCACACCGACCCGTCACTGCTGGCACAACTCCTCGAGGACCCGTACTTCCTGCGTCCCGCTCCCAAAAGCACCGGGCCCGAGCACTTCTCACCCCACTGGCTTCGCCAGGTCGGGGGCGAACAGCTCGACCGGATGAACGCAGAGGACGTTCAGGCCACCCTGGTCGAACTCACCGTGGACGGGGTACGCCTGACGCTCGAATCCCTGCGAGCAGCAGCGCCCGACCGCGTCATTGTCTGCGGCGGCGGCGCCCACAACGGCTACCTGATGGAACGGCTGCAAAGCCGGCTGGCCGGCAGCAAGGTCGAGAGTTCCGAACGCCACGGGATACCACCCCAGCAGGTGGAGGGGGCCGCCTTTGCCTGGCTGGCGTATCGGCATCTGCGCGGCGAGGCGGGCAACCTGCCGGAGGTCACGGGTGCGCGAGGGCCGCGCATCCTCGGCTGCCGGATCCCCGGCCGCGCGCCCGAATCGACATAGAAATACGCACAAAAAAGGCCCGACCGATACGGCCGGGCCCTGACAGTAGTGTAACGACTCTGTACGTCAGACCGAGAAGCTGGACCCGCAACCGCAGGTGGTCGAGGCATTCGGATTGCGAATCACGAACTGCGCACCTTCCAGACCTTCGGTGTAGTCAATTTCGGCACCGACGAGATACTGAAAACTCATCGGGTCGATCAGCAGGGTAACCCCGCCGTTCTCGACCACGGTATCGCCCTCGCCAATGGTTTCGTCAAAGGTAAAACCGTACTGGAAGCCGGAGCAGCCGCCACCGCTAACGAACACCCTCAGCTTGAGGTTGTCGTTGTTCTCCTCCTCGATCAGCCCCTTCACCTTGCTCGCGGCGGCATCAGAGAAGATCAGCGGGCTCGGGATCTCCATGTCCATATCCGCCTCGGTATTGGATGTCATGGCTTCGGACATTGGGTGCCTCCTGTAAGAATCATTTTCATTTACGCTACGGAATACTGACCGTCAGCGTCAAGAATACCCCACGAATGATGCTGGGCCACGTTCGGCAAAGTGCCGGTTGAATGGGTCTCCCTCAGGAAACCGCAGTCTGCGGCTCGGCCTCCTGCACAGGAGGCTCCTCCAGTTCGCCCTGCAGGGGCTCTTCCATGCGTTCGAGCTGGCCGTCGATACTCGCGCCCTCGGTGATCTGCAGACTCTTGTAATACAGGTGGCCATGCAAACGCGCGGTCGCACCGAGTTCGACGTACTCGCTCATGTGCATATCACCCCGCACTTCGCCATTCACAACCAGGTGCGGCACCATCACCTGCCCCTCGACAACCCCCTGAGGCGCCACCATCAGTACGGCTGAAGGATCGCTCGGCGCACGAATACTGCCCACCACGCGGCCCTCGACATAAAGCCCCCCGCTGAACTCCACTTCGCCACGCACCACGGCGTTCTCTCCAATCATGGTGTCGACCCGACGTGCCCGCTTGCTACCACGCCCCCGCTTGCGTCCGATCATGCCCCTTCTCCCGTCATTCGATCCCATTCCCCGCGCTTCATCGTCGGCTCGGGGCCATCCTCTTCGTCGGGCTCCACCCTAACGGTTACACCCTCCGGCGTGAAATCCTCCGGCAACACGACCCGCGCACGCACGTTACGCAACAGTCGGAAGCCCTCAATGCTGCGCGATTGCTCCACGCCCAACTCGTCCTGATCGAGAGTCGTGTCCTCGTCGTCCCCCTCGAAACGCCCGGTTATCTCCAGCGACCAGCTCACATCCAGCGACCGGTTCAGGCCAGCCCGGTATATCTGGAACACCACATCCCACACCCCGGACTGTCCCGTCGCCTGCAGCGCCAGGTCTCGCAACCCCAGACTCGAGTCATTATTGTTCTCTGCCAGCCGCTCGTAGAACGCCACCTCATCCCGCAACCGTGCCAGTTCAGCCTCCTGGCGCTCGACATCCTCGCGATAGGCGTCTTTTTCGGCCTCCAGGAGTGACAGCTGCCGCCTCGCGCGTTGCTGCTCGGCCTCCGCCTGCTGTCGCGCTGCAACCTCGCGCTGCAGCTCGCCCGTCAGGGCATCGATACGCACCTGGGGATCGATCACGCCCTCGTCCGGCCAGTGCATCCACAGCCAGCCGCCGATTCCGGCCACCAACAAGAAAGGAGCCAGCAACAATACACCCAGGCCCCAGCGCCGCCGACGCTGTCGCACCGGCCGTGGCGGCGGGATCCGGGGGCGGCGCCGCGGCACCGGTGTCGGGAGCTTGGACATTAACCAGTGTTCCCCTATGGGAAGACCGCCAAGTCGCGCAACCCCTCGTCCTCCGGGTAGCCGAACATGAGGTTCATGTTCTGCACGGCCTGCCCGGCCGCCCCCTTGACCAGGTTGTCAATCACCGACAGGACCACCAGACGATCGGAGTGCGGCGGCCGTGCCACCGCGATCCGGCAGTGATTGGTCCCCCGCACGCTGGCCGTCTCGGGATGCGACCCCGGGGGCAGGACATCGACGAACGGCTCATTGGCGTAACGCTGCTCGAAACAAACCTGCCAGTCGGTCTCGGCTTGTCGCGACCGCAGATAGAGGGTCGCATGGATACCGCGCGTCATTGGCACCAGATGCGGCTGAAAGATCAGCCCGACCTCGCCACCGACCACATCGCTCAGGGTCTGGTGAATCTCCGGCCAGTGGCGATGCCCGCCGGCCGCGTAGGCGCGGAAGTTCTCCTGCACCTCGGCGAACAGGCCACCAATCTGCGCCTTGCGCCCCGCCCCGCTGACCCCGCTCTTGGCATCCGCGATCACGTCGGCCGGGTCGATCAGGCCCTGTTCCAGCAGCGGCAGGACACCGAGCGTCACGGCCGTCGGGTAACAGCCCGGGACGGCGATCAGCCGCGCAGGACGGATCCGGTCACGGTGAATCTCCGGCAGACCGTATACCGCCTCGCCCAGATACTCCGGGGCCCCGTGCGCCTGGCCATACCAGCGCTCCCACAACGCCGGATCGCGTATGCGAAAGTCGGCCGACAGGTCAATCACCCGCGTCCCGCGCTCCAGCAGCGCGCCGGCCATCGCGTGGGCCACTCCATGCGGCGTGGCAAAGAAAACCGCATCGCACTCACCCAGCACGCCGGCATCCGGCTCGCGAAAGACCGCGTCCACGGCCCCGCGCAGACTGGGAAACAAATCGGCGACCGCCGTACCCGCCTCGCCGCGCGAGGTGACCACTGCCAGGTCTGCCGAAGGGTGTCGGGCCAGCAGGCGCAGCAGTTCCACGCCGGCGTACCCGGTCGCACCGACAACCCCGATGCGGATAGGTTTGCTATTGGTTGTTGCCATCATGCTGCGGCATGATACCGCCTTACCACAAAGCACGGAACGAAGTCGCACTCGCGCCAGTCGAAACCGGCGATTTACAACCAACGGGAACCCCTGAACCCATGAGCAGCTTTCGCATCGACCGCAAGACCATCATTGGCGGCATCTTCATCCTGACCCTGATCGGGGTTGCCCTGGCGATCTGGCTGGCCGATGACGGCATGCGCCCGGCGCCGGAATTCACCGCCACGACGCTCGATGGCGAAGAGGTAGCACTGTCGGACTACGAGGGGCGCCCGGTGATGATCTCCTTCTGGGCCACCAACTGCCCGTCCTGCGTGCGCGAAATCCCGAAGCTGATCTACCTGCACGAGACCTATGCCGAGAAGGGCTTCGAACTGCTCGCGGTCGCCGTGTCCTACGACCCGATCAACCGGGTGGAGGCGATGCGCGAGGACCGCGAGATGCCGTACAGGGTGATCCACGACACCGAAGACGGCATGTCGCAAGCCTTCGGCGGCGTGCGTCTGACCCCGACCACATTCGTGATCTCGCCGAGCGGGCGCATCGTCTACCAGAAGCTGGGCGACCCGGACTTCGAACAGATCGAACGCCACCTGCAACGCTGGCTGTCCTGAACGCACCACCCCCGCCCCGCTGGGAGACCTGAAGCATGGAAGCCTATAACTGGCTGGTAAGCCTGCACGTGATCTTCATGGTCACCTGGTTCGCCGGGCTGTTCTATCTGCCACGGCTGTTCGTCTATCATGCGATGACCGACGACGCCCTGGGCCACGAGCGCTTCAAGACCATGGAGCGCAAGCTGTTCTACGGGATCATGACACCCGGCGGGCTGCTGACGATCGCCTTTGGCGGAGTCATGCTGGCCCTGATCCCGGGGTATCTGAACGAGCCCTGGATGCACTTCAAGCTCACGCTGGTGGCCCTGCTGGTGATCTACCACATCTGGTGCGGCTGGATCGTGCGTGACTTCCGGGATGACCTGAACCGCCGCGAACACACCTGGTTTCGCTGGTTCAACGAGTTTCCGGTGCCAATCCTGGTCGGCGTGGTGGTGCTGGTGATCAACCGCTCCATCGCGGATGCCCTGATCGCGATCGGGGTCGTGCTGGCGATCTTTGTGCTGGCCGCGCTGATCGGCTGGTGGAGACGCCGGCGCGAGGCCGCCTGACGCCGGCCGAATCAGTTCTTGCCCGCGCGCACCAGGCCGCCGAGCCCGGCCTGTACCAGGGCATTGTTCAGCAGCGAGCGGATCTGTTCCGCGTTCTCCAGCATGCGGCACTGGGCCAGTAGCGCCTCGGCACGATCCGTGGAGAAGCTTCGGATCACCCATTTCACCCGCGGAATTGCGGAGACGCTGACACTGAGGCTGTCGATCCCCATACCCAGCAGCAGGATCACCGCGGCCGGATCGGCCGCCATCTCGCCGCACACACTGACCGGCTTGCCCGCCCGGTGCGCCCCGTCGGTGATGATCTCCAATGCGCGAATGCAGGCCGGGTGCAGGGTGTCATAAAGGTTGGCCACCCGCGCGTTGTTGCGGTCCACCGCCAGCAGGTACTGAACGAGATCATTGGTCCCCACCGACAGGAAGTCCACGCGCCGGGCCAGCGTCTCCGACAGATACACCGCTGCCGGGACCTCGACCATCACCCCGACCTTGGGCATCGGGATCATGAACCCCTCGTCCAGCAGCTCCTCGCGCGCCCGGTTGAGCAGCGTCATCGCCCCCTTGAGCTCGTCCAGAGCCGAGATCATCGGGAACAGGATCTGCAGGTTGTCATGCGCGCAGCTGGCCTTGAGCATCGCGCGCAGCTGCGTCAGGAAAATCTCCGGGTGATCCAGCGAGATGCGGATGCCACGCCAGCCCAGGAACGGGTTGTCCTCCTTGACCGGAAAATACGGCAGCGCTTTGTCGCCGCCGATATCCAGCGTGCGCAACGTGACCGGCATCGGGTCAAAAGACGCCAGCACCTGCTCGTAGAGCTGGACCTGCTCCTCCTCCCCGGGGAAGCGGTCGCGGATCATGAACGGGACCTCGGTGCGATAAAGCCCCACACCCTCGGCCCCGGATTCCAGCGACGGCTTGATATCGGCCAGCAGCCCGGAATTCGCCAGTACCGGGACCGCCACACCATCGCGGGTGGCCGCCGGATCCTTGGCCAGGGAGCGCAGATCCTCGGCCAGCTCGCGCTCCTCGCGTACCAGGCGCTCGAACTCCGCGCGCAGTTCCGCGTTCGGGTTCACGAACAGGCGGCCGCGATAACCGTCGACCAGGATCTCGCGGTTTTCCAGACGGCCTACCGGCAGCTCCGAGACCCCCATCACCGCCGGGATATTGAGCGCCCGCGCCAGGATCGCGATGTGCGAGGACCCGGTGCCCTTGGCCGAAACCATCGCACCCAGGCGCTCGATCGGCACCTCGGCCAGGTGTGACGCGGTCAGGTCGTCACCGACCAGGATGCCCCCGTCCGGGAATTCCTCCTGGCTGCGCTCGGCCGGCAGCAGATGAGACAACACCCGCCGACCCAGGTCCCGCACATCGGCCGCGCGCTCGCGCAGATATGGATCTTCCATGTCCTCGAACACGCGAACGCTCTCGCGCACGGTGTCGCGCAGGGCAGCCGGAGCCCATTGACCGTTGCGAATGCGCGCCTCGGTCTTGTGCACCAGAGAGTCCGAGCCCAGCAACATCAGATAAGCGTCGAACAGGACCTGCTCGTCCGCGCCGAGCGCCTCGCCCATGCGCTGCTTGAGATCCTCGATCTCGGTGCGCGTCTCGGCCACCGCCTGTCCGAAACGCTCGAGCTCCTCGTCGACCCCTATGCCCTCGCGATCCGGGATGGAGTCGAGATCCGCCAGCCGGTAGGCCACCACGGCCCGGCCGATCGCGACCCCGGGGGAACCGGCGATCCCGGTCGCCTCGACATTGACGTGCCCGATCAGCGGGGTCTCGGAGGAGATCTCGTCGTTGAATTCCGCGTAGGCGATCGCACCGGCCAGCTGCGCAGCCAGGGTAATCAGGAAGGAGACGTGCTCGTCATCGAACTTGCGCGCCTGATGCTGCTGCACGACCAACACCCCCAGCAGGCTGCGTTGGTGGATAATCGGCACACCGAGAAAGGCCAGGAAGTGTTCCTCGCCGGTCTCGGGGAAATAACGAAAGCGCGGGTGGTCCTGGGCACTGTCCAGGTTGACCGGCTCGGCGCGCGAGGCGACCAGCCCCACTAGACCCTCGGAAGGGTCCATCTCCACATGCCCGATGGATTCCTCGCGCAGACCCTCCGACGCCATCAGCACCAGACGGCCCGACTGCGGTGACTTCAGGTAAATGGAGCAGACATCGATATCCAACGCGGCCTTCACGCGGGTCACGATGATATGCAGCGCCTCGAAAAAGTCGGCGGCGCCATTGACCTCCTGCACCACGCGGCGCAGGACCTCCAGCATCGACGGGGGGTTCGGACTCGTCAACGTGGCGACACCGTCGAAGCGTGCGACGGGACCTGATCGCTGGCGTCACGCCCCGGCGCAGGACGCGAACGCTGGCCTTCCAGCTCCGGGAACATCAGCGGCACCAGCTCGCACAGCGCGCGGCGATAGACCTGGCGCTTGAAATGCACGACCTCGCGTGCCGGGCGCCAATAGTCGATCCAGCGCCAGTCGTCGAATTCGGGGGTACCCATCGCATCCAGGATCACGTCGTTCTCGTTGCCCATCATCCGTAACAGGAACCAGCGCTGTTTCTGGCCGATGCAGACCGGGCGGCGGTGACGCCGCACCATGCGCTCCGGCAGGCGGTAGCGCAGCCAGTGCTGGGTATTGCCGAGCACCTCGACATGCTCGGGCAACAGGCCCGTTTCCTCCCGCAACTCGCGGTACATCGCCTGCTCCGGCGTCTCTTCCACGCGGATACCGCCCTGGGGAAACTGCCAGGCGTCCTGGCCCACGCGCTTGCCCCAGAAAAGCTGGCGCTCCCGATTGCACAGGATGATGCCTACGTTGGCTCTATACCCCTCACAATCAATCACTTGCATCAACCAGACGCTTTCTTCACTGATTGCATTGTTCCACAGCCCGAGGCCCCGCGGCAAAGACCTTGGGAAACGCTGATGAATGTACACGCTCGCGTTGGTACCCCAGGTTTTCCGAGGCAAGGCGCGCCGCGCAGCGGGTAGTGGTTCTACCCGCAAGTGGCACAACGCAGGATCGGGGAACCTGGGGTACCAACCCCAAGGGGCTCGGCCGCCCGTTGTTATCGAAAACGGGCGTCGGAACGGCGTTGCGGCTCCCTTGTGCAGAATGACTGCACGGCAGTCACCGCGCCTTGTTCGCACGCAAAAGCGACTCGAGCGCGAGCGTGTACATCCATCAGCGTTTCCCACGCATCCCCCGTGGCAGGACAGGCAAAGCTGCGTGCGAAGTCATGCCCCGGTAAACTCCCGCCGTCTTCCCAGCGCGACCCCTAATCCGCGGAGCGATCCATGAACCTGGCCCTGTTCGACCTCGACAATACCCTGCTCGCCGGCGACAGCGATCACGCCTGGAACCAGTTCCTGGCCGAGGTCGGTGCCGTACACCCGACCTGTCACGCCGAGACCAATGACCGCTTCTATCAGGAGTATGTCGCGGGGACCCTCGACATCCACGAGTTCTGCCGCTTCGCGTTCAGCCCGCTGGCCGAGCACCCGCGCGCGCAGCTGGAACAGTGGCGGGAGCAGTTCATCGAGACGCTGATACGCCCGATGATCGCCCCCGGCGCCCAGCGTCTGCTGGCCCGGCACCGGGAAGCCGGCGACGAGCTGGTAATCATCACCGCGACCAACCAGTTCGTGACCCAGCCGATCGCCGATATCCTCGGCGTGGATCACCTGATCGCCACCCTGGCGGAGGAGCGCGAGGACGGGGAGTTTACGGGCGAGCTAACGGGCGTACCCTGCTTTCAGGAGGGCAAGATCGAGCGCCTGCGCCAGCACCTCGCGGATCACCCGGACCCCGACAGCACGATCACGCGGGCCAGCTTCTACAGCGACTCGCGGAACGACATCCCACTACTGGAACAGGTCGGTCGCCCGGTGGCCGTGGATCCCGACCCGGCCTTGGCCGCACATGCCCGCGAACGGGGCTGGCCGGTGATTTCGCTGCGCGAGCCGGAAGGTTCGATCAGCTAAACAGCCCGGCCATCTGGTTCAGACGCTGGCCGGCCTGGGTATCGCCCTTGCCGGCGGCCACGACCGCATCGCGGTAGCCCGTCACGAGCTCCGGCACCACGGCCGTCACCTGCTTGCGGCGCAGACGGCCGGCGCCGGTGACCGGCCAGGTCGCGCGGAAGTCGCAGTTATCGAGCGCATCGCAAACCCACAGGCTCCATTCGTGCCGCGTCACGTCGATCTCGTGCTGGCGGATGACCAGGCGATAGACATGCTCGGCATTCATGTCCGCCATACCCACCCCGGGGCCCACGTGCTCCACCTGCAGCTCGGCGGCGATCCGGTTGATCTCCTGTTCCAGTGCGGCCAGGGCCTGGTCGACCTCCGCATTCAGCGTACCGCCGGCCTTCGCGGCGGCGACCAGGGGACGGATGGACTCGACTTCGAACTCGTGGCTCATGCTGCGTACACTCCCGGGATTCGGAACAAGAACGCCCCGGGGGTGCCGGGGCGCGCGCAACCTTAGCACGGGAGCCCCCATTCATGAATCATCCCCCGATCGCGCTGACCATTGCCGGCTCCGACCCCGGCGGCGGTGCGGGTCTGCAGGCCGACCTGACCACCTTCACCCGCCTCGGCGTACACGGGGCCACGGCCGTGACCGCGATCACCGTCCAGGACACCCGCAATGTGGTGGACTTCACCGTGCTCCCGCCGGAGCAGCTGCGCGCCCAGATCGAGGTCACCCTCGCGGATCTCGAGGTCGCAGCGATCAAGATCGGCATGCTCGGCTCCGTGGAGAATGTCACCGTCGTCTCCGCGCTGCTGAGCGCTCACCCGCACATCCCGGTGGTGCTAGACCCGGTAATGGTCGCCGGCGGCGGCGGGGCACTGGCTACCGAGGCGGTGGTCGACGCCACGCGCGAGGCCCTGCTGCCGCGAGCCACGCTGATCACCCCGAACGGGCCCGAGGCCGCCCGTCTGGCCCGCAGCGAAGACCCCGCGCAGTGGGGCCACCAGCTTCGCCAGCTGGGCGCGCGCAACGTGCTGGTCACCGGCGGGCACGAGGGCACCGAGAAGGACCCGATCATCAATCGTCTCTACCGCGAGGACGACCACGTGCGCCCGTTCGAGCTGCCACGCCATCCGGCCGGCTTCCACGGCTCCGGCTGCACCCTGGCCGCAGCGATCGCCGCCTTCCTCGCCCGTGGCCGCGACATCGAACCGGCCGTGATCGAGGCCCAGGCCTTCATGAACGATGCCATCGCCCGCGGCTATGCGCCCGGCCACGGCCAGCACATCCCCAACCGCCTGTGCCCGCATGACGACTGACAGCCGAGCGCCCCTGCGCGGGCTCTACTTCATCACCCCCGCGGTGCCGGAGGGCGCGGACCCGCGCGCCACCCACCTCGCCCATACCACCGCCGCACTGCGTGGCGGCGCCAGCCTGATCCAGTTCCGCGACAAGGAGCTTCAAGGAGACGCTCGCGAGGCGATCGCCCGCGAGCTGGTCACCCTCGCCCATACGCACGGTGCGCGCTGCATCATCAACGACGACACCGAGCTGGCCGCACGCGTCCAGGCCGATGGCCTGCATCTGGGCCGCGACGACCCGGACCCGGCCGCGGCCCGTGCGCTCCTGGGGCCCGACGCGGTCATCGGGGTCTCCTGCTACAACGAGCTGGCGCGCGCCGAGGCCGCCGCCCGGGCCGGCGCCAGCTATGTCGCCTTCGGCACCATGTTCGCCTCACCGACCAAGCCGCAGGCCGCCTATGCCGGGCCGGAACTGATCCGCCAGGCGCGCGCGGCCCTGGACCTGCCGATCTGCGGCATCGGCGGCATCACCCCGGACAACGCGGCGGAGGTGGTCGCGGCTGGGGCGGATCTGGTCGCCGTGATCCAGGGCATCAGCTCCGCGCCCGCCCCGGAGGCCGCCGCCCGGCGCATCAGCACACTGTTCGACTGACCACTTTGCACCGCCCGGCGGCCGCCGCTATGGTTGCCGGGCCTACCGATTCCATTGAACTACAGGGACACCGTCATGCAGGAAACCGAGCGTCTGTTCGAGGCCGCCAAGCAGCACATCCCCGGGGGCGTGAACTCCCCAGTCCGCGCGTTCAAGGGCGTGGGCGGCACCCCGATCTTCATGGACCGCGCCAACGGCGCCTACATGTGGGACGCCGACGGCCAGCGCTACATCGACTACATCGGCTCCTGGGGCCCGATGGTCGCCGGCCACGCCCACCCCGAGGTGATCGAGGCGGTGCGCGAGGCCTGCAACAACGGCCTGTCCTTCGGCTGCCCGACCCGGCTGGAGAACGACATGGCCGCGAAGGTCTGCGAACTGGTGCCATCGATGGACCTGGTGCGCATGACCAACTCGGGCTCCGAGGCCACCATGAGCGCGATCCGGCTCGCGCGCGGCTACACCGGCCGCGACCGCATCGTGAAGTTCGAGGGCAACTACCACGGCCATGGCGACTCTCTGCTGGTGAAGGCCGGCTCCGGTGCCCTGACCCTCGGCCAGCCGAGCTCCCCCGGCGTGCCGAAGGAGCTGGCCGCCCTGACCAGCACCCTCACCTACAACGATCCGGACGGCGTGCGCGCCTTCTTCGCCGAAAAGGGCGACGAGGTCGCCTGCATCATCGTCGAGCCGATCGCCGGCAACATGAACTGCATCCCGCCGGAACCGGGCTTCCTGGAGACCCTGCGCGAGGTCTGTGACCAGCACGGCGCGGTACTGATCTTCGACGAGGTGATGACCGGCTTCCGCGTCTCGAAAAACTGCGCCCAGGGCTATCTCGGCGTCACCCCGGACCTGACCACGCTGGGCAAGATCATCGGCGGCGGCATGCCGGTGGGGGCCTTCGGCGGCAAGCGCGCGATCATGGAACACCTCTCGCCGCTGGGCCCGGTCTACCAGGCCGGCACCCTGTCCGGAAACCCGATCGCGATGACCGCCGGGCTCAAGACCCTGGAGATCCTGTCCCGCCCGGGCTTCCACGACGAACTGGAGCAGCGCACGCAGAAAGTCGTCGCGGGCTTCGAGGACGCCGCGCGCGAGGCCGGGGTCGCCCTGACCACCAACCAGGTGCCGGGCATGTTCGGCCTGTTCTTCTCGGACCAGAAGGTCACCGACTTCGCCGGCGCCACCGCCTGCGACACCGCCGCTTTCGGCCGCTTCTTCCACGCGATGCTGGGCGAGGGCATCTACCTGGCCCCCAGCGCCTTCGAGGCCGGCTTCATGTCCAACGCCCACTCGGAGGCGGACCTCGACGCCACCATCGAGGCCGCCCGCAAGTGCTTCAAGGCGCTCTGAGCGCCTGCCCCGTCTCTCCGGACCCGGCCGGCTCCATGCTTGCTGGCCGGGCCCTACCTGACGACCTCACCCTTACGCCCCGAACATGCTTGAGGCCCTGACCCAGTCACCGCTGGCGCTGGGGCTGCTATTTGTGCTTCTGGGCCTGGTCGCCGGCATCCCGGCCGGGATGTTCGGCATCGGCGGCGGGCTGATCCTGGTGCCGGTGTTCGTCGCGATCTTCGGCCTGCTGGCCTTCGACTCGGCCAGCCTGGTGCAGCTCGCGGTCGGCTCCTCGCTGGGCGCGATCATCCCCACCGCGATCCTGTCCGCCCGCGCCCATCATCGCCGCGGCGGGGTGAACGGCACGGCCGTGCGCCGCCTGCTGCCGGGGATCATCGTCGGGGCCCTGCTCGGGGCCTGGCTGGCCACGCGCATCGACTCCGACCACCTGGGGCGCATCTTCGGCGCCTTCGAGGTCGCAATCGGAATCTGGATGCTGTTGAACGTTCAGCCCCCAAAGGCGCCCGTACCCCGACGCAGCGTATGGCTGGGCGGCGGCACCGTGATCGGGGCCGTCTCCTCGCTGATCGGCATCGGCGGCGGCACGCTGACCACCCCGTTCCTGGTCAGCCAGGGGCTGGAACTACGCCGGGCGATCGGCTCGGGCGCGGCCCTCGGCGTGCCGATCTCCATCGGCGCGAGCCTGGTGTTCGCCCTGCCGCAGTGGACCGATCCGACCTATCAGGCGCCCGAGTGGGCACTGGGGTATCTCTACCTGCCCGCCATCCTCGGCGTGGTCATCGGCACGGCCATCAGCGTACGTGCGGGTGTCTGGCTGGCGCACTATCTGCCCGTGGGCGTCCTCCGACGCGGCTTCGCCGGCGTGCTAATCCTCGCCGGCATCCTGATGCTCCTGCGCTAGTCCAGCGCATCGCAGCGCCCCCATGCGCGACCACGCGGCCCTGTGCCTCCGCCTTGCCAGTTGGTGGCTAGGCCTGGTTCGTCATCCGGTGTTTACGGTGCCTTCGTCCGGCCGCCTGCCTGCGCTGTCTCGGCAGCGCGCCCCGAGGTACTTTCTTGCTTGCCCAAGAAAGTACCCAAAGAAGGGCACCCGGATTCCGCCCGAGGACCTTGCTCCAGGGCCCTCGGGCCGGCGGCGCTGAAACTCGCTGCGCCTTTGGCTTCGCTCAGACAGTCAGCGCCTCTTTTCCGTCCCGAGGCCCCTTCCGCAAGGGGCTTCATACGGGGGGATAAGGTCAAGACAACGGCCGCTCTGACGTTTGTGCCAATGGTTGGAGGCAAGGTATTCGGACATCTTGGCACGCGCGGCCTTCGGCCATGGCGTGCCGCGCCCGCCAGCGGGCGCCAGACCCCATGTAGGATGCGGATGAGCGCAGCGAATCGCATCAGCGATTAGCCCCGGCACCGGGATGGTGCGTTTCGCTGCGCTCAACGCACCCTACAGCTCAGGGCTTACCTCTGATGCTGGAATGCCGCCTGTCTTGACCTACCCTCCCGATATGAGCCCCTTGTGGAGGGCGTGACAGGCCGGGAGAAGGCGCTGACTGTCTGAGCGAAGCGAGTTTCAGCGCCGCCGGCCTGGCGCGTCCGGAGCAAGGTTCCCGGGCGAATCCCGGGCGTGTTTCTTGGTTCCTTCTTTGCACGAGCAAAGAAGCCCGTTTTTGATTAACAACTGGCGGGGCGCGCTGCCGAAACAGCGCTTGGCAGGCGGCGGACCAAAGCCACCGTAAACACCGGATGACGAACCAGGCCCAGCCTGAAAACGACGGAGCTAGCGGCGCAGGCGCTCCAGGCACTCGGGGGTGGAGACCCGGGGTGTCCAGCCGAGCTGCTCGCGGGCGCTCGAGCAGTCCATGTGAAGGGCGCCGTCGAGGCCCTGGACCCAGCCGGGATCGCCGGCATGGCGGGTGAGTCGCCAGGCCAGCGGGTGCAGCGCACGGATCAGGCCCGGGGGCACCGGGATGCCCCAGCGGCGCCGGTGGAGCGCCATCCGGCGCATGGACCAGACAGGCTCGGCCCCGAGGTTGAAGATGCCCTCCGCCTGGCGCGTGACCGCTCGCACCACGGCGTCCGCGGCGTCGTCCTCCCACAGGATCTGCACCGGCACCTCGACGCCACCTGGATACACGCGACTGCGCGCGACCCGGCGCAGCAGCGGGTGGGCATGCGGCCCGACGATTGCCGGGGGGCGGAAGATGCAGGTGGTCAAATCGGGATACTGCTCGGCGACCGCCAGCAGGGCCTGCTCGGTGGCGACCTTGTCCTCGGCGTATGGAAAGCGCGGCCGCGCCGGGCTGCGCTCGGTCAGTGGGCGCGGCGAATCCGGCCATGGACCGTAGACCGCGGCGCTGGAGAGGAAGACGATCTGGCTCACACCGGCCGCGGCGGCTGCCTGAAAGACGTGGCGGCTCAGCTCGACATTCTGCGCACGCACCCAGTCGCGGTCGCGGCGCCGGCTCCCGCCCTGCCCGCCCATCAGCTGGAAGGCGAGGTGGATCAGGCTGTCATGCCCGGCCAGGTGTTCCGCACCGAGATCCGCGAGGTCGGATTGCAACGGGATTGTGCGCGCGGCGGCGGCAGCAACCGGGCGGCGGTCGATCGCGGTGACAGACTGGATATCCTCGGCGGCGGCCAGGGCCGGAACAAGCACCTGGCCCAGACGCCCGGCAGCGCCGGTCACGGCGACCCGCATGGACAGCTATCCAGCCGTGCCGGTGGCGCCCGGGGCGCGTTCGGCAAAGGCCGGCATGACCTCCTCTGCAAAGCAGTCCATGGACTCCAGCGCGAGTTCGTGGGGTACGGCCCCGGCCCCGAAGGCCAGCAGGACCTGGTCGACCCCGGCCGCGCGCAGCCCCTCGATGCGCTCGCGACACTCGGCGGGCGTGCCAACCAGCGTCATGCCCAGCATGTCGAGGATCTTCAGATTGATCCCGGCCTTGACCAGGTGGCGGAAGCGGCCGAGCGAACGATAGTAGTCGTAGCCCTCGATCAGCCGCTCCAGCACCGGCAGGGTCTGCTGGAACATGTGGCGATAGAACCACTCGAACGCGGGCTTGGCCTCGCGCCGGGCGCGCTTGCCATCCGGCAGGCACAGCACCCCGAGGGTCATCCCGACGCGCGGCGGATGGGCGATATCGGTGCGCGATGCGTCCCAGGCCTCGCGGTACAGGCGGATGTCTTCGCGGATCATCTGCCACGGCTTGAACGGACCTGCCAGCGCCCCGATGCCCTGCTCGGCGGCCCAGGTGAACGATTCCGGGCTGACCGCAGCGGTCCAGATCGGCGGGTGCGGGTCCTGCACCGGGCGCGGCATCACGGGCACGTCGTCCAGATGATGGAACGGGCCGTGCTGGGTGATCCGGCCGGTGGCGAAGGCCTGGCGCAGCGCATCCAGTCCGGCATCGACCCGCGCGCGGGACTCGCTCATCTCGGCGCCGAATGTGGCATATTCGCGCGGCGAAAAGCCGCGCCCGATGCCCAGATCCAGGCGCCCGCCGGAGAGCTGGTCGAGCATGCCGACCCGCTGCGCGACCCGCAGGGGGTGGTGGTAGGGCAGCGGGACCACGCCGAGGCCCAGACGCAGGCGTTCGGTGCGCTGGCTGGCCGCGGCCAGTACCAGGTCCGGCGCGGTGCTGTGGGAGAATTCCGGCATCAGGTGGTGCTCCACCAGCCAGGCGGTGCCGTAGCCAAGACGATCGGCCTGCTCCCACAGGGCCAGGGTCCGGTCGATCACCTCGGTCTCGGAGGTCTGCAGAAACTCCGGCACCGAGAGTTCATGAAAGAGGTCGAAGCGCATGGCGCCAACTGTGCCGCGCGCGCGGTGGCGATACAAGCAAGCCCGCCAGGCTGCGGTTGAACGAGGGAGACGCGGATGTCGAAGGATCAACAAGCGCTGGAACTGCAGGCTGCCGGGGTCACGGGCCCCGGTGAGCCCTGGTGGGAGAGCTTTTTCCCGGATGACCTCCCGACCGACTGGCAGCTGGAGTACTACACCCACTATCACAGCCGTCTACTGCTGCCGGCCTCTGTCTGGTCGGCACAGGATGAAGGCCCGTTCGGGCCATGGGCCGAGGCGGTCCCCGCCAAGCTGCAGCTGACACTGGAGTGGCCACGGGATCTTCCGCCGGAGGCGGGTGCGGCCGCTCTGGCCCGAATCGAGAACGAACTGGGCGACACGCTGCACGGTGTGGCCCTCGGCGTCATGGGTGCCGAGGATGCCGCCGCCGTGGAGGCGGCACTCAAGGGCGGCAACGTGAAAACCGCCTTGCTGGCCGGACCCGCCGAGGCTCACAAACTGCCGGGCACCCGCGAGGCCCTGTGGTATCCGGGCCAAGACGGCGCCGGCCTGTGGCAGATCGAACCGGAGACGGGTCTGGACCCGATGGGGTGGCGGGCCCTGGTGGAGGCCCTGATCGCGGCCGGCGGCCAGGGCCCGACGCCCGTGTTCCTGAGAGCGCGACCGGATCGACTTTCCGAGTTTCGCACCATCGCCCAGTTGCTGGGGGTGGGATGAACTCCACCCAAACCGGTTTGACCAGGCACCCGTCCCGCGCCAGACTCCCGAATCCCATTGGCCGTACGGCAAGAGGTGCCTGTGGCTGAGCCGGTCGCCGAAGACAGCCCACATATCGTTATCGAGAACCTGCGCTTCCGGCGCGGGCGCAAGGTGGTCTTCGAGGACCTGTCCATGCGCATCCCGCGCGGTCAGGTAACCACGGTCATGGGCCCCAGTGGCAGCGGCAAGACGACCCTGCTGCGCCTGATCGGCGGCCAGCTGCGCCCGGACGGAGGCCGCATCTGGGTCGACGGCCAGGAGGTCGCACGACTCTCGACCCGGCGCCTGTACGCCCTGCGCAAACGCATGGGCATGCTGTTCCAGAGCGGGGCCCTGCTGACCGATCTCTCGGTGTTCGAGAATGTCGCCTTTCCGCTGCGAGAGCACACGGACCTGCCCGAGGACGTGCTGCGCACCCTGGTCCTGCTGAAGCTCGAGGCGGTGGGCCTGCGTTCCGCGCGGGACCTTGACCCGGCCTCGCTGTCCGGCGGCATGGCACGGCGCGTGGCGCTGGCGCGGGCGATCGCACTGGACCCGGACCTGATCATGTACGACGAACCCTTTACCGGGCTGGACCCGATCACCATGGGTCAGATCGTGACCCTGATCCGGCGCACCAACCAGAGCCTGGGCCTGACCAGCGTACTGGTGTCGCACGACGTAACCGAGGCCATGGCCATCTCCGATCACGTGGTGCTGATCGCCGATGGCCGGGCGGTGGATGCCGGGGCGCCGGACGACCTGCGTGCCCGCGCCTCGGACTGGAGTGCGCAGTTCCTCGAGGGCCGCCCCGATGGCCCGGTGCCGTTTCATTACCCCGGCGACGGCTACCGCGAGGACCTGCTCGGGGTGCGGGAACGACGCGATGATTGACGCGATTGCCTCGCTGGGCCGCAGCTCGCTGAATGCACTGGTGGTATTTGGCCGCGCATTCCTGTTTCTGCTCCAGGTGCTGGCCAGCCTCGATATCGTGATCCGGCGGTTCGGGCTGACGGTGGTGCAGATCTACTCAGTGGGCGTGCGCTCGCTGCTGATCATCATCGTCTCCGGGCTGTTCGTCGGCATGGTGCTGGGCTACCAGGGGTATATCACCCTGGTGAACTTCGGTGCCGCAGAGGCCCTGGGCGGCGTGGTTGCCCTGTCGCTGGTGCGCGAACTGGGCCCGGTGGTGACCGCACTGTTGTTCGCCGGTCGCGCGGGCTCCGCTCTAACGGCCGAGCTGGGCCTGATGAAGACCACCGAGCAGCTCTCGGCGATGGAGATGATGGCGGTAAACCCCTATCGCCGTATCTTCGCCCCGCGCTTCGTCGCCGGGTTCCTCTCCATGCCGCTGCTGGCCGCGATCTTCAGCGCAGTGGGCGTAATGGGCGGTTATATCGTCGGTGTGGGCATGCTGGGCGTGGACAGCGGCGCGTACTTCTCGCAGATGCAGTCGGTGACCGACTGGAACGAGGATGTGCTCTCCGGGGTCATCAAGAGCATTGTGTTCGGGTTCGTGGTGACCTGGATCGCGGTATTCCAGGGCTTCAACGCGATGCCGACTTCCGAGGGCATCTCGCGCGCGACGACCCAGACGGTGGTGGTCTCCTCGCTGGCGATACTGGGCCTCGATTTCATCCTGACCGGGCTGATGTTCGGCGCGGGCTGACCAACCAGTGATTTCCTAGGCAGGTGGTTACAATGAAGGTACGTTTCTTCGAACTGGCGGTCGGCGTGTTTGTGCTGCTGGGTGTGGCGGCCCTGTTCTACCTGGCGGTCCAGGTGAGCAACGTGACCGACTACCACGACCGGGACACCTACACGGTGACGGCCTACTTCGACAACATTGGCGGGCTCAAGACGCGCGCGCCGGTCACAGTGTCGGGTGTGCGCATCGGGCGCGTCTCCGAGATTCGCTATGATCCGGAACAGTTCCGCGCCGAGGTCAAACTGGCGATCCGCTCCGAGCATGACTACCTGCCTATGGACACGCAGGCCGCGATCCATACGGCGGGGCTCCTGGGCGAGCAGTACATCGCCCTGGAGCCCGGTGGCGACTATGACACCCTGCAGGATGGTGACGAGGTGATGTTCACCCAATCCGCGCTGGTCCTGGAGAACCTGATTGGTCGTTTCTTGACCAATATGGGTAGCGACTGACACCCACACCGGGGACGACACGATGAAGACATTGCGATTTCTGGCGCTGCCGGCGCCGCTCTGGCTGCTTCTGCTGCTGGCCCTCCCGGGCGCCGCGCAGGCGGACAACCCCACCGAGATCATCAAGCAGTCCATCGACGAGGTCTACGAGAAGCTCCGGGCGAACGAGGACCGCGCCCAGGAGGACCCGGATTTCGTGATCGGTGTGATCGAAGACAAAATCCTGCCCGGCGTGGATGTCGAAGGCATGTCCCGGCTGGTGCTGGCGCGGCACTGGCGCGACGCCTCCAGCGAACAGCGTAAGCGCTTTACCGAGGCCTTCAAGAACACGCTTCTGCAGGCCTACGGGGTGCAGCTGGCCGATCATCTGGACAAGGAAATCCGCGTGATCGAGCGCCGTTCGCGCCAGGACGACCGCATGGCCGTGGTGGCCACCGAAATCGTGATGGGTTCCGGCCAGTCGAACCTCCAGGTCAACTATCGCCTGCGCCCGGTGAACGGGGAGTGGAAGGTCTTCGACGTCGAAGCCGAAGGGCTCAGCTTTGTCGGCAACTTCCGCAACCGCTTCAACGAAGAGATCAACCGCAACGGCCTCGACGCCCTGATCGAGCGTCTCGAGGACGGCGACCGCGACCTCGTCGATGACGCGATGGACGGCATTGCCGACGAGGTCAACAACGGTAATGGCTGAGGCCCGCCTGCACGCCACTCCGGAGGGGATCGCCATCTCCGGCACGCTCACGCTTGCCACCGTTCCGGGCCTCGAATCCCGTATTCGCACGCTGCTCCCGGGACTGCCCGCTCGCGCACGGGCGGACCTCGGCGAAGTGACCCGCATCGACTCGGCCGGCGTGGCGCTGCTGGTTACCCTCTGGCGTCGGGTACACGAACAGGGCGGGGAACTGGACTTCCATTCCATCCCGCAGGGCCTGGCACCCCTCGTTGAGCTTTACGACCTGCAATCGGTGATCGCCGATTCGGGTCCCGCGACACAGACCGGCACGGCCTGAGGGCCGCCCCACAGCCGGAAACGCGCGCTCCGCGGGCAGATTCGTTATCATGGCGTGTTTCGCTGGGCCATGCTGGTCCCCGCGACCGACCCGGGCTTTCCATGGACAAGCTGATCATCACCGGAGGCCGCCGCCTGGAGGGGCAGGTCTGGATCTCCGGGGCCAAGAACGCGGTTCTGCCGATCCTGTCCGCCACCTTGCTGGCGGACGGGCCGATGACCATTGGCAACGTCCCACACCTGCAGGATGTGACCACCACCATGGAACTCCTCGGCCGCATGGGTGTAAGCCTCACGGTCAACGAGCGCATGCGCATCGAGGTCGACCCGACCACCCTGACCCAGTGTGTCGCCCCGTATGACCTGGTCAAGACCATGCGCGCCTCCATCCTGGTACTGGGCCCCCTCCTCGCGCGCTTCGGCGAGGCCGAGGTCTCGCTGCCGGGCGGCTGCGCGATCGGTTCGCGCCCGGTGAACCTGCACCTGCGCGGGCTGGAGGCGCTGGGCGCCGAGATCGACGTCGACGGTGGCTATATCCACGCCCGCGCCAAGCGCCTGAAGGGAGCGCGCGTCGTGTTCGACCAGGTCACGGTCACCGGCACCGAGAACCTGCTGATGGCTGCCACCCTGGCCGAGGGCGAGACCCTGATCGAGAACGCCGCGCGCGAGCCGGAGGTGGTCGACCTGGCGGACTGCCTGACTGCGATGGGGGCCAAGATCCAGGGTGCCGGGACCGACACCATACGCGTGCAGGGCGTCGAAAACCTGCACGCCTGCGAATACGACGTGATGCCGGACCGCATCGAGACCGGCACCTTCCTGGTCGCGGCGGCCGTCACTCGCGGGCGCGTGCGCTGCCGCAACACCCGCCCGGAGCTACTGGATGCGGTCCTGGCCAAGCTGGTCGAGGCCGGTGCGCGCATCGAGACGGGCCCGGACTGGATCGAACTGGACATGGAAGGGCGCCGGCCAAAAGCCGTAAACCTGAGGACCGCACCCTTCCCGGCCTTCCCCACCGACATGCAGGCCCAGATGATGACATTGAACACGGTGGCCGAAGGCACCGGGTCGGTGGTGGAAACGGTGTTCGAGAACCGCTTCATGCATGCACTGGAGTTGCAGCGCATGGGAGCGGATATCACCATCGAGGGCAACACCGCCATCGTCAAGGGCGTGGAGCAACTAGTGGGTGCCCCGGTGATGGCGACCGACCTGCGCGCCTCGGCCAGCCTGATCATTGCCGGCCTGGTGGCCGAGGGCGAAACCGCAGTCGACCGCATCTACCACATCGACCGCGGCTACGAATGCATCGAGGAAAAACTGAGCCAGATCGGCGCGGGCATCCGCCGCGAGCCGGTCTGACCCGACACAGACGGACCGACACCCGACATGATGGACCCCAACGCCCTGACCATCGCCCTTTCCAAGGGCCGCATCCTCAAGGACACCCTGCCGCTGCTCGCCAGCGCCGGGATCGAGCTCCTGGAAGACCCGGACAAGACGCGCAAGTTGATCCTCGACACCAACCGCGAGGACGTGAAGATCGTGGTGGTGCGGGCAACCGACGTCCCCACCTACGTGCAGCATGGCGCGGCAGCAATCGGTGTCGCCGGCAAGGACGTGCTGATGGAGCACGGCGCGGCAGGACTCTACGAACCGCTGGACCTGCGCATCGCCGCATGCCGGCTGATGCTGGCCGGACGCCCGGGGCAGCAGCCGGACCCGCAGCAGCGCCTGCGCATCGCCACGAAGTTCGTGAACATCACCCAGAACTACTTCGCCGAGCAGGGCCGCCAGGTGGAGATCATCAAGCTCTACGGCTCGATGGAACTGGCGCCGCTGGTCAACCTGGCCGACTACATCGTGGACCTGGTCGACACCGGCAACACCCTGAAGGCCAATGGCCTGGAACCACTGGAACTGATTACCCCCATCAGTTCCCGGTTGATCGTGAACCAGGCAGCCATGAAGATGCGACATAGAACCATTCAAAATCTCATCGAGGGCCTGCGCGAGGCCGTCACGCCCGCGACGACGTAACGAGAGCATCATGACCGCCGATACCGACGACCTGAGAATCCGCGATATCCAGGAGGTGTCCGCCCCGGACACCCTGCGCGAGGAACTGCCCATCACGGACGCGGCCTCCGAGACCGTATTCGAGGCACGCCAGGCCTGCCATCGCATCCTGCATAGCGAGGACGACCGCATGCAGATCATCGTGGGCCCCTGCTCGATCCACGATGTCGACGCAGCGCTGGATTACGCGGATCACCTGAAATCTCTGCGCGAGGAGCTGTCCGATGCTCTGCACATTGTGATGCGCGTGTATTTCGAGAAACCGCGCACCACGGTCGGCTGGAAAGGGTTGATCAACGATCCCGACCTCGACGGCAGCTTCCACATCAACAAGGGCCTGCGCGTCGCACGCGGGCTGCTGCGTGATCTGGCGATCAAGGGCATGCCGGCCGCCACCGAATACCTTGACCTGATCAGCCCGCAGTACATCGCGGACCTGGTCGCCTGGGGGGCCATCGGCGCACGCACCACCGAGAGCCAGGTGCACCGCGAACTGGCCTCGGGCCTGTCGTGCCCGGTGGGCTTCAAGAACTCCACCGATGGCAGTTTGCGCGTGGCGATCGACGCGATCCGTTCCGCGTCGCGCCCGCACCACTTCCTGTCGGTGACCAAGGCCGGGCGCTCGGCAATCTTCTCCACCTCCGGCAACGACGACTGCCACATCATCCTGCGCGGCGGCAAGCAGCCGAACTACGATGCCGAGAGCATCGAACAGGCCTGCAAGGAGCTGCGCATGGCCGAGCTCCCGGAGCTGGTGATGGTCGACTGCAGTCATGCCAACAGCCGCAAGGATCCAAAGCGCCAGGTGGACGTGGCCCGCTCGCTGGCCGAGCAGGTCAGCGGCGGCGATCGCCGGATCATGGGCGCGATGCTGGAAAGCCACCTGGTCGGAGGCCGACAGGACATCCAGCCCGGCAAGCCGCTGACCTACGGGCAGAGCATCACGGATGCCTGCATGGGGTGGGACGAGACCGAAACCAGCCTGCGCCTGCTGGCGGACGCCGTGCGCGCGCGCCGGAAAGTCGCCGTACCGGCCTAGGGAAACACGAGAGGAAGCCAACCATGCCCTCCATTGCCCGACTCGATACCCAGCAGCCCGACTTCGATCAGGCCCTGGAGCACCTGCTGTCCTGGGAGTCCGTTGCCGACACCGGCGTACGCGATGCGGTGGACGAGATCCTCGCCGCAGTGCGCACGGAGGGCGACGCCGCCGTGCTCCGCTACACCGCCAAGTTCGATCGCCTCGATCGCAGCGCGGTTGCCGACCTGGAGATCCCGCGGGAGCGCCTGCAGGCCGCGCTGGAGTCCATTCCAGCGGAACAGCGCAAGGCGCTGGAGACCGCCGCCGCACGCATCCGCCAGTACGCCGAACACCAGAAGATGCAGGACTGGGACTTCACCGATGCCGACGGCACGCTGCTCGGCCAGCGCGTGACCGCGCTGGATTCCGTCGGCCTGTACGTCCCCGGCGGTAAGGCCGCCTACCCGTCCTCGGTGCTGATGAATGCGGTGCCGGCGAAGGTCGCGGGCGTGGAACTGCTGGTCATGGTTGTGCCCGCCCCGGGCGGCGAACTGAACGATCTGGTGCTGGCCGCCGCCGCGGTGGCGGGTGTCGATCGCGTCTACACCATCGGGGGCGCCCAGGCGGTGGCCGCGCTGGCCTACGGCACCCAGACCATCCCGGCGGTGGACAAGATCGTCGGCCCGGGCAATATCTTTGTGGCCGCGGCCAAGCGCGAGGTATTTGGCACGGTCGGCATCGACATGATCGCCGGCCCCTCGGAGATCCTGGTGGTCTGCGACGGCGAGACCGACCCGGACTGGATCGCGGCCGATTTGTTCTCGCAGGCCGAGCACGACGAACAGGCCCAGTCCATCCTGCTGTCCTGGGACGAGGCCTTCCTCGACCGCGTGGCCGAAGCCATGGACCGCCTGCTGATCGAAATGCCGCGCGCCGAGATCATCCGCACCAGCCTCGACAAGCGCGGCGCGCTGGTGAAGGTACGCGACTCCGCCGAGGCCGTTGTCGTCGCCAATCGCATCGCCCCGGAACACCTCGAGCTGTCGGTGGCCGACCCGCAGGCGATGCTGGACGCCGGGCTGCGCCACGCCGGCGCGATCTTTATGGGCCGCTACACCTCCGAGGCCCTGGGCGACTACTGCGCCGGGCCCAACCACGTGCTGCCGACCTCGCGCACCGCGCGCTTCTCCTCGCCGCTGGGGGTCTACGACTTCCAGAAACGCTCGAGCATCATCCACTGCTCGGCCGAGGGGGCGGCGAAGCTCGGCAAGACCGCCGCTGCCCTCGCGCACGGCGAGGGGCTGACCGCCCACGCCCGCTCCGCCGAACTGCGCGGCGGGCAATGAGCCTGCCGCACGAAAGCCGCAGCCCGGATGCCCTGATGCGTCCGGAGGTCCTGGCGCAGCCGGCCTATCAGGTGGCCGATGCGACCGGCCTGATCAAGCTGGACGCAATGGAAAACCCGCACCCCTGGCCCGGCGCGCTGGAAGACGCCTGGCTGGAGGCCCTGCGTGACCCGCAACTGAATCGCTACCCGGATGCTCAGGCCCGCGACCTGGCCGAGCAGGTGCGCGCCGCCCATGGCGTGCCCGAGGCGGCCGGGTTGATATTCGGCAACGGCTCCGACGAACTGATTCAGATCCTGATCATGGCGGTCGCCGCCTCCGGCCGCCCGATCCTGGCGCCAGAGCCGACCTTCGTAATGTACGGTGTCCTGGCCCGCGCAATGGGCGTGCCCTTCATCGGCGTCCCGCTGAACAACGATTTCACCCTGGACCTCGACGCGATGCATGCCGCCCTGGCCGAGCACGTGCCGGCGGTCGTCTTCCTGGCCTACCCGAACAATCCGACCGGAACACTGGACGACCCGGTCGCCGTGCAGGCGATCATCGAGGCCAACCCCGGCGTCACGGTGGTCGACGAGGCCTATGCCCCGTTCGCCTCCCACAGCTTCCTGCCGGAGGTCGGCCAATACGACGGGCTGATGGTGATGCGTACGGTCTCGAAGCTGGGGCTGGCCGGTGCTCGCCTGGGCTATCTGGCCGCCTCCGCGGGCTGGATCGATGCCCTCGACCGGCTGCGCCTGCCCTACAACATCAATACCCTGACCCAGCGCTCGGTCGCCTTCGCCCTGGATCACCGTGAGGCCCTGGATGAGCAGGCGCACGGCATCATCGAAGAGCGCGGCCGGCTGTCCGACGCGCTTGCGGCGATCGACGGCGTCGACCACGTGTTCCCGAGTCAGGCGAACTTCATCCTCTTTCGGGTGCGCGAGGGGCAGGGGCATGCGAGCTTCGCGGCCCTGCGCGACGCCGGCATCCTCGTCAAGGATGTTGGCCGCGCGCACCCGCTACTGGCTGACTGCCTGCGCGTCACCGTCGGCCGCCCCGACGAGAACGACGCGTTTCTTGCGGCCCTGCGCAACGCCCTCGCCGGCTGAACCCTGATTTCTGAGGCTGGGCCTGGTTCGCCATCCGGTGTTTACGGTGCTTTCGTCCGGCCGCCTACCTGCGCTGGCGAGACAGCGCTTGGCAGTATGTGGACCGAAGGCACGTGAACACCGGATGGCGAACCAGGCCCAGCCTCGAGAAGGCATGGAGGCAGAAGGGGAGGGTTAGGCGTCCTCGCCGAAGCGGTTGGCGACGAGTTCGGTGAGGGCGTCGAGGGCCTCTTCGGCGTCATCGCCGTCAGTGGTGATGGTGACCTCGGAGCCCTGCGCCGCCGCCAGCATCATCACCCCCATGATGCTCTTGCCGTTCACTTCCTGGGAATTCCGGGATACGGTCACATCGGACGCGTACTGGCTGGCCAGGCTCACAAACTTGGCCGCCGCACGCGCATGCATCCCCAGGCGATTAACGATGGGGACTGCGCGCTGCGGCATCCGAACACTCCTGGTCACAAAGAAGGATGCCATCGTGCCCGCCCGACAGGGCCTTGTTGACCAGCTCCGTCAGCGGCAGATGGCGGTAGTTCAGCACACGGATCAGCATCGGCAGGTTGATCCCGGCAATGACGCGGGCATTCGCCCCCCGCGCCACGCGGCTGGCCACATTGGAGGGGGTAGAACCGAACATGTCGGTCAGGATCAGCACGCCGGAACCGGAATCCAGCTCGCCCAGACGCGCCCTCGCGCGGGCCAGCACCTCGTCGGGGTCGTCATTCTGCGACATCGCCATGGACTCGCAATCCTCTGGCAGGTCGCCCAGCATGCTGCGGGCCGTCTGCAGCAGGGTGTCGCCGAGGTTTTGATGCGTGATCAGGATCAGACCAACGCCCATGGACTCACTCCGATTCGAGGGGCAGGGATAGCTCGCGGTGACGGGTGCTAACAGTAACATGTTCGCGCCCCCGCCACGCAGCCGCCAGCCGCTCCACGAGATAGACCGAACGGTGGCGCCCGCCGGTGCACCCGATCGATACGGTCACATAGCTGCGGTGATCCTGCCGGATACGCGGCACCCACTGTTCCAGAAAGCCCTGTATCCCGTCATACATCTCCTCGACCTCGCCATGACGCGCAAGAAACTCGCAAACGGCGGCGTCGCGCCCGGTCAGTGGGGCCAGGTCGCGTTCGTAGTGCGGGTTGGGCAGGCAGCGGACGTCGAACACGAAGTCGGAGTCCAGCGGCGCCCCGTGCTTGAACCCGAATGACTGAAAGAGCAGGGACAGACGCTCTTCGCCCAGCAACCCAACGCGGTCGCGCAGGGTGCGTGCGAGATCATGCATCGACAACCGGGAGGTGTCCACGGTCAGATCGGCCTCGGCCGCGACATGCCCGAGCCAGTCGCGTTCACGCTCGATAGCGTCGACCAGCGGGACGCCGTCGCGCGCCAGCGGATGCCGGCGCCGCGTCAAGTGGTAACGCCGCAGCAGGACCTCGCTGGAGGCCTGCAGGAACATCACCTCGACCTGCAGCCCCTTGCCTCGAAGCTCGCGCAGCAGGTCGGCAAAACCCTCCAGCGCAGTCAGCCCGCTACGGACATCCACCCCGACCGCCAGATGACGGTCTTCGTCGGCATCGTAGTCGCCGCTGCGGACCTGATCGATGAGCCCGGGAAGCAGCGGCAACGGCAGGTTGTCGACGCAAAAATATCCGGCGTCCTCCAGCGTGTGCAGGGCGACCGTCTTGCCGGAGCCCGAAAGGCCACTAACCAGCAGAAGTCGCACTCAGCCCTCCGGATCCGGGTTGGGAACGGTGGTCGCCGGGATCGCACGGTGGTAAGGCGGCTCCTCGGGCTCGCCGCTCATCTGCCGGCGCTGACGTGCGCGCAGGTCGTCACCGGCGACATAGCCCTGCATGTGCAGCATGTGGCTGCGCACCGCCGCCTCGATCATGACCGCGATGTTGCGCCCCGGAGCGACCGGCAGGCTGATCAGCGGGATGCGCAGCCCGAGGATATCGATCTCCCCACGGCGCCCGTTCAGGCGATCGTCCGGCACCGGCGAAGGCTCGCTGTGGTCGCGCAGGTCAATGATCAGCCGCAGATACTTGCCACCCTTGATTGCCGAATCCCCGTACATGGCGCGGACGTTCAGCACCCCCAGCCCGCGGACCTCGAGCAGGTCCTGCAGCAGGGCCGGGCAATGTCCGCGCACGATATCCGGGGCGATGCGGGCGAACTCCGGCGCATCGTCGGCAATCAACCGGTGCCCGCGCGAGATGAGCTCCAGCGCCACCTCGCTCTTGCCCACGCTGGAGGCCCCGCTGATCAGCACGCCGATTCCGAGGATCTCCATGAACACGCCATGGCGCACCTCGAAATGGGCCAGCCGCTGCTGCAGGAAGTAGCGCAGCAGCGAGATGATCTCGTGGCTGCTGGTGGAGGAGCACAGGATCAGTGGCAGCTGCTCCTCGGGGACGTCCGGCATCTCCGAGAACGGGCAGGTGTCCTCGGCAAAGATCACCGCGGTCGTGCCGGTGCGGGCCATCTCCAGGATCAGCTGCTCGCGCTGCTCATCGCTCAGCCGCGCGATATAGCGCGCCTCGAAATCGCCGATCACCTGAATGCGATTTGGCCGGATCAGGTTGAGGTGCCCGGCCAGGGGCAGGTCGTCTCCGTCCCCGCCTACCAGATTGCGGTCGGGTGCGACCTGCTCGCCATGGACGTAGCGCAGGTCCAGGCGGTTGCCCATCGCCTGGATCAGGGCCTCGACGGTGATGTCGCGTGCGATGCCACCCTCCCCCAGTGCCTCGTTCATCCACGCATCTCCGGAAGAGTCAGCGTTGAGTGTCGGAACATGGTGAACACTGCTGGGGCCCCATGATCAGGCGTCGCCGAAGGCCCTGGTCAGTGCACGCTCCAGGGCGTCCGCGTCACCGGCACGACGCAGCGAGGCGATATTGTCGGGCTGAGAAAGGCCACGAGCCAGCTGCGCCAGGAGATCCAGGTGTTCACTGGTAGCCGCCTCGGGGACCAGCAGCGCGATCAGGATATCCACCGGCTCGTGATCCATGGCGTCGAAGTCGACGCCCTGGTCCAGCCGCAGGACCGCGACCCGGGGGGCGTCGATCTCGGCCAGGCGCCCGTGCGGGATGGCCACACCATGACCGAGACCGGTGGAGCCAAGCTTCTCGCGGGCAGAGAGGGCCTCGAAGATGGCCCCGCTGGCCGGACCGGCGGACTCCTCGCCGCCGACGGCCAGCAATTCGGCCAGGGTCTCGAGCGACCGCTTCTGGCTGGAACACTCGGGTTCCAGTCGAATACGGTCGCGGGTGATCAGCTCGGCAATGGTCATTGCGTTACAGGGCCTGTTCGCGGTTGCGCTGGGCACCCTCGGCGCGGTGATGGTCCTTGACCTTTTCCTTGTGCTTGATGAGCTGGCGATCCACCTTGTCGATCAGGCCATCGATCGCCGCATACATGTCCTCGTGACTGGCTTCTGCGTGGATGTGATTACCGCTGACCTGGAGATTGGCCTCTGCCTTGTTGTTCAGGTTCTGATTTTTCTCGTGGGTCAGCACCACATGCACGTCGATCACCTTGTCGAAGTGGCGCTCCAGCTTCGCGAACTTTTCGTTTACGTAGTCGCGCAGGGCGTCGGTGATATCGACGTGATGGCCGGTCAGGTTGATCTGCATGGTCAGGCTCCTTTTTGCTTGGTTCCGCTTGGCATGCTCGCCATCTGCCGGCGTTCACTGGAAGACGGTATGTGCATGGCCTCGCGGTACTTGGCCACGGTACGTCGGGCCACATTGATGCCCCGATCCGACAGGATCTGGGCCAGTTTGGCATCGCTCAGTGGCTTGTTCGCGGTCTCGCCACCAATCAGTTCTCGAATCATGGCACGGATCGCGGTCGCCGAGCATTCGCCACCGTCGGCCGTCCCGACATGACTGGAAAAGAAATACTTGAACTCGAATACCCCACGCGGGGTGTGCATGTATTTCTGTGTGGTCACTCGCGAGATGGTCGACTCGTGCATCTCCAGGGCCTCGGCGATGTCACGCAGGATCAGTGGCTGCATGGCGACTTCGCCATGCTCGAGAAACCCCTGCTGGCGCAGGACGATGGCCTGGGCGACCCGCAACAGGGTATCGTTGCGGCTGTGCAGGCTCTTCAGGAACCAGCGCGCCTCCTGCAGCTGATCGCGCATGAACGCGCTGTCACGCGCATCGGAGACCTGCCGCACCATGCCTGCATAGAGATCATTGATGCGAATGCGCGGAGCAATCTCCGGGTTCAGGTCCACACGCCAGCCATCGCGGTCATGGCGGACATAGACATCCGGCACGACGTATTCCGAAGTGGACTCGCTGATCTGGGCACCCGGACGCGGGTTCAGAGTACGGATCAGGTCCAGCGCCCGCGCCAGTTCGTCTGGATCGCGCACGCCTGACTGCCGCTGCAGGGCCCGGTAGTCCCGCTTGGCCAGGCTCTCCATGCCGTTTTCCAGGATGGCTCGAGCCGCGTCGCGCGCCGGGGCATCCGGCGCCAGATGGCGCAGCTGGATCTCCAGACACTCGCGCAGGTCCCGCGCACCGACGCCCAGCGGGTCGCACTGCTGAATCCAGTGCAGCACCGCCTCGACCTCGTCGACCCCCACGGGCTCGTCCTCGCCCTGGCTGATCATCTCCGCCAGCGCCTCGAGATCACCGTCCAGGTAGCCATCCGGGCTGATCGCGTCGATCAGCGCCGCGCCGATCCGCTGGTCGCGCGGGGTCAGGTGGCTCAGATGCAGCTGCCAGAGCAGATGGTCCTGCAGGCCCTCGTCGTCGCCGTCGGAGGTATTCTCCAGCGGATCGCGATCATCCAGGCCGCGCGGGCTCGGAGCGGGCTCGTAGATGTCGTCCCAGCGGCTGTCGGTGCTCAGCTCCTCGGGGATCACGTCATCGCCGGCCGTATCGGCCTGCATGCGATCCCCGTCGACCCGCTCGCCCCCTTCCTCCGGGCGCTCGCCCAGAGCCTCCTCGCCCTCGTCCTCCACCTGCTCGAGCATGGGATTGCTTTCCAGCGCCTGCTGGATCTCCGCCTGCAACTCCAGCGTGGAAAGCTGCAACAGGCGAATGGCCTGTTGCAGCTGCGGGGTCATCGTCAGCGTCTGCCCCAGCTGCAGATTGAGCCCGGGTTTCAGCATCGCGGTTTCAGGTCCATCGTGACCATTAAGACCCTCTCAAGAAGACATTGATCCATCTGCACCGAGAGCTCACAGCCGAAAGTTTTCACCGAGGTACACCCGGCGTACCTGCGGGTCGTCCAGCAGTTCCTGCGGAGTCCCCGCGCTCAGGATGCGGCCCTCGCTAAGAATATAGGCCCTGTCGCAGATTCCGAGTGTCTCGCGCACATTGTGGTCGGAAATCAGTACCCCGATCCCGCGCTGGGCCAGGTGTCCAATCACGGCCTGGATATCACCCACGGAAATCGGATCCACGCCGGCGAACGGCTCGTCCAGGCAGATAAAGCGTGGATCACCAGCCAGCGCTCGCGCAATCTCCGCGCGACGGCGCTCGCCTCCGGACAAGGCAATCCCCGGACTGTGCCGCACCGTCTCCAACTGAAATTCCTCGATCAGGGCATCGCCGATCCGACGACGTTCGTGGCGATCGAGCTCCGGCCGGAGCTCCAGCACGGCCTGGAGATTGTCCCAAACACTCAGTCGCCGGAATATCGAGGCCTCCTGCGGCAGGTAGCCCAGCCCGGCGCGGGCCCGCGCATGAATTGGGGCATGGGTTATATCCCGGTCGCCCAGCGTGATACGGCCGCGATTGGGCCGTATCAGGCCGACCAGGCTGTAGAAACAGGTGGTCTTGCCCGCCCCGTTCGGGCCCAGCAGCCCCACCACCTCGCCGGGCGCCAGGTCGACATCGACGCGATCCAGTACCGTACGCTTGCCATAGCGCTTGGTCAGCTCGCGTCCGGCCAGATAGCCGGCCACCGGAGGGGCTTCGCCATCCGTCCCTGCTGGTATGCTGGGGTCCACCTCGGTCATTCGCCGTCTTCGCGGGGCTGGATCCTGATGCGTACACGCTCGTCATCGGTCTCGCCACGCTCGGCTTCGATGATGTCGGTTTCCAGGTCGTAGACAATACGCTTGCCACGCGCCTCCTCGGCCGCCGTGACCACGTGTGCCTGGTCCGTCAGGATCACCCGGTCTTCGTTCAGCAGGTAGTCGATGCGCAGTGCGGTGGCGATGCGCATCTCCCCCGTCTCCGGATCCGGCGACTCCAGCCGCGCGGGCTCGCCGTGGGCCTCCATCTCGTAGGGACGCCGATCGCGGCTGCGCACATAGACCTTGTCCGCCTCCAGCGTCATATCCCCGCGGACCACAATCACATCACCGGTATAGGTACTCACGCCCCGGCGGTCGTCCATCTCCGCATGATCCGCGGTAATCTCCACCGGCAGCGCCTGCTGCTGGGCCACAAGCGGCGAGGCCAGCAGCAGCAAGACGCCCCCCACCAGCACAGACCACCCGGCCCGGGCGAGCGACGACCCACCACGTTCAGTCATTAGCGGCTTCCTCCTCGCCCGACTCGCTGTATAACGTGTACACATCATGGAACAGTTCTATGGTATCCCCTCGCGAGTCCACGCGCAGACCCACACCCCGCTGAAAGAGGCCAGGCTGATCCAGCGTCGACAGGGCCTCGGAGGTGGCGATCATGGTGTCGGTGGCCACCGTCACGTCGGAGGACTCGATCACCGTGCGTACGCGCTCGCCACGCTCGGGCTGCACACCTCGCGTGGGGCCGATCAGGTCGAGGGTCTCATCCATCGGACGGTGCAGCGCCTCGGGCGCGGTCCAGTGCCACTCGATACCGCCGGCATCGAAGATATCCAGGTCGGGGTCGTCGATCAGCTGGGGGCCGTCGCGGCCAAATTCGCGCAGCCGCGTTCCGCGCAGGCGGTGGCTCAGCTCGCCATCGTCGCCGGTCGCATGCAGCGTGAAGCCCTCGATCTCCAGCGTCACCTCGCCCTCCGGCTCATGCTCGCTGGCCACAGCGCCGGCCACCAGCGCCGCCATTGGCACCAGGAGCAGCGCCGTCAGTCCGACCCCCCACCTCATCCGTCGACGTACTCCGCGAACAGGGCCTCCAGGCGCCCCTGGGCCGCCAGCAGGCCCTCGCAGACCTCGCGCACCGCGCCACGCCCTCCGGGGGCCTGTGTGACCCAGTCGGCATGCTGCAATACCAGCGGATGGGAATCCGCCACCGCGATGCCGAGGCCCACACGACGCATCGCCGGCAGATCGACGATGTCGTCGCCCACAAAGGCGGCCTCCTCGGGCGCATGCCCGGTCTGTTCCAGCAGCTCGTGTAGTGCGGCCCCCTTGTCGCGCCGCCCCTGCAACAGATGCTGCACACCCAGATCCCGCATACGGTGCTCGACCACTCCGGAGGTGCGCCCGGTCAGAATCGCGATTTCCAGCCCGCCATCCAGCGCCAGGCGGATACCGTGCCCGTCGCGCGAGTGAAAGGCCTTGTACTGCTCGCCGGCATCCCCCATGAACAGGCTGCCATCGGTCAGCACGCCATCGACATCCAGGATCAGCAGACGCACCGCCTCCTGGCGGCTGTGCAGGTATTCGTCGCGCCGGTCCATCAGGCCACTCCCGCGCGCAACAGGTCGTGCATGTTCAAGACACCAACCAGTCGCTGATCGTCATCCACCACCGGCAGGGCGTTGATGCGCTTGCTCTCCATGGTCTCCAGCGCCTCCACCGCCAGCCACTGCGGACGGGCGGCATGCCCACCCCGCGTCATCACTTGGCCGATGGTCAGCGCCTCCAGGCTTTCACCACGATCCAGCGTGCGCCGGAGGTCGCCATCGGTAAATACACCAAGCAGATGCGCATTGGGATCGGCCACGATCACCAGCCCCAATCCCTTGCGCGTAATCTCGAACAGCGCATCCTTCAGAGGGGCCTCAGGACCCACGCGCGGAATCGCGTCACCCGTGTGCATGATGTCCGCGACATGGACCAACAACCGCCGTCCCAACCGGCCACCGGGATGCGAACGGGCAAAATCGTCCGCGGTAAAGCCGCGTGCATCCAGCACCGCAATCGCCAGGGCATCGCTCATCGCCAGCGCGGCCGTGGTACTGGAGGTCGGGGCCAGGCCCAGCGGACAGGCCTCGCGCTCGACCGAGACATCCAAGTGCACGGTGGCATCCTGCCCCAGACGCGACCCCGAATTGCCGGTCAGCGCGATCAGCGGTACATCCAGCCGCCGGATCAGCGGCAGGATGGTCAGCAGCTCGTCGGTCTCGCCGGAATTGGACAGGGCGATCACTACGTCATCGCGGGTGATCATGCCGAGATCGCCGTGGCTGGCCTCGCCGGGGTGGACGAAAAATGCTGGCGTTCCGGTGGAAGCCAGCGTGGCCGCCAGCTTGGAACCGATATGGCCGGACTTGCCCATACCGGTCACCACGACCCGGCCGCGGCACTCAAGGATGTGCCGACAGGCCTCCAGGAATGCATCGTCCACGCGGTCGGCCAGCCGACGCACGGCCTCGGCCTCGTTGTTGAGGACCGCTAGGGCCAGCTTGCGGGTGGTATCGGGATTGAAATTCATGCGGTTGCCGTCATTCCGAGATGGACAAGGTAGCCCGCGAACACCGCGAGCAGAAGCCCCCCCTGCCAGCGCCGCAGCTGGCTGCCACGCGCCAGGGCAAAAACGAACAGCGCGACGGTCATGCCGAGCATCACCGGGTAGTCGCGTACCAGCACCTCGGGCTCGATCGCCAGCGGCGCGATCAGCGCGGGGACCGCCAGCACGGCCAGCAGGTTGAACAGATTGGAACCGATCACGTTGCCGATCGCCAATCCCGCCTCGCGGCGAAAGGCCGCCACCAGGGAGGTCGCCAGTTCCGGCAGGCTGGTCCCGATCGCCACGATGGTCAGGCCGATCACCAGATCACTGATGCCCAGCTGCTCCGCAATCCCCACCGCACCCCAGACGACCAACTGGCTGCTGGCAATCAGCAGCGCCAGGCCAAGGCCCAGCCAGGCCAGGGCGCGACCGGTAGAAGTGGCCGCCGGGATGGCCTCGACCATGCCGCGCACCTCTTCAGGCGCATCGGCCGGGTCCAGCGCCTGCGCACGCCGCGCGATGTGAATCACCCAGGCGGTCACCAGCAGCAACCCTGAAATCAGAAGCCCGCCCTCCAGGCGGCCCAGCTCGCCATCCAGCAGCAGAAACAGGACCGCCAGACTCACCACCATCAGGATCGGCAATTCGCGGCGCACCAGGCCGTGCCCGATCACCAGCGGTGCCACCAGCGCCGCCATCGCCAGCACCAGTCCGATGTTCGCGATATTCGAGCCGATCGCGTTACCCACCGCGAGTCCCGGGTTCCCCTGAAGCGTCGCCAGGACGGAGACGACGATCTCCGGCGCCGAGGTCCCGAAGGCGACAATGGTCAACCCGACCAGCAGGGCACTCACACCCACGCTGCGCGCGAACGCCGAGGCACCAAACACGAAGCGGTCGGCACTCCAGGTCAGCAGTACCAGACCACCGATGACCGCAAGAACGGGCAGGACCATCAGCGGGTGCCGGGACCAAAGGTGGGTGGAGCGGGGTGTCTCTTCACCCGCCAATTGTAGCCGATCGCTGTAACCGATCGCCGGCGCCGGCCCGCCAACACGGTCACCCCCCAGGGACCAGATGTCCGGCGATGGCGAACCACAGCGGGAGGGTCAGCAGGGACAACGCCGTCGTCAGCGTGACCGCGGCCGCATACAGGCCGGTATCGAGTCGGAAGCGATCGCAGAACACGAGCCCCAGGACCATCGCCGGCATCGCCGCCTCGAGCACCGAACCAACCCCGGGCACACCCTCCAGCCCGACCCACCAGACCAGACCCAGCGCGAACAACGGTGCAATCAGCAACTGGATGACGGAGACCATGACCAGGGGCCGCAGATCGCGGCCGCGGAAGCGGTCGAACACCAGCGCCAGCCCCAGCGAAAACAGCATCAGGGGCGCTACCGAATCGGCCAGAAACCCGAGCCAGGTATCCAGCCAGGTGACCAGTGGCAGACCGGCCAGATTCAGGGCGACACCCAAAACCGCCGCCCAGATCGACGGGACGGCCGCCAGCCCGCGAATGGCCCCGCCCCCGCCATACAGCCGAACCGCTTCCGGATCCCCATAGTGCCTGGCCAGCAGGATCCCCAGTGTGAGCAACAGCGGTAGGCAGGCGAACAGGTCGTACTGGATCGCCACCGCGCGGCCGGCATCGCCGAACAGGCTGTCGAGGACAGGGAGTCCCAGGTAGGTGGCATTCGGCCAGGCCGCGGCCAGCAGCATCGCCCCGACCGCCCCGCGCTCGGCCAGACAAGCCCGGCAGGCAAGCAGGGTCACGCCCACCATCGCCAGCACGGTCGTACCGGCCACCAGCGCAATGCGCAGCGAGTCGAGCCCCAGGGGCGCGGTCCACAGCACCTGCAGTACCAGCGCGGGCAGCAGCAGATAGTAAACCAGGGTGGTAAGTACCCGGCGGGCGGTGTCGGCGTCCAGCCCGCCAGGGCGCAGCAGGCGCCAGACGACACCCGCAACGATCAGCGCCCCCATCTGGGTCATGACCGTCAGCATGGGGGCGCTCGTTTAGGGCGACAGGTTTCGCGTCAGAGGGTAATCAGGCCTGGCCGGCCTGCTGCTCCTGCTGCTGGCGTTCGACGTCGGCGCGCACCTGGTCCATATCCAGCTCGCGTACCTTGCCCAGCACCTCGTCCAGCTGCCCGGCGGACAGCACACCCGGCTGGGAGAAGACGATGATCTGTTCGCGGAAGATCATCAGCGTCGGGATGGAACGGATCTGGAACGCCCCGGCGATCCCCTGCTCCTCGTCGGTGTTCACCTTGGCGAAGACCACATCGGGATGCTGATCGGAGGCCGCCTCGAAGGTCGGGGCGAACTGCTGGCAAGGCCCGCACCAGGGGGCCCAGAAATCCAGGATCACGATGTTGTTGCCGGTGATCGTGGATTCGAAAGTATCCTGCGTGAGTTCCTGAACGGCCATTGGGCGGCTCCGGTTAAGAATGAACCGTCGACCTTACCAGCCCCGCCCGTCAGTGTCAGGATTTCGATGCCGCGAGCATGGCTGCGCGCAGGCGTTCCAGGCGCTCGATCGGGTCGTCCGCCTCCAGCAGCTGCTGCTTGACCTCGAGATCAATCGGAAGGAGCTCTGCCAACCGTCCAACGATCCAGGACGAGTCATCGAAGCGCCGCTCCAGATGCGACCAGGGCGTACCGAGCTGGTCCAGAAGCCGTTCGAGCAGATCCGCCAGCGAGGCATAATCCACCGGCAAGCTCACATCGGGGCGCTCCTGCAGCGGCTCGACCTCCGCCAGCCAGAGACCGTCATCGGCCCGGCGCGGATTGTGTATGCGGTGGCGCCGCTCGCCCTTGACCAGGATACCGAGCAGGCCGTCCGGCCGCTGGTCCCAGTCGACGATCGCGACCTCGGTTCCGATCGGGTGGAAGCCGACCGACGGGTCCGTCTCGGCCTCCGGGCGGGGCGCACCGGACTCGGTATCCGGCTCGATCGCGACGATCACGAAGCGGCCATCCTCGCGCAGGCAGCGGCGCACCATGTCGAGATAGCGCGTCTCGAAGATCCGCAGCGGCAGCAGCCCCTCCGGAAACAGCACGGTATTCAGCGGGAACAGCGGAAGCGTCGTCATGCCGGATCCTCCGGCGGCAACGACGCCTCGCCCCAGCGCGGACCCAGGGCATGCTCGACTTCCAGATGGTCCAGCACTCGCGCCACAATAAAATCAACCAGCTCGTCGATGGATTGCGGCCGATGATAAAAGGCCGGGTTGGCCGGCATCACCACCGCACCCATGCGCGCCAGACGCAGCATGTTCTCCAGGTGGATCTCGGAGAACGGCGTCTCGCGCACCACCAGCACCAGCCTGCGCCGTTCCTTGAGCACCACATCCGCCGCACGTTCGATCAGCCCGCGCGATGCGCCGGTCGCGATCGCCGAGACAGTCGCCGTGGTGCAGGGGCAGACCACCATCGCCTCCGGCACGGCCGAGCCGCTGGCCACCGGTGCCGTCCACTGCTCCGGGCCATAGCAGCGGATCTGTCCATCGGCGGCCCCATGTCGCTCGGCGAAAAAGCGTGCAATCTCGGCCGGACGCCCGGGCACGTCGAGATCGGTCTCCAGCCCCAGTACTACCTGTGCCGGTTTCGACAGCATCAGATGCACCTGAACCCCCGCCTGCACCAGGCACTCCAGCAAGCGCAGCCCGTAGGGTGCGCCGGAGGCACCGGTCAGGGCCAAGGCGATCGAGCGTGGCTGTCCACTCATGCAGGAGTCCCCGCGGATTCACGTAACTGTAACGCGGCAATCAGGCGCTGGTGCAGACCATCGAAGCCACCATTGCTCATGATGACCAGCGTATCGCCAGCACGCACGTTTGACAGAATACCGCCCATCAGGGCCTCGATCTCGCGCGTGACCGACAGGCGCTCGCCGAGGCGGCGCTCGAGGTCCGTGGTGGACCAGTCGATCTCCGGGGCATGATAAAGATGCACCACATCCGCGCACTCCAGGGCAGCGCCCAGAGCCTCGGCATGAACCCCCATGCGCATGGTGTTGGAGCGCGGCTCCAGCACCGCGATCAACCGCCCCCCGGGGGCGACGCGGCCCCGCAGGCCTTCCAGGGTCAGGCGGATCGCAGTCGGGTGATGGGCGAAGTCGTCGATCACCCGGATCCCGTCGATGTCGGCACGCAGTTCCTGACGACGCCGCACACCACGGAAGCCCGGCAAGGCCGCGATCCCCGCGGCCAGTGGCACCCCGGCATGGCGTGCCGCTCCGAGCGCGGCCAGGGCATTGGAAAGATTGTGCTGCCCCGTCATTTCCCAGGCCACACGGCCCTGGACCACCCCGTTGGCCAGCACCTCGAACTCCGACGCATCGGCATTCAAAGGCCGCGCCCCCAAGGCCACGGTATCCCCGGTATCCGGGTCGGTCGTGATGCGTTCCACCGGCGTCCAGCAGCCCATTTCCAGCACGCGCTCCAGCGCGGCATCGCCCGAGGGCAGCAGGATCAGGCCCTGCCCGGGAATAGTCCGGACCAGGTGATGGAACTGGCGTTCGATCGCGGCCAGGTCCGGGTAGATGTCCGCGTGGTCGAATTCGAGATTGTTCAGCACCAGGGTACGCGGCCGGTAGTGGACGAACTTCGCGCGCTTGTCGAAGAAGGCGGAGTCGTATTCGTCCGCCTCGATCACGAAGAATGGAGCCTCGCCCAGGCGGGCGCTGACACCGAAGTTGCCGGGCACGCCCCCGATCAGGAATCCCGGGCTCAGCCCGGCATGTTCCAGAATCCACGCCAGCAGGCTCGCGGTCGTAGTCTTGCCATGGGTCCCAGCCACTGCCAGCACCCAGCGGTCATACAGCACATGCTCGGCCAGCCACTGTGGACCGGAAGTGTAGGACAGGCCGCGATCCAGCAGGGCCTCGATGACCGGCATGCCCCGGGTCATCACGTTGCCGACCACGACCGGCCCGGCATCCGGCAGGGTGGCCGGGTCATGGCCCTCGTGATACGGAATACCGGCCTGCTCCAGTTGCTCGCTCATTGGCGGGTACAGCTTCTGGTCGGAACCGGTGACCTCGTAGCCGCGCGCCCGGGCAAGCTGGGCCAGCCCGCCCATGAAGGTTCCGCCGATGCCAAGTATGTGCAGCTGACCCGTGCTCACTACAGCGCTCCCAGGGCCACCTGGGTGATCACGCTGGAGACCACCACATACCCCAGCGCGATGAGCATGCCGACAAAGCGGCTGCCCAATTCCAGGGCCTGCTGCAGGATGTGCCCGAAGACCAGCAGCAACCAGCCCACCAGCGTCAACAAAGCCAGAAGGGCCCCGGTGGAGACCTCTTCCGGATCGGTCGGGGCATCGATCAGCATCAACAGGGCCATCAGCAGGCCCAGCAGGGCCCCGGTGCCGGCCATTGCGGTAAAGGTCTGCAACCAGCGGTCCGGCACACCCCCCATGCGCAGCACCACGACGATAAACATGTACAGCACGACCAGGTCGAGCACATTCAGGACCAGGGCCTGGCCCGTGCCGTACATCGGAATGCCGACGGCCATACCCGTGACCAGGGCAATCCCGAGCCAGAAGATCAGCGTAGCGCTGTCGGGCGGCAGATCCTGCGGTCCACTGCGCAGGCGCAGGATGTCCAGCATCGTCCAGAGGCTGTTCAATCCATGCCCTCCTCGGCTTCCATCGCCTCCAGGGCCTCGAGTTCGTCCAACTCGTCCAGCATCTCGGTCGCGCGCTCGTCCGAGGCCCCGCGCACCATGAAGTCACGGCGCTGCAGGTAGGCCTCGCGCATGGCGATGTAGCGATCGTCGGAGATCTGCTCCAGCATGCGCTCGGTCGGGATCAGCCCGGCGCGCATGTCGACCACGTCCAGCGCGATCAGACCCACCCACCAGCCGGTGTGATCGGTGCGCAGGTCCGTGTGATACATGGGGCTAGTGTAGCCGTCGACCAGGCGCGCCGGCGCGTCACGCGCGGTGCTCGGGCCCAGCAGCGGCAGCTGCAGGTACGGTCCCCGCGCCACACCCCAGGCACCCAACGTCTGGCCAAAGTCCTCGTTGTTCTTCTCGAGTCCCATCGGCGAGGCCACGTCGATCAGGCCGAGCAGCCCGAAGGTCGTATTGAACATGATGCGACCGGTATCCGAAGCGGCGTTCTCCAGGTTGCCCTGCAGCAGATTGTTGAACAGGACCGTAAAGTCATTGAGGTTGGAGAAGAAATTGCCCACCCCGGTCTGGACCGGCTGCGGCAGGCGGCGGTACTGGACCGCTGCCGGGCGCAAGAGCGCCTGGTCGAAGTCGTCGTTGATTTCGAATACCACCCGGTTGTATGACTCCCAGGGGTCGTCCGGATGACGATCCTCGCTGGGAACGGTCGCGCAGCCGGAGAGTGCCAGCACCATCAGGGCCGCCAGCCCCATGCGTATACGGGAAACAACCGACATAACGATTCCTTTTTCGCCGCGCCCGACGCTGGGCGTCAGGAACCGGTAATGGGGTGAACATCCGCCGGGCGGGCCACACCGACCTGGCCGCGCCCCTCGCTCTTGGCGGAATAGCAGGCCCGGTCAGCGGCCACGAAAGCCGCGTCCACGCCCGGCAGCCCCTCGATCAACTGCACCACACCGACCGAAGCACCAATGGTGACGTCCCGAGCCTCGACCTGCAACGGCCGATCCCCCAGGGCACTGCAGATTCGCTGGCCGAGGACCTGGGCCTGTTCGGCGTCGGTGTCGTACGCGATCACCGCGAACTCGTCGCCACCGATGCGGGCCACGGCATCGCGCGAGCGCGTCAGTTGGCGCAGGATGGTCGCCACCCGCCGCAGCAGTTCATCACCTACCTGATGGCCGTGGCGATCATTGACCGCCTTGAAGTAGTCCAGATCCACCAGCAGCAGGCTCGCCGCCACCGACGAGTATTCCCCTGCACTGTCCATTGCGCGCTGCATCTCGCGTTCGAATGCGCGCCGGTTCAACAACCCGGTGAGCGGATCGTGACTCGCTTCATGAACCAGGCGGTCGACCAGCTCGCGCTCCTCGGAAATATCGGTCAGCACCAGCAGGGTCCGCACCGAACTGCCCGCCACCGGGTCCAGCGCTGTGCGGTCGATCCGCACGATTCGCTCCTGACCGTCCGGGGTCACCAGCCTGGCCTCGGTATGCTCGCCCAGTTGGGGGGCGAGCGGCCCTGGATGGTCCGCGCCCAGCGGCCGATCTGTCCCCATCTCGCGCAGATCCAGGACCTGCTCCAGGGCGCAACCCAACGCCTGCAAACGAACCAGTCCCGCCATCTGCTCGGCGGCGGGATTCATGTACGAGACCCCGCCACGGTGGTCCAGGGTAATCACCGCATTCGGGATCGCGCCCATCGCCCTGCGCAAGTTGTCCCCGGCCGTGCGCATGCGGGCATGCACCTGCAGTACATACAGAAGGACCAGCGCAATACCGGCCGCGAGCACGGCAAACAATACCCCCAGGTTGTCGCGAGCCCATCGCATCACGGCGAACGGCTCCGGCGCATAGAGCCCGACGCCCAGTTCGTGCATCAGACCGTGCACGTCCTCGTAGGAGCGCGGCGCGGCCCAGCCCGCTATCCCGGCCGCCTCGCTCACCGGGTGCTCGGCGTCCAGCTCCAGGATGGCGCGGAGCACGGTTTGCGCGATATCGACATCGAGATCGCCGCGCATGGCCAGAGGCCACTCCGGATACAGACGGGTGGACGTCCGATACGAGAAACCGGGAATAGCCCGTTCGCCGACCAGGCGCAACTGGTCCACGCGTGGGTCGCCCTGCTCGCGCAGGTCCTCGAGAATTCCCGTGCGAAAGGTCGCGGCATCCACCTCGCCCGACAGCACTAGGTCCAGCCCACTGGAGACCGGAAAACCCGTGAAGACCACGTCTTCCAGGTCACCCTCGATATCCAGCCCTGCCGCCTGCAATTCGCGCCAGGCCATCCACCAGCCACCAAAGGCATCCGGATGAACCGCAGAAACTCGCTGCCCGGCCAGATCCCGCAGCTCGACCAGATCCGAACGATCCGCACGGGCAACGATCACGGCCCCAAAGCGGTCTTCCTCGCGCCCGACCTCGGCCGGGAGCATGGTCGCGATACGGGAGATACCATGGCGATGCTCAAGCATCACGTAGGAGCCGGAATTGGTCAGCACCAGGTCGAAGCGGTCCTCGGCGGCACCCGCCTGCAGGGTATCGTTATCGACCGGCACCAGACGCACATGAATGCCGCCCAGCGCCTGCTCCAGATACTCGGCGAACGGTGTCCACTGCTCGCGCGCCACGTCCTCGCCGCGGTGCGCGAGCACCCCGAGCACCAGTTCGTGCTCGGCCGATTCGACCTCCGCCCCGGCCGGGCCCGCCACAAGCGCACCAGGCACCAGGCACCACACCAGAAGCGCACCCCCGAGGCTGGTCCTGCTCACCTGCGACAGCCAGCCAAGTGATCGGCGGACAACCGCACACCAGTTCATCTCATGTGGGTTTCCGATGGCGGCTGGCGGCGATACGCAGACGCAGCGCGTTCAGACGGATGAAGCCTTCGGCGTCTTTCTGATCGTAGGCACCGGCATCGTCCTCGAAAGTGGCAATGGCATCGTCGAACAGAGTGTCCTCCGAACGGCGGCCAGCGACGATCACGTTGCCCTTGTACAGGCGCAGGCGCACCTCGCCGTTGACCACGCCCTGGGTGTCGTCGATCGCGGCCTGCAGCATGCGCCGCTCCGGGCTCCACCAGTAGCCGTTGTAGATCAGACTGGCGTAGCGCGGCATCAGCTCGTCCTTCAGGTGCGCGGCCTCGCGGTCCAGGGTGATCGACTCCAGCGCGCGGTGCGCCTTGAGCAGGATGGTGCCGCCCGGGGTCTCGTAGCAGCCGCGCGACTTCATGCCGACATAGCGGTTCTCGACGATATCGAGACGGCCGACGCCGTGGGCCCCGCCGCGCTCGTTCAGCTTCGCGAGCAGTTCCGCGGCGCTCAGGCGCTTGCCGTTGATCGAGACCGGGTCGCCCTTCTCGAAACCGATGGTCAGCGTCTCCGACTCGTCCGGTGCGGCCTCCGGGGAGACCGACCAGCGCCACATGTCTTCCTCGGCCTCGGTCCACGGGTCTTCCAGCGGGCCGCCCTCGTAGGAGATGTGCAGCAGGTTGGCATCCATCGAGTACGGCGACTTGGTGCCCTGCTTCTTGTAGTCCACCGGGATGTTGTGCTGCTCGGCGTAGGCCATCAGGCGCTCGCGCGAGTTCAGGTCCCACTCGCGCCAGGGGGCGATCACCTGGATCCCCGGCTTCAGCGCATAGGCCCCGAGCTCGAAGCGCACCTGGTCGTTGCCCTTGCCGGTGGCGCCATGGGCGATGGCATCGGCGCCGGTCTCCTCGGCGATCTCCACCATCCGGCGCGCGATCAGCGGCCGCGCGATCGAGGTGCCCAGCAGGTACTCGCCCTCGTAGATCGTGTTCGCGCGGAACATCGGGAACACATAGTCGCGCACGAAGGTCTCGCGCAGGTCCTCGATGTAGATCTGCTTCACGCCCAGGGCCTCGGCCTTGGCGCGGGCCGGTTCGACCTCCTCGCCCTGGCCCAGGTCGGCGGTGAAGGTGATCACCTCGCAGCCGTACTGATCCTCGAGCCACTTGAGGATCACGGAGGTATCCAGGCCCCCTGAATAGGCCAGCACGACACGGGAAATCTTCGAACTCATGGGAATACCAATCCTTCTTTCATCTTGAGAGTTATAGTCGGTTTTGTGACGGGCTTCACTACCAGCCCGCGGAGTCCGGCACGCCAGGCGCCGACTCCGGCTCCGCCAGTGGCTCGGCCGGAGGCAACTCGTGGCGCGTCTCGGTAGCGGCTTCAGAACCGGAGGACGGCTCGGCGGCGGCATCCGCCCCACCCAGCCACCAGATATCCACCCGGCGCGATCCCTCGCGCTCGCCTTCCGCCTCCGGATCGACGCCACCGGCCTCCACCGCCAACCCGTCGGCCGGCACACCGGCCTCGATCAGCGCTGCACGCACCGCCTCCGCGCGCTGTCGGCTCAGGCGCTCGTTCAGTTCGCGCGGGCCCTCAGCGTCGGTCAGCCCGACCAGACGCACCTGCGGGCGTTCCACCGTACGTAGAGTCTCGGCCGCGCGAGCGACCGTCTCGCGCCCTCTGGAATCCAGATCCCGGCTGCCGGTTGCGAAGTACACCGACCAGCGATCCAGCGCCCCGACATCCGGGCCCTCGGCCCCTGTGTAGCAGGCCTTGAAACCCTCGGCGCGCTGGGCAAAACGAATGCCGCGAAAATGCACCGCGTCCTCGGCACCGGGGAAATCGATACGCACGTCATGGCCCACTAGAAGGCGGGCCTTGAGTGCCTGAACCTGCGCGTCCGGCACCCGGAAGCGATCCGGCCGTTCGGCACGCAAGTCGAGATCCAGGGGCGATTTCGGACTCGCCCCAAGCCATTCCGGGGCCCCGGTGCGCAGTCGCGCCGTGGCGCCCTCGGGCATTGCGTAAGGGGCGAGCCAGAAAGCGCGAAGGGCCAGACCTGGCTGGGTCTCGAAGCGCAGCGTACCGCCGTGGCGAACGCCTTGTTCGATGCGGCAGGCGTCGTCCAGCTCGATCACCTGCCAGTCGCTGCGCTCCAGCGATTCGCGGTGGGGGACCACCCCCGCCTGGGCAACGTGCGCCAGCCACAGCCCGCCGAAAAACAGGATCAAAAGTGGGCGCAGCTCAGGCATGCAACCCGTGTGCTAGCGCTTCTTGGGTGGCAGGATATCGGTGATGGAGCCGTGCGCGACCTCGGCGGCAAAAGCCACCGTCTCGCTAAGGGTCGGGTGCGGATGCACGGTCAGACCAATGTCTTCCATCTCCGCACCCATCTCCAGCGCCAGCATCGCCTCGCCAATCAGATCACCGGCGGAGGGCCCAACAAGACCCGCGCCGATCACCCGACCATCGGCGTCGAACAGCAGCTTGGTCATGCCGTCCTCGGCACCCAGCGCGATCGCGCGGCCGGAGGCAGCCCAGGGAAACACACCCTTGGTGTACTCGATGCCGTCGGCCTTGGCCTGCTCCTCGGTCACGCCCATCCAGGCGACCTCGGGATGGGTATAGGCCACCGACGGGATCGCGCGGGCGTCGAAGTGCACCTTGTGCCCGGCGATCACCTCGGCCGCGACCTTGCCCTCGTGGGTGGCCTTGTGTGCCAGCATCGGCTGGCCGACCACGTCGCCGATGGCGAAGATGTGCTCGACATTGGTGCGCTGCTGGCTGTCGACCTCGATGAAGCCACGCTCGGTGACCTGCACGCCCGCCGCCTCGGCCTTGATCTTCGCGCCGTTCGGGCTACGTCCCACAGCGACCAGCACGCGGTCGAAGGTGTCCTCTTCCGGCAGGCCCTTGGCCTCGCCGTCGAACTGGCAGACGATGCCGGCCTTGGTGGCCTTGGCCTCGGCGACCTTGCTCTTGAGGAAGATATTCTCGAAGCGCTTCTTCGCGCGCTTCTCGAACGGGCGCACGATGTCGCGATCCGCACCCGGCATCAGGGTATCGGACAACTCGACCACCGTGACCTTCGTGCCCAGCGACTCGTACACGCAGGCCATTTCCAGGCCGATGATGCCGCCGCCGACCACCAGCATGCGCTTGGGGATCTCCGCGAGATCGAGGGCGTCGGTCGAGTCCATCACCCGCTCGTCGTCCCAGGGGAAGCCGAGCAGCTTGATCGCCTGCGAACCGACCGCGATGATCGCATGCTCGAAGCCGATCACTTCGCGGCCGTCATCGCCCTCCACTGCGATGCTGTTGGCGCCGACGAACTCGCCCGTGCCCTGCACCACGCGCACGTTGCGCTGCTTGCACAGCTGCTTGAGCCCGCCGGTCAGCTTCTTGACCGCATTGCCCTTATAGCCACGCAGGCCGTCGAGATCGATCTCCGGCTCGCCGAACTTGATGCCCAAGGCGGCAAAGCGCTCGGCCTCGTGCAGAACCTCGCCGGCGTGCAGCAGCGCCTTGGACGGGATACAGCCGACGTTCAGGCAGACCCCGCCGATCTGCGGGTAGCGCTCGACCATCACCACATCCAGCCCCAGGTCCGCCGCGCGGAAGGCGGCGGTGTAACCGCCGGGGCCGGAGCCCAGCACCAGCACCTGGCACTGGCTGTCTGTGTTCGGGTCGGCGGCCGCTTTGGGCGCGGCCTTCTGCGACTCACTCCCGGCCGAGGATTCCGCTTTGTCGGACTCGGTCTTGTCACCGCCGGACGCGGGGGCGTCATCGCTGCCCGCGGCCTCGCCGCTGGCCTCGAGGTCCAGGAGCTTGCTGCCCTGGGAGACCTTGTCGCCGACCTTCACATGCAGCTTCTTCACCGTACCGGCCTCAGGGGCGGGCACGTCGATGGTCGCCTTGTCGGACTCCAGCGTGATCAGCGGGTCTTCCGGCGCAATCTCGCTGCCCGGCTGTACCAGGACCTCGATGATCTCGACGTCCTTGAAATCCCCGATGTCCGGGACTTCGATGGTCTTCGTCTGGCTCATCCAGTCACTCCGGTTGCAATTACAGAAGCATGCGGCGCATGTCGGACAGCAGCGCGCTCAGCGTGGTGGCGAAGCGGGCGCCCAGGGCGCCGTCGATCACCCGGTGATCGTACGACAGTGCCAGCGGCAGGATCAGGCGCGGCTCGAACTCTTCACCGTTCCAGACCGGCTTCATGCTGGAGCGCGACACACCCAGGATCGCCACCTCGGGGGCATTCACGATCGGGGTGAACTGCGTACCACCGATCCCGCCGAGGCTGGAGATGGTCATGCAGCCGCCCTGCATGTCCGCGGGCTTGAGCTTCTTGTCGCGGGCGCGCTGGGAGATGTCCATCAGCTCGGCGGCGATATCAACCAGGCTCTTGCGATCCACATCGCGCACCACCGGGACGACCAGGCCGTCCGGCGTGTCCACCGCGATGCCGAGGTTGTAGTACTGCTTCAGGATCAGGTTCTCGCCGGTCGCATCCAGCGAGGCGTTGAAGCGCGGGTACTGCTTGAGCGCGGAGACCACCGCCTTCATCAGGAACGGCAGGAAGGTGACCTTCACGCCCTTCTTCTCGTACTCCGCCTTCAGCGACTTGCGGAAGTCCTCGAGCTCGGTGATATCGGCCTCGTCGAACTGGGTCACATGCGGGACGGTGACCCAGTTGCGATGCAGGTTCTTGCCGGTGAGCTTGTTGATCTTCGACAGCGGTTGGGTCTCGATCGGGCCGAACTCGGAGAAGTCGATCTCCGGCATCGGCTCGACCCCCAGACCGCCACCGGCGCCCTGGCTCAGCGCGCGCTTGACGAATCCCTGGACGTCCTCGCGCAGGATGCGCCCCTTGCGCCCGGAACCATCGACCTTGCTCAGGTCCACGCCCAGCTCGCGTGCGAACTTGCGCACCACCGGCGAGGCGTGGGCCTTGCGGAAGGCCGATTCGTCGCGGATGTGCTCGGTCGGCGACGGGCGCGGATCGGCCCGGTCAGCCGCTTTTGGCGCCTCGGACGGCGGCGGCTGCTCGGCCTGCGCGTCCGAGGAAGGCGGTGCTTCCTCCTTCGGCGCTTCTTCCTTCGGCACCTCGTCCTTGGCGGAGGTGTCCTCGGCCGCGCCCTCGTCGGAGGGCTCCAGTTCCAGGATCGGGTCGCCCTCGTTGACGCGGTCGCCAGCCTTCACCTTCAGCGCCTTCACCGTCCCGCCCTGCGGGGCCGGAATCTCGATGGAGGCCTTGTCGGACTCCAGCGTGATCAGCGGATCCTCGGGAGCCACAGTGTCACCGGGGCTGACGATGACCTCGATGATCTCGACGTCCTTGAAGTCGCCGATATCCGGGACGTGCACAGTAGTCGTGTTGCTCATGTCTGCTCCTGCCTCGGGTCCGGCGGCCTCAGGCCTGCAAGGGGTTGGGCCGTTCGACGTCGATCTTGTACTTCTTGATCGCATCACTCACGGTCTTGACCTCGACGGTCCCGGCATCGGCCAGGGCCTTCAGGGCCGCGACCGCGATGTGGTAACGATCGACCTCGAAGTGCCGGCGCAGCGCGGCGCGGGTATCCGAACGACCAAAGCCGTCGGTGCCCAGCACGCGATAGTCGGCCGGCACGAAGGCACGGATCTGGTCGGCATAGGCCTGCACATAATCGGTCGCGGCGACCACCGGCGCATCCGAGCCACCCAGGCATTCCTCCACCCAGGATTTGCGCGGTTTGGCCTCCGGGTGCAGACGCGCGTGGCGCTCGACATCGCGACCGTCGCGGGCCAGCTCGTTGAAGCTGGTGGCACTCCAGACCTCGGCAGCCACGCCAAAGTCCTTGTCCAGCAGATCGGAGGCCGCGATGGCCTCGCGCAGGATGGTGCCGGAGCCCAGCAGGCGCACCTTCTTTTTCTTGCGCCCGCCCGCCTGCAGCCGGTACAGGCCGCGGCGGATGCCTTCCTCGGCGCCCTTCGGCATGGCCGGCTGCGGGTAGTTCTCGTTCATTACAGTGATGTAGTAGAAGATGCTCTCCTGCTCCGCGTACATGCGGCGCATGCCGTCCTGCACGATCACCGCCAGTTCAAAGGCGAAGGTCGGATCGTAGGCGATGCAGTTGGGCACGTTGGCGGCCATCATCAGGCTGTGGCCGTCGTCATGCTGCAGGCCCTCGCCGGCCAGCGTGGTGCGCCCGGCGGTCGCCCCCATCAGGAAGCCACGGGCACGCATGTCGCCGGCGGCCCAGATCAGGTCGCCGACGCGCTGGAAGCCGAACATCGAGTAGAAGATGTAGAACGGCACCATCGCCACGCCATGGGTGGAATAGGACGTGGCCGCCGCGATCCAGGAGGACATTGAGCCGGCCTCGTTGATGCCCTCTTCGAGGATCTGGCCCTTCTTGTCCTCCTTGTAATACATCACCTGTTCCTTGTCCTGCGGCTCGTATAGCTGGCCGACCGAGGAGTAGATCCCCAGCTGGCGGAACAGCCCTTCCATGCCGAAGGTACGTGCCTCGTCGGGCACGATCGGGACGATGTTCTGGCCGATCTTCTTGTCACGCGCGAGCAGGGTCAGCATGCGCACGAAGGCCATGGTGGTGGACATCTCGCGCTCGCCGGAGGACTCCAGCAGACCGTTGAAGGCGTCCAGCCCCGGCACCTCCAGCGGGGTGGCCAGCGGGCGGCGTACCGGCAGGTACCCGCCAAGATCCTTGCGCCGCTCGTGCATGTACTTCATTTCGTCGGAGTCCGGATCCGGCTTGATGTACTCGGCCTTCTCCACCTGGTCGTCGGACAGCGGGATGTTGAAGCGGTCGCGGAACTGCTTCATGTCGTCCGCGTCCATCTTCTTCTGGCTGTGAGTACGGTTCTGGGCCTCGCCCGCCGCACCCATGCCGTAACCCTTCACCGTATGCGCGAGGATCACGGTCGGCTGGCCCTTGTGCTCGGCCGCCGCCTTGTAGGCCGCATAGACCTTGACCGGGTCGTGGCCGCCACGATTCAGGCGCCAGATGTCCTCGTCGGACATGTTGGCCACCATGCGCTTGAGCTCGGGGTATTTGCCGAAGAAATGCTCGCGCACGTAGGCACCGTCGCGCGACTTGTAGTTCTGATAGTCGCCGTCGACCGCCTCCATCATGCGTTTCTGCAGCAAGCCGTCCGTGTCCTTCGCCAGCAGCGGGTCCCAGTAACGGCCCCACAGCACCTTGACCACGTTCCAGCCGGCGCCACGGAAGATCGCCTCCAGCTCCTGAACGATCTTGCCGTTGCCGCGGACCGGGCCATCCAAGCGCTGCAGGTTGCAGTTCACCACCCAGGTCAGGTTGTCCAGCTTCTCGCGCGAGGCCAGCGTGATCGCCCCCAGGGTCTCCGGCTCGTCCACCTCGCCGTCGCCGACAAAGCTCCAGACACGACGATTCTCGGTCTGCGCCAGGCCGCGATCCTGCAGATAGCGCATAAAGCGCGCCTGGTAGATGCTCATGATCGGGCCCAGACCCATGGACACGGTCGGGAATTGCCAGAAGTCCGGCATCAGCCACGGGTGCGGGTAGGAGGACAGGCCCTTGCCGTCGACCTCGCGGCGGAAGTGGTCCAGCTGCTCCTCGGTCAGGCGGCCTTCCATGAACGCGCGGGCATAAATGCCCGGCGAGGAGTGCCCCTGGGCAAACAGCAAATCACCACCATGGTCATGCGACGGGGCGTGCCAGAAGTGGTTGAAGCCGACGTCATAGAGCGTCGCGGCGGAGGCGAAGGTCGCGATATGCCCGCCCAGCTCGGCCGAGACACGGTTGGCCTTGACCACCATGGCCATCGCGTTCCAGCGGATATAGGAACGAATGCGATGCTCCACCGCGCCGTCGCCCGGATACTCGGGCTCCAGGTGGGTGGGGATGGTATTCACATAGGCAGTGTTGGCCGAATACGGGAGGTAGGCCCCGCTGCGGCGCGCCTTATCGACCAGACGTTCCAGCAGGGCGTGCGCCCGTTCGGGGCCGTCGGTCTCCAGCACGGAGGCCAGGGCGTCAATCCACTCCTGGGTTTCCTGCGGGTCGATATCGTGTTCGGTCGCGTTCGGGTCCATGCGTCTACCCCTGAAAACGGGTTGGGAATCAGGATGCCATCACGGCTCCAGCCCACCGGGCGGGCGGGCATTTGCTACCATGCGCCGGTGTTGGGCGGGCATAAAAGGCGCAAGTATCCCGACTGAGCCGCCAACAGGTCAAGCGAAAGCCGCCTATGGCGCCGATCTTCGGGGAAATCTGCGGGAAAAGCCGCAAACATCACGAAAGCGCACGCTCTCGCCGCCAACACCCTCGAATACCGCCCGCCGACCCCATTCAGGACCGAGTACACCGATGGCCGAACCCGTCCAGCTGGACCCGCAGCACCGCCCCATGGCAAACCGATTTCGTGGCTTTCTGCCCGTCGTCGTGGATGTCGAGACCGGGGGCTTCGACTGCCGCCGCCATGCCCTTTTGCAGGTCGCGGCGGTATTCCTGCGCCGCGACGAAAACGATCACCTGGTGCGCGACCGCACCGTGAGCCTGCATGTGCGCCCCTATGAAGGGTCGGAGATGGACCCGAAGTCGCTGGAGGTGAACGGGATCGACCCCTACCACCCGTTGCGTGCGGCCTACCCCGAGGATCAGGCCATGGGCCGGCTGTTCAGCGAGGTCCGGCGGGAGGTGAAGATCAACCACTGCAAACGGGCGATCCTGGTCGGGCACAATGCCCACTTCGATCTCGGCTTCGTGCATACCGCCGCCGAACGCTGCGGGATCAAGCGCAACCCGTTCCACCCGTTTTCCAGTCTGGATACCGTGTCCCTGGCCGCACTGGCATTCGGCCAGACGGTGCTGGCACGGGCAGCCGATGCCGCAGGGCTCGGCTGGGATACCGAGGCCGCCCACAGCGCGGCATTCGATGCGGAAAAGACGGCAGACATCTTCTGCCAGATCGCGAACCGCTGGCAGGACGGGGTCGGGGTCCCGCAAAACGCGCTGCGCCTGCCCGACCCGGAAGAACTCCCGCCGGGGAACTGACCGCGACTCGGGGCAACATCACGCAGATCGCCACGGCCCCGGACGGGGCCTCGTGACGACGGTTCCGGGGTATGCGGCAGCCCCACGGGCTGCCGCAGCACAAGTCTTAACTTGCGGCGCGCTTGGCGTGAGCCTCGTCGACCACCTTCTTCAGTTCGCCGTTCTCGAACATCTCGAGGGTGATGTCGCAGCCACCGATCAACTCACCATCCACATAGACCTGCGGGAAGGTCGGCCAGTCGGCGAAGCGCGGCAGGTTCTGCATAACCTCCTGGTCGGCGATCACGTTGACGTAGGCAAACTCCTGCTCACAGCGCTTGAGCGCCTCGACCGCGCGACTGGAGAAGCCGCACATCGGGAACTGCGGGGTGCCCTTCATGAAGATCACCACCGGATTGTCTTCCACCTGCTGGCGGATGCGGTCCATTACGTCCATCGAAGTACTCCCAAAGATTCGGTGCAAAACAGGGCGAGGCACCCGCGGCGCCACGCCCGATAATCAATTCGCAGTGTAACGCTCAGACATTGAAGCGGAAATGTACCACGTCGCCTTCGTGCATTAGGTATTCCTTGCCCTCAAGGCGCCATTTCCCGGCGTCCTTCGCACCCTGCTCGCCATTGTTCGCGACGAAGTCGTCATAGCCCACTACTTCGGCACGGATGAAGCCGCGCTCGAAATCGGTGTGGATGACGCCCGCGGCCTGCGGCGCGGTGGAACCCCGACGCACAGTCCAGGCGCGGACCTCCTTTTCGCCGGCGGTAAAAAACGTCTGCAGGTCCAGCAGCCGATAGGCGGTACGAATCACCCGGTCCAGCCCCGGCTCCTCGAGCCCGAGATCGGCCAGGAACTCGGCCCGCTCCTCCGGGTTCAGCACGGCAATCTCGGCCTCGATCGCCGCACAGACGCTGACCACCTCGGCACCCTCCTCGGCCGCCCGGGCCTGCACGGCCTCGACCATTGCATTGCCACCGGCCAGCGAGGCCTCGTCGACGTTGGCGATGTACATCAGCGGCTTGATCGTCAACAGGTGCAGATCATAGAGCAGCCGGCGTTCGTCCTCGTCCAGGTCCTGGGCTCGCGCCGGGACCCCCTGATCCAGGCCGTCTGCGACCTTCTCGGCCGCCTTCAGCTGCGCAATCGCGGTCTTGTCCTGCGACTTCGCCGCGCGCGTCAGGCGGGTCAGCGCCTTGTTGGTGGTCTCGAGATCCGCCAGCATCAGCTCGGTGCTGATGGTCTCGATATCGGCCAGCGGGTCGACCTTGCCGGCCACGTGCACGATGTCGTCATCCTCGAAACAGCGCACGACCTGCGCGATCGCGTCGGTCTCGCGGATGTGGGCCAAGAACTGGTTGCCCAGCCCCTCACCTTGCGCGGCACCGGCCACCAGGCCCGCAATATCGACAAACTCCACCGTGGTGGCCAGCGTACGCTCGGGCTTCACGATCCCGGTGAGCCGCGCCAGGCGCGGATCCGGCACCTCCACCACGCCCACATTCGGGTCGATGGTGCAGAACGGATAGTTTTCCGCGGCGATTTCCGCGCGGGTCAGGGCATTGAACAGGGTGGACTTGCCGACGTTCGGCAGGCCCACGATCCCGCATTTCAGGCTCATCGGGCTTCCTCGTCCTCGGATTTCTTGCGACCGGGTGACTTCGACCCGCCGCCATGCAGATTACGTACGGCTTCATCCCAGCGCCCGGCAATCAGCGCCGGCACCTGGTCCAGCGCGGCATCGATGGCATCCTCGATCGCACGCGCATCGTCCCGGCCGGGACGGTCCAGCACGAACGGAACCACCTCGTCGCGGTGCCCGGGATGGCCGATACCCACGCGCAGACGCGCATAATTCGGCCCACCCATGTGGCGATGCAGATCGCGCAGCCCATTATGGCCGCCGTGCCCACCGCCCATCTTCAGACGCGCCACACCCGGGTCCAGGTCGAGCTCGTCATGCACCGCCAGGATTTCCTCCGGCGGTATACGGTAAAAATCCGCACACTTGCGCACCGGGAGACCGCTCTTGTTCATGAAACTCATGGGCTTGAGCAGCCAGCAGTCGCCCTCGGGCAAGGTCAGCCGCGCCGCCTCACCGTCGAAGCGACTCTCGCTGCGGAACTCGACGGAATGACGACGGGCCAGGGCATCCACAAACCAGAAGCCCGCGTTATGCCGGGTCTCGGCATAACGCGGGCCCGGATTGCCCAGCCCGACGATCAAACGAATCGCCATAGGTCAGAAGGGTACAGGAACGGCCGTAAGGCTTATTCCTTGCCCTCGGACTCGCCTTCGTCGCCGGAGGCGGCTTCTTCGCCACCCTCGTCTTCGGCGCCCTCGGCCTCGGCGGCTTCGACTTCCTCGCCCTCTTCGTCCTCGGCCTTCGCGGCGCGCGGGAGCAGGACACTGACCACGGCGTAGTCGTAATCCTCACCATGCATAAGGGCCACGCTCTCCACACCCTTCGGCAGGGTCAGCTCGGAGATGTGGATGGTGTCACCGACGTCCATCTCGGCCACATCGATGTCGATGGACTCGGGCAGATCGCCCGGCAGGCACTCGACTTCGATGTCGTTCAGACTGCGGCTGACCATGCCGCCACCCAGCTTCACGCCCTTGCACTCTTCCTCGTTGTGGAAGTGCAGTGGCACGTGCACGCGGATCGGCTGGTTCGCGGAGACTCGCAGCAGGTCGACGTGATAGATGGTCGGCTTGAACGGGTGGCGCTGCACATCGCGCAGGATCGCCTTCTCGGTCTTGCCGCCGAGCTTGACGCTCAGAATGTGCGAGTAGAAGGCATCATGCTTCAGGTTGTGCACCATCGCGTTGTGATCGAGGGTGATTGCCTGGGCGTCTTTGTCGCCCCCGTACAGGATGGCGGGCAGCCTGCCGGCGCGACGCAGGCGGCGGCTCGCACTCGATCCCTGCTCGTCCCGCTTCTCGGCTTCAATGGTAAAACTCATGCTCATCGTTGCTTTCTCCAAATGAACACGCCTCATCCGCGACCAGATGAGGCGTGAGGTTGGGGGTCAAGCCCCCGAAATCGTGACGCCGGAACGCCCTGCGCGTCAGTCCACAACGCGTCAATCTACGACGCGTCAATCTACAAACAGCGAACTGACCGACTCCTCGCGGTTGATCCGGCGAATAGTCTCGGCCAGCATCTCCGCCACCGACAACTGTCGGATCTTCGCACAGGCCTGGGCATTCGGCTGCAGTGCCAGGGTATCGGTCACCACCAGCTCGTCCAGCGCCGAACCGTTTATGTTATCAATTGCCGCACCAGAAAGCACGGGGTGCGTGGCATAAGCGCTCACGGACGCCGCTCCATGTTCCTTCAGGGCCCTGGCCGCCTGGCACAACGTGCCCGCCGTATCCACCAGGTCGTCGATAATGATGCAGGACTTGTCGCGTACGTCGCCGATAATGTGCATCACTTCGGATTCGTTCGCACGCGGGCGCCGCTTGTCGATAATCGCCAGATCGGCATCGTCCAGACGCTTGGCAATCGCACGGGCCCGCACCACGCCACCAACATCCGGCGAAACCACGGTCAGATTGCCGGAGACATGCCGCCAGACATCGCCCAGCAGTACCGGCGAGGCATAGATGTTGTCCACCGGGACGTTGAAAAAGCCCTGCACCTGATCCGCGTGCACGTCTATCGTGAGCACGCGATCGGCACCGACTGCCTCGATCATGTTCGCGACCACCTTGGCCGAGATCGGCACCCGCGCCGAGCGCACCCGGCGGTCCTGGCGGGCATAGCCAAAATACGGGATCACCGTGGTAATGCGGCCGGCCGAGGCGCGACGCAGCGCGTCCACCATGATCACCAGCTCCATGATGTTCTCGTTGGTCGGCTGCCCGGTCGGCTGGATCAGGAAGACGTCGCGCCCACGCACGTTCTCCAGAATCTCGACCTGCACCTCGCCATCGCTGAAGCGCCCTACAATCGCCTTGCCCATCGGCAGGCCCAGGTGCTCGGCGACGCTCTGCGCCAGGCGGGGATTCGCGTTCCCCGCGAAGACCATCATTCGGCTCTTGTCGACCACGGTTTCGTCCGGTCTGAGTGGTGCGGAGCGGGTGAACGGGTCACCTGGCTCCAGATATAGACACCGGCGTGGCGCCGGGGTCTGTGGTGTATGGCGCGGTGGCGATATCCAGCATCACCACCCGCGTTGTATGGCTGGGCCGGCAGGATTACGGCGCTGCGCGCCGCCCTTCGGGCCGCCGCCAGTGGCGGCGTTCTCTCGCGGCTACACCGCTCGAGTCGAACCCGGTTCTCATCCTGCCGGCCCTTTGGCCGGTGCCGCGGCGGCAAGCGCCGCGGGTCTCGTTGTATGGCTGGGCCGGCAGGATTCGAACCTGCGCATGACGGGATCAAAACCCGTTGCCTTACCGCTTGGCTACGGCCCAATTACTCGTTACTGCCTGCCTCGCCCCTGCCCGGGTTCCACTTCCGGAACCTGATGGCGGATCGGCTGCCGCCGATCCGGGCCGGCAGGATGATGGCGCTACGCGCCACCCTTCGGGCGCCACCTGCGGTGGCGTGCTCTCGCGGCTACGCCGCTCGGGTCGAACCTGCGCATGACGGGATCAAAACCCGTTGCCTTACCGCTTGGCTACGGCCCAATTGCTTCTTGTTCGGCACCTTCGCCCCCGGCCGCGCCACGCGGAAGCCACTGCCGCAAGGGCGACACATTGGTCAGCGGCGTCACCCAGCTTTGCCAGGACACGGGCTGTGCGGACTGCGCCTGGCGCGCGGCCGACTCGCTCGGGAACATCCCGAAAATGCAGCCCCCGGTACCACTCAAACGCGCACGCTTCGTCTGCCCGCCCATCCAGTCCAGTGCCTCGCCAATGGAGGGATACTGCCGGCGAACCAGCGGCTCGAAGACATTACGAAAGCGCGCGGCGTCGATTTCGGGCGAAATTGTCTCGGCGGGACAGTCGCGTGTCAATTCCGCTGCGCCAAACATGGCGGCTGTCGCCACCGAAACGCCGGGGTCCACCAGCAACAGCCAGGCCAGATCCGGCTCCACGGAAACCAGGCGATCGCCGACACCCTCGGCCCAGGCCGCCCGGCCGCGCACAAACACTGGAACGTCGGCTCCCAGATCAAGCCCGAGGGTCGCCAGATCGTCTTCCGACAAGCCGAGACCAAAGAGATGGTTCAATGCGACCAGCGTGGTCGCGGCATCGGAGCTCCCGCCACCCAGGCCGCCTCCGATCGGGATGCGCTTGTCGAGGTGTACCCGCACTCCGAGGGGCGCCCCGCTGGCGTCCGCCAGCGCCCGTGCCGCCCGCAGGCACAAGTTGTCAGCCCCGTCGACGGCACCAGCCGCCATCTCGATCCGCCCCCGCTCGAGCGGTTCAAAGCGCAGCGAATCCGCCAGTCCGACAAACTGAAAAACGGTCTGCAGTTCGTGATAGCCATCTGCGCGGCGACCCGTGACATGCAGGAACCGGTTGATCTTGGCTGGCGCGGGAAAGGCCGCATCGAAAGGGCCGCTCATGGCGTTGCCAAATGCCAGTTCGCGATGCGCACACGCAACTCCACACCCTCGCGCTCCAGATCCATGCGCACCGGCAACGCCACGCCGTCAACTTCGTCGAACTCGCCGAATTCGATCACCCAGCCGGACTGTTCGATACGACGAGGCAAGCCGTCCTCGTCCGTCGCCAGTTCGTAATCGGCGTCCGGGGCGAGCAATCCCCGCACCCAGTAGCGCATGCCGGAAACCGGGATCGACTCGTTCGTCAGGTAGGCGACCAGGGCATCCGGATCCTCGGCCTGGTAGTGCTCGCCAGAACGCGTGACCAGCACGGCTGACTGGTTCGGAGCCAGTGTCAGACGCCCACCCCCGCGTCCCATCGGGCCGGACAGGTCGAGGACATGGCGGCCCTGCTGCACCCGCCAGTTCAGCTGGGCGGACCAGTATTCGGTCTCGGTGGAAAGTCCCAGACGTGCCGCGAGACGCCACTCGTCGAAGGCCTTCACGATCTCGGCACGCTCGTCGAATGCCTGACGCGTGTCCGGGTCGGGCTCGGTGCGAGGCATAGGGGCCGTACAACCGACCAGCACCAGTGTCACGACGATACCCGACGCCCAGCGGGTCATTCCCGCCCACGAGGGTGCGCGGGACTTTCGGGATCCAGGCAACATCACTTGAGGAGTTCGTCGCGCACCCGCAGCAGGCGCTCGTGATCCGGTTCACGTTCCAGCGCCGCCTCCAGAATGGCGCGCGCTTCATCCCGTTCACCCCGCTCCCAGAGCACCACGGCGAGGTTGCTCGCGATCTCGCCATCATCGGAAAGATCGTAGGCACGACGCAGGAAATCCTCGGCCTCGTCGAGCCGCCCGAGACGGTAGAGGACCCAGCCATAGCTGTCGATGATCGCCGCATCGTCGGGCTCCTTCGCGTAGGCCCGCTCGATCAGGTCCAGCGCTTCCTCGTAGCGCTCGGTACGATCAGCCAGGGTGTACCCCAATGCATTCAGAGCCGCGACGTTCTCCGGATCGTTGTCCAGTATCGTGCGAAAGTCCGCTTCTGCGGCCTCGATATCATCCTTGCGCTCGTGAACCAGACCGCGCATGTACAACAAGCGGGTATCGCCCGGGAACTGGACCAGCCCCCGATTCAGACGCTCGCGTGCGGCCGCGTACTCGCCCTTTTCGCGCAACAGGTTCGCTTCGCCGAGATAGGCGCGTCGTGCCAGCTCCGTATCCGGGCCCTGCTGCATTTGCTGGAAACGCTCGCGTGCAGCCGGCTCGCCTTCGATCTCGAACGTCATGCGTGCCGCACGCAGACGTGCATCGTCCGCGTGACTCCCGCCATCGACCCGCTCGTAGGCCAGGCGCGCACCCTCCGGATCCTCTTCCATCTCATGCAGCCGGCCCAAGTAGTACGCGATGTCGTCCTCGCGCTCGCCCAGGGCATCCAGTCGCTCCAGATAGGTCCGGGCCGGCCCCAGTTGCTCGGCCTCCAGATTCATCAGTGCCAGTGCCAGCAGTAGCTGCACATCCTCCGGATCCTGCTCGACCAGGCGATCCATCTCCTCGCGCGCCATTTCGCGATCATCATGCTCGGCCAGCATACGGGCATAGCCAAAACGGGCCTCGCGACTCTCCGGGTGATCGGACACTGTCGCACGCAGGACTTCCAGGGCCTCGTCCGACTCCCCCGCCTCGTCCAGTGCGCGGGCATGGAGCAACCGCAACGGTACGGACTCCGGAAACCGCTCCACACCCCGCGTGGCCGCTTCCAGTGCCGGCTCGCCCGGAGCGAACCGCAGCGCCGCCTCGGCATACACACGGTGTACACCGACATCGTCCTGGCGTTGATCCGTCAACTTCTCCAGGGCTTCGAGCGCCGCCTCGCGGTTACGCGTCTGGCCCACAACAGCTCCGAGCGCCGCATAGGGATCACCCCCCTGCACGGCCTGCAGGTCGATGACCTCGCCCATCTGCTCGGCCGCCGGACCCGGTTGGCCCAGGTCCAGCCGCAGCACTGTGGACAGTTGCAGGGCATCCAGACTCTCCGGTGCCAACTGGCGCCAGCGCTCGGACGACTGCAGGGCCTGGTTGCGGTCCTGGGCAAACAGCGCGATGCGGGTGGCGCGTTCGGCGATCGCCGGATCGTCACTGATCAGGGCCGCGGCACCGTAATAGCGCGCCGCCTCCTGATATTCCCCGGAACGCACGGCGATCTCGCCCACCAGCACGCCGAGCATCAGAGCTGCCTCCGGGTCCTGCGCCGGCATGATCGGGAGGATGACGGGGCGATCCGTCTCCGGGGCCTCGCCCTCCGAGGCGCCCAGAGGCATGTGGGCACAGCCCACCAGCACTAGCACGGCCAGCGCCGCAAAAAGGGGTCGAATCATTTCGGGTCTGATCGGACTGCTCCATTTCATGAACGGTGAGACTCGAATGCGTGCATCATTATTGGGACGCCCGCCGCGCGCCACGGTTCCGGACCACTAACCGTGTGGTGCACCAATTGGACACTGTAACGGACGGCACGGGTCAGTACACTAGGGACGTCTCCCCTCGGGAAGCACAAGCACCCCGGGTGACTTGTATGTTTTGGGGGCCTTTTCCGGGCATTTGCGGCACAATAGCGTCAGCATGCTGTTCACTCTTGGCATTAATCACAAGACCGCCCCGGTCGCGATCCGCGAACGGCTGTCGGTGAACGAAAGCCAGCTCGGCGAGGCCCTGCACTCGCTGCGCTCGGGTGTCCTGTTGCCGGAAACCGCGATCCTGTCGACCTGCAACCGCACCGAGGTGTACTTCCGCGAGGGCGGCAATCAGTCGGAACACCGTGTGCTGGACTGGCTGGGCGGCTACCACGGCATCGACCGCGACGAACTCAGGCCCTACCTCTACCTGCACCACGACGGCTCCGCGGTGCGCCACACCCTGCGTGTGGCGAGCGGACTGGACTCGCTGGTCCTCGGGGAGCCCCAGATCCTCGGGCAGATGAAGACGGCCTACCAGCATGCCCACGACGCCGGCACGCTGGGCCGTTCGCTGGAGCGCCTGTTCCAGCATGCCTTTGCCACCGCCAAGGACGTGCGCACCCAGACCGCGATCGGCCAGAGCGCCGTCTCCGTGGCCTTTGCCGCGGTCTCGCTGGCGCGCCAGATCTTTGGCGACCTGAAGCCGCTGACCGCACTGGTGATCGGCGCCGGGGAAACGATCGAACTGGCGCTGCAGCACCTGTCCGGCCACGGGATCGGCCAGGTGATCGTCGCCAACCGTACCGAGGAGCGCGCGCAGGCCGTGGCCGAGCGCTTCGATGCCCACGCGATCAGCCTGAACCAGTTGCCGGATCGCCTGGCCGAGGCCGACATCGTGATCTCCTCCACCGCCGCGCCGCTGCCGATCCTCGGCAAGGGGGCGGTGGAACGTGCCCTGCGCAAGCGCCGGCACAAGCCGATCTTCATGGTCGACATCGCCGTCCCGCGCGACATCGAGCCCGAGGTCGGCCAGCTCGAGGACGTCTACCTCTACACGGTGGATGACCTCCAGGAAGTGATCGACGAGAACATGGCCTCGCGCCAGGCCGCCGCCGCGCAGGCCGAGGAGATCATCACCCAGCGCGCCAGCGAATTCATGCGCTGGCTGCGCGCCCGCGACTCCGTCGACAGCATCCGCCAGCTGCGTCAGCGCGCCGAGGCCGTCAAGGCGGAATCCCTGTCCAAGGCCGAGGCGATGCTGCGCGCCGGCAAGTCGCCGGAAGAGGCCATGCAGCTGCTGGCCCACAGCCTGACCAACAAGCTGATGCACGCCCCCTGCAAGTCGCTGAACACCGCCGCGCACGAGGGCGACGCGCGCCTGCTTGATGCCGCCCACCGGCTGTTCCAGCTGCCCAGCCCGGAAGACGACCCCGGCCACGACCCTGAATCCGGCCCCCGTTCGTGAAGGCCTCGTTCCGCACCAAGCTCGAGGGCCTGGCGGAGCGCCATGCCGAGATCGCGCAGCTGCTGGCCACGCCGGACGCCGCCGAGGACGCCGACCAGCTGCGCCGTTTGTCGCAGGAATACAGCCAGCTCGAACCGGTCGCCGAGGCCTGGCGGGCCTGGCACGACAACCAGGCCGCGCTGGAAGAGGCCCGCGCGATGCTCGCGGAGGACGACCCCGAGCTGCGCGCAATGGCCGAGGCCGAGATCGAGACCCTGACGGAACAGACCGAGGCGCTGGAGGCCGAGCTCCATCGCCATCTGATCCCGAAGGACCCACACGACAACGCCAACGTGTTCCTCGAGATCCGTGCCGGCACCGGCGGCGACGAGGCCGCAATCTTCGCCGGCGACCTGCTGCGCATGTACACCCGCTACGCCGAACAACAGGGCTGGAAGCTGGAAATCCTCAGCGCCAGCGAGGGCGAGCACGGCGGCTACCGCGAAGTGATCGGACGCCTGGCCGGCCAGGGCGCCTTCTCGCGACTCAAGTTCGAATCCGGCGCCCACCGCGTTCAGCGCGTCCCGGAGACCGAATCCCAGGGCCGCATCCACACCTCCGCGGCCACGGTCGCCATCCTGCCGGAGCTGGACGAGGTCGAGATGCCGGAGATCAACCCGGCCGACCTGCGCGTGGACACCTTCCGCGCCTCCGGGGCCGGCGGCCAGCACGTCAACAAGACCGACTCGGCGATCCGCCTGACCCACCTGCCCACCGGCATCGTGGTCGAGTGCCAGGAAGAACGCTCGCAGCACAAGAACCGCGCCAAGGCCATGACCTACCTCGCCGCCCGCCTGTTCGAGGCCGAGCGCGAGGCCCAGGACGCCGCGCAGAGCGCCGAGCGCAAGAGCCTGGTCGGAAGCGGCGACCGCTCCGAACGCATCCGCACCTACAACTTCCCGCAGGGCCGCGTCACCGACCACCGCATCAACCTGACCCTGTACAAGCTGGAACAGGTGATGGCCGGCGACCTCGACCCGGTGATCGACCCACTGATCCACGAATACCAGGCCGAACAGCTCGCGACTCTCGCGGACGCGTAATGGAAACGCCTGCCACGCTGGATGCCCTGCTGCGGGAGCTGCGCGACCGTCTGCAGGCGGCCGGATCGGACGAGCCGGGTCTCGAGGCCCGGCTGCTGCTCGGCGCGGCGACCGGGCTCGACACCAGCGCCCTGATCGCCCGCGGGCTCGATGTCGCCTCCGCGTCGCAGCGCGAACGTGCCGACACCCTGTGCCGGCGTCGCGAGGCGGGTGAGCCGATCGCCCACATCCTCGGCCGGCGCGCCTTCTGGACCCTCGATCTCGGGGTCTCCCCCGCCTGTCTGATCCCGCGCCCGGAGACCGAACTCCTGGTGGAACAGGCAATCGCGACCATCGACGCCTGCGAGCGCGCGCATCCCCGGGTGCTGGACCTGGGCACCGGCAGCGGCGCAATCATCCTCGCGCTGAAGGCGGAACGCCCGGCCATAGAGGCCGTCGCCACCGACCGCAGCGCGGACGCCCTGCGCCAGGCCCGTGCGAACGCAGACACCCTGGGGCTGGACGTGACCTTCCTGCAGGGGACGTGGCTCGCCGCGCTCAAGCCCGGGGACACCTTCGACGTGATCGTCAGCAACCCGCCCTACATTGACCCCGACGACCCCCACCTGACCCGAGGCGACCTGCGCTTCGAGCCACGGGAGGCACTGGCCGCGCCGGAAGCCGGGCTCGGCGACCTGTACACCATCATCGACACCGCATTCCTCCACCTGCTCCCGGGCGCGCCTCTGCTCCTGGAGCACGGGTTTGATCAGGCCCGCGACGTTCGGGCCCGCATGGAGCGGGCAGGCTATCGCGAGGTGCGGAGTTTGCGTGACCCCGCCGAACTCGAGCGCGTCACAATCGGAAGCCGCCCATAAAAAAAGCCCCGGCGCGAACGCCGGGGCCAACCGTGTGATGCGGGTATAGCCTAGAACGGCAGATGCAGATGCAGGTTCATCGAGCCACTCGGCGAGCGGTGTCGCGGGCGGCTGTGGTAGTGGTAATGATGGTGCTGCTGGTAGCTGTGATAGTGCCGGTGATGATGACCACGCCCGCGTTTGTGCGAGCGCTTGGAATGCTTGTAGCCACGATAGCCGGGATGGCTGCGGGCATGCGGCGGGCCGCCATAATGGCCCGGGCGATGATGCACATGCTGCAGGGCATCGGGGTCGAAGGCCGCGGCACCGGTGTGCACAAAGCCGGAGACCGGCTGGGCCGCATGCGCCGGGGCCGCCAGGGCAAACACCAGCAACGCCGCCGGCGCCAGGGCGATCATCATGCGTTTCATCGTGTACCTCCTTGGACTGCGCAACTGGCAGAATTGCCAAGGTCCAAATTACGGGGTCTTCCTGAACGGTTCCTAACCGAGCCGCCCCAGGAGCGTGACGCCGGTTACACTTTTCCGTACTACGTGACTAAGCCTTGACCCGATTCACACTGGAGAACGCCCCGTGGATGACCCGGAACTGCTGCGCTACAGCCGCCAGATCATGCTGCCCGGTGTCGGGGTCGAGGGGCAGCAGGGCCTGCAGGAGGCCCACGCGGTCATCATGGGCCTGGGTGGCCTGGGTTCGCCCGTAGCCGCCTACCTCGCGGCTGCCGGGGTCGGGCGACTCACGCTCGTCGACCCGGATCATGTCGAGGTCACGAACCTGCAGCGACAGATCCTGCATACCGATGCGGATATCGGTCGCGACAAGGTGGAGTCCGCGGCGCGGCGCCTGGCGGCGATGAATCCCAACTGTCGCGTCGAGACCCGCGCCGAACGCCTGGATGTGCCTGCCATGAGCACCCTGTTCGCGAAGGCCGACGTGGTTCTGGACGGCACCGACAACTTCGCCAGCCGGGGCGCAATCAACCGCGCGGCGGTTGCCAGCGGTACACCGCTGGTCTCCGGCGCGGTAATCCGCTTCGAGGGACAGCTCACCACCTTCGACTACCGCGACCCGGGGGCCGCCTGCTACCACTGCCTGTATGGCGAGGGCGGCGGGGACGAGGACACCTGTGCAGCCAATGGCGTGCTGGCCAGCCTGCCGGGGGTAATCGGCAGCCTGCAGGCCACCGAGGCGCTCAAACTGCTGATCGGGCTCCCGACCCTGAGCGGGCGGCTGCTGATCGTGGATGCGACCAGCATGCAGTTTCGCGAGATTCGTCTGCGCCGCGATCCGGATTGCCCGGTCTGCGCACAGCGTCCGGCCCGGGCCTGACGAAGACGCTGAGTCAGTCGCTGGAGCGGGGCCGGAAGGCGACCACCTGGCCACGGGGGATACGTTGATCCTCCTGGGCCAGAGCAGCGGCCAGACGGTCGGCCATGCAAGCCAGGGCGCGATTGGTGACCATGGTTGCCATGGAGTGATAAAGGCGCAGCTCGCAGGCCACCGGGCGATGCAGGTTATGACGATGGGCGGCGCGAAAGGCCGTCCAGGCCACCACCGGCATGTCGTTGAGCACGCGATCCACCACGACCCACGCATCCGGCTGCAGGATCAGGTCCAGGTGCTTCAGGATTGGCAGGGGCAGGCGGATCTCGGGGCCCAGCCGACGCAGGGCCAGGGCCGCCTGGTTGTAATAGCGGGCCTCGACCTGCCATCCGGGCCGGGTATCCAGAGTGGGAATCTCGGTATGCCGGGAATACATGACCAGCCCCCGCTAGGGAAACACTGATGCCATTGCTATCTCTATAGCAAAGACTGCCGCCCGGCGGGAAGATTCCGTGTCCGGTTTATTTGAACCCGGCTACTGGCGCGTGTCGGGGGTTGGCGGCTGGACCGCCTGGGTGGCGCAGAGGGCCTCGGCATCCACCGGGTCGAAGTGATATTGCGCGTTGCAGAACTCGCAGGTCACCTCGATGCGGCCCTGCTCCTCGATGATGCTGCGGATCTCGTCCTGCCCGAGGCCGCGCAGGGTCTCGGACACCCGTTCGCGCGAGCAGGGGCAGTGGAACTGGACCGGGGTCCCGTCGAACAGGCGTACGCGCTCCTCGGCGAACAGCCGGCCGAGCAGCGTGCCGGCATCCAGCTTCAGCATCTCCTCGGGGCTCGTGGTATCGGCCAGGATGTTCGCACGGTTCCAGTCCTCGGAATCACGCGTGACTGCATGACCACCCTCGCCGGGTACCGCCTGCAAGAGCATCCCGGCCGCGGACTGGCCATTGGCCGCCAGCCACAACCGGGTGGGTAGTTGCTCGGAACGCTCGAAGTAAACGTTCATTGCATCCGCCAGGGTCTCGCCCTCCAGCTCGACCACGCCCTGGTAGCGCTCGCCGCCGTCGCCCGGGTCCAGCGTCAGCATCAACCGGGCGTTTTCGCCGGCACACTGGGCCAGCGTCGCATCCTCGGGCGGCGTCTCACGGAAGCGGGCCAAGCCGCGCAGCCGACCCTGGCCATCGGCCTGGGCCACGATCATGTGCACGGGACCGGTGCCGGTCACCTGCAGGATCAGCGAGCCGTCGAACTTGAGCGTGGCGGCCGTCAGCGCCACAGCCGCATAGGCCTGACCCAGCAGGTCGCGCACCACCGGCGGATACTCGTGGCGTTGCAGCAGGGCCTGCCAGGCGGCGTCCAGGTGCACCCATTCGCCACGCACCCCAGCCTCCTCCAGCATGAAGCGGTGCAGGGTGTCGGTTTCACGCATGGAGTCCGCAGCCCTGCATCATCCGTCCAGCTTGGCCTTCAGGCGCTCGTTTACCTGGGCCGGGTTGGCCTTGCCCTGGGTGGCCTTCATTACCTGGCCGACAAAGAAGCCGAACAGCTTGTCCTTGCCGCCGCGGTACTGCTCCAGCTGCTGCGGATTGTTGGCCATCACCTCGTCGATGATCGCGTCGATCGCGCCGGTATCGGTGATCTGCTTGAGCCCCTTGGCCTCGATCACGGTGTCGGCATCGCCCTCGCCGTTCCACATCGCTTCGAAGACCTCCTTGGCGATTTTGCCGGAGATGGTCTCGTCCTGGATGCGGGCCAGGAGCCCGGCCAGGCCCTCGGCGTTCACCGGGGCCTCGGCCAGTTCGACCTCGGAGCGGTTCAGCGCCGCGGAGAACTCGCCCATCACCCAGTTGGCGGCGAGCTTGGGCGCGCCACAGCCGGCGGCGACGGCCTCGTAGAAATCGCCCATCTCGCGCGCGGCGGTCAGCACACCGGCGTCATAGTCGGACAGGCCGTACTGCTCGACAAAGCGGGCGCGCTTGGCATCCGGCAGCTCCGGAAGCTTCTCGCGCATCTGGTTCACGAACGCCGTGTCCACCACCACCGGTAGCAGGTCCGGATCGGGGAAATAGCGGTAGTCGTTGGCCTCTTCCTTGGTGCGCATGGAGCGCGTCTCGTCGCGATCCGGGTCGTACAGACGAGTCTCCTGGACGACACTGCCGCCACCCTCGATCACGTCGATCTGGCGCTCGATCTCGTGATTGATCGCGCGCTCGACGAAGCGGAAGGAGTTCAGGTTCTTCAGCTCCGCGCGGGTGCCGAACTCGGTCTGTCCCTTGGGCCGGATGGAGACGTTCGCATCACAGCGGAAGCTGCCTTCCTGCATGTTGCCATCGCAGATATCGAGATAGCGCACCAGCGAGTGCAGCTTTTTCATGTAGGCGACCGCCTCTTTCGCCGAGCGCAGTTCCGGCTCGGAGACGATCTCGATCAGCGGGGTACCGGCACGGTTGAGGTCGATGCCGGTCATCAACTCGAAGCCTTCGTGCAGGCTCTTGCCGGCGTCTTCCTCCAGGTGTGCGCGGGTCACCCCGATGCGCTTGATCGTGCCGTCCTCCAGCTCGATATCCAAATGCCCGCGGGCGACGATCGGCAGCTCGTACTGCGAAATCTGGTAGCCCTTGGGGAGGTCCGGGTAGAAGTAGTTCTTGCGCGCGAACACCGAGCGCGGGGTGATCTCGGCGTCAATCGCCAGCCCCAGCATCACGGCCTTCTCCACCGCACCCTGGTTGAGCACCGGCAGCACGCCGGGCATGCCCAGGTCCACCGCGCAGGCCTGGCGGTTGGGCTCGGCACCGTAGGCGGTCGGCGCCCCGGAGAAGATCTTGGAGATGGTGTTGAGCTGGGCGTGAATCTCCAGCCCGATGACGGTTTCCCATTCCATGCGGCGATCCTCAGGCGAAGGCCGCCGGCACACGGGTGTGCCAGTCGGTTTCTTGCTGGTACTGGTGGGCGACACCGAGCAGGCGCGCCTCGTCGAAGTAATTGCCGATCAGCTGCAGGCCCACCGGCAGGCCGTCGATCTCGCCGGCCGGCAGCGACATCGCCGGCAGGCCCGCGAGGTTCGCGGCGATGGTGTAGATGTCCGACAGGTACATGCTGACCGGATCGGCCTTGGCGCCCAGCGCGAACGGCAGCTCCGGCGTGGTCGGCCCGAGCAGGACGTCGACGTCCTGGAAAGCGCTGCGGAAGTCGTCGGCAATGATGCGGCGGACCTTCTGCGCCTTCAGGTAGTAGGCGTCGTAATAGCCGGCAGACAGTACGTAGGTGCCGACCATGATGCGGCGCTTCACCTCGTCGCCGAAGCCCTCCCCGCGCGAACGGGTGTAGAGGTCCATCAGATCCTTGGGGTCGTCGCAGCGGTGGCCGTAGCGCACGCCGTCGAAGCGCGCAAGATTGGATGAGCACTCCGCCGGGGCAATCACGTAATAGGCCGGCACCGACAGATGGCTGTTCGGCAGGCTGACCTCGCGGATCTCGGCGCCGCGGCCCTTGAGCACCTCAACGGCCGCGTCGATCACGCCGCGCACCTTCTCGTCCAGGCCCTCGCCGAAAAACTCCTTCGGCAGACCGATACGCAGCCCCTTCAGGTCCTGGTTCAGACCGGCGGTGAAGTCCTCGGCCGGACGCTCGACGCTGGTGGAGTCGCGCGGATCGAAACCGGCCATGGCGTTCAGCATCAGGCCACAGTCCTCGGCGGTCGCGGCCATCGGACCGCCCTGGTCGAGACTGGAGGCGAAGGCGATCATGCCGTAGCGCGAAACGCGGCCATAAGTGGGTTTGAGGCCGGTAATACCGCAGAACGCGGCGGGTTCACGGATCGATCCGCCGGTGTCGGTGCCGGTCGCCCCCGGCACCAGGCGCGCGCCCACCGCCGCGGCGGAGCCACCCGAAGAGCCGCCCGGGACACGCTCGATATCCCAGGGATTGCGCACCGGGCCGTAGAAACTGGTCTCGTTGGACGAGCCCATCGCGAACTCGTCCATGTTCGTCTTGCCGAGCATCACCGCACCGGCGGCATTCATCCGCTCGACGACGGTGGCGTCGTAAGGCGAGACGAAGGGATCGAGCATGCGCGAACCGCAGGAGGTGCGCACGCCCTCGGTGCAGAAAATGTCCTTCTGCGCGACCGGCACACCCAGCAGCGGGGTCTGTTCACCATTGGCCAGACGGGCATCGGCCGCTTCGGCCTGCGCCAGCGCGGACTCGGCGGTCACGGTAATAAAGCTGTTGAGCTGCGGATCGAAGCGCTCGATCCGCTCCAGATACAGCTGAGTCAGCTCGCGCGAGCTGATCTCGCGGGCCTGAAGCCTGCGCACCCAGCCGGACAGGGTTTCCTGGGACATGGTTTCGAGAACTCTTGTCGACAAAAAGCGTGATGAATTCGGCGGAATCGTACCGGTGGCGCCCGCGGGTTACTCGATGACGCGCGGCACCAGGTAGAGCCCACCCTCGACGGCCGGCGCAATCGCCTGAAATCCCTCGCGATTATCGGGCTCGGTGACGGCGTCCGGGCGCAGCCGCTGCTCGGCGTCCAGCGGATGGGCCATGGGTTCCACACCCTCGATGGGGGCGCCGTCGAGTTGTTCGACGAAAGCAAAGATGTCGCTCAAACCGCCGGCAAACTCACGGGCCTTTTCGTCGCTCATCGCCAGACGAGCAAGATGCGCGATGCGCTGAACTTCGGAGGCTTCTACGGACATGGTTCGGACAGGGCCCCTGTATCAGTCGATGATGATGCGGGAAACGGCCGGCAAACTTACCACAAAGCCGTTATTGCCCAAACCCCGGGCAGTTGCTAGAGTCTCGGGCTTTCCCGCCCGACCACCAACGCAGGTTTCTTCTTCATGTTCAAACGCCTCCTGGGGTTGTTCTCCAACGACATCTCCATCGACCTCGGCACTGCCAACACGCTTATTTACATGCGCGGGCAGGGCATCGTCCTGAACGAGCCATCCGTGGTCGCGATCCGGCAGGACCGGGGGCCGGGAGGCCCGCGCTCCATCGAGGCCGTGGGGATCGAGGCGAAGAAGATGCTGGGACGCACACCCGAACACGTGGTGACGATCCGCCCGATGAAGGACGGCGTGATCGCCGACTTCACCACCACCGAGAAGATGCTCCAGTACTTCATCAAGAAGGTGCACGAGCGGCGGATCTTCCGCCCCAGCCCGCGCGTGCTGGTCTGCGTGCCCTGTGGCGCGACGCAGGTGGAGCGCCGCGCGATCCGCGAGTCCGCGTTCGGTGCCGGGGCGCGCAAAGTGTATCTGCTGCAGGAGCCGGTGGCGGCCGCGATTGGTGCCGGCATCCCGTTGGACGAGGCCGTCGGCTCGATGGTGCTGGACATTGGCGGCGGGACCTCCGAGGTCGCGGTGCTGTCGATGAACGGCATCGTCTACTCCGAGTCCGTGCGCATCGGCGGCGATACCTTCGACGAGGCGATCATGTCGTATGTGCGTCGCAACTACGGCGTGCTGATCGGCGAGGCCACCGCCGAGCGCATCAAGCATGCGGTCGGGTCGGCCTATCCGGGCAAGGAACTGCTGGAGATCGAGGTCAAGGGCCGCAACCTGGCCGAGGGCGTGCCGCGCTCGTTCACGCTGAACTCCAACGAGATCCTCGAGGCCCTGCAGGATCCGCTGTACGGGATCGTCTCCGCCGTGCGTACCGCGCTGGAGCAGACCCCACCGGAACTGGGCTCCGATGTCGCCGAGCGCGGCATCGTACTGACCGGCGGCGGCGCGCTGCTGCAGCAGATCGATCGCCTGCTGATGGAAGAGACCGGCATCCCGGTGGTCATCGCCGACGATCCGCTGACCTGTGTGGCGCGTGGTGGCGGCCGCGTACTGGAGATGCTCGACGAGAAACAGGTGGACTTCCTGTCCATGGAGTAGACTCCGGGCTGGATCGGGGCGAGATGGGGCGCCGCCCCGCATTCCGGGTACACGGTGGGGTCCAGCCCGTCGCGCCCGCCGACCGCGGGGCGCCCCCGGCCCAACCACGACCCGCAACCGGAGGTTGAACTATCAGCAAGCCGCTGTTCAGACTGGGCGTATCGCCCACTCTGCGCCTGCTCGCGGTCATCCTGCTGGGGGTGGCGCTGATGGCGCTGGACCACCGGCTGAACGAGCTGCAGACGGTGCGCAATGCACTGTCCACCATCGCCTACCCCTTGCAAGTCGCAGTGGATGCCCCGATCCGGGCGGGCAGTCGACTGCTCGAATCCTTCACCAGTCGCGAAGATCTGATCACCGAGAATCGCATCCTGCGCGACGAGAATGCGGAGTTGCGGGCTCGTCAACTGCGCTTCGACGCGTTGCAGATGGAGAACGACCGCCTGCGGGCGCTGCTGAATACGGCCGAACGCGCGGAAGAACGCGTCGAGATCGCCAAACTCCTGGCCGTGGACCTGGACCCCTTTCGCCAGCAGATCGTACTGAGCAAGGGCAGCCGACACGATGTCTACCCCGGGCAGCCGGTGATTCACCCCGATGGCGTAATCGGCCAAGTCCTTTCGACCCAGATGACCAGCTCCACCGCCCTGCTGATCTCCGACCCGGGCCATGCCCTGCCCGTGCTCAGTGCGCGCACCGGCCTGCGCGGCATTGTCGTCGGCACCGGCAATCCGCGGCGCCTGGAGATGCGGCACGTGCCACCCCAGGAGGATATCGAGGAAGGCGACCTCCTGCTGACATCCGGTCTGGGCGGACGCTTCCCGCCGGACTACCCGGTCGCCCGTGTGATCTCGGTCGAACGTCAGCCCGGCCAGCCATTCCTGGATATCCAGGCCGAACCGCTGGCGGCCCTGGATCGCTCGCGGGAAGTCCTGTTGCTGTGGACCGACGAGGTCCCGGATGCGGATGCCGACACGACATCAAACACCGAAGAGGATGAACTGGACGACAGCGGATCAGAGCCCGCAACCGGGACCAGCACTCCGGAGGCGGATGAGGCCCCATGAACCGAGCACTGGGCATCCCCTGGCTGGTCGCCCTGACCCTGGTATTTGCACTGGCGCTATCCATCGTGCCCATGCCGGACACCCTGCCCCCGGCCCGGCCTGAATGGCTGTTGCTGACGCTGGTGTACTGGACCATGGCTTTCCCCCAGCGTATCGGTGTACTGACGGCTTTTGCCATGGGGCTGTTGCTGGACACCCTGCACGGCCAACTGCTTGGGCAAAACGCCATCGCCCTCGCGGTCGTGGCCTACATCGTGCTGCAGATCCACCCGCGACTGCGCGTTTATCCCCTGTGGCAGCAAGCCATCGTGATCGCCGTGATCACGGCGCTTTACAAGCTGTTGGCCCTGTGGCCGCAGGGCGCGATCGGACTGCCGCCCGGAAGCGCCTGGTACTGGGCCCCGGTGGCCACCAGCGCACTCGTCTGGCCCCTGATCTTTCTGCTGTTGCGCGACATGCGTCGACGCTGGCTGCTCCATCTAAGCTGAACGCCCGAGGTCAGTCCCGGTCGAACGCCCCCAAAAGCTGTTCCATACTGTGTGCACCGAGGGAAACACTGATCAATGGAGATATCCACGATGGATCCGAAGACCCGCACCGAGATCGAAGCCGCCGTCTTCCAGCGCCTTCTGCAACACCTGGATGAACGCAAGGATGTCCAGAACATCGACCTGATGAATCTCGCCGGCTTCTGCCGCAACTGCCTGTCCAAGTGGTACGTCGCGGCCGCCGAAGAACGCGGCGAGTCGATCGATTACGAGGGCGCCCGCGAGATCGTCTACGGCATGCCCTACAGCGAATGGAAGGAACGCTACCAGAAGGAAGCATCCGCCGAGCAGAAGGCGGCTTTCGACGCGAGCCAGAAATCGAATCATGCATGACCACGGGCTGATCGAGACGCCCGAAGACCTGCAGGCGTTCCTCGACTCCATTGCCGGAACAGACTGGATCGCCCTGGACACCGAGTTCCTGCGCGAGAAGACCTACTACCCGCAGCTCTGCCTGATCCAGGCCGCCACGCTGGATCAGCTCGCCTGCATCGACCCGTTGCAACTCGATATCCAGCAACTGGCCCCTCTGTTCCGGGACCCGGGCATCACCAAGGTTTTCCACGCCGCTTCGCAGGACATGGAGCTGCTGTATCGCGAATTGGGGTTTGTGCCCAGCCCGGTCTTCGACACCCAGATCGCGGCCAGCATGCTTGGCTACGGGGAACAGGTCGGCTACGCAAACCTGGTCAAGACCGTGCTCGAACGCGATCTCGACAAAAGCCAGACGCGGACCGACTGGTCCCGTCGGCCGCTAAGCGCAGAACAAATCCGCTATGCCGCGGACGATGTCCGCCACCTCGCAACGCTGTTCAATCGACTGTTGCACGAGCTGGACACCCACGACCGCATGCACTGGCTCCGCCCGGAGATGGAGGCCCTGAGCGATCCGGCACTGTACGAGCCGGACCCGGACCAAAGCTGGCAGCGAGTGTCGGGCGTGAAACGACTGAAGCCCAAGGAACGCGCCGTACTCAAGTGTGTCGCAGCCTGGCGCGAGCGCACTGCACAAAGCAGCAACCGACCCCGGCGTTGGGTGTTGTCCGATGATCTCCTGCTGGATATTGCGCGCCGCACACCGAGCACTGCCGAGGGCTTGCGCGAACTACGCCAGTTCCCCGGCGGGATGAAACCGGAACACATCAACTCGCTACTGGCAGCCATCAAGGAGGGGCAGGGCCTGCCGCGCGAAGATTGGCCGCATCTGCCCGAAAAGCCACGCCTTGGCGAACGCGACGAGGTCCTGGTCGATATCGGCATGGCGCTGCTACGCGAGTGCGCACGCGAACATCAGATCAGCGCCTCTGCGATCGCACAGCGCAAGGATGTGGTCGAACTCCTGAAGAGTGGCGGCAAAAATGGCCGCCTGGCAAGCGGCTGGCGCCAGGAGATTGCAGGCCACACGATCCAAAGCTGGTTCAACGGCGAGAGCCGCCTTGTCTGCAGCCCCGGGAATGGGGTCGAACTCGAACCTCTGCCCGACACGATTGCGGCGGAATAACCGCCGCAATCGACAAACGTCAAATCGGCTCAGGCCGCGGTCTTGTACACCCCGCGGCGCGGAGACTTCAAACGCCCCTGGCGCTTCAGATAGGCCAGAGTCTGCGAGATATTCTTGGTGTCCAGGCCGGCCTTCTCGGCGCGCTCCTTGATCTCCTTGGTCGCCATTTCGGATTTCTCGGCGACGATCTCGACCAGTTGCTGACTGACCGAGCTGCCTCCCCGGCCCCCACGCCGGCCACCACCAGCGCGACCAACGCGGCCGCCCAGCTCGCGTATCTGGCGCTCAAGCTCGTTGAGTTCCTTGCGGTGACGCGCGATCATCTCCTTGCGCTTTTCCATCAGCTTCTCGCGCTTCTTGCGGCGCTCCGCTTCCTGGCGCTCGGCTTCTTCCTTTTCCCGCTGACGGGCCAGGGCATACAGCTCTTCGGCGGAAAGTTCGGAGGCCTTCTTGCTATCCAGACTCATTTATATGACTCCTCGTTCGGAACTTCTCAATGACCAGAACGGCTCTCAATCCCTCGCACGCCCTAGACGAAATCTGCCGGACAGGAGAATATGATAAAAATGGAAGTAAATTACAAGACCCCCCCGAAATCAATTGACCAGGGACCAGGAAGCGAAGATTCACCAAAAGGTAAGGGAGCTTTACCGCAAGGCCAACCTCGACCTGCGGCACAGGACACCCGAGGTACTCTTTGATCTGCGGGGAAAAGCTGCGGGGCAATGGCGCGTCCGCGACGGGCGTGAGCAACTTCGTTTCAACCCCGAGGCCTTTTCTCAGGACTGGGATGCACACTTCCCGGATACCGTTGCCCACGAAGTCGCGCACTCCCTTGTATATCGAGCATCCGAATGGCGGCGTGTTCGGCCCCACGGTGCGGAATGGCGAGCCTGGATGCAGACCTTTGGCTGCCAGCCACGAGTCACACACAACACGCCCCTGCAGGGCAGGAGGGTCAAGACCTATACGTATCGTTGCGCCTGCCAGACGCATGCGCTGAGTGCACGCCGGCATTACTTGATCCAACGACGCCGATACCGCTATGAGTGCCGGGAATGCGGGCAACGACTACGGCGGGAAAAATAAGCAACCGAAAACAACCTGCTAAAGATTTGGTTGACACTCAACCATGCAGCCTAGGCTCCATCTCGGCCAGCACGCGGTCCACCGCACCGCGCCCTTCCTCGATCACAGAGCGCGCCGCATTGCCCATTGATCGTCGACATCCAGGATCGCGCAGCAAATCCGTGACTGAACGCCCCAGCGCCGCGGCATCCTGCACGCACCATAGCGCACCACGCTGTTCCAGCTGCTCAACCGCAAAAGCAAAATGCTCGGTACTGGGCCCCACAATCACCGGCAAACCAAGTGCGGCGGGCTCGAGTACGTTCTGCCCACCCTGGGGTACAAGACTCCCCCCCACAAAGGCAACATCCGCCGCCCCGAGATAGATGCCAATCTCGCCGATCGTATCGCCCACCAGCACATCCACCGGCGGACTCGGAAACTGTGTGCGCCTCCCAACGGAAAACCCCGATTGCCTGGCCGCCTCGAAAGCAACATCAAAGCGATTGCGGTGACGCGGCACCCAGAACAGCACGGTACCGGGATGAGATTCGCGCACCACGCGGTGGGCCTCGAGCACGGCCTCTTCTTCGCCTTCCCGCGTACTGACCGCGACCCAGACCGGTACTCCCTCGGGCGCAACGGACGCACGCAGCTTCCCCGCCTGTTCATACCCAGGCGGCAATGCGCGATCGAACTTCAGATTCCCCATCACCTGAACGCGCGCGTTCGACGCGCCCAGCTCGCGAAAGCCCCGCGCGGCCGACTCGTCCTGCGCGAGGATCTTCTCGGCACGTTCAAGGGTTTCCCGCACCAGTGGCTGCAAACGCCGATACCGCTTCAGCGATCGCGGCGACAGCCGCGCGCTCACCAACCAGAGCGGAATACCGGCCCGTTCACAGGCGCGATAGAGATTGGGCCAGAGTTCGGTCTCAATGATCAGAGCGGCGGCCGGGCGCGCTCGACGCAGGAATCGGCAAACGGCCCCGGGCAGGTCCAGCGGCAAGTAGGCATGCTGAACGTCGTTCCCTAGAGCAGCCTCCACACGGGCCGCCCCTTCCGGGGTCGTGGTCGTCATCAGCAACGCGCGCCCCGGATAATGGCTGCGCAAGGCACGCGCGAGCGGCAGCGCGGCCTCTACCTCACCCACCGAGGCCGCATGGAGCCAGATGGAACCGGGTGCCAGCGACTCCCCGAACCCCAACCACTCGCGCCAGCGGGCGACCGGCACACCGTTCGCCCGCGCACGGCGCGCCAGCCGCGCCAGCAATGCCGGAGAGGCCAGTCGCAGCAGCGCGGTGTACAGGACCTGGCGCATCACGGATAGCGGCTCAGTCGAGCCACGCAATGGCCTCGGGCAGGGCACGGATTCGAACGGCCCCGTCTTCGGCCAACCGCGATTCCGTGCCCGACGGATCAAACAGTATTCGCGTACCAACCCCGGCTCGACGCCCCGCCTCGAGGTCGGAGGCGCGATCCCCTACGAGGACCGAACCGGGGAGATCCAGACCCAGGTCATCCCGCGCCCGCAGCAGCATGCCCGGCTCCGGCTTGCGATCAGGACAGGCTCGACGATAGTCGGGCTGCGCATCATGGGGGTGATGAGGACAGTGATAGACCGCCTCGATGCGGCCGTCGCGCTCGGAAAAGCGCTTGCGCATCCAGTCCGTCAGCTGCCGGAATTCGCTGTCGCCGTAATAGCCGCGGCCAATCCCGGACTGGTTGGTGACGACCACCACCGGCCACTGACGGGCGGTCGCAGCCGCCACCAGCTCGAAGATCCCGGGGACAAACTCGACCTGGTCAGGGCGATGCACGTAGCCATGGTCGACATTGATCACCCCGTCGCGGTCGAGAAACAGGGCACGCGCGCTCACGCCGACCCCGAGCGTTCCTGATCGGCCACCAGCGCATCCTCGACGATCCCGCACAGCAGATGCCCGATCAGCCCGTGGACCTCCTGCACCCGTGCGGTGGCGGCATCGGGCACCCGCAGCACATGATCCGCGGGATGCGTCTCCGGCAGCCCCTTCTCGCCGGTCAGGGCAACGGTCACCAACCCACGCTGACGCGCCACCCCGAGGGCCTCAAGCACGTTGGGCGAATGCCCGGATGTACTGATCCCGACGAACACATCACCCGGCTGCCCCAGCGCCTCGACCTGACGCGAGAACACATGCTCGTAGCCAAAATCGTTACCGATCGCCGTCAGCACCGAGGTATCGGTGGTCAACGCAATCGCCGCCGCACCCGGGCGCACCGCCCGATAACGGCACACAATCTCCGCCGCAATGTGCTGCGCATCCGCCGCGCTACCACCATTGCCCGCCAGCAGCACCTTGCCGCCTGCACGCAAGATACGCAGCCAAACTTGCGCAACGAGCTCGACCTCGGCGACAAATTCCGCATCGTCGGCCAGGCGCCCAAATAACCGGCTCGCCGCCGCCAACTCTTTCACGATCCCGTTGCGCAATCCCATTCTCCGCTGCTCCCAACCGGGCAAAGTACCTCGCTCCCATTGACTCCGACAAGCCGCGCAATACGCACTCTACGTACGGCTGGAGCCGGGGAACGAGCCCTGCTTCTGGTAGCATGGCGGCTTTTGCCGGGGCTGGCCACCGGACCCATGACGGCCGGTCCACGGCAAGCACCCCAAGAAGGATCCGGATGAAAGGCAAAGGAAAACGCGTCAAGCCCACCCGCCCCACAGCGGGGACCTCGTGGGAGCTTTACCGGCGCATCTTCGAATTCATCAAGCCCTACTGGCGCCTTGGAATCGTGGCCATTGTCGCGATGATCATGGCGGCTGCGGGACAGACGGCCTTTGCCTGGATCATCCAGCCCCTGGTGGATGGCACCTTCATCGAACAGGATCCGGCAGCCCGCGTATGGGTGCCACTGGGACTGGTGGCCATCTTTGTCTACTACGGCGCCACCACCTTTGCCTCCGACTACACGGTGGCCTGGATTGGGCGCAAGGTGGTCAAGGACATCCGCCAGGCCGTGTTCGAGCAATATCTGCGCCTGCCGGCGGCCTTCTTTGACCGACATTCGCCGGGCACCCTGCTCGCGAAGCTGACCTACAACGTCAACCAGATCAGCTCCGCAGCGTCCCGCGCCATCGTTGTACTGATTCGTGACTCCTTCACCGTGCTGTTCCTTATGGCCTATATGGCTTACCTCAGTGGATGGCTCGTACTGATCGTCTTCACGCTCGCGCCGGTAGTCGCCCTGGTCATCACCGGCGCGAACCGGCAATTCCGCAAGATCAGCCGACGCATGCAGCGCTCCGTGGGCGACTATGCACAGATTGCGGAGGACGGCATCCGCGGACAGGCCGAGGTGAAGATTTTCGGTGCCACGGATTACGAAGCGGCTCGCTTCGACGACACCAACACCCGCTTTCACCGCCAGGCCATGCGCCACAAAGCGGTGCAGGCCGCCGCCCAGCCGCTGTCACAGCTGGGCGCCATCGTCGCCCTGGCCGTGATCGTGTATCTCGCCACGATGGATGTCATCCTGGAGGCGATTACGCCAGGCGGCATGATCTCGTTCATCGCCGCCATGCTGCTGATGCTGCCCCCCCTGAAGCGCATCGTGGGGGTCAACGCTGCAATTCAAAAGGCACTGGCCGCAGGCGAAAGCGTATTCGAGGTACTCGACACGCCTGCCGAACCTGACCACGGTCAGCGTCCGCTGGAACAGACCAATGGGCGCATCGAATTCAAGCACGTGGGCTTTCGCTACCCCACCAGTCATGACCGGGTGCTGAAGGACATCAGCCTGACCGTGGAGCCAGGGCAGACCGTGGCACTCGTCGGCCGCTCCGGCAGCGGCAAGACCAGCCTCGCGCGGTTACTGCCCCGCTTTTACGAGATTGAGGAAGGCGAGATCCGGCTGGATGGTCACCCGATCCAGGAATACCGCCTGCGTGACCTGCGGGCACAAATGGCCCTGGTAAGCCAGCACGTCGTGCTGTTCAACGACACCCTCGGCCACAACATCGCCTACGGGCTCAATCGCGAACCCTCGCTCGACGAGCTGCGCGAGGCGGCGCGCGCGGCGAACGCCCTGGACTTCATCGACGAACTGCCCGACGGGTTTGATACCGTGGTTGGCGAGAACGGGATCATGCTCTCCGGTGGCCAGCGCCAGCGGGTCGCCATCGCCCGTGCAATCCTGAAGGACGCCCCGATCCTGATTCTGGACGAGGCCACCTCGGCACTGGACACGGAATCCGAACAGAAGATCCAGAATGCGCTGGAACGGCTGATGGAAAACCGCACCACGCTGGTCATCGCCCATCGGCTCTCTACCATCGAGAATGCCGACCGCATCGTGGTACTGGATCAGGGACGTATCATCGAAGCCGGCACCCATGCGGAACTGCTCGAGCGAAACGGGCACTACGCCGCGCTGCAAATGGCCCAGTTCGAGGAAGCGCCCGAGCCGGCTGATCACGCGGATGACGATGCCTCCGCTCCCTGAGCCGGGCAGCCGGGTATGCGATGTACAATATGCTGCTTCCGGCCCTTGCCTGACAGGATCTGCCCCGCGCGATGAAAGGCCCGCGTAGCGACAACGCCCTACACCCGTCCAACTGGGGGCAAACCACTGCGATCGCCGCTCTGTGGCTTATTGCGCGCCTGCCGTGGCGCTGGGCCATTGGCCTGGGCGAAACCTTGGGCGGAGCCCTCTACCACGTGGCGAAATCACGCCGCTACGTCGTACGCCGAAATCTGGAGCTGTGCTTCCCGGAGCTGTCGGAAACCCAGCGCGAGGAATGGGTGCGCGCCAACTTCCGCTATACCGGGCGCGGCCTCGCCGAAGTCGCCCTGGGCTGGCTAGGCGGCAAGGCCGTCGACCGGATTCCCTGCCGCATCGATGGTCTGCATCACCTGCGTGCCGCCGCCGAAGAAGGCGCCCCCGTGATTCTGCTGTCCGGCCATTTCAGTTGCATCGAATTGGCCGGAAGGCTGTTCGGCCAGCGCGCCGAGATGGCCGTGATCTACAAACCGATGGAGAAAAAACCCGTGCTCGAGCGCGCCATGAAGAAGGGGCGCGAAAAAAGCCTGAGCCGAGCGATCTCCAAGGACGACATCCGCGGCATTTTGCGCACGCTCAAGGCCGGGGTTCCGGTCTGGTATGCAGGCGATCAGAACATTCGCCAGGCAGATCTGGTCTTCGCCCCGTTTTTTGGACAGCCAGCGGCCACCACCACCGGCCTTTCCCGTCTCGCCAGCATGGGCAAGGCACGCGTGCTGCCGTTGTTCTATCGCGTGGACTCACAGGAGGGTGGCTACGAGATCGTGATCGGGCCGCCTCTGGAGAACTACCCCTCCGGCGACCGAACCGCGGATGCGGCGCGAATGAACCAGGTCCTGGAAGAGGCCGTGCGAGCCTATCCGCAGCAATATTTCTGGGCACACCGACGCTTCAAGACCCAGCCCGAGGGAGCCCCGGACCCCTATCCGGGCATTCGCAGCAAACACATCGGTCGCCTGCCGTGGCAGAAAAACAAGCTCAAAAAGAAGAACAAGCGGAAGACGCCCGGTGACGACTCCTGACCAGTCGACCATAGCCCCATCGACCCCGGGGCCGCCCCGGGAGATCGCACTTCTGCGCCTCTCGGCGCTGGGTGACGCCACGCACGTAGTCCCCGTGGTGCGCTCGCTACAAAAGGCCTGGCCCAGCACCCGCATCACCTGGATCATCGGGCACCTCGAATACCAGTTGCTGGGAGACCTGCCCGGTGTGGAGTTCGTCGTGGTCGACAAGGCGCGGGGGCTACGTGCCTACACAGACCTCCGACGCGCCCTGAAGGGCCGCCAGTTCGACACCCTCCTGCAGATGCAGGTCTCCCTGCGCGCCAGCCTGATGGGGATGCAGATTCCGGCACGGCGCAAGATCGGATTCGACCGTGAGCGTGCACGCGACTTCCAGTGGCTGTTCACCCGGGAGCGCATCGCCGCCCGGCCGCGCCAGCACGTGCTGGACGCGTTCTTCGGCTTTGCCGAGGCGCTGGGCGTACAGGAGCGCGAACTGCGCTGGGACATCCCGATCCCGGATAGTGCGAGGGAATGGGCCGCTCGGCACCTGCCCACCGACCGCCCCGTCCTGGTCATCAACCCGTGTTCCAGCGCCCGCTTTCGCAACTTTCGCAACTGGGCCGCCGAACACTACGCGGCCGTCGCCGAACATGCGGTGGAGCACCACGGCATGACCGTCGTGCTGACCGGCGGCCCCACCGAACTGGAGCGAGACTATGGCGAAGCCATCGCCTCCGACTGCCGCCACTCGCTCATTAACCTGATCGGGACAACCAGCCTCAAACAGCTACTGGCGGTGCTCGAACGGGCTGACGTGGTGATCTCACCCGACTCGGGCCCGGCCCACATGGCCAACTCAGTCGGCACACCCGTGATCGGACTCTATGCCGGTTCCAATCCCGAGCGTACGGGGCCGTACTGCAGCCGTGAGTGGGTCGTCAATGCATACCCCGAGGCCTGCCAGGCGGCCTTCGGCAAGCTACCGGAGGCGCTGCGCTGGGGACAGCGGGTCCGCAATCCCGCCGTGATGGACCGCATCAAGGTCGCGGACGTCACCGCGAAACTGGATATGCTGGTGGAGGCGACGGCGAACCATGCCTGAATCCCCCTCGCCCCGGGTTGCCCTGCTGTTTGCCACCTCGGGGCATAGCGGGGTCGATCGAGTGGTCGCCAACCTCGTCCGGGAATTTGGCCACTACTCCCTGGAATTCGATCTGCTGACCCTGCGCGGACATGGCCCCTATATCGACGACCTGCCCCCGAACGTACGCCGGATACCGCTGCGCGCCGCCCATCGCAACACGGCCCTGCCCGCCCTCATCGTCTACCTGCTGCGCCATCGCCCACAGGCGCTATACACCGCCAGCCATCGACTTAACCGAACCGCACTCCTGGCACGCCGCCTGACCCGGCCCGGCATGCCGGTGGCGATCCGCATGGGCATGTCCATCAGCGCCACCCTCGCCGAGATGAAGCCCTCCCGCGCCCGACGCCTCCAGCACTCGATGCAGCGCTGGTATCCGCAGGCGGACGCCGTAGTCGCACCTTCCGAGGGAGTCGGCCACGATCTGAACACCCTAGCGGGCGTTCCCGCCGAGCGGCTGCATGTCATCCCCAACCCGATCGTATCCACGGACTTGATTGATCAAGCTGCCGCCCCTCTGGAAGACCCGTGGCTCCAAGACAGCCGCACCCAGAAGATCCCCGTGGTCCTCGGGGCGGGTTCGCTGGAACTGCGCAAGGACTTTGCCAGCCTGATCCGCGCATTCGCCAAGCTCCGGCAGCGACGCCCCCTGCGACTGGTCATTCTAGGCGAGGGCCGCGAACGCACGAATCTGGAACAGCTCGCCAGAGATCTCGGGGTGGAGCAGGACCTGCGACTACCCGGTTTCCAGTACAACCCTTACGCCTGGATGGCACGCGCCAACGCATTCGCACTCACATCCAAACGCGAGGGGTCCGGGGCCGTGCTGATCGAAGCCCTCGCCTGCGGCACCCCATGCGTAGCCACCGACTGTCCCTCCGGCCCCGCCGAAATACTGGACCAGGGCACCCTGGGCCCCGTTGTGCCCATAGGCGACATCGAGGCCCTGGCTCAGGCCCTGGACACCCTGCTGACCACACCGCCAGACCCGGCCACCCTGCAGGCGGCTACTCTCCCTTTCACCGCAGAAGCCTCAGCGCGGGCCTACCTGAAGGCGCTGAGGCTCGCCCCGTAATGCACCGCTGAATTGTCCGGCGCAGAAACCCTGTGCTCTAATCTCGCCTCCCGCATGCGCCACCAGCAAGGGCTTCAAAACGCGTGATAATTTCCCACCGCCATCAGTTCGTATTCATCAAGACACGCAAGACCGCGGGTAGCAGCCTCGAAATCGGGCTTTCACGCGTATGCGGCCCTCAGGACATCGTGACCCCGCTCAGCGAAAACCGCGGCGAGGAATCATTCCGGCGTCAGGAAGGGGGCATCGGCCCCATCAATTACCTCAAACCCGTTTCCAGGCATCGCGGCTTCAAGGAGTGGCGGCGGTTGCTCACGCGCGGGCAACGGGCCAGCTACGGTCAGCACACCCGAGCACCCGAGATTCGCGACCTGCTCGGGGAAGACAAATGGAACCGCTATTATCGTTTCACGGTCGAGCGAAATCCCTGGGATCGCGCCCTGTCCCGCTATTGGTGGCAAAAGCACCGCTGGGAGAGCAAGGGGCGTACCGAGTTCCCCAGCTTGAGCGAATACCTGGCCTGGATGGAGCAGCACAAGCCCCACTGGTTGAGCAACTGGGGGCATTACACGATCAATGACGAATTGGCCGTTCACAAGGTGTTGCGCTACGAGACGCTGAGTGCCGACCTGGAGGCCCTGCAGTCCGAACTGGACATGGATGGTGACATCTCGCTACCGACCTACCGCGCGAAGGGCGGCTTTCGCAAGGACAGCCGGCATTACAGCGAAGTCCTTGGGCCAGAGGACCGCGCCATCATTGAGCGCGTCTGCCACCACGAGATATCTGTCCTCGGCTACCGCTTCGAGGACGCCTGAACGTGGCTGCAATCACGCGCAAGCGGGGTCCGGCGCGCCGACTGGTCCAACTGGTCCGCCGACGCTGGCGGCGCTGGCGCGCCGATGTCCACATCGTCTCCTACCCCAAATGCGGCCGCACCTGGCTGGTCGTTCTGCTCAGCAAGGCCCTGGAGCTCCACTACGGCATCCGCCTGCGCAAACCCTTGCGCCTGCGCGGCTACTGCAAGCCATGGCGTGATATTCCGTACATCCTCCAACACCATGACGGCGGCCCCGAATTCCAGTACCCCGAGGAGCTTGATACCGACAAGTCCGCCTACGCCCGCAAGAAAGTCGTATTCATGGCCCGCGACCCCCGCGACGTTCTGGTCTCTTCCTATTTCCAGAAGACCCGGCGCAACGCGAACTACGAGGGGACCATGGACGACTACGTCCACGAACGCCGCGGCGGCATCGAGACCATCGTGGATTTCTACTCCATCTGGGCGCGCAACCGCCACGTACCCGAAGACTTCCTGCTATTGACCTATGAGGACCTTCACGCCGATACCGCGGGCGAACTACGTCGGGTGCTGGACTTCATGGGCATCCACGGAGTGAGCGATACGGTAATCGCGCAGGCAGTCGAGTACGGCCGGTTCGACAACATGCGCCAACTGGAGGCCAGCAATGCGATGGGCTCCAGCGCCCTCGCCGCCCGCGACCAGGACGATTCCGACAGCTACAAGACCCGGAAAGGCGAGGTGGGGGGCTACCACGAATACCTCGACGGGAAGAGTCTCCAGCACGTAGAAGATGTCATCGCCTTGCGCCTGGACCCCTGGTTCGAAAGATACAGGCACCAGGGCACGCCAGCGCATAACGAAGCCAACCGCCCCCCAACCCCGGATGCGGCTGCGCCATGAGCACCCGAGCACAACCGCCCGTCATCATCATCGGCATGCACCGATCGGGTACGAGCCTCCTCACCCGGGTTCTGCAGGAGTCCGGCTTCTTCATGGGCGTTGGCGCCAGCCGCAACGAGGAGGCGGCCTTCACCAACGCAATCAATGCCTGGCTTTTTCGCGAAGCGTCCGCCACCTGGGACCGGCCCGAATCCCTCGACTGGCTGCTCGCAGACGAGGCACTCCAGCCCTGGCTTCTGGACTACATGCGCGACACGGTCGACGGTCCGTCCAGTCTGCGATTCCTGGGGCTACAGCGAAGCCTGCGGGGGTGGGGCCTGAGCCGCCAGCAAACTCCATGGGGATGGAAAGATCCCCGCAACACATTCACGCTGCCGCTGTGGCTGGAGCTCTTTCCCTCTGCCCGTGTCCTCCACATCGTTCGCCACGGCGCCGATGTAGCCGCGAGTCTGCTCACACGCCGTCGCGATGTGTTCAACAAACGCACGCGCCGCTACCGGCAGTATCGCCAGATGTATCGGATGAACCCCTTCGGACCAGGGCGCCGAGGATTCGCGCCCCAAGTTCGTTGCGGCACGCTGGAGGGCGGGCTCGATCTCTGGGCCCTTTATGTGACGAGGGCGCGCCAACACCTGCAGACGTTGGGAGACCGGGGCCTGGAAATTTCCTACGAGGCACTGCTCACCGAGCCAGAAGGTACGCTGGACGCGGCCCTGCGATTCTGCGGGTGCCCGCTCGATCCCGCACAGCTGGCAGCGACAGCGGCAAGCTTCCGCCCTGATCGGGCTCACGCCTGGCACCAGGACGAGCAATTGCGCGAGTTTGCGGAGCACCACCGCCAAACCCTGCAGGCCCAGGGTTATGACTCGCGGCCCCATGGCGGATGAACTGCCCCCAGCCAGACAGCACGCGCGATCGCTTTGAATGTTTATTGGGGCCCTGACGCGCCTCGGTCGGTAAACGAGTATTCGAAGTACTCGATCTCCTGGCTGAACAGTTGCTCCACCTTCTCCCGTTCCTCCGGGCCGTAGTACTCCTGCCAGGGTTTGGGGTAGGTACGCCGCTTGGCCGATGACAGGGTGTCCACGCCCTCGATGCCAACCTGCGACAAGGCGTGCCGGAAATCGGCCTCCAGGTTTTCGTAACGCCCGACAAAGTCCACGGCCACCTCGTCATTGATGGTGTACATCGGCCAATTGTCATGCTTTTGCCGCCCCGAGCGGGCGTCGGCGATCACCTCGCTCAGAAAACCGCTAAAACTCGGGGGCGCTTCATCCTTCCGTGTGCGATAGAGGTAATCCGACACCGCGCGTTCGTACGGATTCCGGACAAAACAGAATTTGTAGTAGTCACGCCAGATATCGGGCATGGCATCGCGTATCTCCACCGCCGGGGGATGCGACGAGGAGGACAGCCCGAATTCCCGTTTGAAGCGCTTTTTCATTACTTTGTTCAGCGCCGATGCCCAGCCCCGCCGCTTGAGCATTGCGCTCCAGAGTTCGGAAATACCAAGAGGTGTCAGAAGCTGGCGCCGCATCCAGGGCTGCATAGCCCCCTCTGCCTGAATGCTCTCGTGGACACTACCCAGCATCACGTCGTCCGGACCGAGATGCGGCGCGAGAGAGACCTTCATCGAACTGCCGGCGACCTTGCGGCAGTGGATGAAGATGAAGCGATGCCGATGGCTGATGATCATCCCTGCACTCCTCGCATAACAACCTGGTTCGCGACTCCCGACTCCACGAGATTCATGTCGATTTGAGCCCCATCACCTGCAGGTACTGCAGCGCAACCCGGTCACTGCGAAAGCGATCCAGCCCATCACGCAACACATCGCTCCTCGGAGGATCGCAGAGGGTCGCATCCATCGCATGGCACATCGCCTCGACATCTCCGACCGGAACCAGTCGCCCCACACGCCCGTTCCGGAGAATCTCGCGCGGACCAGACGGACAGTCTGTAGCGACCACGGGCACGCCCGCCGCCAGGGCCTCCACGATCACATTACCGAGCCCTTCATACCGGGACGACAATACAAACAGCGCCGCACGGGCAAAGTACGGGATGGGATCCGGCACGTACCCGGGCAGATCCACCGCCTCGGACACGCCGAGTTGCTCTGCCCGCTGCCGCAGTGACTCGCGTAGTGGGCCATCGCCCAGGATCACCAGTCGGGCTGGCTGGCGCGCTGTCAGACAGGCAAAGGCCTCAATCAGGGTGGCGAAATCCTTCTGCCCAGTCAGCCGGCCCGCACCCACGATCACGGGCGGGCCCTCACCTTGAAACCAGGGGTGGTCGACCGCGTTTGCGGCGCGCTCGGGAATATCGGGCGTCACGGTCGGGTTGTAGATCACCTGGACCTTGTCCGTGGGCATGCCAAAATGCGTGGTCAGGTCGTCCCGTACGCCTTCGGAGATCGCAATCACACAATCCGCCTGGCGATACAAAAGCCGCGCCGTCCAGCGCTTGAAACGCCGCCGGAGCGTCTGGCTCGGAGTATTGGTGACCTTCACGAATACCGGCACAGGGCAGCCTGACAACCGGCGCGCAATAACGGCAACCTTGGCTGCGTGATCCTTGGCGGTTAGCAGGGCATCGGGCGGGTCTTCTTTCAACAGACGTGCCAGCTTGCGAATGCTGTCCAGCTTTCCGCCACTGGCAAGATCGACCACATCCACCTCGGATGGTATTTCGTCGGGATACGGGACTACGCCCCCGCGCGTAAGGATCAGCTGCGGCTGCACCCCCTGCGCGAGGAACTCCCGACACAGGATCACCATTTTGCGCTCAATACCGCCCCACGCCTTGAAGGGCGAGAGGATCGCGACCCGTGGTTTTCCCAACACCTGCCCTCCATTAGACGCGACCGATGATAGCGCAGACGCCCTGGAAACGCTGACCCGCGTCGGCCCGCGGATGGGCATCGGCGGGCCAGCCTGCAGGGGAGAGAGGGGACATGAGCGTGCTACAATTCGTGAACTATGCACGCCTCACGCTTCTTCAGTGAGCGGTTCAATCCGCTCCTATCCAGCCTTGATGGTCGAGTACAGAAGCATCGCGTCAACCCCCGCATCCTGGTATCCACGTCGCAACGCTTTGTGTTTTACCGGATTCCCAAGGCCGGACACTCCACCGTCGGAAACACCCTCTTGCGCTATGACCCGTCGATCACCGACGAACAGCGCGAGGCAGTCCAGGCCTCCGGCGACAAGATCGGTGTTTATCGCCATCCCCGCGACATCGGACTGATGCGCAGCCGCGAGGCCTGGCGCAACTATTTCCTGTTCACCTTTGTGCGCAACCCCTTTCATCGCACCCTGTCCGCCTATCTCGACAAGATCATGCGCGACCGCCCGCCCGCAGCGAAGAACCTTGGCACTGGGTCAGTGCAGAATGGAGCGCCCCTCAGTTTTGCCGATTTCCTCCAGCGCCTGGAAAACGGAGCCCTTTATCGTGGTCCCCACTGGGCACCCCAGGTCAGTTTGTTACCCCGCGACCGCAGCCGGCTGGATTTCACGGGCAGGCTGGAGCGCATCGACAGCGATCTCCCAGCGCTGGTTGAAAAGCTCTTCGGGACCGAATCCCTTGCAGAGGTACACAACTGGGATCCTCACCGGACTGGCTCGTCCAACAAACTTGCGGACTACTATGGCGGACCCGAGATCGACCGCATCCGCAAACTGTACCGTGAAGATTTCGAAGCCTTCGACTACGCACTCGAACCGAACGAGTGAGGCACGCCAACGTTACGGTCGCCAGGCCGGATCATATCGCCCAACGGTAAAATCCTGCTGATACAAGGCGGCCACACGCGGATAGAGCGAGTCGTCGTAGAACTCAGCCACTCGGCCCGCCGCACCCTGAACCTTGCCCTGATAGCTGCGCTCCAGCGAATGGGGCTTGCTCAGGTCCAGTGACACTGGGAGTGTTACACCCACCGCCGCACACACCCGCTTCATCTCCTCCCTCAGGTTTTCCAGCTGACCGACATGATCGAACTCATCCGGAGGCGCCATCAGCAGGTCGCACTGCGGCCAGAAATGCTTGTTTACCCAAAGACCGCCCGTCTCGAGGAACCCAACGAATTCGGAAAAACCGTCCGCATCCTGACGCCCGGCCCCCGGAAAACAGGAATATCGAGACTTGGCCGATGCCACCTTGTCCAGAAAGCCCGAAAGGCAGCGCGCGTAGGGATTACGAAAAATGGTAAATCGGTAGTAACGGCGCGCCGCCAGGAGTTCCCGAACCGAGAGATCATCCAGTCGCTTCCCCGAACTGCGCGCGCTTTTCAGCTCCGACCGATAGGCCGCCCGCGTCATCGGCGTGCCCGCTGAAATGCTTTCGCCCGCCACCAGCTCGTTCAAGTAGAGGGAAATGCTTGAGTTACCCGACTTCTTGATCCGGTTATAGATCAACCCCAGGTCAGGATAGACATGAGCGCGGTCCATGGTGGCCACCCGCAGTCCTCGCGTAGCGGTCAGCCACGCGACTTTGGAACGAGTCAGCCTCTTACGGATACTCGGTGTGTGTTTTGCCATAACAGTACTCGATATCACCGCGGCCGAGATGCGAGGCAGCGTAAGGGTTCCCCGCAAAGGGGCGCTGGAACGCCGTCCCCTTCCATCGGGGTGGTACCACGCCCAGCCTAACCTTCGTTATGTTCCAGACTGTCCGCGAGAAATCGGGCCGCCTTGTCAGGGGGCGCGCTCGAATCCAGGTGCACAAGCGGGATGCCCCTGTCGCCGCAGATGCTCGCAGCAATCTCGGTAATGTCGAGAGCCTGCTCAACCATTTCGTGGAAACGTGTTACGTCCGGGTTGCGCTGGCGCAGGCGCGCATTCACGAGATCGGGCGGGGCGACCACCAGAACCAGCGCGTCCGGGGCCGGCATGCTGTCCAGATAGGCCTGGACCTGTTCCGGCGACGCCCCCTGACCCAGACTAATGGCCCGCTGGGCAAGTCCTTCGTCAAACGGAATCCAAGTGTTTCCCGGCAACCGTTCGGTCGCTCGTGCCAGTGCGACACTACCCATGAAGCTCTGCATCCGTTCCAGCGCAAGCGCCTCTCCTCCCTCCGACTCGCCACCGCGCACCAGCGCCAGACGCAAGAACTCGGGCCATGGGGATCCGGCCTCGCGCAGGGATCGGAACTCGTGACGCACCATCTCCTTCTCAAGCTTGGGGCGCATCCATCGTTGCAGACCCTTGCGGGCGTACAGGGCCGCCTCAAACCGTCGCCGGAAAGCGCCCGCGCCCTGACGCTCCTGATAGGTCCACAGCGGAAGTAATCGTGGAGATGCGGCCTCGATACCCCGCCGTTTCCATTCTGCCTGGAGAGGTCCGAGCAGCGCGGTCTTGCCCACACCAGGCGGCCCCATCAATTCCAGTCGACGCATGCGTTAATCCACCCTGAGAGCAGAGCGCAGCTTTTCGCTGGCACCCACAAACTTGTCTCGACGCTTGTGCGAAGCAGCGCTCGCAAACTGGGGGTGAAAGGCATGCGCGAGCGCCATCGACAGCAGCGAGGCAACGCGGTGCTCCGGGCACCATTCGCGCCCGGCGGAATGCCACAAAGAAGCCATTTCCGGGTCGTAGTCGCCCCGCAGATAGTTTGTGCGCAACGCAGCATTCACCGGCGCGGTCCCGCGCAGGAGCGACAGCGCGTCGTAGAAAAAAGGTAACGGTTGCACCCGTTCCAGGTCGATCAGCACAACACGGCCATCCGGACGAACAAAGACATTCCCGTTGTGACAGTCGCCGTGGCATTCGAGCAGGGGCGCCTCGCGCAGGACATGTTCGACACCCGTCTCATACTGATCCAGCGCCCTGCGCAACCAACCCGGAAGGTTCCATCGTCGAACCTCGCTCCAGACCCGATCGAGGTCGAAACAACCCTCGCAATGCTCGACATGGTGCTCGCAACTGGCCAACAACTGGCGATATACCGGATCCCATTGCGCTTCGTCCGCATCACGGACAGGAACACCATCGACAAAGGATTCACGGACGGCAAAAGCACCCGGGATCTCCACCGTGGCCTGGTGAATCTCGGGGCAGGGATAGGACCGTGCCAGCCACTGTGCATGGCGTAACAGCCTGTCGACCTGCCCCGGGCGATCGGTTACCCGAAGCATCCAGCGCCGCTCTCGATCCACCAGCAATGTCCAGTCGCTACGCGCAATCAGCGTATCGCAGGTCCCGGCAGCACCTCCTGCCTGCAGCCCGCGCTTGCGCCCGGCATGGCCCTGTCCGGCGGAACGCAGAAGCCTTTTCTGATACGCATCGGGGTGAACGCCGTCCTTTGGGCAGTAGGCCACACCCGCGGACACCTGCCATTCTCCTCGCGTCAGCTCCGGTTCCACCCAGCGCAGCTTGAGCCGCGTTTGCCGCGCCTGCTTCCATTGGGCGAGAAGACCCTTCAACGCGGCATCCCTTGCCCCGGAGACGCCAGGCCGAAAAAGTCGAGGTATGCCCGGGCGGCCGTTTCCGCCCGAAAGGGGCGCACCGCATCCTCGCGCTCGAACGCGGGCCCCTCGCCACGTAACGTACGATCCAGGGCATCGGCGAGGGCCTCGGGATCCTGCATCGGCACCAGGGTGCCAAAACGACCATCGGCGAGGATCTCGCGCGGCCCACTGGGACAATCGGTCGACACCACGGGCACGCCGAGTCCCAGGGCCTCCATCACCACATTGACCAGACCCTCCCAGCGAGAGGACAGCGCAAACACGTCAGAACGCGCCATCCATGCATAGGGATTGGAGACGAAGCCCGGCAGATCCAGGTCGCCCTCGATACCCAGTTCCCTGGCGAGGGACCTCAGGGCAGCTTCCTCGCGCCCCTTGCCGAGAATGATCAGCCTTGCCTCGCGCCGTTCCCTCAGGCGGGCAAATGCGCGCAGCAAGGTCGGGTAATCCTTTTGCGGCACCAGGCGCCCTGCTGACAAGATCACGGGGCAGGTCTTGTTGACTAACCAGGGATGGTCCACGGACTCACAGGCCCGCTCCAGCGTAGACGGGGCCACCGAGCCACTGTAAATACGCTGTACGGTCACCCCTTTCAGGCCCACGGTATCCACCAGATCATCACGCACACCGTCGGAAACGGCGATTACCCCGTGCGAACGCGGATACCAGCGACGAATCTGACGGAACTTCCGTTCCCGCCGCAGCGGCTCGGCCGCCAGCTTTTCCGATTCACCAAAGGTATTGGGTACGCTCAGGAAGCGCTTCGCTCCCGTATCCGGCAGCATACCCACCTGAGCCAGGATCATGTTGGTGATATGGTTCACCGAGAGGATCACCCGCGGCCGACGTCGTCGCAGGTAGCGCCAAAGGGCCAGAGTAGTCGCGAATTTCCCGCGGGTACCAAGGTGCACGCACGCCACCGATGATGGCATCTCGTCGGGGTAAAACATCTCCCCGTCGCGGAAAGTCACCAACTCCACCGACCAGCCCTCGCGCGTCCACACGTGGATCTGATTCATCAGCCGCCGATAGGTACCTCCCCACGGCCGAAACATCCCGAAAAGCACGATATCCGGCACGCCACGTCATCCGTTTGTGCGGGGGGCGTTAATGTGCCGGGCCAGGGCCGCGGCAACCATTGGCGCCAGGAACATCGTATACAAGTGGATCTGCTTGAATGAATCGAGAAAATACGTGCCCAGCATCGCCACCAGCATGAAAGGCACGAAACCGATCGTCGTAAATGCCAGCCCCAACCCTACGCGATCCGTGCGCGGCCGCGCGCGTACCTGGCGAAAGGCCTCCCAGATGATGGCTATGAAGAACGCGATCATCAGGACATATCCAATTCCGCCCAGGCGCGAAAGCAATTCCACGTGGGCGTCATGAAAATGCCCCGAGCGACCTTCAAGCACCGGTGGCAGAGGGCGCTCTGCCATCATGTGGTAGGGATCTCCGGGGCCCCATCCCGTCATTGGGCGGTCGAGCCACAGCTGGATGGCGAACACCTTGTACGCACCGCGGGCTCCGACATTGCCATCCTCGAACTCCCAGGCATCTTCCAGGCTCTCCATGGCCAGGATCTCACCAATCGCGTCCGCTCGGTCCATCGCACGACGTTCGATCTCGTCCCAGGCAAAGTGGACCCCGGAAGCAAACAGGGCCACCAAGACCAGCAATCCTGCCATCACGGGTGGACGGCGCAGCTCGCGGCGGAAGTGCCAGGCCAGCAGAATGGCCAACACTGACAAGGCCACGATCAGGGACAGCCATCCTGTGCGCGACTTGGTGACGAAAATGGCGACCAGGAGCATGACCACGGCCACCAGAACACCGCTGGCGCGGAACGCAATAGCCCAAGTGCCGCGCGCCCGGGGTTGGACGCCATTACCCAGTAGCAAAGCCGGCACGAACATCAACAGGCCGATCAGCATCGCCCCCATCGCCAGGGCGGCCCGCGAATGCCCCATACCGAATATGTAGCGGAAGGTTCCGGTGAGGGCCTGATTGAAGTCTTCCCAGGACCACGTGGGCAGTATTTCGAAGAAGAGAAACCCAAGGGCCATTACTACCAGGGCACCCACGGCGTGACGCAACCAGTCGCCAGTGGCCACCAGCGCCATGGCCAGAATCAGTACGGGTAATGCAAGGATACGGACCCAGGTCCCCATACCGTCCAGATGTTCGCTGGACAGCTCCGGCTGTTCGATAAAGGCCGCCGACAACCCTCGCAAAAGCACATAGACGATAAATGCCACGGCAATCCAGAACACCGGGCTACGAATGACACCCTGCCAGTGGCGCACTACTACAAGAGCGGTGATGATCAGCATACCGAACTGGGCAAGCTGCCCCAGCGTAATGCTGAGCGGCGACAGGAAGGCGAACACATACACACAGGCGATAGCCGCATAGCGAAGCCCGCCCTGTGATAGCCCAGTGGAATTCATGGGCACGGCGCGCCCGTTCATTGCTGTCATGCGAGTCTCGTTGGTTGTTCGTGCAGGCGTAGAAGCCGACCACCTTTCGGGGCGGCATCTGACTCATGGAAAATCGGTCGCCAGTATAATGGGTGCTCACAGGGGGTACAGCCCAACAGCGCCCATCGTCACGTCCCCATCATGGGTCCGGATCACAACCAGAGAAACCGATGCGAGGCGCCCGTTGCGATTGCCCGATGCCAGACGATAACCGCGTTCACATTCCGCGCCATCGGCCTGACGCCCGCGCATTGGCGCCGGACGCGGCAAACCATGCCCCGACATCGCCCGGCACATGCCTCGAGCGCCTGGCCCGAAACCGGTGGATCCTGCACGACACGTCACTGCTCCCAACGGTTTCCGAGGAGTTGTTTCAGCCACAGAGGCTGCGTCAGCAGGGGGCTATAACCGCAACCCGTACCGGGCGCCGGACCACCCACTTCCTCAGGCACGAAGAACTCGACCTTGTATTGCGGCACTACTGGCGCGGCGGCTGGATCGCCAGACTGTCGGAAGACCACTACTGGTGGACCGGCCTCGCGCGCACACGCCCATTGCAGGAATGGCACCTGCTGCGTGCCTTGTATGATCTCGGTCTCCCGGTCCCCCGCCCTGTCGCAGCCCGGGTCGTCCGCCACAGCCTGTGGTATTCGGGGGACTTGATCACCACCGCTATCCCAAAGGCCCTGCCGCTTGATGAATACATCCGGGAAGAACTCGACACCCCGGCCCTGTGGCGCGGAATCGGGACCACCGTTGCCCGTTTCCACAATGCCGGCACCTGGCACGCCGACCTCAATGTTCGCAACATCCTGGTCGGACCAGGTGACGAGGTCTGGCTGATCGACTGGGACCGGGGTCGCCTCGGCGTCCATCGAGGGCTGAAGCGTAACCTGACCCGGCTACAGCGTTCGCTGGCCAAGTGGTCCGGCACACGGGAGCGAGGAGCCAGAGGCTGGTCCCATCTGCTGCAGGGCTACAACGACGAACGAAAACCGGCATGACGACCAGGCGGCTGGCTGTGCTCGTGTCCTACACCGGCGATGGTGGTGTCGAGAAGATGATGAACCATCTTCTGCGAGGCTTCGTGGATGCCGGCATCCAGGTTGACCTTCTGTTGCTGAAGGCGCGTGGCGGTCATCTCGAACAAATCCCCGAGGCCGTGAACGTGATCCGGCTGGACGCACGAACCTCTCTGCTGGCGCTGCCCGCCGTCATCGGTTATCTCCGCCGTCAACGCCCGGCGGCATTACTGGCCGCCAAGGACCGTGCCGGCCGCGTGGCCCTGCATGCACGGCGTCTGGCGCGGGTACCCACAAGGGTCGTTCTCCGGATGGGCATGCACCTGAGCGGTTCGCTTGCCGGCAAGACCTCGTTGCAAAGGCTGCTCCGTTATCGCCCTGTCAGGCGGCTGTACCCGCAGGCGGATGCGATCGTTGCGGTAGCGGGTCCGGTCGCGGAGGACCTCGCCCGCATCGGCAGCATCCCGCCGGAGCGGTTCCGCGTGATTCCCAACCCGGTGATCTCCCCGGAGCTGCCTGAACGCGCGGGGCAGGTCGCAGATCATCCCTGGCTGGATCCGGCCGCCCTGGAAGAGACACCGGTCGTGCTGGCCGTCGGTCGTCTGAAACCGCAGAAGGATTTCGCGACGCTCCTTCGGGCTTTCGCTCGGTTACACGCTCAGCGCACCTGTCGGCTGATCATCCTGGGAGAAGGGCCCGAGCGGGCCCGACTGCAAAACCTGGGGCGGGAACTGGATATCGCGGACCATGTCGATCTGGCGGGCTTCCGCGCCAACCCGTATCCGTTCATGCGTACGGCCAGCCTGTTGGTCCTGTCATCACGCTTCGAGGGTTCACCCAACGTCCTGGTCGAGGCCATGGCACTCGGGACGCCGGTCGTCGCCACGGACTGTCCCAGTGGTCCACGCGGCATCCTCGACGGCGGGCGCTTTGGACCGCTCGTTCCTGTAGGCGATGCTGCTGCACTGGCCGATGGTATGGCCCGAGGGCTGGATGCACCGACCGAACCGGCCCAGCTCCAGCAGGCGGTCGCCGACTACACCGTTGAAAAGAGCGCCCGCGCCTACCTGGATGCGCTGGGCCTCGTATCGACCTTAAAGCCGGACACCAACACCCCATGAAAGCCCCCATCCTCATCGATCTGCCCACCGAAAATCTCGAGCGGTATCTCGACAAGCGCGACCCGGCGACCAAGGTCCGGTTCTTCATGGATGGGTTGCTCCTTCCCCGGGGCGTGCGTCGCGGACAATGGCACCGGCGGACCAAACCCTTTGACCAGCACCCGATCTACGGACTGCTGGAACACCTGCTGAACGAAGGGCGCAACCGAGACGAACACATCAACGCGCTGCGGTACTACTATCGGGAGCGGGGCAAGACCGCGGACCAGGCCGAGGACAAGATCGCCCGCTCCCTGGACAAGTACCTCGAACGATACCGCGGGCTGGCTCGAAGCATGGCCGAGAATGGATATGTGGCCGGTCTGGGCAAGGACGAGATTGGCGTGGCAATCGGCCCGGACGGCGAATTCATTAAGGTGGCGAACGGCAATCACCGGCTGGCGGTGGCCCGCTTGGTCGGTGTCCCACAGGTGGTCGGAGAGATCCAGTTCGTGCACCGCAACTGGCTGCGCCGCCAGCCCCCGCAACGCGACGTCGACGAGACCCTGCTGCATACCCTGGGCTCGCTGAATGCCCGACGCAATCCCGCGGATTCCTGACACACCCGCGGTTACAATACCGCCACTGCCCCCTGCCAGCCTCCGCTACATGCTGATTTCATACCGCAAGAATTTCCTGTTCGTGCACATCGCCAAGACGGGCGGGACCAGCATCCGGGCGGCGCTGCGGCCGTACCGCTGGGGCGGGTGGTACAGCATTCCGCTGTGGGCGGCGAGCCAGGTCAGCCAGCTGACCCGCCCCCGGCACAAGCTGGGACTGAAGTTCCCCCGCCACGCGAAAGCGATCGCGGCGAAGGAGATGCTGCCGGAGCCGGTCTACCGCGAGCTGTTCAAGTGCGCGATCGTGCGCAACCCGTGGGATCTTCAGGTGAGTTCCTGGCATCACATCCAGCGGGAGAAGCCGGAGATCCTGAAAGGGGTCAAGTCCTTCGGAGATTTCCTGCGCCTGAAGTTCGATCCCGAGCGCCCGTACGACTACATGCTGGACACCTCGGCGGAGTTGCAGCACGAGTACATCGTGGATCTCCAGGGCCGGGTGATCGTCGACTTCATCGGCCGCTACGAGAACCTGCAGGAGGATTTCCGGACCATCTGCGACCGCATCGGGATACCTGCGCCGGAGCTGCCGCATCTGCGCCGCGCCACCGAACGCGACGACTACCGGACCTACTACGACGATGCCCTCGTGGAGCTGGTCGCGCAGCATTATCGCCGCGACCTGGACCTGCTGGGCTACCAGTTCGATGCGCCGCACACCGGAAACGGGTGACCGCCCGGAGATCCCCGGGCTTGGAACGCTCGCACTGGAACAGTGCATTCACGAGTACCCGGGCAAACGACGGATCTTCCGCGCCCGGCTTGCCAGTGGGCAGCCGGTGGTCGCCAAGTTCTACCTTGGACGCATCGGCCAGTGGGCCGAATGGCGGCGCGGGACGCGTGGAGCGCGCCTGCTGGAAGCCGCTGGCGTCCCCGCTCCAGCCGTACACCACGCCGCTTACTGCCCCCGATACCGCGCCTGGCTGCTGGTCCTGGATCTCGTCGAGGCGGACGAACCCTGGCCACCGTCCGGGGAAGACCCGGGAGACCAGGCCCATGCACGCCTGCTGGCCACACTGGCCGAACACCATCGCGCCGGCATCGTCCAGAACGATCTCAACTGGCTGAACTTCATCCCCCGTGAGGGGCGTCTGTTCGCCATCGACGGAGATCGCGTGCGTCGCCGCAACGGGCCACTCGGCCGCCGAGCGGCCCTCGACCACCTGCAACGGCTGTACGCCTCCAAGACCCGCTTGCCCGAGACACTAATACGGGAGGGCTTCCGGCAGTATCACGAAATGAGAGGCTGGGAAGTGACGGAAGCCGGGTTGCAACGCTGCCTGCGCGACCTGCGCCGTGCCCGCCTCCGGCACGCCCGCCGCGTCGCCCGGCGGGCGTGCCGGGGGTGGAAGCACTACCCCCGATTCCGTATGGATGAGCTCGGGGTGATTCATGACCGACGGGCGCTTGCCCGTGGACAGGCCGAACACCTCGCTCGCCAACTGCACGAAACCGGCGAACTGCCGGATGGGCTCTCCGGCCATGCCGATCGGTCATACCGGGCACAGCGAATCGATGCCCACTGGCAGGCGCTACCCGGCCTGCTGCGCCCGGTCCTCACGCGCCAGATCGCCCGGCGGGCCTGGAGTCATGCCCTCACGCTGCGGCGTCTGGGACTCTCGGTGCCGCGGCCGGTAGCGATTATCGCCGCAGATCGCGGCCTGGTCTGGCTGGTCTGGGAGACGGACCCGGAGTTGCGCCCGCTGAATGCCGCCAGCGATCCCCCGGGAGCGGCGGCCGAGACCCTGTGGGCCGAGCTGCGCGATTACGGGATCCGCTTTCGGGGGCGGGACCCGCGCATGCTGGGCAGCGATGGCCAGGCGCTGTGGATCCTTGATCCCCTGCCGCTGGCCTTCGGACGTCCGGAGTCGCGGGGGTTTCTGCGGGCCGCGGAGGGCGACCGGTCATGGCTGGAACGGGTCAGTAAGCCTCGCTGAACCAGCGGGGACTCAGTCGATTCCCCAGCGACGCTCCTTGGCGTCGTTGGCGACCCGGCCCGGCCAGGCAATCAGGTTCTGGATGCGCTGCATGTAGGGCGGGATCACCTGTTTCCAGGCATCGTCGGGCCGTATCTGGCTGCCCTCGGTCTTGCGAAAGACATCCGCGGAACCGATGTTGTGGTGCGGCATCTCCGCCCAAGCGTCGAGCTGCGGCCGCTCGAACTCCAGGCCCAGCCGGGCCATCAGCTTCGGCAGCTGATCTTCCGGATCGTACGCCAGCTTTTCGTAGTTCAGCACGATGTGCGGCTCGTTGCGCAGGAGGTAGTAGAGCCGCAGCGAGCGATGCGAATACGAAAACGTGGGGATGTAGTTCTGCTGTTTGCGCTTGCGCAGCGACTGGGCGCGGCCGCGCGGGTCACGCAGGACATGGATCGGAATGACGTCGATGTCGGGCGCGGCCATCAGGCGTCGCAGGCGCTGCACCGATTTGGAGTTGTCGGTCACGAACGGTACGTTGCTGACCTCGGAGACCACCTCGAACAGCGTGCGATTGTGTTCATTGAAACGCGCCGGATCGCGGGCGTGCACATCGAGCGTCTCCAGGGTACAGCCAAGACGTTCCTCCAGGCGGGCATTGACGGCCGACCAGAACTCGCACTCCCAGAAACTGGGGGCACCACAGGGACAGGGATGCTTGCGCGCATAGTGTGCCAGCCGCCGCACCCCGCCCAGCGCCCGAATCTGGCTGTGGGCGTCCAGCAGGATATCCGTCAGCGTCGAACCACTGCGGCCCATCCCCACAAGGTAGAGTACTTTCATCGTTGTTCCTGACTCGCTCGTATGCGTTCCACCACAGCGCTGGTGGAACAGTCGCCCATGAAATCCAGCACTCGTACCTCGCCGCCGTTCGCCACCACCGCATCGTGTCCGGCGATGGCGTCGGGTCGATAATCGCCGCCCTTGGCCAGTACGTCCGGCAGGACGTCGGCGATCAGGTCGGCCGGGGTGTCCTCGGAGAACGGGACCACCCAGTCCACCGCGCCCAGGGCCGCCAGGACAGCCATGCGCTGGTCCAACGGATTCACCGGGCGTCCTTCTCCCTTCAGTCGACGCACGGAGGCATCGTCGTTAACCGCGACCAGCAGCCGGTCTCCTAGGGCACGGGCCTGGGCGAGATAGGCGACATGGCCGGCGTGCAGGATGTCGAAACAGCCGTTGGTCATCACGACCCGCTCGCCCGCTGAACGAGCCCGGCGCAGCACCTCCGCCAGCTCGGCACGGGACAGCATGCCCTGACCGGCCGCCCGGGGAGCGTAGATCTCGCGCTCGATCTCGGGCAGCGAGACGGTGGCGGTACCCAGCTTGCCGACCACGATGCCCGCCGCCAGGTTGGCCAGCTGCATCGCGTCCTCGATGGTCGCGCCCGCCGCCAGGGCGGCGGCCAGGGTGGCGATCACCGTATCGCCCGCACCGGTCACGTCGAACACCTCGCGCGCCCGGGCCTGCTGATGCACGGCCGCCTGCCCCTCGCGGAACAACGTCATCCCGGCCGCGCCGCGCGTGACCAGGAGCGCCGGGATCCCGCAGCGCTCCGTCACGCCGCGGGCCGCCTGTTCCAAGCTTTCATCGTCCGGACAGGGACCTGCCACACCCTCCAGTTCGGCGAGATTGGGGGTGATCAGATCCGCGCCTCGGTACCGCGAGAAGTCGTGGCCCTTGGGGTCCACCAGTACGGGGACTCCGGCGGCGCGGGCGGCCTGGATCAGGGGTTGCGGGTCGCGCAGCGCACCCTTGGCGTAGTCGGACAGGACCACGGCGCCGCAGTTGGCCAGCAGGGGTTCGACCTGCGGGAGCAGATCGGCGGCGCGGGTGCCGGGGAAACCGTCCTCGAAGTCGAGGCGGATCAGCTGCTGATGACGGCTGATCACGCGCAGCTTGGTGATGGTGGCCGCACCCGCCTGGCGGCGGAAGTGGCAGGCCACACCCGACCCCTCGAGCAGACCGGTCAGTTCGGCCGCGGCCTCGTCCTCGCCGGTCACACCGACCAGATCGGCATGACCGCCCAGGGCAGCAAGATTCAGTGCGACGTTGCCGGCCCCGCCCGGGCGCTGTTCGATCTCGCGCACATGGACTACCGGGACCGGGGCCTCGGGCGAGATCCGGTCGGTACCGCCGTGCCAGTAGCGATCCAGCATCAGATCGCCAATCACCAGCACACGGGCCTGATCGAACGGGGGCAGGGAGAGCTTCATCGGATGCGTGCGCGGGAACGCCCGGGACGGGCACGATTCGCCCCGACATGTGCGCCGGGGGGCGGGTGCCCGGTGATCAGGCGTCGTCCTTCAGGATGAACTGGGTACCGCAGTACGGGCACTGGAAGCGGCCGTCCGGGGTCTCGTCGATCGGCAGAAAGACGCGCGGATGCGAGGCCCACAGCGCCATCTTCGGCGTCGGGCAGTGCAGCGGCAGGTCTTTCTTGGTGACCGTGATCTCCGGCTGCGCGTTCGCGGTCTCGTACTGGTCCTGGTGATGGGCGGTATCGGGATTGACCATGGTTTTCGTCTCGCGTGTTGGGGAAACACTGATTAATGCACGCGCTCGCGCTCGAGTCGCTTTTGCGTGCGAACAAGGCGCGGTGACTGCCGTGCAGTCATTCTGCACAAGGGAACCGCAACGCCGTTCCCGCGCAAAAGCGGCCGAGCCCCGTCTTTCAATAGCTTGTGGGGGTTGGCACCCCAGGTTCCCCGATCCTGCGTTGCGCCGCTTGCGGGTAGAATCACTACCCGCTGCACGACGCGCCTTGTCTCGGAAAACCTGGGGTGCCAACGCGAGCGTGTGCATTAATCAGTGTTTCCCTAGAGGTAGGTCAGCCACCCGTCGTGCTGACGGTCGCGGCCCTGTACGACATCAAAATAGCGCGATTGCAGGCGCTCGGTAATCGGTCCGCGGGTACCGGAGCCAATCGGGCGGTCGTCGACCTCGCGGATCGGGGTTACCTCGGCGGCGGTACCGGTGAAGAAGGCCTCGTCGGCGATGTAGACCTCGTCGCGGGTGATGCGCTTCTCCACCACGCGCAGGCCCTCCTCCTCGGCCAGGGTGATCACCGTGCGACGGGTGATGCCGTCCAACGCGGACGTCAGATCCGGGGTGCACAACACGCCATCGTGGACCAGGAAGATGTTCTCGCCACTACCCTCGGCCACGTAGCCTTCGGTGTCCAGCAGCATGGCTTCGTCATAGCCGCAGCGGGTCGCTTCCTGCAGGGCCATCATCGAGTTCATGTAGTTGCCGTTGGCCTTGGCCTTGCACATGGTCACGTTCACGTGGTGCCGGCTGTAGGAGGAGGTGCGAATGCGGATGCCCTTCTCCATCCCCTCGTCGCCGAGATAGCTGCCCCAGTGCCAGGCCGCGACCATCGCGTGCACCTTGAGGTTATCCGCGCGCAGCCCCATGCCCTCGGACCCGAGGAAGCACATCGGGCGCAGGTAGGCGCTCTCCAGGCCGTTGTCGCGTACCGAGGCGACCTGCGCGTCATTCAGCTCGTCGGCAGAATACGGGATGGTCATACCGAGGATCTTGGCGGAGTTGAACAGGCGCCGGGTGTGGTCCTGCAGGCGAAAGATCGCCGGACCGCGCTCGGTCTTGTAGGCGCGCACGCCCTCGAACACGCCCATGCCGTAGTGCAGGGTGTGGGTCAGTACGTGGGTCTGCGCCTCGCGCCAGGGCACCATCTGCCCGTCCAGCCAGATCACCCCGTCGCGGTCGGCCATCGACATGTCTTGTATCCCTCTAGGCGTTCTCGTTCGCGGCCGGATCCGGCACGCCGAACAGCTCATTCCAGGTTTCGATTACGCGGTCGCGCACCGCCAGCAAGTCGTCGTCCGGTTCCTCGACCCGGGCGTCCCTACCCGCCAGCGTCAGGCGGTGGATGCGGTTGCGCAAATCCCGATAGGCATCCGCCAGCGTTTCGCTCAAGTCCTCGCTGATTACGCCCTCGTGCCCGAGGGTCTCCAGCGTGCGGATCTTGTCCGGCCAGTCGCAGACGGCGGGATGGTCGTGGGCGGATACCAAAACCCAGTATTGAACCATGAATTCGATATCAGTGATACCGCCCCGGTCGCGCTTGAGATGGAAGCCCTGGCCCTTCTTCGAAGCATGCTCGGCCAGCATGCGCTGGCGCATCTCGATCACCTCGGCCCGCAGGGCAGTGGCATCTCGTTCGCGGGTCAGCACCTCGTGACGAAGGGCATCAAACTCCCTGCCCAGCTCGGCATCGCCAGCGACAAAGCGCGCCCGCACCAGTGCCTGATGCTCCCAGGTCCAGGCGGACTCGTCCTGATAACGGCGAAAGGCCCGTAGCCCGCTGACCAGCAAACCGGAGGTTCCACTGGGCCGCAGGCGAGTATCCACCTCATACAGTCTTCCAGCCGGAGTGAATGCGCCCAGAAGGTGGACAATCCTCTGCGCGACACGGGCAAAGAACTCCGCATTGTCGATGGCTTTAGGCCCGACGGTTTGGGCCTCGTCACCCTCGGAGTCATGCAGGAACACCACGTCCAGATCGGAGCCGTAGCCCAGCTCGAAACCGCCCAGCTTGCCGTAACCGATCACCGCGAAGCGTGCCGGGCGAAGGTCGTCGCCCTCGCCACAGCGCGGCTCGCCATGACGCTCGACCAGCTTGTCCCAGGCCAGCTGGAGCACCCGTTCGAGCATCACCTCCGCCAACCAGGTCAGGTGATCGGAGACCTTCATCAGGGGCAAAAAGCCCATGATGTCCGCCGCCGCCACGCGCAATGTCTGCACCTGCTTGAACTGGCGCAGGCGGTCCAGCATCTGCTCGTGGTCCTCGCCCGGGAACTGCGCGAGTTCCGCTTCCAGTTCCTCGCGCAGTCCGTCCCGGTCCGGCGGGGCGTACAAGGCGCGCGGATCGAGCAACTCGTCCAGCAGGACGGGAAAACGCGTCAGCTGCTCGCTGATCCAGGGACTGGCCGCGACCAGCTTGACCAGCTGCGACAGCGCCAGCGGGTTCTCGACCAGCAGCGACAGATATACCGAGCGTCGGGCGATCGTCCGCACCATCTGCAGCGCGCGAGGCAGCACCGTATCCGGGGCGTCCAGCTCGGCCAGCGCCCCGACGAGTAGCGGCATCAGCCGATCCAGGCGCTGACGTCCAGTGGTGCTCATCGCACGTACGCCGGGGCTCTCGCGCAACTCCACCAGCCCTTCCAGGGCTGCTCCGGCGTCGTCGAAGCCAAGGGAGTCAAGAACCTCCCGCGCCACATCGTCGTCCAGCGATCCCTGCCACAGACGGTGCAGTTGCTGTTCGCGATCCGCCTCGGGCGAGCTGTCCATCGATTCGGCATCGTCGCGCTGAGGGGCAGTAAACACCTGCTCGAAATGGGCATGCACCCGGCGCTGCTCGCGCACCAGCGCCGCTTCGAAGGTCACCTCGCTGTCGAACCCCAGCGACAGGGCCAGACGCGTCCGATCGCCGGTGGAGCGCGGCAAGCGATGGGTCTGCTGATCGTTGAGCATCTGCAGACGGTTCTCGATCCGGCGCAGAAAGCGATAACTGCGCTCCAGTTGATCGACGGCGTAGCCTGGCAGCAGCTCGCGTGCGCGCAGCACCTCCATCACACCCAGCAGGTCGCGCCGCTGCAGGGCTTGGTCGCGCCCGCCGCGAATCAACTGAAACGACTGCGCAATAAATTCGATCTCGCGGATCCCGCCCTCGCCGTGCTTCACGTCCTCGTAACGCCCGCGCCGCGCGGATTCGTCGTTGATCATCTGCTTGAGTTCGCGCAGGTTGGCGAGCGTGCCGTAGTCCAGATAGCGGCGGTAGATGAACGGTCGCAGGCGCTTCATCAGCGCATCCCCCGCAGCCGCGTCCCCCGCCAGCGGGCGCGCCTTGATCAGGGCATAGCGCTCCCATTCGCGGCCATGCGCCTGGTAGTAGTCCTCCATCGCATCGAAGTGCATCACCAGCGGGCCCGAGTCACCGAATGGGCGCAGGCGCATGTCGACGCGATAGCAAAAGCCATCCGCGGTTACCTCGGACAGCGCCGCGATCAGGGCACGCCCCAGCTTCTGAAAGTACGCACCGTTGTCCAGCACCCGTTCGCCATCGGTCTCGCCAGTCTCCGCGTAGGCAAAGATCAGGTCGATATCGGAAGAGAAGTTGAGCTCGCCACCGCCGAGTTTTCCCAAGCCCAGCACGACCAGCGACTGCGCTGCGCCATCGGCCCCGCGCGGCTGGCCATGGCGGCCCTGGTAGTGTCGGTCGAGCCACTCCAGCGCCCCCCGGATCAGGCCCTGGGCGAGTCGGCTGAGGTCATGCATCACCTCGTCCAGGTCCGCACGTCCCTCCAGGTCCCGCCAGGCGATTCGGATCATCTCGCGATGGCGGATCTCGCGTAGCGCCTGTTTCAGTTGCTCTTCGCTGTCGACGTCTTGCAACGCGGTGCTCAGCATCGCGGCAAACGCTTCATCGTCGCGCTCGGGCACGTGCCCCTCGTCATCCAGGGTATCGAGCAGATAGTCCGGATGGCGCCCCACCGTTTGGGCGAGGTAGTGGCTGAAGGCCAGCGGGCTGGCCGACTGACCCGTCAAGCTGTCGGGCCACTGGGTCTTGTCGCCGAGGTCCTTCAGCAGGTGCGCGACCTCTTCGTCCAAAAAGGGAGGCAGGGCTTCGGGGTTCTCGGGCAGGGGCTTGTCCATGGGCCAAGCTTAGGGAAACACCCGCCAATGTGCATACCCTTTCTTCGGCGCGGCTCAAAGCCCCGATCCAGCAGCAGAAAATCGTTGACAAGGATGCGAACACAAATAACAATCGTTCTCGTCAATGTTTCCACGAGGAAGATTCAGCATGTCGTTTCGCCCCCTTTCCTGGCTGGTGATGGCCGCCGCGGCCGTGGCCGTCTCCATGCCCCTGGTCGGCTGCAGCCCGGCCGACGAAGACGAAGTCAACCTGTACTCGGCACGGCAGGAAAACCTGATCCAGCCCCTGCTCGAGCAGTTCACCGAGGAGACGGGCATCAAGGTCAATCTGGTGACCGGCAGCGCGGACAGCCTGCTGCAGCGCCTGCGCCACGAGGGGCGCAACTCGCCCGCGGATGTGCTGATTACTGTAGACGCCGGGCGCCTGCACCACGCACAGGCGGCGGGCGTGCTGCAGTCCGTGGAATCCAACACACTGAACGAGAACATCCCCGAGCGCTATCGCGATCCGGAAGGCGAGTGGTACGGCCTGTCACTGCGCGCGCGTCCGATCCTCTATCACAAGGACCGGGTCGATCCGGAAGACCTGTCCACCTACGAGGCCCTGACCGACGAACAATGGGAAGGCCGCATCTGCATTCGCTCGTCCGACAACGTCTACAACCAGTCGCTGGTGGCCGCGATGATCGCGACCGAAGGCGCGGAGGCCGCCGAGGCGTGGGCCGAGGGCATCGTGAACAACATGGCGCGCCGGCCGCAGGGCGGCGACCGCGACCAGATTCGCGCGGTAGCCGACGGGGTCTGTGATGTTGCGATCGCCAACACCTACTACCTGGGCCTGATGCTGGCCGGCGACGGTAGCGACCGCGATGTCGCCGAACAGATCGGCGTCTTCTGGCCCAATCAGGACGACCGCGGTACACACGTGAACATCAGTGGTGCGGGCGTTACGGCGCATGCCCCGAACCGCGACAACGCCATCCGCCTGATCGAGTTCCTGACCTCGCAGAAGGCGCAACAGTGGTACGCCGAAGCCAACCAGGAATACCCGATCCGGGATGACGTACCGGCCAGCGAGATCCTGCAGGGCTTTGGCGAATTCGAATCCGACGACATTGAGCTTCACCTTCTGGGGGACAACAACAGCGAGGCCGTGCGAATCATGGACCGCGTACGCTGGCGCTGATGCCCTTCGGGCCCACGCGTTTCGCAAGCCCCCGGCTCCGCCCGGGGGCTTGCTGTTTCTGCGAAGCCTTTAATGGGGGAACGGTCTTGGTGGTATTCGAAACAAGAACCTTTATTATTCGCACTCCATGAGCGCCCAGCCCTCCAACCCAGCTCTGCCCGATACGCGAACCACTTCCCGGGGCAGGCCGCGACTGTCGTTCAGCCTGTGGTCGGTCGTGGCGATTACGGTGGCGCTGGTGCTCGCGCTGCCGGTCCTGGTGATCTTCGGGCATGTATTCATTCCGGCGGGCGAGGTCTGGGAACACCTGCGCCAGACGGTACTGGCCGACTACGTCACCAACTCCCTGGCGCTGGTGGTCGGCGTCGGCATCGGGGTGCTGCTGATCGGCGTCCCGGTCGCCTGGCTGGTCAGCATGTGCGAGTTCCCCGGACGCGGGATCTTCCAGTGGGCGCTGATGCTGCCGCTGGCGATGCCGGCCTACATCATCGCCTACACCTATACCGGCATGCTGGACTTCTCGGGGCCGGTGCAGAGCCTGATCCGCGACCTGACCGGGCTGGGCTACGGGGAGTATTTTTTCCCCGAGATCCGCTCGCTCGGCGGAGCGATGGTCATGCTGATGCTGGTGCTCTACCCGTATGTATACCTGCTCAGCCGCGCGGCCTTTCTGGAGCAGTCGGTCTGCGTGCTGGAGGTCTCGCGCACGCTGGGCCAGGGGCCATTCGGCGGGTTTCGCCGCGTGGCCCTGCCGCTGGCCCGACCGGCGATCATCGCCGGGCTGACCCTCGCGCTGATGGAGGTGCTCGCGGACTACGGAACGGTCGCCTATTTCGGCATCAGTACCTTTACCACCGGTGTGTTCCGCACCTGGTACGGGCTGGGCGACCCGGCCGCCGCCGCGCAGCTCTCGGCAGTACTGCTGACCTTCGTGTTCATACTGATCGTGCTGGAGCGATGGTCGCGTGCAAAGGCCCGCTTCCATCACACCAGCCGCCGCTATTCCACCCTGCCACGTTACCGCCTGAAGGGCTGGAAAGCCGCGGCGGCGTTCACCGCCTGCCTGCTGCCGGTGGTACTCGGCTTCCTGCTGCCCGCCGCGCAACTCTCGATCTGGGCGGTACAAACCACCGACCACTGGATGAATGCCCGCTTCGCCGAGCTGGTGTTCAACACCTTCTGGCTGGCGGTGGCCGCGGCCGTGATCGCCGTCGTCCTTGCGCTGGTACTGGCCTATGCCAAGCGCATGCAGGGCGGGACCTTCACCAATCTCGCCGTGCGCGTGGCGGGCATGGGCTACGCGATCCCCGGCACCGTGATCGCGATTGGCGTAATGATCCCGTTCGCCGCCTTTGACAACGCTCTGGATGGCTTCATGCGCGACACCTTCGGGCTGTCGACCGGGCTGCTGCTGTCGGGCACGGTGTTCGCCCTGCTGTTCGCCTACGCGGTGCGCTTTCTCGCGGTCTCGCTGCAGACCGTGGAGGCGGGGCTGGGCAAGATTCAGCCGAGCATGGACGATGCCGCCCGTTCACTGGGCATGCGCCCCCTGCAGACGCTGACCCGCGTGCACCTGCCGATCATGCGCGGCACCCTGCTGACCGCTTTATTGCTGGTCTTTGTCGATGTGCTCAAAGAGCTTCCCGCGACGCTGATCCTGCGCCCGTTCGACTTCAACACCCTCGCGGTGCGGGCCTTCGAGTTGGCCGGCGACGAACGGCTGGCGGAATCCTCCAGTGCCGCACTGGCCATCGTGCTGGTCGGGCTGGTTCCCGTTATCCTGCTGTCGATGACCATCGGTCGTTCGCGGCCCGGTCAGGGCGCGGCCAACCAGCGCCCGGACACCGAGGCCGACGAGCCACAGAAACCGCTCCCCATGCCCGCTGGTACGACCTGACATGACACAAGCCGCTACTTCCAACGCCGCCATCCAGGTCACCCATACGCCGCTGTTGGAGCTCGACCATGTCGACATCGGCTACGACGGCAAGGCTGTGGTGCACGGGGTCTCGCTGGCCCTGACCGAGGGCCAGATCGGCTGCCTGCTGGGCCCCTCCGGCTGCGGCAAGACCACCCTGCTGCGTGCGATTGCGGGGTTCGAACCGGTGATGCGCGGGGCCATCCACCTGGGCGGGCGGGCCGTCAGCGAGGCGGGGCATACGGTGCCCCCCGAACGGCGTGGTGTCGGAATGGTATTCCAGGATTTCGCGCTGTTCCCGCACCTGAACGTCGCCGACAACATCACCTTCGGCATCCGCGACTGGAGCCGCGAGGCACGCACCGAACGCGTCCAGACGCTGCTGAAGCTCGTGGGTCTGTCCGGATACGGCGAGGCCTATCCGCATGCCCTGTCCGGCGGCCAGCAGCAGCGCATCGCGCTGGCGCGCGCCCTGGCGCCGAAGCCCGCGCTCCTGCTGCTGGACGAGCCCTTCTCCAGCATGGACGTGGAGCTGCGCGGCGACCTGGCCCGCGAGGTCCGGCGCATCCTGCGGGCGGAGCACACCACCGCGATCCTGGTGACCCACGACCAGCACGAGGCCTTCGCCTTCGCCGATCGCATCGCGGTGATCCACCAGGGCCGCATTGCCCAGTGGGATACCGCCTACAACCTCTACCATCGCCCGGCCGACCGTTTTGTCGCGGACTTCGTCGGCGAGGGCACGCTGATCCCCGGCATGATCTGCACTGAAGACCGGGTCGACACGGCCTTCGGCGAGATACAGGGGTCGATGTCCGAGCAGCTCCCGCCGGGCACCGCGGTCGACGTACTGGTGCGCCCGGACGACATCACCATCGACAACGAACAGGGCACGGTGCAAACCGAGATCCTCGACAAGGCCTTCCGCGGAGCCGACTTCCTCTACACCCTGAAGCTCCCCGACGGGATCAGCGTGCTGTGCATGGCGCCCAGCCACGACAACTTCGTGATCGGCGAGCATGTGCGCCTGCGTCTGGACTTTACGCACCTGGTGGTCTTCTCACGCGGGAGCGGGGTGGACTGCCCTAGCGTCTAAGTTCGTCCTGCCGGGGAACTCGTACCCACGACGAGACACTGATAGGGACGCGCTCTTTGCCGAATCCACGCGGGTAGCCGGTATCATCGTTTCATGACCCTTCTTTCTCGCCCGCATCCGTTTCCCCTGTCGCATGCGCTCGCGGCACGACAGGCTCGATGGATCGGGATCCTCCTGGCGCTGCTGGCATTCCCGCTGGCAGCCGACGAGGACGATGGCCCGGTACCGGGACTGGTGCTGGAGGGGGGCACGGAGCTCCAGCGCGAAAACATTCGCAACAGCCTCAATCTGGCACGACAGCCCTGCGACCTGCCCGGCTTTCGCGAGCGCCGCCTGCTGCGCGACTCCGAACAGCGCGCTCACAATGCCCTGCGCGCCGTCGGCCACTACGACGCCGAACTGGACCTGAGCCTGGAGCGCGATGACGACTGCTGGGACCTGCACCTGACGTTCGAGCCCGGGCCACCGACCACCGTGGAAACCGTCGACATCCAGATCACCGGCGAGGGGATCGGCGATCTCGCGTTCGAGGCCGTGCTCAGCCAGACCGACATTCAGGAAGGCGATGTCCTGCGCCATGACCGCTACGACACCCTGCGCAATCGCATGACGCGGATTGCGGCGGACCGCGGCTATTTCGACGCGGACCTGCACACCCGCCGCCTGGAGGTCGACCGCGAGAACCGCACCGCGACCATCCGCCTGCACATGGACACGGGGGATCGCTACCGCATTGGCCGGGTCACGCTGGACCAGGACATCCTCGCGCCAGAATTCGTCGAACGCATGATCCCGTTCGAGGAAGGCGACCCCTACAGCTCCTCGCAGATCATCGCGCTGCAGCGAAACCTGAATGACTCTGGCTACTTTTCCGGCGTACGGGTACGCCCCCTGCGCGACCAGGCCGAGGACCGCCACGTCCCGATCGTGGCCGAGTTCGAACCCCGGCGGCGGCACAGCTACGAGGCCGGCATCGGCTACTCCACCGACATCGGCCCTCGCCTGCGCTTTCGTTTCGAGAACCGCTATGCCAACCAGCAAGGCCACCGGTATCACGCGGAACTGGAGGCATCGCCTGTGCGTTCCGGTGTGGGCTTCAACTACGCCATTCCACTACGCGACCCGCTACGTGAGCAGCTGAACCTGTTCACGACCTACCGCACCGAGGACACCGATACCCAGCAGTCCGACCGATTCCAGATCGGGGCCAACCGTGTCCTGCAAAGAACCGGCGGTTGGCAAACGACCGAGGGGCTGCGGTACGAATTCGAGGACTACACGGTGGGGGATGAGACGGATCGCAGCCGTCTGCTGATCCCTTCCTACCGCATCGGCCGCATGGAGGCGGACGACCCGATGACCCCGCGTCGCGGATACCGCTTCGATATCACCGTGCAGGGGGCCCAGGAAGAGATCCTGTCCAGCACCTCGTTCGCACAGGTGCTGGCCAGTGGCAAGTTCGTGCGCGCGATGGGTCCGGGACGGGTACTGGCCCGGGCCGATGCCGGATTTACCGAGGTGGATTCGGTTCGCGACCTGCCCAGTTCCCTGCGCTTCTTCGCCGGCGGAGATGCAAGCATCCGCGGCTACGGATATCAGAAGGTTGGCCCAACCAACGAGGACGGCGACGTGATCGGCGGGCGCCACAAGGTGGTCGGCAGCCTGGAGTACGACATCCCGGTTCGCGGTAATTGGAGTGCTGCCGCCTTTGTGGATGCGGGCAACGTCGTCAACGAATGGACCGAGTTCGACCCGGTCTACGGCGTCGGCATGGGCGTGCGATGGCGCTCGCCGGTGGGGCCGATCCGCGTCGATATCGCCCACGGCCCGGACTCCGATGACGACTTTCGCATCCACTTCTCCATGGGGCCGGACCTGTGAGGCGTCTCGCCAGGACTCTGCTGTGGCTAATCGGCGGGGTACTACTGCTGGTCGTCCTGGTGATCGGGAGCCTGGTCGCGCTGCTCGCCTCCGAGACCGGCACGCGCTGGCTGGCCAAACAGGCCGAGCAACACGCGCTCGTGGACCTGCGTATCGAACGCGTGGAGGGCACGCTGTTCACCGAGCTCGCAATCCACGGTCTCTACCTGTCGCTGCCGGACGGCCCCCGCATCGAACTGGACGAGGGGCGTTTGGCAATCGACGCGCAGGCCGGGCTGCGCGGCAAGCTTCGCATCCCGATCGTCCACGCATCCGGGCTGCTGATCGACCTGCCGCCCGAGGACATCGATGACGACGATCCGCTCGAGCTGCCCGATGCAATCCGTCTCCCACTGGTCGTGCAGGTGGAGGACGTCCTGCTGAACGACTTGCGGGTGCACCGCGAAGGCGCGCCTCTTGTCGCCATCACGCAAATCACGGCACGGGCGCGCGCCAGTGGTTCCCTGGTGGAACTCCAGCAACTCGCCCTGGACATGCCGGAGATCCAGGCGCAACTGCAGGCGCGGGTCGAGACCAAAGGCGATTACGCGGTGAACGCCCACGGCACATGGACCGCGCCCCTGCCGGACGCCCTGGCGGAAGGCCTGGATACAAACGAAGCGAAGGGTCGACTGGAGCTGGACGGACACCTGCGTGAACGCCTCCGGCTGCACCATGTCCTGAGCGCCGGCGTGGAGCTGACCCTGCAGGCCGAGGTGGTCGATGCGCTGAAGGACCCGCGTTTCGACGCCGAGGCCACCTGGACCCCGTTCACCTACCGTCTCGCCCCGGACCAGACCGCACATGTCGCCCCGGGACGGCTCCTTGCCTCCGGCCAACCGGACGACTGGGCGCTGGGCCTGGAGGCGGGCGCGCGACTGGATGAGCTGCCCGCACTCGAACTCGGGTTGCAGGCCCATGGTGATTTGTCCATGGCCGATATCGAGACACTACGGCTGAATTCCGAGGCTGGCCGGCTGGCGCTCACCGGCCCCATCCGCTTCGACGAGGACGCCCTGGGCTGGGACCTGCGACTGGCACTCGACGACCTCGACCCCGCCCCCCTGGGTCTGGAACTCGACGCGGGCCTGGAACGGCTGCGAGCCAACCTGCGGGGACACCTCCCACTGGATACCGAACAGACTCCGCTCGCGGCCCTTGAAGCCACAGTCGACATCGACGAACTCCAAGGCCACTTCGAGGACCATGCCCTGACCGGCCAGCTGGGCCTGACACTCACGGACGGGACGGCCCGTTTGCGCGAGAGCCAGTTCAAGGTCGATGACGATGCCCTGACGGCCACCATCGGCGGCCAGGTCGCGGGACTGGGTGGCGATCTGTCGGATCCGGAACACGTGCTGGATCTCGAGCTGGATCTGGCACTGGAGGCCCCCGATCTCGCCCGACTCCACGAAGAACTGGAGGGACAGCTGGAACAACTGCAGCTTGCCGCCAGCGGCCACTACACCCCCGCCTCGGGGCAACTCCGGGCCCAGTTGCAGCTGGACCCCCTGCGGGCCCGGAGCCATGGCATCGCGGTGACCGGGGATGGGCGCATGGACCTGACCGAGACCAGCGCCCGAATCGACCGCCTGCGTCTTGCAATGGACGACGGCGGACGCGTGGACCTGGCGGGAGATGTGGATTGGGCCGACGGTCTCGGCTGGGACCTCGCGCTGGCGGCCGAGGGGCTGGACCCGGCCATTATCACACCCGAGGCGCCGGGCCGCCTCGACCTGACACTCAACACCCGGGGCCAGCAGACCGAGGACGGGGCACTGCATCTGCAGGCCGAGCTGGAGCGCCTGACGGGCACACTGCGTGAGCAACCGGTCGAAGGGCGCGGACGGGCCGAGCTGGAAGGCGAAGCCCTGACGGTCGATCAACTGGAGCTGGCGCTCGGCGCGAACACCCTGAACGCACATGGCCGCTGGACCGACGCGCTGGATTTCCGCCTGCGGGTAGATGCCCCGGAACTGCAGCAGCTGTGGCCCGACCTCGCGGGACGACTGAATCTGGACGCGCATGTAACCGGATCGCCGGAATCACCACAGGTCGCCGCCGAGGGCGACGGCGCCGGACTCCGGCTGGGTGATATCGCACTGGCCCGGCTAGAGTTGAGCGCCAACGCCGGGCTGGCAGAGGATGCCCCCGCCCGGCTGGATCTGCGGCTTGAAGACCTGGAGCCGACCACAGGGGTTCAGCTGGCCAGCGTGCGCCTCGGGGCCACGGGGACCATCGACGATCATCGCCTGGATCTGGACGTGGACGGCCAGGAGCTGGGGACGCTGGCACTGGCGCTGGCGGGGGGCTTCGACCTCGACGCCACGCACTGGAGCGGCCGACTGACCCGGCTGGACCTGAGCCAGCCCCAGGCGGGGGAATGGTCGTTACCCGCCCCGGTCGCTCTGGAAGGGGGCCCGGAGTCCGCCCGCCTGGAGCGCCTGTGCCTGACCCGGGAAGCCGGGCGCATCTGCGCGGAGGGTCGCTGGCAGGAGACAACTGGCGGCAACTTCAATGCACTACTGGAAGACCTGGAGCTTGGCTGGCTGGAGCCCCTTTTGCCACCTGAATTGGGCATCGAGGGACAGATCCATGCCGAGGCCAGTGGCCGTCTGGATGACCAGGGGCGTATCGAGGCGGACCTGGCCGTACGGCCGACGGACGGTCGCCTGATGGTGCGCGACGAGGATGGCGAACTGCAGGATGTGCCTTATCAGGATGCGTACCTTGATGCACGCGTACGCGACCGTGACGTGGACGTCGAGTTTCGGCTCGGCTTTCTCGACGGCGGTATCGCGCGGGCGGCGCTCGAGTTGCGCCCCGACGGCGACGACATGCGCATTGACGGCGACTTCGAGGCACGCCTGGATGATCTTTCCTGGATTGCCGCGGCAAGCCCCGACATTCAGCGTCTGCGGGGCGTGCTGGATGCCCGCCTGACGTTCGGCGGACGCCTGGATGCCCCGCTGGTCGAGGGCGCTGTGCGCTTTAGCGACGGGGGCGTGCTGATTCCGGATGCCGGGATCGACATTGCGATCCCCGAGGTGACCGCCAACGTCGTCTCCGCCGAAGAGATGACCCTGGACGGGCGACTGGAGTCGGGCGATGGTGCGATCGACCTCGCGGGTCGCGTGGACCTGGGGGGCGATAGACCGCGTGCCGAGATGCAACTGCGTGGAGAAGACTTCCTCGCCGTGAATCGGGTGGACGCCGAAGCGACGATCACCCCGGACTTGGAGCTGGTGTTCACCCCCGAGGATGGCATCCGCGTGCGCGGCGAGGTGCTGCTGCCCTGGGCCCGGATCCGTCCACCGGACCTGCCCCCGGGCGCGATCCGCGTCTCCGGAGACGAGATCATTCTGGGCGAGGAGCTGGAAGAGGCCCAGGCACTGAAGACAGACATCCGTATCCGCATCCGCTTGGGCGATGACGTGCGCTTCGACGGCCATGGGCTTACGGCCCGCTTTGCCGGCGAAGTGGATGTCGAGGAGATCGCCGGGCGCCCGACCCAGCTGTTCGGGGAGATTCGCATCCCGGAGGGCCGTTTCAATGCCTACGGCCAGGACCTGCGCGTGGACCGGGGTATCCTGCTGTTCCAGGGGCCCGCGGAAACACCGGAACTGGACCTGCGCGCCGTGCGCACGGTACGCGAATACAATGTAACCGTCGGGCTCGAAATCGGCGGGACCCCGGATAATTTGCGCTCAAGAGTCTTCTCGGAACCCGCGATGGACGAGACCGAGGCCATGGCCTTCCTGCTGACCGGACGGCCACTGTCTGGGGCATCGGAGTCGGACGGCAGCCTGATCGCATCGGCGGCAGCGGCCTATGGTCTGGAGCAGAGCGCGCTGATCACCCAGCGGATCGGGACGGAACTGGGACTGGACGAAGTCACCATTGATACCGAAGGCGGCATTGAGGAAAGCGCCCTGACCCTGGGGCTGTATTTGTCCCCGCGCCTGCTACTGCGCTACTCCGTGGGCCTGTTCGACAATACCTCGCGGGTACTGCTGAGCTACGAGCTCAGCCGTCGTCTGACGCTGGAAACCTCGTCCGGCACTACCGAACAGACCGTGGACCTGATCTACCGGATCGAGCGCTGAAGCCGCCCAGTATTGCGAGTGGCTAACTCGATTCGCCGTTGTTGCGCAGGGCCTGCTGGATACGCTGGCGGATCTGGCTGCGATAAAGCTGCTCGTTGGGTATGCCGATCAGCGGTTCGCCTACCGGATTGCCCTCGGCATCAAAGGCCATGATGGTCGGGACCACTCGCGCACCGTAGGCGCGGCCCAGCTCGTGACCGCGGCGCACCTCGCCATCGAAGTCGCGGACCTCTTCGCGGTCGAGCATCACCTTGCGGATCTGGATGCCGTCATAATTCGCGTCCTCGCTCATCGGGCCCAGATGGCGATGCTCAGCCCGATCACAGTACGGACAGCTGTCCGAGGCAAACATGATCAGGGTCGGCTTGCCGTCGCCATTCTGAGCCAGGGATCGCAGGTCAGTGACCCGCTCGATCCCATGCGCGGAGGCAACACCGGACACCAGCATGCCCCCCAGCATCAGAATGAGCGCCGGGCCAACCAGACCCATCCCCTTGCGCACCTTGAACATATCCAGATTCATGATCGGCAAGACCCTCCGGCTTTTGGACTCAGTCTAGGGCGACTGGCTTAACCGAAACTTAACGGCCCCCGGCATCGCAATCGGCAACCCGAGCTCCGGCCCCCTCATAAAAAAGGCCCCGCCGAAGCGGGGCCTGATTCCCGGACCACCGTACGAACCGGTGGTCGGTTACCGACAAGGGATGACCTTAGTCGACACGCTGGCGCACGTCGGAGGTCACTTCCACGCGGCGGTTGGCCTCGCGGCCTTCGCGGGTAGCGTTGTCGGCGGTCGGGCGCTCTTCACCGTGACCCACGGTGCGGATGTCGCCTTCACGCACACCCTCGCTGACCAGGAAGTCGGCCACGGACTGGGCGCGACGCTCGGACAGACCCTGGTTGTATTCGGCCGGGCCGATGGTGCAGGTGTGACCTTCGACCAGTACCGAGCTGTACTCGGCGTCGTCGGCGGTCAGGCTGCGGGCCAGTTCGCGCAGGGCATCGCGGCCTTCCGGACGCAGATCGGCGCTATCGAAGTCGAACAGCGCCTGGGCGCTCAGGGTGGTGGTCTCGAACTCCGGTTCCGGTTCCGGCTCGGGCTCGGGGGCCGGATCCGGCTCAGGAGCCTCGGCGGTTTCCTGGATGTAGCCCGCGCACTCGGAATGGCGCACGTTTTCCGGCGCCCAGGAACGGGTGCGTACGCACTCGCCTGAACGGTCCATTACAACGTTGCCGCCACGATCGGTGACGTTGGCCGCCGGCGGTTCCTGAGCCACTGCTTGGCTCGCGGTACCGATCAGCAGCGTGGCCACGGACGCGGCCAGAAGATTCTTAACCAGCTTGTGATTCATGTTCATAGCCTCCTTGTAAAAACAAACGACGACTGATCAGAGACAAGCGCGTTGCCGAACGGTTGACTCCCGACCGGAATCTGGAGCAGCGAGCGCCAAGCCCTCTACAGCAGCTTGATAGTGGCACATGCTTTCCGGTTTTGCACGCATTCCAGTCAAGAATTGTATCGGCATCACAACGTTGTCACATTAAGGAAACACCTGTCTGCGATCAGGCGACTCCCTTCTTTTCTCTGGGCAGGGCTACTGCCAGTCAGCAAGTGCGCGATACTGATTAACGCACCTTGTTCCCTTAAGGACACACAGATTACTTGTGGGTTCCTCAGTACAAAAACAGCCCGCCGCGGTCCAGACAAAAGACCCCGCCGAAGCGGGGTCTCGTATGGCCTGGCCAAACAGAAAGGCCGAGCGGCTTACATCATGCCGCCCATGCCGCCCATGCCGCCCATTCCGGCCATGTCGTCCATGCCACCACCGGCACCGCCGCCGTCATCCTTCTTCGGCAGCTCGGCCACCATGGCCTCGGTGGTAATCAGCAGCGCAGCGACGGATGCGGCGTTCTGCAGCGCCGAACGGGTCACCTTGGTCGGGTCCAGGATGCCCATCTCGATCATGTCGCCGAACTCGCCGGTCGCGGCGTTGTAGCCGTAGTTGCCCTTGCCTTCCAGAACCTGATTCAGGACCACGGACGGCTCGTCACCGGAGTTGTAGACGATCTGGCGCAGCGGCTCTTCCATCGCGCGACGCGCGATGTTGACACCCGCGGTCTGCTCTTCGTTCTCGCCCTTGAGCTTGGTGATCGCGGCACAGGCACGCAGCAGGGCCACGCCACCACCGGGGACCACACCTTCCTCGACCGCCGCGCGCGTGGCGTGCAGCGCGTCCTCGACGCGGGCCTTCTTCTCCTTCATCTCGACCTCGGTCGCAGCACCGACCTTGATCACCGCAACACCGCCGGCCAGCTTGGCCACGCGTTCCTGCAGTTTTTCCTTGTCGTAGTCGGAGGTGGCTTCCTCGATCTGGGTCCGGATCTGGTCCACGCGGGCCTTGATGTCCTTGTTCTGCCCCATGCCGTCGATGATCGTGGTGTTTTCCTTGGTCACCTGGACCTTCTTGGCACGACCCAGATCCTCGATCGTGGTCTTCTCCAGCGACAAACCCACCTCTTCGGAAATCACCTGGCCGCCGGTCAGCACGGCGATATCCTGCAGCATGGCCTTGCGGCGGTCGCCAAAACCCGGGGCCTTCACGGCCGCGACCTTCACGATGCCGCGCATGGAGTTCACCACCAGCGTGGCCAGGGCCTCGCCCTCGATGTCTTCGGCGATGATCAGCAGCGGCTTGTTGGACTTGGCCACGCCTTCCAGGATCGGCAGCAGATCACGGATGTTGGAGATCTTCTTGTCGAACAGGAGGATGTAGGCGTCGTCCAGCTCGGCGCTCATGCTCTGCTGGTTGTTGATGAAGTAGGGCGACAGGTAGCCGCGATCGAACTGCATGCCTTCGACGACATCCAGCTCGTTCTCCAGCGAAGAGCCTTCCTCGACGGTGATCACGCCTTCCTTGCCGACCTTGTCCATCGCATCCGCGATGATTTCGCCGATCGCGGTGTCAGAGTTGGCGGAGATCGAGCCGACCTGAGCGATCGCCTTGTGTTCGGTGCAAGGCTTGGACAGCTTCTTCAGTTCTTCGGTCGCCGACTTGACGGCCTTGTCGATGCCGCGCTTGAGATCCATCGGATTCATGCCGGCGGTGACCGCCTTCATGCCTTCGCGGACGATGGACTGGGCCAGCACGGTCGCAGTGGTGGTGCCGTCACCGGCGGCGTCGGAGGTCTGCGAGGAGACTTCCTTGACCAGCTGGGCGCCCATGTTCTCGAACTTGTCGTCCAGCTCGATCTCCTTGGCCACGGACACGCCGTCCTTGGTCACCGTCGGGGCGCCAAAGGCCTTGTCCAGGACCACGTTGCGGCCCTTCGGGCCCAGGGTGACCTTCACAGCGTTGGCCAGGGTATTCACGCCCTTGGCCATGCGGGTGCGAGCGTCGTTACCAAAACGGACTTCTTTAGCACTCATGTCTCGTTCTACTCCTGCAAAAAATGGAAATTGGGGCCGGATCGTGCGGGGGGCTTAGCCCTCGATCACGGCCATGATGTCGTCTTCGCGCATCACCAGGACGTCTTCGCCTTCGACCTTGACCTCGGTGCCGGAATACTTGCCGAACAGCACCTTGTCGCCGGCCTTCACGTCCAGGGCGCGGACTTCGCCGTTTTCCAGGATCTTGCCGTTACCAACCGCGATCACCTCGCCGCGGATCGGCTTTTCGGCCGCCGAGTCCGGGATCACGATCCCGCCGGGGCTGGTGCGCTCTTCTTCCATACGCTTCACGATGACGCGATCGTGCAAAGGCCGCAGGTTCATGGTGCGAACTCCTTATATCGATGTTCTTGACAGGTTGTGAGGATGTCGGGTGGGCGCCCTGTTAGCACCCACCCAGAACGAGTGCTAATAATAGGGACACACCAAGCCGAGTCAAGGGTCTTGACGGAGGAGAATTCTCAGCGGCGGTCGTTGTGGTCCAGACGTTCGTCGGGGGCGGACTCCTCATCGGTGTCGTGGCGACGGAACTCGCCCTCGATCGGATCACCCGGACCGGCCGCACCCGACCCGCTCGTCCGGGCCCGAATCATACCTCGGCGCAAGATACCCTCGGCCGCCCAGCGCCGCAGCGGCGGCACCAGCAATACGAAGCCAGCCGCGTCGGTAAAGAAACCGGGCAACAACAGCAGGACCGCCGCCGACATCAGCAGCCAGCCCTCGACCAGCCCGCGTGCGGGCATCTCGCCGCGCGCCAAGCTCTGCTGCAAGCGACGCCAGTGATAGAGCCCCTGCAGGCGAAACAACAACAAGCCCACGACCGCTGTCGCAACCACCAGCGCCACCGTGGCCAGCGCCCCGACGGCGTCGCCCACCCAGGCAAAACCGAAGATCTCGAGCAACACCAACCCGAGAAAAACAAACAGCGGGAGGAAGGGACTGCGCATGACCAATGGATTCCAGACAAGACGAACGAGTCATTGGAACACGCCCCCACCCCCCTGTCGAACACCCATTCGCGGGGTGCTCCCCAGCCCTCGGACTCGTTCTTCTTTTCCTTGCACCCGTGAGGGAATTGAGGGACGCTCTTGCCCGTCTTAATCGTGAACGACTTCTAAAGATCCGGAGCCCAGTCGCATGAAACCGCGCCGCATCGGCACACTGCTTCCTGCCCTGCTGATGGCCCTGCTCCTGGCGCTCCCGGGGCTGGGCAGCACCGGCGTGGAAGACCCACGCGATCCGAACCACCATTTCTTCGACCCGACCTTCGGAGATTTCCCTGAGGAGCTGGAGGAGGCCCGAGAGGCCGGCAAAAAAGGCATCCTGTTGTTCTTCGAGATGGATGACTGCCCGTTCTGTCACCGCATGAAGAATCAGGTCCTGAACCAACCCGAGGTGCAGGAGTTTTACAAGGAACGCTTCCGCATCTTCGCGGTAGACGTGGAAGGCGCCATCGAGGTCGTCAACTTCGAGGGCGAACCCAAATCGATGATGGACTTCGCGACCCGCGATTTCCGCGTACGCGCCACACCGGTATTCCAGTTCTTCAACCTGGACGGCGAACCGATCGCGCGCTTCACCGGAGCTACGCGTGATGTGGACGAATTCCTGCTACTCGGCGAGTTCGTCGCCGATGGACATTACGAAGACGGCAATTTCACTCGTTTCCGTCGCGAACGCGTCGGGCGATAGGTACCCCAATGCATCCAGCACATGCGGCGCGCCGGAACGGGCGACGCCGGATCGCCACACCCCTTCTGGCAAGCCTCATCGCAGCCACACTGGCTCATCTGCCTGCTATCGCTGCCGCACAGGACGTTCCGGCTGACGGGGTCATCGATGCCGAACCACTGCCCGAACCGCTGCGGCTGCAGAACGCGCTGACCGCGGTCGACGCTCTCCACCCTCAGGTTCGTCGCGCGCGAGCGGAACGCGAGATCGCCGAGCAGGAACTGGCCGGCACCCAGGCCGAACGAGACGTGACCGTCAACGCACGCCTGGAGGCCCGCTGGATCGAGCCCAACGACCTCGCCCCGGACCAGAGCCGCAACGACTCCCGTGCCGCCATCGTCGCCCGCAAGCTGCTGAGCGACTTCGGTCAGTCCAGCGCCCGCGAGGCGGCGGGTACCCAACGCCTGGAGGCGGCCCGGGAGATGGAGACCCTGGCACACGCCCGACACTCACTGCATGTGATGGACCGCTACTTCAACGTCTTGCTCGCCGACCTCGGCTTTGCCCGAGACACCGAGGCCATGGCGGCCGCATTCGTCAGCAAGGAGCGGGCGGAAGAACGCGCCGAGCGCGGGCAGGTCTCGGATATCGAGGTCTTTCGCCTGGAGTCGGAGTACCAGACGCTGCGCGTGCAGCGCCAGCGCGCCCTGCAGAATCAGCGCCGTGCCCGCGACGAGCTGGCCGAGGCCCTGAACCGCCCCGGCGAACGCATCCGTACCGTGTTGCCTCCCGCCCTTCCACTGGAGCTTCCGGACCTCCCGGGGCTCGACGAGCTGATGGCCGAGCTCGAAAGCGCGAATCCAACCCTCGCAGCCGAACGCCTGCAGGTGGAGGCCGCCGCGCGCAGCGTGGACGCGGCCCGCGCCCAGCGGCGTCCACGCCTGTATGCGGAGGCGGAAACGGGCTACTGGAACCGCGAGTTCGGCGGCGATCGCAACCCCTTTGCCGCGGGTCTCGTGCTGGAGGTCCCGCTGTACGAGGGCCGCCGCCAGGACAGCCGGGTGGGGCATGCGGTCGCGGCCCGCCAGCGTGCCGAGGCCGACCTCGGCCAAGCCCGCATCGAGGCCCGCAATCGTCTGCGCGCGCTTTATCACGAGGCCCAGGCGCTGCGCATGCAGCGCGACGAGGCCGAATGGCGCATGGACTACCGCCAGCTGTACATCGACCGCGCACGCTATCTGTACGACATCGAGGACCAGGCCGATCTCGGCGACTCAATGGTGCAGCAAAGTGCCGCGGCCTACTTCAATGCCCAGACCGAATTCGAGCTGGCCATGGTCTACGAGCGCCTGGCGCTACTGACCGGCCGTGGCGATCTGAGCCCCTTCCGCCTGGCCGGCATAGCCACGGCGGAAGGGGAATAACAAACGCGCGCCTCCGGGCGCCCCGAGGGAGAACACCCGATGTCCATCGATCGCCTGATCCCGGACAACCCAGGCCGAAGGCTACTTTCGGTGCTCGCATGCAGCGCCCTTCTGATGCTGACCTCCGTGGGGGCGGCGGCCGAGGATAACGGTGCGCTGGCAGGCCAGCTCGACTGGGGCCAGACCTACCGCATCACGGCCCCGGTCGCCGGCAAGGTTCAGGCGATCGAGGTCCGCCCGGGCGAGCACGTCGATCAGGACGCCGCCCTGTTCCGTCTCGATACCCGAAGGGTCGAGGCCGATCTGCGCGCTGCCCAGGCGGCCATCGAACGCCTGCAACTGGAACTGGACGAGGCCAATCGCGAGGTCGGAAAAGCGGAGGACCTGTACGACCAGACGCTGATCGCCCTGCGCGAGGTGGAGCTGGCGCGCATCCAGCAGGCCACCGTCGCCGCGCGTCTGGCCGAGGCAAGAGCGCAGCGCGATCGCGCACGCGCCGACCGCGATGATGCGACCGTCCGTGCGCCGGCCAGCGGCCGCATCACGCGCATCGATGTGTCCCCGGGGCAGTTCGTGAATCCCGCCCTGGCTCCGGCCGTACTGGCGATACTGGGGCACGGCGATACCATGCGCGCCCGCGCCTTGGTAGCACCGGACCGTATCGACACACTGACCGAGGGACAGGAAGTCACCATCTTCGTCGGCGAGTACGAGTTTTCTGGCACGATTGACAGCATCGGCTGGGAACTTGTGGGGGAAGACGAGGATCAGGGATACCGGATCGAGGCCGAATTTTCCCCGGGCGACGATGCCGTACTGCGCCCCGGGCAACCGGCCCGCATCGAACTTCGCCAGAACTCCTGATGCCCAAGAACCGATGATGCCGGACAAGGAAACCGACAACGCGAACGTGTGCGCCTGGCTTGTGCTCACCACCCTGGATGATCCAGACGAGGCGGAGAGCCTGGCCGGCGATCTCGTCCAGCGCGGGCTGGCCGCATGCGTGCATATCCTCCCCGCCGGACGCTCAATTTATTTGTGGAAAGGGAATATCGAAACCGACTCGGAAGTCACACTGCTGATCAAGACCTCCGTCGATGCCCGCGACGACCTGCAGGCCCACCTGACGGAACATCACCCGTATGAAACCCCGGAGATCATTGCCGTGCCGATCACGCATGGGTCCCCGGATTACCTGAACTGGATAACGCAATGCACCTCCTGAACCTGCGTAACTGGCTGGCGACCTTCCTGGTCGCATTCCTGCTGACTCCGGCCCTGGCGAACGCCATCTTCGATGACGATCTGCTGGATCCGGATGATGCGTTCAGTCTGAGCGCCGAGGCCATTGACGCCGACACGATCCGCCTGACCTGGGAGATCGCGGACGGCTACTACATGTATCGCGAGCAGTTCGAGTTCGAGCCCGAGAGCGAGGGGCTGGAGCTCGGCGAACCGAACATCCCCGACGGCGAGAAGAAGACCGACGAGTTCTTCGGCGAGGTCGAGACCTATCGCGACGAGGTCAGCATCGAGCTGCCCATCCTCGCGGCCGATAGCACCGAGATCGAACTGACCGCGCGCTCGCAGGGCTGCGCGGACATCGGCGTATGCTACCCACCACATTTCCAGACCGTCTCGCTGGAGCTTCCGGGCCTGCCCGGCGAAAACGGTGAAGAAGCAACCGAAGTAGAGGAAACCACCGAGGACGAGGCGGCCGACGAAGAACGCAGCGCCCTGGATGAATTGGGCGGCCTGACCGGAGACCTGAGCGCTGCGGATGACCTGCTCGAACCGGAAGAGGCCTTCAAGGCGTCGCTCGAGCCGATCAGCCAGAACGCAGTCATCCTGCGCTTCGAAATCGCCGAGGACTACTACCTCTATCGCGACCAGCTCGATGTGCGCATCGCCGAGGGTGACGGGATTGAGCTTGGCCCCGTGAATCCGCCCGAAGGCGAAATGCACGAGGACGAATTCTTCGGCGAAACCCAGATCTACCGCGACGAGGTCGAGATCCTGGTCCCGGTACTGCGCGACGAGGACGACGTTTCCGAGATCACCCTGGCGATTGACTACCAGGGCTGCTGGGACGGCGGTGTGTGCTACCCGCCGCTGACCCAGGAAGTCTCGGTCAGCTTCGATTCCGACCTGGCCGCAGAGGCTGACGCGGACGCCCTGCCGGAAACGGGCGACGAGGCCCTGGACGAGATCGAGACGACCGACGAGGCGGCACCGGAAGAGGACGACGAGACCGCGGCGCCCGTCACCCAGCAGGACCGCATTGCGGCCCAGCTGGCCGATGGTCAGATCTGGCTGGTGGCCCTGGCCTTCTTCGGCTTCGGGCTGTTGCTGACCTTCACCCCCTGTGTGTTCCCGATGATCCCGATCCTGTCGAACATCATCATCGGGCAGAAGAACCTGACTACGCGCAAGGCATTCCTGATCTCGCTGGTGTTCGTGCTGGCGATGGCGCTGACCTACACCATTGCCGGGGTCTTCGCGGGGCTTGCCGGGGCCAACCTGCAAGCGGCCTTCCAGAATCCCTGGATTATCGGCACCTTTGTCGCGATCTTCATCGCACTGGCACTGTCGATGTTCGGCTTCTACGAACTGCAGATGCCGGCCAGCGTGCAAAGCAAGCTTTCGCAGATCAGCAATCGCCAGGAAGGCGGCACCTACATGGGCGCCGGGATCATGGGCTTCCTCTCGGCCCTGATTGTCGGCCCGTGCGTGACCGCACCGCTGATTGGCGCCCTGCTCTACATCAGCCATACCGGAGACGCGGTGCTGGGCGGTATCGCCCTGTTCTCCCTGAGCATGGGGATGGGTGCCCCGCTGCTGGCGATCGGGACCTCCGCCGGCCGCCTGCTGCCGAAAGCCGGCCCGTGGATGGACACCATCAAGGCGGCGTTCGGTGTCGGCCTGCTCGCGATCGGCATCTGGCTGCTCGAACGGGTGATCCCCGGCGAAGTGGCGATGTTCCTGTGGGCCATCCTGCTGATCGTGACCGCGATCTACATGGGTGCGCTGCGCACTCTGCCAGAGGGCACGTCGGGCTGGTACACCCTGTGGAAGGGCCTGGGTGTCGTGCTCCTGATCTACGGCATCCTGCTGATGCTGGGCGCGGCCACCGGCGGCAAGGACGTCTTCCGACCGCTGGCCACGCTGAATCAACCCGCCGTCACCGCCAACGGGGAGCGCGCCGGCCCCACAGAGATGGAGTTCACCTACATCGACAGCCTCGACGATCTCGAGCGCGAGCTGGAGCAGGCGCGCAACAACAACCAGCCGGTGTTCCTGGACTTCTACGCCGACTGGTGCGTGGATTGCGTACGCCTCGATCGCACGACGTTCCAGGATCAGCGCGTGATCAACGCGATGGCGGACGTGCACCTGCTGAAGGCCGATGTGACCGACAACACCTCGGAGCACCGAAACCTGATGCGCGAGTTCAACCTGTTCGGGCCGCCCGCGATGATCTTCTGGGATTCCGACGGCAATGAACTGCGCAACTATCGCAACGTAGGTTATCTGAACGCCGACCGCTTCCTGGCCCATGTGGAAAACGCAATCGGGGTCACGCCATGAAGCATCGCTCGCACACGTTTGGCTGGATCGCCCTCGCAGCCACCAGCACCTTCTTGCTGGCCGGCTGCGAGGAACCTACGCCCGAGATGGATACCGCCGAGGCCAATGGAAGCGGAGCGGCGGAAGCGGCCGCGGAGGAAGCCCAGGGCGACCGCCGTATCGACTTCACGTTGCCGGATCTGGATGGCAACGACCGCCAGCTCAGCGAGTGGGATGGCGATCTGGTCGTGCTGAACTTCTGGGCCACCTGGTGTCCGCCGTGCAAGAAAGAGATGCCCCTGTTCCAGGAAACATGGGAAGAACACCGGGACGCCGGCTTCACGATCGTGGCGGTCGCCGTGGACGAGCTAAGCGCGACCCAGCATTTCGTCGACGACTTCGGTATCGAGTTTCCGATCCTGATTGGTCAGGACGAGGCCGTAGAGGTGGGGCGGCAATACGGCAACCGCATCGGTGCGTTGCCTTATACCGTGCTGATCGACCGCGATGGCATCATCCGCGACACCCATCGCGGCGAGGTCAAGGAAGATGATTTGCAGGCCTGGCTGGACGACTACCTGTAAGGACCGAGTCAGCGTTTTGTCAGCCCTTCGAACCCCGTTTGCTGGAGTTTGCGTTCCGCCAGGCGTACGGCGGACACCAGAGCCTGCTCGGGCGGCTCGCCGGAGGCCAGCGCATCAATCAGGCCGGCATTGAAGGTATCGCCCGCCCCCACGCTGTCGACGACGTGCAGACCCGGCGTGGGCGCGCAGTACACTCGCTGATCATCCTGAACGAGCCAGGCACCCTCGGCTCCGGCCGTCACGGTCACGATGCGGCCTGGGTAACGGCGGGCCAGTTCGGCCGCGGCCTCTTCAGGGCGGGCGGCAATCCCCTCCGCCCAGTCCCGCGACAGCATGAGGACATCGGCCCACTCCAGACACGCCTCCAGCCCTGGGCGCCGCTTTTCCAACTCCAGTGAGATCGGCTGATCGGTGATGGCCTCGCGGACCTGCGGCAGGACCGCTCGTAGGGTCTCCGGACTGCGGCCCTCGAAATGCAGCCAGTCGTACTCCTCCCAGGCAATCGACTGCAGATCTGCCGCGCTCAGTTCAGGCAGATCGCGATGATGCACGATGGTGCGACTGCCCGAGGCGCGCGAACGCAGGATGTGGGATGTCGGGGTCACGCCTGGGTGCCGCGCGCAGGCGTCAATGTCGATGCCGCTTTTGACGAGCCGCTCGCGCAGCCGGTCACCAGACTCATCCTCCGCGAGGACCGCCGCCAGCGCTACGCGATGCCCGAACTGCGCGAGAATACGGGCGGTGTTCGTGGCGTTCCCTCCCGGCTGCGAAGTACTGGCCAATGCACGGATCTCGTCGTCCTCGCACGGATACTGTTCAACATCCAGAGTATGATCCAGGGTGACAATGCCTGTTGCCAGGATGCGCGCCATCGTTGTACTCGTCATTCCACCGATGCGTATTGTGCGCGGTGCGATCGCCAGCGTCATCCGCGACATCCCGATGACAGGCTGCGACAATGCGGGCTCACCCGATGACAGCGAGCGGCATGGCAACCTTCCCCTCCCCGGAAACCGCCGAGGCGGCATTCTACGAGGCCTTTCAGGCTGGCGACTCCAACGCAATGCGCGAGATCTGGCTGGACAGTCCGGAATGCATCTGCATTCACCCTGGCGGCGAGCGGCTGCTGGGCACCGACATCATCCTCGAGAGCTGGGATGACATCCTGCCCAACATGCGTGGCGTGGTGGTCCATCGCACCGAGTTGAACGTGACCCCCGGACAGGACCTGGTAATCCACGCCCTGCGCGAAAATCTCTACGTCGGAGGCGAACGCCGCGGCGTGATGCTGGCAACCAATGGCTATCGTCTGGATGGAGATGGCTGGCGAATGTTCCTGCATCACGCCAGCCCGGACCCGGATCCGCCACCGGCCTGGGATACGGGGCGGATGCACTGATGGGCAGCCCGAGTGACGAATGCCTGGCGGCCTACTATGAGGCCTTTCGCGCCGCGGACATCGAACGAATGATGCGCTTGTGGGCAGAACGCCCGGATATCGTCTGCGTGCACCCGGGCAGCCCGCGAGCGCATCGCGGGGTTTCCGAGGTAATGGAGAGCTGGCTGCTGGTATTCGCACGCGAGCTGAATATCGGGATCGAGCCGCGCATCGTCGGGCGCCAGGAAACCGCCGAGAGCCTGAGTCTCGTGATCGAGGAGGCCATTACCCGCCCCGGGGATGTTGCCGCCACCGGGACCATCCTCATCAGCCAGACCTGGCGCCGTAGTGACGACGGCTGGCGGCTGCAATTCCACCATGCCTCGCACGGCCGGCGCGCACCCCCTTCACAGGAAGGAATGTTCGTGCCGGACGGGGGCGGATCCACTCGGCACTGACTTCGAAGCCGTGTTCAGCCCCCCGAACGCGGCTGACACAAGTCGGGGCGCTGGACCTGGAGGGCGTCACAAACCCCGCGAACGGCATCGCGCACCCGTCGTCCGCGCCCCTCCAGCGTCATGCTCGAGACCTCCTGATACAGCGGATCACGGCGCTCGAACAGCTCCTGAAGCTTGGCCCGTGGGTCTGCCACCTCGTTCAGCAGGGGGCGTTTGCGATTGCGGCGCGTGCGCCGGAACTGCTCGTCCACCGGGACGCGCAGGTAGATCACGAAGTGCTGACTCAAGAGATCGCGGTTCTCCGGGCGCTCGACGATCCCGCCGCCCGTGGCGATGACCACTCCATCGCGCTCCAGCAGCGATTGCAGCATCGCCGACTCGCGCTTGCGAAAACCCGCCTCGCCCTCGAACTCGAAGATCGTGGGGATATCCACGCCGGTACGCCGCTGGATCTCCTGATCGGTGTCGAAGAACGGGCGCCGCAGCAGCCCCGCCAGCCCGCGCCCAATCGTGCTTTTGCCGGCCCCCATGGGCCCTACCAGGACAATGTTCTGCATGGCGGCAAGGCTACTGGCCTCGCTGGACAAAGAAAAGCCGGGGACAGGCCCCGGCTTTTCGACCGTCGTGCATCCAGGTGTCAGTCAAGGACGCGCGGCGTCACGAAGATCAGCAGCTCGGCCTTGGTATTCTCCGTGGAACGGTTGCGGAAGAGATTCCCCAGGAACGGGATGTCCCCGAAGAACGGGACCTTCTCGAGGTTGGTGCGGCTGTCGATCTCGTACACGCCGCCCAGCACCACCGTCTCGCCGTTGCCGACAAAGACCTGGGTCTCTACCTCGCGTTTGTTGATCCCTGGCACGCCCAGGATCACGCGCTGGCTTGGCTCGTCCTTCGTCACCTTGATGTCGAGGATCACATTGCCGTTCGGCGTGATCTGCGGGGTCACCTCGGTGGACAGCACCGCCTCGATGAACTGGGTGGAGGTCGCACCGGAGGCAGTGGCCTCCTGGAACGGGATCTCTTCACCCTGCTTGATAGTCGCCGTCTGACCATTGGCCGTGATTACACGCGGACTGGAGATGATCTCACCACGACCCTCGACCTGCAGGGCCGAAAGTTCGAGATCAAGCAGTACACCGCTGCGCAGGAGACTAATCCCGGCTCGCCCTGCATCGCCACTAGCCGGCAGCGAGCTGTTCAGGCGGTCACCGATCGCGATACCCCCCAAACCGGCGGTAGAAGCATCCCGGGCCGCATCCGCGCCCTCGATGGAACCCGCGCCACCGACTCGAGTACGGCGATCCCCCCGCGTTCCGGAGATGCCGAAGCGTGCACCCAACTCGCGGTTGAAGGTGTCCTCCGCAATAACGATGCGGGTCTCGATCAGCACCTGCTGCACGGGCACATCGAGCGTCTGCACCAGACGGCGTACATCCTCGATACGGGTCTGGGTGTCCTGCACCAGCAGGGTGTTGGTACGGCTATCGATGGTGATGCTGCCGCGATCGGACAGGAACTGGCCGGTCTCGTCGCCACGAATCAGCGATGCGATCTGCTCGGCCTGGGCGAAGTTGATCTGAACGAACTCGGTGCGCAGCGGCTCCAGTTCCTGGCGGTCGCGCTGCGCCTCCAGCTCCAGACGCTCGCGTGCCGCGATTTCCTCGCTCGGGGCCACATAGAGCACGTTACCGTCCATGCGCTTGTCCAGCCCACGCGAGCGCAGGATGATGTCCAGCGCCTGATCCCAGGGCACGTTGTTCAGGCGCAGGGTGATATTACCCCCCACGGTGTCGCTGACCACGATGTTGAGATCGGTAAAGTCGGCCAGCAACTGCAGGACCGAGCGCACCTCGATGTCCTGGAAGTTCAGCGACAGACGCTCGCCCTCGAACTGTTCTTCCTCCCGGCGGCGTGCCTCGCGTTCCGCCTCGGTAATCGGTGCCACCTCGAGCACAAAGCGGCGATCGCTCTGGTAGGACAGAACCTCGTATTCACCATGCGCGCCCACTTCCATACGCACACGCTCACGCTCGGCGACGGTATCGATGGTGCGAACCGGTGTGGCGAAATCGAGCACGTCCAGCCGGCGCTCCAGGGATTCGTCCACCCGGGCGCGCGGGAAGGTCAGCTCAACCTTGCCTGCCTGTTCGCGCACATTGACCTCGGCACCGGAACGCGACAGGTCGATCTCGACTCGGCCTTCGCCCTCGGAACCGCGACGAAAATCGATGCCGGTAATCTCGACCGGGCGCGCACTGCGCGTCGCCCGCTCGGAGGGCTCGCCGGCCCGGTCAACCACCTGCTGCACATCGCTGTCGGCCTCGGAAACCCCGCGCCCGAGCGTCAGGATCAGGTTGTTGCCCTCCACCCGGGTCTGATATTCGGAGGGCTGAGTCAGGTTCAGCACCACCCGCGTGCGATCGCCCGATTCGACTGCCGTAGCGGTCAACAGCGGCCCCACATTGAGATCCGTTTCGCGGCTGCGCAGCGCGTTCCCGGCGTTCGGAAGATCCAGCGCAATGCGTGGCGGGGAGTCAATGGCGAAGGCCCGAACATCTTCGGGTGGTGTCCCGGAGAAACGCAGATTCACCTGCACGCGATCACCACTGATGCTGGCCGCCCGAATCTCTTCCAGTTCGGTCGCCGCCACCCCCTGCGAAACCATGAAAAGCACGATCGCCATCACGGTGCCCGCCAGCGCGCGCATGGAAGAACCCATGTGTAGTCCCCTGTAGTTGTTGCCGGTATTGCGGCCCATTCGGTTCATCATTGTTCTGCTCCCCCGACCGCTAGTCGGCCAGCGCCACGGAGTTTTCGCGTTCCACGTACCCGCCGAAGGCATCCGGGACCACCTCGACCAGCTTCACCCGGGTGGCAGTGATCTCGACGATACGGCCGTGGTTTTCGCCCATGTAATTGCCCACTGTCACGCGCTGAATACCCCGATCGGGGGTACGGACCAGGGCATAACGCACCTCGTCCTGCTCCAGCGATCCCACCATCCGCAGGGAATCCAGCGGGAAACTTTCGAGGAATTCGCGTGGGCGATCGGGGTCGATCTCGGCATCGCCGGGCTCGCCCTCGGCTACCGCCAGGCTGGGCTGCGCGATCACGGTGGAATCGAACGGCGAGCGGGTGTGCCCCGGGTACAGATAGGGCTCGTGCGGCTCCAGCGTCGGAATCGGATCGATGCCACTACCCGGGCGCTCGTTGATTTCCGCGATGTAGCGCTCCAGGTCACTCTTGTCCTGGGCACACCCCGACAACCCCAATGTAGCCATCAGGCCGAGCGCGAGGGCCGCCGTCAGGGATCGCTGTGCAGGAGTCCGCATCAGTGATCCTCCAGGTAGCGATAGGTGCGCGCAGTGGCATCCATCAACAGGTCGTTATCCGAGTTGCCCCGACGAATGTGCATATCGTGCATGGTCACCACCCGCGGAAGCGCGGAGGTACCACTGACGAATTCGGCCAGCTCCTCGTAGTCGCCCCGCACCCGCAAACGGATCGGCACCTCGGCATAGAAGTCCCGGCGGTTCTCCCCGCGCGGTTCGAACAGTTCGATCTCGAGCCCGGCCTGCAGACCCGTCTGCGAGATATCCACCAGGAGACTGGGAATTTCTGCAGAACTGGGCAGCAACTCCAGCAGCGAGGCGAACATACGCTCCATCTCTTCGAGTTGTTCCTCGTAGGCCCCGAGATTCGCGGCTCGCTGCTGCTTGTCCTCGAATTCGGCGCGCAGTTGCTCTTCGCGATTCTCGGCGCGTTCCAGATCGGTGCGCTGATCGCCGATAAAGAAGTAATAGGACAGCCCCAGGATGACCAGAACGATGACGACCAGGATCAGGGCCTTTACGGCCCAGGATGCCTCGCCGATATTGTTGAAGTCGATCTCGTTGAGTTCCTTGATGTTCATCAGGAATCCTCCTCGATATCCGACGGCCGCGTCTGGTTGGCGTCCAGGCGGAAATCACGCACCTGGAGGCGCCCTTCTTCGCGCGTCTCGATGATCTGCAAGTTCGAGTCGGACAACCATGGCGAGGCATCGATGCGGCGCATCAAGGCCGAGATCCGGGTATTGGACTCGGAACGACCCGTCAGGCGGATGCGCTCGCCTTCCTGGCGCACCTCGTTGAGATAGGTGCCGTCCGGCAACGTCTCCACCAACTGATCGAACAGATGCACCGCCTCCGGGCGGCGCGCCTGCAGGGTCTGGATGACCTCCATCCGCGCGATCAGGGCCTGGCGCTGCTCGTCCAGGTCGCGGATGCGGGCAATCTTGCGATCCAGCTCGCGGATTTCGCGCTCCAGCATCTGGTTGCGCGACTGCTGGTGGTCGATCAGCGCATTCATGAAGGTATGCCCGGTGAACGCCAGCAGCACGCCCACCACGAGCGCGCCACCCAGCGCGCCGAAGAATTGCTTGCGCCGCTGCTCACGGGCCTTCTCGCGCCAGGGGAGGAGGTTGATGTAGATCATCCGGCGTACCCCCTGATGGACAGACCACAGGCGGTCAGCAACGCGGGGGCATCATTGGCGAAGCGCTGCTGATTGACACGGCGGGAAAGCGCCATGCCGCGAAACGGGTTGGCAATGGAAACCGGGGTTCCGGAACTTTCCTCGAGCATTTCGTCGACACCCGCAATCGCCGCACAGCCGCCACCGAGCAGGATATGGTCGATCGAATCCTGCGGGCGGGTGACGTAGAAGTACTGCAGCAGCCGCTGGATCTGGTCCATCATCGTCTGCTTGAACGGCTCGAGGATATTGCTGACGTAATCGGCCGGAAGGTCGCCGCTCATTTTGGCGGAGCCCGCCTCCTGATAGTTCATGCTGTAGCGACGCATGATCTCTTCGGTGAGCATGCGCCCGCCAAAATTCTGCTCGCGGGTATAGATTACGCCCTCGGTCTGGCTGACCACATAGACCGCCGTCACCGAGGAGCCGACATCGACGATGGCGACGATGGGCTTGTTCTGGCGGTCGGGGATCTGCTCGACCAGGCGTGAGGAGGCATGCTCGATCGAGTAGGCCTCGACATCCACCAGTTCGGGGGTCAACTTGGCGGATTCGGCGATCGCCACTCGCGATTCGACGTTCTCGCGCCGCGAGGCGACAACCAGGACGTCAACCAACTGAGGGTTCTTTTCGTTCTTGCCAAGAACCTGGAAATCGAGGTTGACCTCTTCCAGGGTGTAGGGAATGTACTGATCGGCCTCGACGAACACCTGGCCCTCGAGCTCGCTGTCGCTGAGGGTGGAGGACATCTGGATGGTCTTGGTAATGACAGCCGAGGACGGGACGGCCATCGCACACTGTTTGAGCCGGGTGCCGGAACGCTTCACCGCACGGGCAAGCGCATTCCCCACCGCCTCGGTGTCCTGGCAGACCTTGTCCACCATCACACCATCCGGCAGCGGTTCCACCGCAAAGGCTTCGACCCGGTAACCCTTACCTTGGCGGGCCAGCTCCAGCACCTTTACGGCGGCCGAACTGACATCCACGCCCAGCAGTCCCTGCTTGCCCTTTCCGAGACTCAGCACACATCCCCCTGTATACCCCAATGAAAGTAACTGGTAGCGTTACAATCAAGTATGCTAGCTCGTTCACAATATACACTCCGAAATCCGGGTTGCAAGTTGCTTTGAAAGCTGATTCTTAACTTGGCCCCACTTTTTTTACAGTCATGAAGCCGATTCTCAAGATTTTTGCGGCGTTGCTGGCCCTGGTCCTGGCGGCCGGAATCGGCGTATCCGCGGCCATTGCGGCCCTTTACGTGCACTACGCCCCCACCCTCCCCGAGGCGGAGGCTGTGCGCGACGTTCGCCTGCAAACTCCGCTACAGGTCCGCACCGCGGATGGCCTGCTGATGGGCGAATTCGCCGAAGAGCGGCGTATCCCCCTGCCCATTGAAGAAATCCCCGAGCAAGTGCGCCAGGCCTTTATCGCGGCCGAGGACGAACGGTTCTACGATCACCCCGGGGTCGACATCGTCGGCCTGGCAAGGGCGGCCATCAATGAGATTTCCACGCGCGGCGATCGCAGCCAGGGTGGGTCCACCATCACCATGCAGCTGGCGCGCAACGTCTTTCTGACACGCGACCGCACCTACGAGCGCAAACTGCGCGAGATCTTCCTGGCCATTCGCATGGAACAGGAAATGACCAAGGACGAGATCCTGGAGCTGTACCTGAACAAGATCTATCTGGGCCAGCGCGCCTACGGGATCGAGGCCGCGGCACGGGTCTACTTTGACCGCTCGGTCGACGAGCTGGAACTGGACGAGATCGCCGTCCTGGCAGCGCTGCCCAAGGCCCCCTCCACAACCAACCCCGTCGCCAGCGCCCAGCGTGCCGAGATTCGCCGCAATTACGTATTGCGTCGCATGTTCGATACCGGCGCGATCAGCGAGTCGGAATACGAGGAGGCCATCGCCCGACCGGTATCATCCGAACGGCACGTGGCCGCGACCGAGGTCGATGCCCACTGGGTGGCAGAGGCGGCCCGCCAGATCGTCTTCAACCTCTGGGGCGAGGATGCCTATCGACGCGGCCTGCAGGTCCATACATCCATCGACTCCCGTTACCAGGAAGCGGCCAACCAGGCCTTGCGCGAGGGCCTGCTGGAATACGACGAGCGCCACGGTTATCGCGGACCCGAGGATCAACTGAGCGACGAAACCATGGCCGACGCCGAATCGCGCATGCGCGCCCTGAAGGCACAGGGCGTTCATGGGCGCCTGCTGTTTCCCGTGGTTGTGATGGAACGCGAGGAAGACGGCACGCTGCAGGTGGACGGCGGCAAGATCGGTGAACTCGTGGTCGAACCCCGCGACCAGCAGTGGGCACGCAACCCCGAGTTCGAACGGGGTGACGTGATCCGCGTCCGACCCTACACCGATGGACGCTGGCGTCTGGCGCAAAAACCGGAAGTGACGGGCGCAGTCATCGCCCAGTCGCCCAAGGACGGGGCCATTGTTGCCCTGGCCGGGGGATTCGACTTCTTCGAGAACCGGTACGACCGGAGCACCCAGGCGCAGCGCCAGCCGGGCTCCGCATTCAAGCCGCTGGTGTACGCGCTGGCGCTACAGGAAGGCTATCGCCCGGAAGGGATGCTGGTGGACGCACCAATGGTCTTCGACGATCCCGCGCTGGGGGCCGAGTGGCGCCCGCAGAACTATTCCCGCCAGTTCCAGGGCGAGATGAGTATGCGCGATGCCCTGGCCCAGTCGCGCAACCTCGCGTCGATCCGCCTGCTCAACAGCCTGGGCCCGCAGCGCGTGCATGAACAATTGCCACGCTTTGGTCTGGACCCGGACAAACACCCGAGTAACCTGTCGATGGTGCTCGGTACCGGGGCAGTTACGCCCCTGCAGCTAAACAATGCCTATGGCGTGTTCGCCTCCGGCGGCAAGCTGCACAGCCCGTGGATCATCACCCGCATCGAGACCGGCGACGGCGAGGTCCTCTATCAAGCGCCGACCGAACGCGCCTGCCCGTCGCCTTGCGAAAACCCGCCCGGCCAGGACCTGTACCTGAATGCCAGCGGGGGGCCACTGCAGTACACCGACCCGGCCCAGGTGCTGGATCCGGGGGCTGCCTGGCAGATGAGCAGCATGCTGGGGCATGTAATCACCGCCGGTACCGGGCGTCAGGCGCAGCAGCTGGGGCGCTCGGACCTGGCGGGCAAGACCGGCACCACCAACAGCTATCGCGATGCCTGGTTCTCCGGATTCAACGCCGATATTGTGGCCACCGCCTGGGTCGGTTTCGACGACAACCGCGAGCTGGGCCGGCGCGAAAGCGGTGGACGCACGGCGCTCCCGCTCTGGGTACGATTTATGGACTCGGTGCTGACCGATGCACCGGAGCGTCCCGTGGAGCGGCCGGATGACCTGCAGCGGGTTGCAATCCTGCCCGACGGCCGTCGTGCACCAAGCGAGGAGACCCCGGGGGCCAACATCCAGTGGCTGATCCCGCAACAGGTACCGGAACGCGGCCAGGCACCCTCAGGCCCCAGCGGGGAGAACGGCCAGAGCCCACCCGAATCGGTGTTCTGATGAATCCTTCCCGCATACGCCAGGAACTGGCACAGGAGGCCGCGCGGATCCTGCTGGACGACGGAATTCGCGATTTCGCGCTGGCCAAGCGCAAGGCAGCGGAGCATCTGGGTATCGAAGCCCGCCACGAGATGCCGGGCAATGCCGAGATCCAGGCGGCCGCCATCGAACGCAGTCGGCTGTTCGCAACGGACGCCAGCCGCCAGGCCTACCGCGAGCGCCTGGAGGCGGCGCGGATCGTAATGGAGCGGCTGGCGGAGCTGGAACCGCGCCTGGTCGGTCCGCTGCTGGACGGGATCGTCGAGCGCCAGCCCCTGGTCAACCTACACGCGTTTGCGGAAACCGTGGAGGAGGTCATCCTCGACCTGGGCGAACGCGGCATCCGCTGCCAGACAGGTGAACGCCGCTACCGCAGCCGCCAAGGGCGCGAGCAGCGGGTACCGTTTCTGAGTTTTCGCGGGCCGAATGACACGGACATCGAGCTGACCGTATTCCCGCTGGATGGACTGCGCCAGGCGCCGCCGTCGCCGGTGGACGGCAAGCCCATGGCCCGCGCGGGTCGCGCGGACGTGGACAGACTGCTGGACGCCGCAAACACCGACGCAGCACAGGCCGACGCGTCCTGACGCCAGGGAGACGGCGCCTTAAGGAGACGCCGACTCAATCGCGGCGGTAGGAGGTGACCGTCTCGACCAGGGTCGCAACCCGGTCCGGGTCAATGCCCGGATGGATCCCGTGCCCGAGGTTAAAGACGTGACCGGTGTCCCGGTCGAACCCGTCCAGCACCCGCAGGGCCTCCTCGCGCACCACTGCGTCCGGCGCGTACAGCACCGACGGATCCAGGTTCCCCTGTAGTGCCACACGGTCCCCGACGCGACGGCTGGCCTCGCCAATCTCGATCGTCCAGTCCAGCCCCAGCGCATCGGCACCGGTCTCGGCCTGCGCCTCGAGCCAGGCATCGCCACCCTTGGTAAACAGCGTAACCGGCACGCGGCGGCCGTCGTGGTCCCGGATCAGACCATCGACAATGCGCTGCATGTAGGCCAGCGAGAACTCGCGATAGCCGCGCGGCGTGAGCGACCCACCCCAGGTATCGAAGACCATCACGGCCTGTGCCCCGGCGCGAATCTGCGCGTTCAGGTATTCAGTAACGGCGCTGGCGACCTTCTGCAGCAGCGCATGCATCGCCTGCGGCTCGCCGTACATCAGCCGCTTGGTTTCGGCGAAGTCACGCGAGCCCTGACCCTCCACCATATAGGTGGCCAGCGTCCACGGGCTGCCGGCAAAGCCGATCAACGGGACTTCGCCATTCAGCTCGCGCCGGATCAGGCGCACCGCGTCCATCACATAACGCAGTTCCTGCTCCGGATCGGGCACCGGCAGGTTCTCGATCGCCTCGAGCGAACGGATCGGGTCGCGAAAGCGCGGACCCTCGCCGGTCTCGAAATAAAGCCCCAGGCCCATCGCATCCGGGATGGTCAGGATGTCCGAGAACAGGATCGCCGCATCCAGCGGGAATCGGCGCAGCGGCTGCATCGTGACTTCGCAGGCCAACTCCGGATTCTGGCACAGGCTCATGAAGCTACCGGCCTGGGCGCGGGTCTCGCGGTACTCCGGCAGGTAGCGTCCGGCCTGGCGCATGATCCAGATCGGCGGGCGGTCCACGGGCTCGCGCAGCAACGCACGCAGCAGGCGGTCATTCTTCAGGGTCTGGGACATCGAAAGGCTCAAACGCCGAGATATTCAAGGATGCCTTCGGCGGCCTCGCGGCCCTCGAAGACAGCGGTTACGACCAGGTCCGAGCCGCGCACCATGTCGCCGCCGGCAAAGACCTTCGGGTTGCCGGTCTGAAAGGCGTGTGAGCCAACGGCCTGCACACGCCCGCCCTCGTCCACGCCGATCTTGAATTCGGCGAACCAGTCCGCCGGGGACGGACGGAACCCAAAGGCAATGAGCACGCGGTCGGCCGGGATTACGTGTTCGGAGCCCGGCACTGGCTCCGGACGGCGGCGGCCGCGCTCGTCCGGTGCGCCCATCTGGGTGCGCACCACCTTGACGCCCTCGACCTTGCCATCGCCTACGATCTCGACCGGCTGAACATTGAACTCGAACTGCACACCTTCCTCGCGCGCATGCACGACTTCCTTGCGCGAACCCGGCATGTTCTCCTCGTCGCGGCGATAGGCGCAGGTCACCGAGGCCGCGCCCTGACGGATCGAGGTACGGTTGCAGTCCATCGCGGTGTCGCCACCGCCGAGGACCACCACACGCTGGCCGGCCACGTCGATGAAACCATCTTCATCGTGCTCCCAGCCCATCACCTGACGGATGTTGGAAATCAGGAACGGCAGGGCCGGATACACCCCCGGCAAATCCTCGCCAGGGAAGCCGCCCTGCATCGCGGTGTACGTCCCCATGCCCAGGAATACGGCATCGTATTCCTCCAGCAGGGCGTCCATCTGGATATCGCGGCCGATCTCGGTGCTCAGGCGGAACTCAACGCCCATGCCCTCGAGGATCTCGCGGCGGGTGCGGATCACGTGCTTTTCGAGCTTGAACGGCGGGATACCGAAGGTCAGCAGACCGCCGATCTCCGGGTGACGGTCATACACCACCGCCTGCACGCCGTTACGCGCCAGGATATCGGCACAGCCCAACCCAGCTGGACCGGCGCCAATCACGGCCACGCGCTTGTCGGTCGGGGTGACGTCAGAGAGATCCGGACGCCAACCGGCCTTCAGGGCCTCGTCGGTAATGTACTTCTCCACCGAACCGATGGTGACCGCGCCGAAACCGTCGTTCAGCGTGCAGGCACCTTCGCACAGGCGATCCTGCGGGCAGACACGGCCGCAGACCTCGGGCAGGGAGTTGGTCTTGTGCGAGAGCTCGGCGGCGGCGAACAGGTTGCCCTCTTCCACCAGCTTCAGCCAGTTCGGGATGAAGTTGTGCACCGGGCACTTCCACTCGCAATACGGATTGCCGCAGGCCAGACAGCGGCCCGCCTGCTGCCCCGCGGTCGCCGGATCGAACTGACCGATGATCTCGCCAAATTCGTGGATACGAATCTCGGCGGGGGTCTTCTGAGGGTCCTGGCGCGGCAGGTCCAGGAACTGCATCGGATTGAAAGCCATGGATCACTCGCTCCGACGGGAACCGGCGGCATGACGCCTCGGGGTTCAACCGTTCATGCGTTCAGGAATGGATCGTTTCGCGCTTGAGCGCGTAACGGTCAGGCCAGCGCGGTACGGACCTTCTGACTGACGACGCCCATGTCCGCGCGGCCGAATACTCGGGGCTTGAGCACGCCCATCACCTTGCCCATGTCACTGGCGCCGGCGGCGCCGGTCTCGGCAATCGCCTCGCCGATCATCTGCTCCAGCTCGGCGTCGCCCAGCGGTTCGGGCATGTAGGCCTCGATCACCGTGATCTCGGCGGCCTCGCGCTCGGCCAGGTCCTCGCGACCACCCTTGCGGTACTGGTCGATGGAGTCGCGGCGCTGTTTGAGCATCCGGTTGAGGATCGCCAGCACCGTGTCGTCATCGGCCTCGCGCCGCTCGTCGACCTCGAACTGCGAGACCTCGGCCTGGATCAGACGCAACGCCCCAAGGCGCTCCTTCTCACGGGCCCTCATGGCCTGCTTCACGTCATCCTGCAAACGGGCCTTGAGCGACATCAAAGGGTCCTCGATCCGGGCCTGATGCCCGACAGACGATTCTACGTAAAGACGTTCAGTACAAACGCACCCGACGGGTCATGTCGCGGGAATTCTTCTTCAGCTGGCGCTTCACCGCTGCGGCGGCCTTGCGCTTGCGCTCGGTGGTCGGCTTTTCGTAATACTCGCGGCGGCGGACTTCCGCGACCACACCGGCCTTCTCACAGGTGCGCTTGAAACGGCGCAGGGCAACCTCGAAGGGCTCATTCTCGCGAACTCGTACGTGCGGCATACAATCTCCGGATGCGAATGCTGATTCGTCTACCAAAACAAAAACGCCACCCGAAACACTCCGGGCAGCCATGCAGAACTCCCTATGGTAATCCAACCGGCGCCATTTGCAAAAGTCCGTGAAACGATGCCCATCCTGACCGCGCACACGCTTACGCCCACAGCAGCACGCACGCTATGATGCCCCTGATGAACGCACCCGGCATGCAAAACCTGAACGTCGAGCTGGGCGAGCGCAGTTACCCTATCCGGATCGGACCGGGCCAGCTCGCCGCCGCCGACACCCTCCGCCCGGCGCTCGAGGGCCGCCGCGTGGCGGTGGTGACCAACACCACCGTGGGCCCGCTGTACGGCGAGGCTCTGCGCGAAACACTCGACCACTGCGAGATCGCTGGCGAGCCCCTCTGGATCGAGCTGCCCGATGGCGAGGCCCACAAGACCCTGGCCACAGTGGAATCGATCATCACCCGCCTGCTGGAGGCCCGGTTCGACCGGGGCAGCCGCATCGTCGCACTGGGCGGGGGTGTGGTGGGCGATATCGCGGGCTTCGCCGCTGCGATCTACCAGCGCGGGATCGACTTTGTGCAAGTCCCGACCACCCTGCTGGCCCAGGTCGACTCCTCGGTGGGCGGCAAGACCGGGGTCAACCACCCGCTGGGCAAGAACATGATCGGGGCCTTCCATCAGCCGCGCGCGGTGCTGGTCGACACCGACACCCTGAAGACACTGCCCGAGCGCGAGCTGCAGGCCGGACTCGCCGAGGTCATCAAGTACGGCCTGATCCGCGACGCCGAGTTCTTCGCCTGGCTGGAGGCGCATATCGACGAGCTGCGCGCCCTGGAACCCGAGGCGCTGGCCCGGGCCATCCACCGCTCCTGCGCCTGCAAGGCCGAGATCGTCGCCGCCGACGAACGCGAAGGCGGCATCCGCGCCCTGCTGAACCTGGGCCATACCTTCGGCCACGCGATCGAGGCCGGGATGGGCTACGGCGAATGGCTGCACGGTGAGGCCGTGGGCACGGGCATGGCAATGGCCGCGCGCATGTCGGAACGCATGGGCTGGTTGAGCCCGGCCGAGCGCGAACGCGCCGAGGCCCTGATCCAGCGCGCCGGCCTGGCACTGGATCCACCGGACCGCATGACCGCCGACCGTTTCCGCGAGCTGATGGCGATCGACAAGAAGGTCGCCAGCGGCCGCCTTCGCCTGGTGTTGCTGCGGGGGATCGGCGAGGCCGAGATCACCGACCAGTTCGACGTGTCGGCACTGGACGCGACCCTGCACGAGGGCGCCCGTGTCGCCTGAGGCCCTGGCCACCACACCCCGGGTCGACCGCGCCTCCGGGCTCGCGACTTACGCCGCCGACCCTGCGGCCTCGCGCGGCCGGGAACACACGGAAGCGCCACCACGCCACCGCAGCGCCTTCCAGCGTGATCGCGACCGCATCGTGCACTCCAGCGCGTTCCGCCGCCTGGAATACAAAACCCAGGTCTTCATCAGCCACGAAGGCGACCTGTTCCGCAACCGCCTGACCCACTCGCTGGAGGTCGCGCAGATCGGGCGCTCGATCGCGCGCGCGCTGCGCCTGAACGAGGACCTGGTCGAGGCCATCGCCCTCGCGCACGACCTCGGCCACACCCCGTTCGGCCATGCTGGCCAGCATGCCCTGAACGACTGCATGAAGGCGTATGGTGGCTTCGAGCACAACCTGCAGTCGCTGCGTATCGTCGACCTGCTGGAGCGCCACTATGCGGAATTCGACGGCCTCAACCTGACGTTCGAGACACGCGAGGGCATCCTCAAGCACTGCTCGCCGCAGCGCGCACGAGAACTGGGCGCGATTGGCGTGCGCTTTCTCGAGAAGCAGCAGCCCTCGCTGGAGGCGCAGCTGGCCAACGTGGCCGACGAGATCGCCTACAACAATCACGATGTCGACGATGGCCTGCGCTCCGGGCTGCTCGGCATGGACCAGTTGACGGAGGTCCGTCTGTTCCGCGAATGCCTGGAGGCGGTGCGCGCCCGCTACCCGGACCTCGAACCACGCCGGGTTCAGCATGAGACCGTTCGCCGCATGATCGACGCCCTGGTATCCGACCTGATCGAGAACAGCCAGGCCGCAATCGACCTCCATCAACTCCACACCCCGGACGACGTCCGCCAAGCCGGCCAGCCGCTGATCCGCTTCAGCCCGGAGATGGCCGACCAGGCGCACGAGCTGAAGGTCTTCCTGCGCGAGAACTTGTACCACCACCATCAGGTCCACGCGGTGATGCACAAGGCCCGCCAGCTGATTCAGGAACTGTTCGCCGCATTCGACTCCGAGCCGCGGCTGATGCCCGAGCACTTCCAGCGGCATGCCGAACAGATCGCCGAGGCCGACCCGAATGCGCCGCAGCGCGCAATTGCCGACTACATCGCGGGCATGACCGACCGCCACGCCATCCGTGAACACCACCGCCTGTTCGATCTGGGCACGCTGACCTGAGACTCAAACCCATGGCGCTCTCTGACCAATGTCTTAAACAGCTCGGCCTGCACACGGCTCCGTTCGACGAAACACCCGACGAACACTTCATCTACAGCGACCCGTTGCTGGACGGATTGCTCGAGTCGGCGCGCGCTGCCCTTGATACCCCAGGCGCCATCGTGATCATGACCGGCGAGAATGGCTCCGGACGCAGCCTGCAACTGATGCGTCTGCTGGCCATGCTGCCCGAACCCTTCGAGCTGATCGCCTTTCGCGCCCGCATCAATACCCAGTTCGAATCGGTGGATCACACCATTCGCAGCTATCTGCGCTCACAGAATGCAGACGACCCCGACCGCCCCCTGACCGAACTGCTGGCCGAGCGCGTTGCGATTGGCATGGACCCGGTCATCGCGATGGACGATGCCCATCTGGTGGGTACCGACATCGTGAACAATCTGATGCGCATGCGCAGCGAGGTGCTCGAATCGCAGGGGCGAGCGCCACGCGTAGTGCTGGTGGGCTCCAGTGGCCTGCTCCGCCGGCGCCTGTACCTGCCGGACCCGTCCGACGAGGATCAGGTCACGCGTGTCAACCTGCGCGCCTTCAACCTCGAACAGACGGCAGCCTACCTGCGTCACAGACTGCATGCAGCGGGTCTCGACGACCCGGAACGCCTGCTCGACCAGGACACGATTCACCACCTGCAAACCACCAGCCAGGGCCTGCCCGGCAACCTGAACCGCGAGGCCAATCAGGTCTTGGAACGCCATTGCCGCAGCGAGCGCCACGCCACCGGCGCGGCTGCCGCATCCTCGGCAGCGGGCACCGCTACTTCCGGCATCGCGCTGGGTGACGAAGCCGAACGCGAGGACGAATCGGCGGCCACGACATCCGAGGCGGCGGGTGTCACCCTGGACTCCGATGCCGAGCCCGATCGCGGAACCGACGTCGAACCGGTGCTACGCGCCCAGCGCGACGAGGACGAATTCACCCCGGCTGCCGAAGCCCTCACGCAAACAAGCGCCAGTGAGGAGCCAGAATGGCGGCCAGAGCCCGATTACGAACTCGAAGAACCCTCGCAAGAAAAACACGCCGCGCCCTTCTGGAACCAGCGCTGGTTCGTGCCGGCGGTCGCGGCCACAGTCGCGATTGGTATCGCTGCACCCGTCGCCATGCAACTGATGGACAGCCGCGAAACCGAGGCGGAGCAGGAGGTCGTCGAACTCCCGTTGCCCGAAACCCGACCCCCGGCATCCGAGGAGGAGGACGATCTTGTCGTCCCCGACCCTCTGGAGCATACCGGCGACACATTGACCAGCCCGGACATCGATCCCCTGCCCGGCCAGGAACGCCCAAGCGGTGACCCGATCGCCGGCATTGAGGCCGAGCCAGCCACCGAGCCGGAACCGACCGAACCCGCACCGGAGCCAGAACCGGAGCCAGAACCGGAGCCAGAACCCGAACCAGAGCCCGAGCCCGAGCCCGAACCGGAACCCGAGCCAGAGCCAGAGCCAGAGCCAGAGCCAGAGACGACGACCGAGGCCCTGGCCGACGAGGATGGTGACGGCGAGCGCCTGCGCGGCGATCTGGAGTGGCTGAGCAACCAGTCTTCCGATGCGTTCACCATCCAGCTGATCGCGGCACCGGACATGTCCACGGCCCGCAGCTATGCGGATCGCCACAATCTGGGTGGCATCCGCTACATCCCCACGCGCGTAAATAATCGCGACTTCGTGGTCGTGCTGGCCGGCTCATTCGCCAATCGAGACGCCGCCGAAGGCGCAGCCTCGGACCTGCCCGAAGCAGTACGCAACGAAGGCCCCTGGATCCGCTCCATCGGCTCGGTCCAGGGCGTGGCGCGCGAATAGGCAGGCCATCCCGGCACCCGCCCAACCCGCGTCGCCCCATGAGTACTTGACCGGCCCCGGTTTGCCGGGAGAATGACGGTTCGGCTATATTCCTGCGCCTTTTTCCGTGTTCTTTTCCAGCCTTACGCGCCGCGCCAAGCGCGCCGTGACCGGAGTTCACCGATGCGACAGAACCAACTGAACGGCACCCTCTACCGTCCCGAATTCGAGCGCGACAACTGCGGCTTCGGCCTCATTGCGCACATGGACGGCGTCGCCAGCCACTGGGTAGTGGACACCGCGATCAAGGCCCTGGAACGCATGACCCACCGCGGCGCGATCGCCGCCGACGGCAAGACCGGCGACGGCTGTGGGCTGCTGATGAAGACCCCCGAGGCCTTCCTGCGCACCTTGGCCGGCGAGGCCGGCATCGAACTGGCCGAGCGCTTCGCCGCTGGCATCGTGTTCATCAACCCGGAGAAGATCGCCGAGACCCGGGCCGCCGTGGAGAGCGCGATCGAGCGCGGCCCGCTGAAGCTTGCCGGCTGGCGCGAGGTGCCGATCAACGCGGAAGACGCCTGCGGGGCCGAAGCCCTGAAGAGCCAGCCGCACATCCTGCAGGTGTTCATCAACGCCCCCGCCGACATGGACGGCGACGACTTCGAGCGCGCGCTGTTCGTGGTGCGCCGTCGTGCCGAGATCGCGATGGGCGACGACCCGGTGTTCTACGTGCCGAGCCTGTCCGCGCGCGTGGTCTCCTACAAGGGCCTGGTGATGCCGGAAAACCTGCCGGTGCTCTACCGCGACCTGCAGCGCCCGGAGCTCGAGACCTCGATCTGCGTGTTCCACCAGCGCTTCTCCACCAACACCTTCCCGCAGTGGGGCCTGGCGCAGCCGTTCCGCTTCCTCGCCCACAACGGCGAGATCAACACCGTGCAGGGCAACCGCAACTGGGCGGTCGCGCGTCAGCACAAGTTCGCCACCGAGAAGCTGCCGGAACTGGCCGAGCTGGAGCCGCTGGTGAACCTGGAAGGCTCCGACTCGCAGAGCCTGGACAACATGCTGGAGGTCCTGCTGGCCGGCGGTATGGACCTGTTCCGCGCGATGCGCCTGCTGGTCCCGCCGGCGTGGCAGAACGTCGCGCACATGGACTCCGACCTGCGCGCCTTCTACGAATACAACTCCATGCACATGGAGCCCTGGGACGGCCCGGCCGGGATCGTACTGACCGACGGCCGCTACGCCGCCTGCACCCTGGACCGCAACGGCCTGCGCCCGGCCCGCTACGTGATCACCAAGGACCGCCACATCACCCTCGCCTCCGAGATTGGCGTGTATGACTACTCTCCCGAGGACGTGGTCGCCAAGGGCCGCCTGAAGCCCGGGCAGATGCTGGCCGTCGATACCGAATCGGGCGAGCTGCTCCATCCCGAGGACGTCGACCGCATCAACCGCACGCGCCAGCCCTACCGCCAGTGGCTGCGCGCCCACGTGAAACACCTGAAGAGCCAGCTGGACGACAACCAGCTGTTCTCCGGCGAGCCGATGCCGGCCGAGCGTCTGGAGACCTACGAGAAGCTGTTCGACGTGACCTTCGAGGAGCGCGACCAAATCCTGCGCGTGCTGGCCGAGGCCGGCCAGGAGGCCGTGGGCTCGATGGGTGACGACACCCCGTTCGCCGTGCTCTCCCGCCACACCCGCTCGCTGTACGACTACTTCCGCCAGCAGTTCGCCCAGGTCACCAACCCGGCGATCGATCCGCTGCGCGAGAGCATCGTGATGTCGCTGGAGACCTGCTTCGGCCGCGAGCAGAACCTGTTCGAGGAGACCCCGGACCACGCCCACCGTCTGGTGTCCGACTCCCCGGTGCTGTCCGAGGCCAAGTTCCGCGAGCTGTGCAACCAGACCGAGGACGCCTTCCGCGTCGAGCGCATGGACCTGAACTACGACGTCCACGCGCACTCGCTGGAAGACGCCCTGAAGACCCTGACCGAGCGCGCGGTCGACGCCGTGCGCGAAGGCGCCGTGGTGCTGGTGCTGTCCGATCGCGGCATCGACCCGGAACGCCGCCCGATCCCGGCCGCACTGGCCGTGGGCGCGGTGCATCACGCCCTGATCCGCGCTAAGCTGCGCACCGACGCCAACATCGTCGCCGAGACCGCCACCGTGCGCGACCCGCATCACTTCGCGGTCCTTCTCGGCTACGGCGCCACCGCGATCTATCCGTACCTGGCCTACTCGGCGCTGCACGGCATGTGCCAATCCGGCGAAATCCCGAACGCGGACCCGCTGACGCTGGCGCAGAACTACCGCCGCGGCATCAACAAGGGCCTGTTCAAGATTCTGTCGAAGATGGGCATCTCCACCATCGCCAGCTACCGCGGCGCGCAGCTGTTCGAAATCGTCGGCCTGGCCGACGAGGTCGTGGCCACCTGCTTCACCGGCACCACCAGCCGCATCAAGGGCACCCGCTTCGCCGATATCGAGGCGGACCTGGAGACGCTGTCCAAGCGTGCCTGGAATCCGCGCAAGAGCGCCGGCCAGGGCGGCCTGCTGAAATACGTCCATGGTGGCGAGTACCACGCCTACAACCCGGACGTGATCCAGACCCTGCACCGCGCCGTACAGTCCGGCGACTATGGCGTGTACCAGGAGTACGCAGCACTGGTAAACGAACGCCCGGTAACCGTGCTGCGCGACCTGCTGAAGGTCCGCGACGACATCGAGCCGATCGATATCGACGAAGTCGAGCCCGAGGCCGAGATCCTGCCGCGCTTCGACTCCGCCGGCATGAGCCTGGGCGCGCTGTCGCCGGAGGCCCATGAGGCCCTGGCCACGGGGATGAACCGCCTCGGCGGGCGCTCCAACTCCGGCGAGGGCGGCGAGGCCGTCTCCCGCTACGGCACCGAGCGCATGTCCAAGATCAAGCAGGTGGCCTCCGGCCGCTTCGGCGTGACCCCGCACTACCTGGTCAACGCCGAGGTGCTGCAGATCAAGGTCGCCCAGGGCGCGAAGCCCGGCGAGGGCGGCCAGTTGCCGGGCCACAAGGTCAACAAGATGATCGCGGAGCTGCGCTACTCGAATCCGGGCGTGGCCCTGATCTCGCCGCCGCCGCACCACGACATCTACTCCATCGAGGACCTGGCGCAGCTGATCTTCGACCTCAAGCAGGTCAATCCGGATGCGCTGGTCTCGGTGAAGCTGGTCTCCGAGGCCGGGGTCGGCACGATCGCCGCCGGCGTGGCCAAGGCCTACGCCGACCTGATCACCATCTCCGGCTACGACGGCGGCACCGGCGCCAGCCCGCTGACCTCGGTCAAGTACGCCGGCACCCCCTGGGAGCTGGGCCTGACCGAGACCCACGCGACCCTGCGCGGCAACGACCTGCGCGACAAGGTGCGCCTGCAGACCGACGGCGGCCTGAAGACCGGCCTCGACGTGATCAAGGCGGCGATCCTGGGTGCCGAGAGCTTCGGCTTCGGCACCGGCCCGATGGTCGCGCTGGGCTGCAAATACCTGCGCATCTGCCACCTGAACAACTGCGCAACGGGTGTCGCCACGCAGGACAAGGTGCTGCGCATGAACCACTTCATCGGCCTGCCCGAGATGGTCATGCACTACTTCCAGTTCGTCGCCCGCGAGACCCGCGAGTGGATGGCGAAGCTGGGCGTGCGCAGCCTGACGGACCTGATCGGCCGCACCGATCTGCTGGAGATCCTGCCGGGCGAGACGCCGAAGCAGCAGCACCTGGACCTGAACGGCCTGCTGGCCAGCGGCGACCTGGCCGACAAGCCGCGCTTCTGCAAGGAGCCGAAGAACGAGCCGTTCGACAAGGGCGAGCTGGCGGAAAAGATGGTCGCCGAGATGCTCGAGGCGATCGAGAACAAGGCCGGTGGCGAATACCGCTTCGACGTCGCCAATACCGACCGCTCGATCGGCGCGCGGCTGTCCGGCGAGATCGCCAAACGCCACGGCAACCAGGGCATGTCCGATGCCCCGATCACCGTGCGCATGAAAGGCACGGCCGGGCAGAGCTTCGGCGTCTGGAACGCCGGTGGCCTGCACCTGTACCTGGAAGGCGACGCCAACGACTACGTCGGCAAGGGCATGACCGGCGGCAAGCTGGTGATCCGCCCACCGGAAGGCTCGAACTTCGCCAGCCAGGACACCACCATCATGGGCAACACCTGCCTGTATGGCGCAACCGGCGGCAAGCTGTTCGCCGCCGGCCAGTGCGGCGAACGCTTCGGGGTGCGCAACTCCGGCGCGATCGCTGTGGTGGAAGGCATCGGCGATCACGGCTGCGAGTACATGACCGGCGGCGTGATGGTGGTGCTGGGCAACACCGGCATCAACTTCGGCGCGGGCATGACCGGCGGCTTCGCGTTCGTGCTGGACCGGGAGAACGACTTCCCGGACCGCATCAACAACGAGCTGATCGACCTGCACCGCCTCGACACCGAGGACATGGAGGCCCACCGCAACTACCTGGAGGAGCTCATCACGGAATTCGTGCACGAGACCGACAGTGACTGGGGCCGCGAAATCCTCGAGCAGTTCGACCACTACCAGGGCTCGTTCTGGCTGGTGAAGCCCAAGGCCTCCGAACTCCGGGGCCTGCTGGCCAACCTGCGCCAGGCCGCCTGACCCGCCACCCGGCGGAATGCAGATACGGGCCCCTGACGGGGCCCGTTTTGTTTTGACCCAACTCAGTGCGAAACCGGGCGGGGGGGTTGAAGAACCGCCGGGCACACCAGGACTACTGCTAGACTGGAGTCCATGGAAACGAGAGCCGAAATTGCGGATGTCCGGCGCGTACTGGAACAACATCCGGAACTGGAGCTGGCCATCCTGTTCGGATCGCTGGCTCGCAGCGGCGCACGGTTCGATAGCGACCTCGACCTCGCCGTCAGCGCCGGATCGCCTCTGGACACCCAGGCGCGCATCGCGCTGATCGATGCCCTGGCCGCGTCCACCGGGCGTCCGGTGGACCTCGTGGACCTGACGCAGGCGGGCGAACCCCTGCTGGGCGAGATCATGACCCGGGGCATCCGCGTGCTTGGCAGCGACGAGGCCCACGCGCGCTACCTGACCCGTCACCTGATCGAGCAGGCCGATTTCCTGCCCTACCGTAATCGCATCCTGGCCGAGCGGAGAGACGCGTGGACCCGCGCGTAGTCGAGCAGAAACTCGAGACCCTGCGGTACTGCGTTAACCGGGTCAATCAGCGTTGCTCCGCCACGGCCGAGGAATTGGCCCGGGACCCGGACACCCAGGACATCATTGCCCTGAACTTGTCGCGCGCCGTGCACAACTACGAACGCATCAACTGGGACATCACCCACGCAGTCTGTTCCCGTCATCGGGATGATTTTCGGGCCTTCGCACGCGTGGTTTCGGACCGGACCTGACCCACAAGCCGGGCAGCCGGTATCATCTGATACCCCCACGGATCAGGTACCCCCAGCAGACCCCCATGGCAGGCCTCATTCCACAGGCATTTATCGACGAGCTGCTCGAGCGCAGCGATATCGTCGAGGTGATCCAGCGCCGCGTGAGCCTGAAGAAGGCCGGGCGCGAGTTCGCCGCCTGCTGCCCGTTCCACGGCGAGAAGACCCCCTCGTTCTACGTCTCCCCGCAAAAGCAGTTCTACCACTGCTTCGGCTGCGGGGCGCACGGCACGGCCATCAGCTTCCTGATGGAGTACGAGAACCAGAGCTTCCCCGAGGCGGTGGAGCAGCTGGCCGAGCAGGCCGGACTGGAGGTCCCGCGCGAGGCCGGGGGCGATGACAAGCGCGAGGCCCACGCGCCGCTGTACGAGGCCCTGAACGCGGCCGCCGAATACTACGTGCAGCAGCTGCGCCACACGCCGAAGGCGGTCGAGTACCTGAAGAACCGTGGCATCGACGGTAACACCGCCCGCGACTACCAGATCGGCTGGGCCCCGCCCTCGGGCCTGATCGAGGCGCTCAAGCCACGCTTCACCCCGCAACAGCTGGTGGATGCCGGCCTGGCCGCACGGCGCGACGACGGGCGCATCCGCGAACGCTTTCGCGCGCGCATCATGTTCCCGATCCGCGACCGGCGCGGGCGCATCACCGGTTTCGGCGGGCGCCTGATCGAGGACGGCGAGCCGAAGTACCTGAACAGTCCGGAGAGTGAAGTCTTCCACAAGGGACAGACCATCTACGGCCTGTTCGAGGCGCGCAAGGCCGGCACCCGGCTGGATGACATCGTGGTGGTCGAGGGCTACATGGACGTGGTCGGGCTCGCCCGCGCCGGTTTTCGGCGCGCGGTGGCCTGCATGGGCACCGCCCTGACCCGCGCCCACCTGGACAGCCTGTTCCGCCAGGTCTCGCGCATCACCCTGTGCTTCGACGGCGACGCCGCCGGACGCCGCGCGGCCTGGCGCTCGCTGGCCGAGGCCCTGCCCGCAATCCAGGGCTTGCGCGAGGTGCGCGTGTTGTTCCTGCCCGAGGGCGACGACCCCGACAGCCTGGTGCTGCGCGACGGCCTCGCCGGCTGGGAGGAACGCCTCACCGGCGCCCTGCCCCTGTCCGAGACGCTTGTGCGGCTGCTGCGCGAGGAACACCCGACCGACACCGCCGAGGGCCGCACCCGCTTCGCGCACGCCGCGATGAAGCTGGTCGCCACCACCCGTGATCCTCTGTTCCGCGACCAGCTGATCGAACGTGTCGCCCAGGAGACCCACCTGAGCCCGGAGCGACTGGGCGAGCAACTCCGCGATGCCGAAGACGGGAGCGCCCGCGCGACGGCCCCGGCCTCCGCACCCACGGACATCCCCGAGGCACCAGACAGCGAGCCGGCGGGCGCCGCGCAGGAGACACCCTCCGCCCTTTGGGGGGCGCTGCTTGCGCGAATCCTGCAGCACCCGGAGCTCGAATGGTCCCAGCCCGAGCTGGCCGAACTCACGGCCTTCCCCGGTACCGCCGCGCAAACACTGGGCAAGCTGCTGGAGGCCCTGCGCGAACGCCCCGGCTGCAGCAGCGCCCACCTGCTGGAACGTTTCCGTGACGATCGCCACTTCAACCGCCTGCAGGCCCTGGCAGCGCGGGAGCTTGGAGATGGCGATCCGAAGGTGACCCGGCAGGTGGCCATGGACTGCGCCCGCCAGCTCCTGCTCCAGCAGGCGCGCACACGGATTCGTGAACTCACTCGCGCAGGCCGAGAACTCGCCACGGAACAACGCGAGGAGCTCGCGCGTCTTACTGCACTACTGCAGAAGACAAACACCGGTTAGGCTCCCCCGAAGTACGCCCATCGAAGGCCGTAACCCATTGAAATCGAAAAGCCTACCCCCAAGTCTCTTGTCGGGATTTCCGTGACCCGGCAGAGGGTTTGGCGGGCGAATCCCGGCAATATAAGAATCTTCTGCTACAATGCAGGATTGATTTTTCTACGACCCATTCAGCGACCCAGGCACCTCGGAGTACGACGTCAATGAACCGTGAAGAGCAACAATCCCAGCTCAAGGAACTGATTGCCAAGGGCAAGGAGCAGGGATACCTCACGTATACCGAGGTCAACGACCACCTGCCCGACTCGATCATCGACTCCGACCAGGTCGAGGACATCATTGCGATGATCAACGACATGGGCATCGCAGTGCACGAGCAGGCCCCGGACGCCGACAGCCTGCTGCTGTCCGACGGCTCCGTTTCCGCTGACGAGGACGCCGAAGACGCCGTGGCCGCGCTCGCCTCGGCCGATTCCGATTTCGGTCGCACCACCGACCCCGTGCGCATGTACATGCGCGAGATGGGCACGGTCGAGCTGCTGACCCGCGAAGGCGAGATCCGCATCGCCAAGCGCATCGAAGAGGGCCTGATGCAGGTCCTGTTCGCGCTCGCCCACCACCCGGGCGCGATCGAACACCTGATCCGCGAATACGACCAGATCGTCGAGAACAACGGTCGCCTGACCGATCTCGTGGTCTCCTTCATCGACCCGAAGAACCCGCTGGACGGCGAAGCCGTCGCGCGCGGGCTGGTCTCCCCGGAAGACGCCCAGAAGGCCGAAGAGGCCCAGAAGGCCGCGGCCGCCGAGGCCTCGCCGGAGCTGGATGCGATCGTGGAAGAGGTCGAGGACTCCGAGGAAGAAGACGCCGAACCGGTGGACACCGGCCCCGACCCGGAAGAGGCCCGCGAACGCTTCAACAAGCTGCGCAAGCTGCACGCCAAGGCCCACAAGGCCTTCGAGAAGGGCGACCGCAAGGCCTACGCCACCGCGCGCGAGGCCACCGCCAAGTACTTCATGGAGTTCAAGCTGGTGCCGCGCATGGTGGACCAGCTAACCACCAAGCTGCACGGCACCATCGACCGCATCCGCAGCCATGAGCGCCGCATCATGGAACTGGCCGTGAACCAGGCGCAGATGCCGCGCAAGGCGTTCATCGACAGCTTCCCGAAAAACGAGACCAACCTCGACTGGATCAAGCAGGCCTGCAAGGCCAAGGGCAAGTACACCAACGCCCTCGCCGAGCACGAGGAAGAGATCGTGCGCCTGCAGAAGAAGCTCGCCGAGATCGAACACGAGGCCAGCCTGAACATCTCCGAGATCAAGGAGATCAATCGCCGCATGTCCATCGGCGAGGCCAAGGCCCGCCGCGCGAAGAAGGAGATGGTCGAGGCCAACCTGCGCCTGGTGATCTCCATCGCCAAGAAGTATACCAACCGCGGCCTGCAGCAGTTCCTCGACCTGATTCAGGAAGGCAACATCGGCCTGATGAAGGCCGTGGACAAGTTCGAATACCGTCGCGGCTACAAGTTCTCGACCTACGCCACCTGGTGGATTCGCCAGGCCATCACCCGCTCCATCGCGGACCAGGCCCGGACCATCCGCATCCCGGTGCACATGATCGAGACGATCAACAAGCTCAACCGCGTCTCGCGTCAGATGCTGCAGGAGATGGGCCGCGAGGCCACGCCGGAAGAGCTGGCCGAACGCATGGAGATGCCCGAGGACAAGATCCGCAAGGTGCTGAAGATCTCCAAGGAACCGATCTCCATGGAGACCCCGATCGGCGACGACGAAGACTCCCACCTGGGCGACTTCATCGAAGACGAAAAGGTCGCCTCGCCGTCGGACTCCGCCGCGCGCGAGAGCCTGTCCGAGGCCACCCGCGAGATCCTGTCCACGCTGACCCCGCGCGAGGCCAAGGTCCTGCGCATGCGCTTCGGCATCGACATGAACACCGACCACACCCTCGAGGAAGTCGGCAAGCAGTTCGATGTCACCCGCGAGCGCATCCGCCAGATCGAGGCCAAGGCCCTGCGCAAGCTGCGCCACCCAACCCGCGCCGAACTGCTGCGCACCTACACCGACGCCGAATAACCGGCGTCCCGGCCAAACCGCCGGAACCTGCCCTGCCGATGCGGCGCCATCCCTGCCTTTCCGGGTAGAATGGCGCCGCAGTCGTTTGTACCCTCCCCAAATACGGGCCTGTAGCTCAGTTGGTTAGAGCAGGGGACTCATAATCCCTTGGTCGTCGGTTCGAGTCCGACCGGGCCCACCACTCGCTTGCGCTCCTGTTGGGCGGGTCGGACTATTCCAGTCGCGCGCCTGCCGGCGCACGCCGTTCCGGCCTCGCGAAGACAGGCTTCGCGCCGCTGCGCGGCCGGCCTCCACCCAACCGGGCCCACCAATCGCTTGCGCTCATGCTGGGCGGGTCGGACTATTCCAGTCGCGCGCCTGCCGGCGCCCGCCGTTCTGGCCTCGCGAAGCCATGCTTCGCGCCGCTGCGCGGCCGACCTCCACCCAACCGGGTCCACCAATCGAACCCTTGCTTCCAGCGCGAGGTCATTCCAGGAGCATTACGCTCAGGCTGCCTCGGCAGTGATGAGGCCTCGCTGAAGGTCGACGGTGATTCGCTGACCCTCTATGACCGTGGCACAGGCCAGCAGGAAGATTTCCACGAACTCGTTGCGCTCCTCCTCCGGCATCTCCGAGGAGGTATTGGAACCATTGAAGGTGCCGAACATGGTGTCGTGGGCGCCTGCTACGTAGAGGATCAGGCGCTGCATGGCGGCCTGGTCGTCCGGCGATGGCGCGGCGGTATCCAGGACTGGCTCGTCCAGCTTCTGCTTGATGGTGGAATAGAGATGGAACAGATATTCCGCCGCGCTCTGGCGACCCCGCCGATCCTGCAGGGTGAAGTTGGCCGACACCGCCTCGCCACTGCGAGCACGCAGGAGGATGTGCTTCGGCTCGGGCTGATCGTCGGCGTACGGGTTCAGGATGTTGGCCACGATGTCTCCCGTGGGGTATGGACGAGTGGCGGGCCAGAGTACGAGACCGCCTTCGAGATTTCCATGACGCCCCCGCCAGCCGTGTAGCTATCCACTGTGGTGGATGCTGAAATGTGGACAGACCTCTAGGCGACCGGCCTTAATCCCACCCGGCGCACCAGCTGTGGCGCGCCCGCTCACGCACCTCGACGGAGGCACTTGAAGGGGCGCACCCTTGCTGGCACGTTTCAAGTCAAAAGCGTGTTCGTGCCGATTCCGGCCCCAAGTGGAGCACCACGATGGCGAAATCCGTTTTGATGTGCCGACCGGAACACTTCGCTATCCACTATGAGATCAACCCCTGGATGGACCTTGAGTGCCCCGTGTGTCCGGAGACCGCGACCCGGCAATGGGAGGCGCTTTATCAGCTGTATACGGAGACCCTTGGCTGGGACGTGCACCTGATCCCGCCCGTCGAGGGGTTCCCGGATATGGTCTTCACGGCCAACGGCGCGCTCGTCGTGGATGACAAGGTGGCGCTACCCACCTTCCGGCATCCAGAGCGTCAGGGCGAGACCTGGTGGTTCGAAAGCTGGTTTCGCGAACAGGGATTCACGGCGCTCTACCAGCCCCGCCACGATTTCGAGGGCGAAGGCGACGCGCTAATCTGGAACGACACGATCTTCGCCGGCTACCCCTGGCGCAGTGATCAGGCGGCACACGCCGAGCTCGCGTCGTTTCTGGATCTGGAAGTCGTTAGCCTGCAGTTAACCGATGCCCGCTTCTACCACCTCGACACGGCTTTCACGGTGGTCGACGGCCAAACCGTTGCGCTCTATCCGCCCGCTTTTACCCAAGAGAGCCTGGAGGCGGTACGACATCGTGTGCCCAATGTGATCGAGGCGGACGAGGCCGATGCGCTGGCTTACGGCCTCAATGCGGTTAGTGATGGCGAGCGAATCGTCCTGAGCGACCGGGCCGCGGGGCTCGCCGAACGCTATCGGCAGCACGGCATGGAGGTGCACCGGGTCGCGATCGACGAATTTCAGAAATCCGGTGGCGGCATGAAGTGCATGACGCTGGACCTGAAAGGGAGACTGAAAGGACACTGACCCCACAGTGCTCCCCTAGCACTTCGAGTAGCCGCAGTCGCGGCAGGTAGGGCAACCGTCGATGATCTCGAGGTGACCGCCGCACTGTGGGCAGGGCGCGGCGCCTGTGGCCACCCGATGCGGGGCTTCCAGGATGGTGGAGGCTTCCGGGGTTCGGGCCCTGTCGCGATAGGCGGCGACCAGTTCGCGGAGCGGGCGGGGGTGGCCGTCGGGGTCCAGGAAACCACGGCGCTGGAGGATGCGTTGCAGGGCGTGGGCGATCGCGGCGACCTCGGAGGGGTGGTACAGCGGCTTTCCGTATTCGTTCTCGCCGCAACGGACCGGGCCGCGGTCCCAGGTGACCTTGCGCAGGTCGCGCAGGGCGCGGGCGGCATAGCCGCCACGGGCCGCCAGCGACAGGCTGCGCATGGTCGCGGAGATCCACTGGTAGGACTCGGAGTGCTGCCCGGTGGGCAGGAAGAACTCGATCGGGCGCTCGATGGTCACGCGCTCGCCGCTGACCGTGCCGGAGACGGCCACGAAGCTGACCACCAGGTATACCGTCTGCGGCCCGTCCTGGGTCCAGTAGCGCACCTTCTCGGTGACCGACTCGAGTTCGCCCTCGGGGCGCGACGGGATGCGCTTGCCCAGCGGGTGGTCGTCGCCGCTGGACGCGCCCTCGCCCTGCGGGGTGTCCGAGCGGCGAAAGGCGATGATGGGCTGGTCGATCCGGTGCATCGTGTCCTCCCAGACGGCGTCAGACGTCGTCGTAGTAGCCCTCCTCCAGCGCGGCGAAGAGATTCGCGGCGTTGTGGATCTGGCCTTCGTATTCGACTTCTTCGTCGCCGCGCAGGGTCAGCTCCCGGCCGTCCACCAGGGTGAAGGTGTACCAGGTGCTGCGCAGGCGTTCGGGGTCCATGAGCACGCCCATCTGTGCCTGCGGGTTGGGCCGGTAGGTGGTGCAGCCCTTGAGCCCGGAGCGCCAGGCCTGCAGGTAGACCTGCTGGAAGTCCTCGAACGGAATATCGCTCGGGACGTTGAGCGTCTTGGAGATGGCCGAGTCCACCCACGGCTGCGCGGCGGCCTGCATGCAGATGTGAGCGTCCACACTGACCTGGTCCGCGGTGATCGCGTTGGCAGGGAGATCCCCCGGCCCGGCCTCGGCATCGATCCGGGCGCGGTAGGCCAGCAGTTCGTAGGAATAGCAGTCCACCGCCTCGCGGGTGCGCCGCCCGGGGCGACGGATATTACGCGTGGTGTGGTGCAGAAAGGTCGGTTCGATCCCGTTGCTCGCGTTGTTGGCGACCGAGAAGCTGATGGTGCCGGTGGGCGCGATGGAGGTGGCGTGGGTAAAGCGCGCGCCCTCCTCGGCCAGCGCCGCGGCCAGCGCCGGATCCTCCTCGGCGATGCGCTGCATGTAGGGGCTGAAGCGCGCATGCAGCTCCCGTCCCTTCAGCACGTCGCCCACCTGATAGCCGGCCTCGGCCAGCGCCGACTGACGCCGAAACATGTCCGCGGTCAGCGTAAACTCCTCGTCCATGATCGGCGCAGGGCCCTTCTCGCGCGCCAGATCCAGCCCCGCCCGCCAGCTCTCCAGCGCCAGGCGGCGACAGACCTCCGCGGTGAAGTCGGCGGCCGACTCCGAGCCGTAGGTCTCCCCCAGCATTGCCAGGGCCGACCCAAGCCCGAGGATGCCCATGCCGTGGCGACGCTTGCGCAGCATCTCGGCGCGCTGTTCCGGCAGCGGCAGCCCGGAGATGTCCGCGACGTTGTCCAGCATGCGCGTGAACACGCGCACCACCCGCTCGAAACGCGCCCAGTCGAAGGCCGCGTCGGCGCTGAACGGCGCGGATACGAACCGAGTCAGGTTCACCGACCCCAGCAGACAGGCCCCGTCCGGTGGCAGCGGTTGCTCCCCGCAAGGATTGGTCGCCCGGATCACCTCGTCGAACGAGGCGTTGTTCTGGCGGTTGACCTGATCGATCAGGATGACGCCGGGTTCGCCGACGTCATAGGTGCTGCGCATCAGCGTGTCCCACAGCTCGCGGGCGCGCACGCGGCGGTAGATGCGACAGGCGACCTGGCCCTGATCGTCGACGCGGTAGCCGTCCTCGACCACCGGCCAGTCGCGATAGACAAGCTCGGATGTCGCCACCCGGTCCTGCTCGACGGGCAGAAGCGGGAAGGCGAGCGCCCATTCGTCGTCGCGCTCCACGGCCTCCAGGAAGGCATCGCGCACCAGCACGGACAGGTTGAACTGGGTCAGCCACCCCTTGCGGCGCTTGGCGAGGATGAAGCGCTCGATATCCGGGTGGCCGATGTCCAGCGTCGCCATCTGCGCCCCGCGTCGGCCACCCGCCGCGCCGATGGTGCGGCAGGTCTGGTCAAAGATCTGCATGAAGGCGACCGGGCCGTTGGTCGGCGCGCCGGCACCCGCGACCAGCGCACCCTTCGGGCGCAGGGTGCTGAAGTCGTAGCCGATGCCGGCCCCGGCCTTGAGCGTCAGGCCGGCGGCGGTAGTGGCATCCAGGATGGCCTGCAGCGAGTCCCGGATCGTGCGCGAGACGGTGCAGTTGATCAGGGTCGTCTGCGGTTTGTGGGCCTCGGCCCCGGCATTGGCCAGGATGCGCCCGGCCGGGATGGCGCCATTGTCCAGCGCCCAGCGGAACTCGCGCTCGATCGGCGCGCGCTTGCCGGGTGCCTCGACCGCGGCGAGGGCCCCGGCGACACGGTCGAACATCGCCTCGACCGAGGGATCCACCGGCTCGCCTTGGGCGTCACGCAACTGATAGCGCTCGACCCAGATCGAAGCCGAGGAGGGCTGCAGGGGCACGTCGGGCGACGTGTCTCGTGGGAGGCGATCGTTGTCCTGCCATTGCCGGCTCTTGCCCATGCTGGCCCGCCGCGTTGCGCTCGATCGAAGGGCGCTGCGCACCCTTCCCCGATCATGGGCGCCGACGCCGCAGGCTGCAAGAACGCACCGCGACCAGTGTCAGAAGCGATCGAGACCCGCGAGCGGGTTGGAGAGCTCGCGCACGCGCATCCAGGAGGCGATGCTGGCGCGCCAGCGACGCGTGGGCAGCACCGCGTGCGGCACACTCTGGCTGAGGAACATCACCAGCGTGCCGGCCGTGGGCTGGATGCGCTCGCATTCGCGGTCCGCATCGTCATAGATCGCGAGCTGGCCTCCGTCCCGCTCGTGCCAGTCGCGGTTCAGGTAGAACACCAGCGACAACCGGCGGCAGTTGCCGGCCTGAAAGGCGTCCACATGCCGGGCGTAATGGGTACCGGGCGGGTACAGGGCAAAGTGCGATTCGGTCTCGAACAGACCCGGGATCAGCGTGCGGCTCACCTGCAGCCGGATCGCATCCAGGCGTTCCATGAACGCCTGCTGGGCCGGGCTGGCGCCATCCAGCCAGTGGATCCAGTCACCACGGGTGGCCCGATCGCGGTGGCGCTCGCCCCCGCGGCCGATGCGCGCCTGCGCCAGCTGCGCGGCATCGCGCAAGGCATAGACCTCGTCGTGCAGCGCATCGACCGTCTCCTCGGGCAGGAAGTCGGGCCAGACGCACCGCTGATCGTGCACCAGCGCATCCAGCCAGCCTGCAGGCTCGAGGGCCTCGGGAACCGGGGATTCAATGACGGCCGGCGCACGGGCCGGAAGTGTCTCGACAGGGTGCGACCACTCGGGGCCGGGAACAGGCAGGTTCACGTGCGGGGTCTTCCATTCGGGCCGCGGATGCGGCACGCAGGCAAGTGCCTGCCCGATGCAATATACCGGGAAAGCAGGGGCGCGCAAGCCCCCACTGGACCGCGCGACACGACCCTGTCAGTGGCTCAGAAAGCCCCCGGAAATCAGCTGCTGGCGCAGCGCGGCCTGTCCCTCGGTAACCCGGGCGCGGGGACCGCGCAGGCCCAGCTCGACCTGCGGGGCCTGGCGGTCCATCCGCGGCAGGCAGGAGATGCGCAGGTCGGGGAAGGCGGCCTCCATGGCCTCGAGCACCGGGACCAGGCGGCTCTCGGTCACGTTCTCGAGCACCAGGACCTCCTCGACCGAGCCGGCAGCGGCGTCACGTCCGGGGAAACGCTGGTCCAGCACCCAGCGCACCATCGGTTCGGCCATGACCGGGAATCCCGGCACGCAGTGATGACGCTGGCAGCTAAGCCCCGGGATACCGTTGACCGGATTCGGGATCAGGCTGGCCCCTTCCGGCAGTTCGGCCATGCGCACGCGGTGCGGCCAGGCCTCTGCGCCAAAGCGTTCCTCGAGGATGGACATGAAGTCCGGGTGCGGCTGCAGGGGAAGCCCAAGCGCCTCGGCGAGGCAGGCGCGGGTGCGATCGTCCGGCGTGGCGCCGATCCCGCCAAAGCTGAAGACCTCCGCCCCGGTCGCCAGCGTCTCGCGAAAGGTCTGCGTCAGGCGGCCTGCGTGGTCCCCGACAATACGAATCCAGGCCAGCTCCAGCCCCTTCTCTGCCAGAGCGGCAGTGAGGTGTTCCTGATGCCGGTCACGGCGCTTCCCGCTGAGCAGCTCGTCGCCGATGATTACGGCGCCGATCTCGGTCTCGCCGGTTTGCTCGGCTCGCCCGGGCGCGGTGGTCTCGTCCATTGCGGCCTACTGCTGCGCGCCCAGGGCCAGCGCCCGTTCGCGGGCGGCGGCGCGGGCCTCGGGGGCATTGTCCGGATCGTCCAACCACGGGGCGATGTGCTGGTGGGCCAGCCCGGCCAGGAAGTCGAGATGGTCGTCCCGGTCGTTCAGCGCCGGGATGTAGTGGAAGCGTTCGCCACCGGCCTTGAGGAAGATCTCGCGGTTCTCGTCGCCAATCTCCTCGATGGTTTCCAGGCAGTCGGCCGAGAAGCCGGGGCAGATCACATCCACCGAGCGCACGCCCTCCTTGGGCAGTGCCTTCATGGTCTTGTCGGTATAGGGCTTCAGCCACTCCTCGCGGCCGAAACGCGACTGGAAGGTCACCTGCCACTGGTCGTCGTTCAGGCCAAGTTGGGCCGCCAGCTTCTGGCCGGTGGCATGGCACAGACAGTGGTACGGGTCGCCCTTGAGCAGATAGCGCTTCGGGATGCCGTGGAACGACATCACCAGGCGGTCTGCCCGGCCGTGCGTATTCCAGTGCTCGCGCACGCTGCTGGCCAGGGCCTCGATATAGCCGGGCTCGGCGTCGTAGGAGGCGACGAACTGCAGATCCGGAACCCAGCGCCAGCCCTTCAGTACGTCGGCCACCGCGTCGAAGGTGGAGCCGGTGGTGCTCCCCGAATACTGCGGATAAAGGGGCAGCACGATCACGCGGCGAACGCCCTGGCGGCGCAGCTCGTCCAGGCCCGCCTCGATCGACGGGTTGCCGTAGCGCATCCCCAGCGCGACCGGCACCTCCTCGCCGACCTGTTCGGCCAGGCGGTTGCGCACGCCCTCGGCCTGACGCCGCGAGATGGCCAGCAACGGCGAGCCGTCGTCGGTCCAGACGGTGGCGTACTTGGCGGCCGAGCGCCGCGGGCGGATGTTCAAAATGACGCCGTTGAGGATCAGCCACCACAGCGGGCGCGGGAACTCGACCACGCGCGGGTCCCAGAGGAATTCCTTCAGATAGCGCTTGAGCGCCGGGGCGGTGGGCTCGTCCGGCGTACCGAGGTTGGTCAGCAGTACGCCCGCCTTGCGCGGCTGGCCATGGCGGTAGTCCGCCTCTCCGAAGTACTTCATGGTGCTCCCTGCGGCAATAGAGGATGGATGACTCCTGTCGGAGTCACGCGGGTCAGGTTGGTTCCCTGCCAAGGATAGCGCGACCCACGCGCGGGGCGCGCGGGTGCGATCAGCCGAGGCGGCCGCGCAGGGGGCTGGTCCGGGGGAAATGTGCCAGCAGGAACTCCATCTGGTCGGCCAGCACCCGCTTGCCTTTTAGATAGATGTACTCCGCATGGGTGGGCGTGAACGGGATCGCCAGCAGCTGCATGTCGGCCTGCTCGGGGGTGCGCCCGGCTTTGTGGTTATTGCAGCGCTTGCAGGCGGTGACCACGTTGTTCCAGGTGTCCGCCCCGTTCTGGCTGATTGGGGTGACATGGTCGCGCGAGAGATCGCGCTCGTAGAAGTGCTGGCCGCAGTACAGGCAGAGATGCGCGTCGCGACGGAACAGCGTGGTGTTGTTGAGCGGCGGGGTGTAGTGATTGAAACGGGACTGGCGGGTACCGAAGGTGGCGATGATCGAGTTGACCTCGACCCGGGACTGCAGCCCGGTGCGGGCGTTGATGCCACCACGCACGCGATACAGCAGACTCCCGCAGGCGTAGGCGACCTGCTCGGTGTAATAGAGGCGCACGGCCTGCTCCAGGCCGATCCACTCCAGTGGCATGCCCGCTGCATCCGTACGCAGGACCTGATGCTCGGTCGGCAACATGACCTCGTCCCGTCTCCAAGGAAACACGGATTTGCTCACGCGGAATTTGAGCAGGCTCTACGCCGCCGGGCGTGAGCAAATCCATGCCCCCTTCGCCAAGTGGGCCGCTTGTGCGGCGCGGGATCGCACGAAACTTGCTTGACAATAAACAGGCCGAGCCCGCAACGCAATTACAGCCGCCTGAACACCGGTTGGCCACGTGGTTGCGGGCCCGGAGAACGCGCCCCATCAACGGGCTGTTTAAGCGCGAAGGCGATTCCGCTACACTTGCTGGCCGTTTTTTCCGCCGAACGGGCCACAAAAGCCACGTCCGGCGTCCTGATTTACCACCCGCGAGCGCGGCCGAACGTCCCGGAGGGATTGCGGGAACGTTTGGCCCGGGGAGAGAGCGCATGGCAATCAAATTATCCGTTCCCAAGGAGAGTGCCAGCGGCGAGCGCCGCGTGGCCCTGGATCCGACGGTGGCGGCCAAGTTCGCCCAGTTGGGTGTCACCGTGCAGTTGGAGAAAGGGGCCGGCACCAACGCCCATTTCCCGGATGCCTCTTACGAGTCGGCCACCGTGGTCGACACCGAGACGGCCTACGGCCAGGCGGACCTGATGGTCCGCGTGGCACCGCCGACGGTGGAAGAGGTCAATCAGCTGCCGGAGGGCTCGACCGTCGTCAGCCTCTTCCACGCCCATCGCAACCCGGACGTGGTCAAGGCGATGCAGGAACGCAAGATCCTGAGCTTCGCGATGGAACTGATCCCGCGTATCTCGCGCGCCCAGAGCATGGACGTGCTGTCCTCGCAGGCAGCCGTGGTCGGCTACAAGGGCGCGATCATGGGGTCGGATCTCTCCTGCCGCTTCTTCCCGATGCTGACCACCGCGGCTGGCACCATCCGCCCGGCCAAGGTCATCGTGATCGGTGCCGGCGTGGCCGGGCTGCAGGCGATCGCCACGGCCAAGCGCCTGGGCGCGATGGTCGAGGCCTACGACGTGCGCTCCGCGACCAAGGAGCAGGTCGAATCGCTGGGTGCGAAGTTCCTGGATCTGGGCGTCTCCGCCGAGGGTGAAGGCGGCTATGCCCGCGAACTGACTGCGGAAGAGAAGAAACAGCAGCAGGATGCCCTGAGCGAGTTCATCGCCAAGGCCGACGTCCTGATCACCACCGCCGCGATTCCGGGCCGCGAGTCCCCGAAGCTGATCCCGAAGGACATGGTCGAGGGCATGAAGCCGGGCGCGGTGATCGTGGATCTCGCGGCCGAGGGTGGCGGCAACTGCGAGCTGTCCAAGCCGGGCAAGACCAGTCGACACAAGGGCGTGATCATTCACGCCCCGCTGAACGTGCCCTCGCAGGTCCCGCTGCATGCCTCCGAGATGTATGCCAAGAACCTGCTCAATTTCCTCACGCCAATGATCGCCGAGGGCGGCGAGTTCAAGCCGGACTGGGACGACGAGGTCATCGCCAAGAGCGTGCTGACCCGCGACGGCGAGATCGTGCACGAGGCCACCCGTGAGGCCCTGAAGGGAGCGCAATCATGATCATCGAAGGCTTTATCGCGCTGTACATCTTCATGCTCGCGGCCTTCACCGGCTACGAGATCATCTCCAAGGTGCCGGTCATCCTGCATACCCCGCTGATGTCCGGTTCCAACTTCGTCCACGGCATCGTGCTGGTCGGGACCATGGTCGCGCTGGGCCATGCCCAGACGCCGCTGGAACAGGCGATCGGCTTTGTCGCCGTGATCCTGGCCGCGGGCAACGCCGTGGGCGGCTATGTCGTCACCGAACGCATGCTGGAGATGTTCAAGACCAGCAAGGACGACAAGAAGGGAGATAAAGCATGAGCCTGATCATCAACCTCGCCTACTTCGCGGCGGCGGTGCTGTTCATCGTCGGCCTCAAGCAGATGTCCTCCCCGACCACCGCGCGTCCGGGGATCATCTGGGCCGGCGTGGGCATGGTGATCGCCACGCTTGTGACCTTCGTGCATCCGGAGATCTCCGGTGGCGTGAACTACACCCTGATCATCCTGGGTATCGCCATTGGTGGTGCACTGGCCTGGTGGAGCGGCAAGAAGGTCGCGATGACCGACATGCCGCAGATGATCGCGCTGTACAACGGCATGGGCGGCGGCGCCGCAGCCGGTATCGGTGCGATCTACCTGCTGCAGGCCACCCCGGAGACGGTCACCAACACCGGCCTGGCGATCGCCGTGACCGGCTCGCTGATCGGCTCGGTGGCTTTCTCCGGCTCGCTGGTGGCCTACGCCAAGCTCGAAGGCCTGATGAAGAAGACCTTTACTTTCGGCGGCCAGCAGATCGTGAACATCGCGATCTTCGCGATCACCGTGTTGCTGGGCTTCATGATGGCCACCAGCGGCGGCGAGATCGGCTCGTTCAGCCTGCTGCTGTTCTTCGTGCTGGCACTGGCCTTTGGCGTGCTGATGACCCTGCCGATCGGCGGCGCCGATATGCCGGTGGTCATCTCGCTGTACAACGCCCTGACCGGCCTCGCGGTCGGCCTGAAGGGGATCGTCCTCGACAACCCGGCCCTGATGATTGCCGGTATCGTGGTCGGTGCGGCCGGTACTCTGCTCACACAGCTGATGGCCAAGGCGATGAACCGCCCGATCAAGAACATCCTGTTCAGCCAGTTCGGCGGCTCCTCCGGCGGTGCCGAGGAAGAGATCGAAGGCACGATGAAGGAGATCCAGGCCAACGACGCCGGGATCATGATGGCCTACGCCGAGAAGGTCATTATCGTGCCGGGCTACGGTATGGCCGTTGCGCAGGCGCAGCACAAGATCTGGGAGTTCACCCAGCTGCTGCAGAAGCGGGGCGTGGACGTGAAGTTTGCGATCCATCCGGTCGCGGGCCGCATGCCCGGGCACATGAACGTGCTGCTGGCCGAGGCCGGCGTGCCTTACGACATCATCTTCGATCTCGACGAGATCAACGAGGAGTTCAAGACCGCGGATGTTGCAATGGTGATCGGCGCGAACGACGTCGTGAACCCGGTGGCCCGGACCAATCCGGATTCGCCGATCTATGGCATGCCAATCCTGAACGCCGACCAGGCCCAGAACGTCATCTGCGTGAAGCGCGGCAAGGGCGCGGGATTCTCGGGCATCGAGAACCACCTGTTCTACGCCGAGAACAACCAGATGCTGTACGGCGATGGCCAGAAGGTGGCCGCCGAACTGGTAGCCTCGGTCAAGGCCCTCGGCTAGGCCAAAGCTGGGCCTCGCGCCCGGTACTCGCTTGCGAGCCCGGCCCCGTTTTTCGGCGGCCGGGCTTTTTTGTGCGCGGCCCCGGCAGGCGAATATCGAAGCAATCCCTGTACACGACCTGTACAGGATACCCACAGGCCGGGCCAAACGATGGCAGTTAGATGACAAAACACCCAACCGGAATCACGAATATCTTTTAAGATACTGATAAATATAAATAAAAATGGATTGGTCGGTTTTTAGCCATTCTGACACGACCCAAGCAGCAACAAGCATTTAGTGCCTTTCACCCCATTTCCTCCACAGAGTTGTCCACAGGTTTTGTGGATAACGATCACACTCTTGTGTCCACACGGACTGGCGTAGACTAGCCACATGCCCGAGACCGGAATTGCCCAGGTCGTACTCGACCGACCGCTGGATCAAGTGTTCGACTACCGCATCCCCGTCGGCACCGATCTGACGCCCGGACAGCGGGTCCGTGTGCCGTTCGGACGGGGTGAAACCATCGGCATCGTCGTCGCACTCGCGAACCAGAGCGACGTGCCCGAGAACAGGCTGCGCGAGGCGCTGCCCTCCCCCGATGCGGGACCCATCCTGACACCCACGGTACTGGAACTTCTGCGCTTCGGGGCCCGCTACTATCACCACCCGCTGGGCGAGGCTGCCTTGGGCACACTGCCACCCGGCCTGCGGCGGGGCCATCCCTTGCCCACCCTGACTCCGGAACCCCTTTGGCGGCTTACCTCGGCAGGTCACACGGCGCTCGCGGAAGGGCAGGTACGGGGCCGCCGACAACTCGCCATCCTGCGCGCCCTGCCCGCGCTCGGGGCCGCGCTGGACCGGACGACGCTGTCCACCACGGCTGCCCTACAGATCACTGCCAAGGACCTGCGACAGCTGGAGGAACACGGCTGGCTGGAACAGACGCGCGCCGATCCGCGCGAGCCCGTCCCCCCAACCGGTACCGACTACACCCTGACTCCCGAGCAGGAGACGGCCATCGCAACGGTCTCACCGGACGATCCTCGCCCGATGCTGCTGGAGGGCGTCACCGGCAGCGGCAAGACCGAGGTCTATCTGCGCATGGCCGCCGATGCGGTCGCGCGCGGCCGTCAGGTCCTGTTCCTGATACCGGAAATCGCGCTGACACCGCAGCTCGCCGGGCGCATCCAGCAGCGCTTCCCGGGACAGGTGGCGCTGCTGCACTCTGGACTGGCCGAGGGCGAGCGCCTGCGCGCCTGGGAGGCCGCCCGGCAGGGCGAGCGCCGCATCGTGGTCGGGACCCGTTCGGCCCTGTTCGTCCCGTTGCCCGAGCCGGGCCTGATCATCGTCGATGAGGAACACGACAGTGCGTTCAAGCAGCAGGACGGCTTTCGCTACAGTGCGCGGGATCTGGCGGTCAAGCGTGGCCAACTGGAGCACACCCCGGTCGTGCTGGGCTCGGCGACGCCCACCCTGGAGACCCTGCACGCCGCGCGCCAGGGCCGCTACACCCATGTACATCTGCGCACCCGGCCGGACGGCACGCAACCACCCGGTGTGGAAACGATCGATACCCGCGTGCACAACCCGGACGAGGGCCTGACCGCACCGCTGCTGGATGCGATGCAGCAGACCCTGGCCGAGGGCCAGCAGTGCTTTGTCCTGCTCAACCGACGCGGCTTTGCCCGTGTCCTGACTTGCGAGACATGCGGCTGGGTCGCCGACTGCCCGGACTGCGATGCTCACCTGACCGTGCATGCCCATGATCGCCGCGCGATCTGCCATCTGTGCGGGCACCAGGAGTCCCGCGCCGAACGCTGTCCGGAATGCGGCGAGACTCTGTCCCATCGCGGACTGGGCACCCAGCGTCTGGAGCAGGCCCTGGCCCGGCACTTCCCACAGACACCGATCATCCGTCTCGACCGCGACAGCGTGCGCCACAAGGGCGCCTTGGAGGCCGCACTGGATCGTATCCGGCAGATGGACGCCGCGATCGTCGTCGGCACCCAGATGCTGGCCAAGGGCCATGACTTCCCGCGCGTCGGACTCGTCGGCGTGATCGACGTCGATCAGGGGCTGTTCAGCGTGGACCTGCGTGCCACGGAACACACCCTGCAACTGATCGTGCAGGCCGCCGGTCGTGCGGGCCGGGGTGACGGTGGCGGGCGGGTCCTGTTGCAGACCGGCCACCCCGATCACCCGCTGATGCGCGGACTGGATGCCGGTAACTACCCGGCGATGCTGGAACCCCTGCTGGCGGAACGCGAGGCGGCCAGGATGCCGCCGTACGGGCATCTGGCCCTGGTCCGCGTCGAGGCCGCCGAGGCCGCGGCGGCGCACCGCCACGCGGAGACCATTGCGGGACACCTGCTCGCGACGCGGCACGGGGACCTGCGCGTGCTGGGCCCGGCCCCCGCCCCGCGCCACCGCGTGAACCGGCGTTTCCGCGAGCAAGTCCTGCTGCGTGCGGCCGAGCGCCAGGCCCTGCACCGAACGCTCGCGCAGGCGCGGCATTCCTGGCAGACCGAGGATCTGCCTCGCGGGGTTCGCATCGCAATCGACGTAGACCCAGTCTCGCTCGCTTGAACCCCGCATCCAGCGGGCACCGGGACCGGATTCTGGTTAGAATGCGGGCCTTTTGAGACGACGGACCCGGTTCCCTTGAAAGACGCCCTTACCCAGGCCCTCGCGGCCGCCCTGGAGACCCTGGTGGCCGATGGCCGTGTACCCGCCGATCACGGTGTCGAGGTACAGGTCACGCGTGCCCGCGACCGCGAGCATGGCGACTTTGCCAGCAACCTGGCGATGCAGCTCGCGCGCCCAGCGAAGACCAAACCGCGCGACCTGGCCGAGGCCCTGTGCGCCGCGATGCCGGCCGTGCCCGGCCTGGCCGGCACCGAGATCGCCGGCCCCGGCTTCATCAACTTCCGCCTCGCCGCGGATGCCCGCACCCAGGTGCTGGGCCGCATCGCCACCCAGGGCGCCGACTTTGGCCGATCGAGCGTGGGGAACGGCCGCCCGGTGCAGGTGGAGTTCGTCTCCGCCAACCCCACCGGCCCGCTGCATGTCGGCCACGGCCGCGGCGCGGCCTTCGGTGCCACCGTCGCCGACCTGCTGGATTTCTGCGGCTTCGACGTCACCCGCGAGTACTACGTGAACGACGCCGGGCGGCAGATGAACATCCTCGCCGCCAGCGTCTGGCTGCGCTACCTGGAACAGCACGGCGTGCAGGTCCTGTTCCCGGCCAACGGCTACCAGGGTGACTACATCTACCCGGTCGCCGAGTCCCTGACCGCGCAGATCGGCGAACAGGCCGTACACCCGGCCGAGGCCGTGACCCGCGACCTGCCGCCGGACGAACCGGCCGGCGGCGACAAGGAGATCTACATCGACGCGGTGATCGCCCGTGCCCGCGAGCTGCTGGGCCCGGAACTGTACCGCACGGTGTTCGACTGTGGACTGAACGCGATCCTCGAAGACATCCGCGACGACCTGCGCGAGTTCGGGGTCGAATACCAGTGCTGGTTCTCCGAGCGCAGTCTGGCCGACTCCGGCGCGATCGACGCCGCGGTGCAGGATCTCGAGGCGCACGGCGCGCTGTACGAGAAGGACGGGGCGCTGTGGTTCCGCTCCTCCGACTACGGCGACGACAAGGACCGCGTGGTGCGCCGCGAGAACGGCGACTACACCTACTTCGCCTCCGACATCGCCTATCACCGCGAGAAGTTCCAGCGCGGCTTCGAGCGCGTGATCAACATCTGGGGTGCCGACCACCACGGCTACGTCCCGCGCGTGCGCGCCGCGCTGCAGGCCCTGGGCCTGGAGGCCGACCGCCTGGACGTGTTGCTGGTGCAGTTCGCGATCCTCTACCGCGGGGGCGAACGCCTGCCGATGTCCACCCGCGCCGGGCAGTTCGTCACCCTGCGCGAGCTGCGCGACGAGGTCGGGTCGGACGCCGCACGCTTCTTCTACGTGCAGCGGCGCTGCGACCAGCACCTGGACTTCGACCTGGATCTGGCCAAGTCGCAGTCCAACGACAACCCGATGTACTACATCCAGTACGCCCATGCGCGCATCGCCAGCGTGCTGCGTACCGCCGCCGAACGCGGCCATACCGCCAGCGCGCTGGACGACGCCGGGCTGTCCGAACGCCTGACCGAGCCGCAGGAAGACGACTTGCTGGATCGCCTCGACCGCTTCCCCGAGGTGATCGCGGCGGCCGCCGAGGCCTGCGAGCCGCACCAGATCGCCCAGTACCTGCGCGAGCTGGCCGCCGGCTTCCATACCTACTACAACGCCGTGCCATTCCTGAATGCCGAGGACGCCAACGTCATCGGCGCGCGCCTGGCGCTGCTGACCGGCATCAAGCAGGTGCTGCACAATGGGCTGCGCCTGCTCGGCGTCACCGCCCCCGAACGGATGTAGCCCATGGCCCAGGCCCGCCGCAAGCGCCGCAAGACGACCCCCGCCCGATCTTCACGACCGATCCCGGGCTGGGTCTGGATGTTCGCCGGCCTGCTGATCGGGCTCGGGATCGCGGCCGTGCTCTATCTCCAGGGGGCCGACCGTTCGCCCGACATCGGCGCCCTGTTCGGCGAGCCGGAGACCCCGGCCGAGCGCGCACCCGCAGCGCAGCCGGAGCGCCTGCCCACCGATGATGAGCCGCGGTTTCGCTACTACGAGCTGCTGCCCGAAGACGAGGTGCGTGTCCCTCGGGGTGAGCGCGAAGTCCCGCAGGACCAGGTGGTCCCACCCCCGGCCTCCCCGGCCGAGGGCGATCCGGTGATCCTGCAGATCGGATCCTTCCGGCGGTTCGAACAGGCCGACGAGATGAAGGCCCGCATCTCCCTCCTGGGCCTGAGCCCGCAGGTACACGAGGTCCAGGTCGAGGGCGAGACCTGGCACCGAGTCTTTGTCGGCCCCTTCACCCAGGAGGACGACGTCAACCGCGCCCTGGACCGCCTGCGCTCGGAGAACATCGAGGCCCTGCGCCTGCGTCACCGGGACGGTTGATGGCCGCGGCCGGCCCGGACCTGGACGCGCTGGCGAGGACCGTGGAGGCCCTGCCACAGGGCAGCGAACGCCGCGAACTGGGCGAACTGCTGCGCCGGGCCCGCCAGCGGCACAAGCGCGGCCAACCCTGTGACCGGCTCGTCTCCACCCTGACCGAACGCCTTGCACACGCCGAACATGGCGCCGCCGAGCGCGAACGCCTGCGCCCGCAGCCCGTCTACGCCGGCGACCTGCCGATCCACGCCGAGCGCGAGCGGATTGTCGCCGCGATCCGCGAACACCCGGTGCTGGTGCTGTGCGGCGAGACCGGCTCCGGCAAGACCACCCAGCTGCCCAAGCTGTGCCTGGAGGCCGGGCGCGGCGAGGCCGGGCTGATCGGCCACACCCAGCCGCGCCGCATCGCCGCGCGCTCGGTCGCCAGCCGCATCGCCGAGGAGCTGGGCACGACGCTGGGGGGCGATAAGACCTCCACCGTCGGCTTCAAGGTCCGCTTCTCCGACCAGACCGGGCCGAACAACTGGGTCAAGCTGATGACCGACGGCATGCTGCTGGCGGAGCTGGCGCATGACCCGGAGCTGCGCACCTACGACACCCTGATCGTCGACGAGGCGCATGAGCGCAGCCTGAACATCGACTTCCTGATGGGAGTGCTCAAGCGCCTGTCGAAGAAGCGCCCGGAGCTGCGCATCATCATCACCTCCGCGACGCTGGATCCGGAGCGGCTGTCCGCGTTCTTCGACGACGCCCCGATCCTGACCGTGGCCGGCCGCACCTATCCGGTGGAGCTGCGCTACCGCCCGATCGAGCCGGAAGACGCGGCCGACGACGAAGACGCAGGCCGTGGCGAGCGCGACCTGTTCGACGGCATCCGCGACGCGGTCGCCGAATGCGAGCGTGCCGGCCCCGGCGATATCCTGGTGTTCCTGCCCGGCGAACGCGAGATCCGCGACGCCCACAAGGCCCTGCGCGGCCAGGTGCGCGCGGACACCGAGGTCCTGGCGCTATACGCGCGCCTGTCCGCGCGCGAGCAGTCACGGGTATTCCAGTCGCACGCCGGCCGACGCATCGTGCTGGCCACCAACGTCGCCGAGACCGCGCTGACCGTCCCCGGCATCCGCTTCGTGATCGACTCGGGGCTGGCCCGCGTCTCGCGCTACTCCTGGCGCTCCCGCGTGCAGCGCCTGAGCCTGGAGCCGATCTCGCAGGCCGCCTGCGACCAGCGCGCCGGGCGCTGCGGACGGCTGGGCCCCGGCATCTGCATCCGTCTGTTCGCGGAAGACGACTACCACCTGCGCCCGCCGTTCACCGACCCGGAGATCCAGCGCTCCAACCTCGCCTCGGTGATCCTGCAGATGGCCGCGCTGAAACTCGGCCAGCCGCGCCAGTTCCCGTTCGTCGACCCGCCCGACCCGCGCCTGGTCAAGGACGGCTACCGCCTGTTGGAGGAGCTGGGCGCGGTGGATGCCCGCGGCCGCATCACCCCGCGCGGTCGCCAGCTTGCACGCATGCCCATCGACCCGCGCCATGGCGCGATGCTGCTGGCCGGGGCCGACCACGGCTGCGTAACCGAGACCGCCACCATCGCGGCCTTCCTGTCGCTGCAGGACCCGCGCGAACGCCCGGCGGAGGCCACCCAGGCGGCGGACCAGGCCCATCGGGAGTTCCAGGTCGAGGGCTCCGACTTCATGGGTATGCTGCGGCTGTGGGAGGCCTGGCACACCGCGCGCGAGGACCTGGGCTCGAATGCCCTGAAACGCTGGTGCCGCGAGCACTTCCTGAACTTCCTGCGCATGCGCGAGTGGCAGGAACTGCGCGTGCAGCTGCTGCGCCAGGCCCGCGAGATGGACCTAAAGCCGAACCACCAACCGGCCGACGCCGAGCCCGTGCACCGCGCACTGCTGACCGGGCTTGTCAGCCAGATCGGGCAGAAGACCGAGCGCGGCGACTACCTCGGCGCGCGCAACCGCCGCTTCCAGATCCATCCCGGCTCGGTCCTGGCGAAGAAGAAACCGGCCTGGGTGATGAGCGCGGAGATCGCCGAGACCACCCGCGTCTACGCCCGCGACAACGCCCGCATCGAGCCCGACTGGATCCTGGCCGCGGCGGCGCATCTGCTCAAGCACCACATCTTCGAGCCGCACTTCCAGCGCCGCAGCGGACGCGTCGGGGCCTTCGACCGCATCACCCTGTACGGCCTGGTCGTCGCCCCGAAAAAGCCGGTGGACTTCGCAAGACACGACCCCGCCGAGGCCCGGCGCATCCTGATCCGCGAGGGCCTGGTCGGTGGCGAGCTGCGCACCCGCTCGAAGGGGGTGCAGGCCAACCGCGAGGCGGTGGCCGAGATCGCCGAGCAGGAGGCGCGCGGACGCCGGCGCGACCTGCTGGTGGAAGAGGATCGCCTGTTCGACTTCTATGACGCCCGCCTGCCGGCGGAGATCACCGACGGCACGAGCTTCGAGACCTGGGCGCGCAAGACCGAGAAGCGGGACCCCGACGCCCTTCGGATCGACCGCGCGGCGCTTCTGAACGAACCGGACACCACGCTCCCGCAAGGGGCCTACCCCGACCACCTGGAGGTCGAGGGCCTGCGTCTACCGCTGGCCTACCGCTTCGAGCCGGGCCAGCCGGACGACGGCGTGACCGTGACCATCCCGATCGCCGCGCTGAACGCGGTGCCCGACTGGCTGGGCGACTGGCTGGTGCCGGGGCTGCTGGAGGAGCGCGTGACCGGCCTGTTGAAGAGCCTGCCCAAGGGTCTGCGCCGCCAGTTCGTGCCCGCGCCGGACTTCGCGCAGGCCGCGCTGGCGCGCATCGAACACCGCCAGGGCCCGCTGATCCCGGCGCTGGCCGAGGCCCTGCACGCGATGACCGGCACCGAGATCCCGCTGGATGCCTGGCGCCCGGAGAACCTGGAGCCCCACCTGGTGATGCGCTTTCGCATCCTCGATCCAGAAGGCAACGAGCAGGCCAGCGGCCGCGACCTGGCCGCGCTGAAGCGCCGGCTGGGCGACAGCGCCGAGGCCCACTTCGACGCCAGCCGCCCGGACGAGATTACCCGCGAGGGGATCACCGAGTGGGACTTCGGCGCGCTGCCGGAGAGTGTCGAGTTCGACCATCAGGGGGCGCAGCTGCGTGCCTTCCCGATCCTGGTCGATCGCGGCGACGCGGTCTCGCTGGAGCTGGAACCGGACCCGACTCGGGCCACGCGCGCCCACCGCGCGGGCCTGCGCCGGCTGTTCCTGCTGGGCGCGCGCAAGACCGCGCGCGACCTGCGCCGCCAGCTCCCGGAGATCGAGCGCGCCTGCCTGAACTACTCGACGCTCGGCAGCTGCGAGGCGCTGCGCGACCAGATCCTGGAAGCCGCGGCCGACCGCGTGTTCCTGGCCGAGCCATGGCCGCGCGATACCGAGGCCTTTCGAGAGCGCCTGGAGGCCAGCCTGCCCGAGTTCTCGCCGACGGTGATGGAACTCTCGCGCTTGGCCGCCGAGATCCTGCGCCACTGGCACGACCTGCGCACGCGGCTGCAGGGGGATCTGCCGCTGTCCTGGATCGAGGCCGCGCGCGACATCCGCGGCCAGCTCGAGGCGCTGGTCCCGGCCGATTTCCTGCTGCGTACCCCGCACGCCGTGCTGCCCGAGCTGCCGCGCTACCTGCAGGCAATCGACAAGCGCCTGGAACGCCTGACTCAGGCGCCGGACAAGGACCGCGCGCGACGTGTGGCGGTCGAGCCGCTGTGGCAGCAGGCACAGGAGCTGATCGCGCGGGCGCCGGACCACCCGGATGTGCTCGCCTTTCGCTACCGCATTGAGGAGTTTCGCGTCTCGCAGTTCGCCCAGGAACTGGGCACTCGCGAGAAGGTGTCGCCGAAGCGGCTGGAACGCGAATACGCCGACGTAATCCAACGACTGGCAAGCGGTACATGAGCGTTCTTGATAGGGGAAGCAGCGGATGCGCGTAGTCGTGATCGGGGCCGGTGTGATCGGTGTGACCACTGCCTGGTACCTGCAGGAGGCCGGCGCCGACGTCGTGCTGGTGGACGCAGGCCCGCGGCCCGCCACCGGCTGCAGCCAGGCCAATGGCGGCATGCTGCATGCGAGCCATGCCGAGCCCTGGAACACCCCCGGCGTCGGCCTGGACCTGCTGCGCTTTCTCGGCCGCACGGAGTCGCCGCTGCTGTTGCGCCCCCGCGCCCTGCCCGGGCTGGCCGGATGGGGTCTGCGCTTTCTGTGGCACAGCCGCCGCTCACTGTTCGAGCAGCACACCCGCCTGAATGCCCGCCTGGCGGCGTTCTCGCTCCGGGAGATCGACCGCCTCCAGCAGGAGCTGGCAAGCGAGGGGCTGGACTTCGACTTTCGCCGCTGCGGCATCCTGAAGCTGTTCCAGGACCCGGCCAGCCAGACCCACAACCGCGCCGCGAGCGAGGCGATGCGTGATGAGGACGTGCGCTTCGAGGACTGGGACGTGGAGCGGATCATCGCGGAAGAGCCGGCACTGGCGCCGGTGCGCGAGCGCCTGTGCGGCGGGCTGTTCTTCCCCGGCGATGCGATCGGCGACGCGGCCCGCTTCACCGAGCAACTGCTCGCGATCGGCCAGCGCCGGGGCATCCGCTATTACCCGAACGTCACCGCCCGGCGCCTGCGCACCCACCGCGGCCGGATCGACGCGGTGGAGACCTCCGAAGGGCCGATCGCGGCGCAGGCCTGCGTGGTCGCCAACGGCTACCACGCCGCGGACCTGCTGCGCCCGCTGGGGCTGCACCTGCCCGTCGCCCCGGTAAAGGGCTATTCGCTGACCCTGCCGATGGACGCAGACTGCCGGCTGAACCTGCCGCTGATCGATGACGCCAACAAGGTGGTGATGACCCCACTGGGCAAACGCCTGCGCCTGGCCGGCACCGCCGAATTCGCCGGCCGTGACCGCCACCTGAACACCGAGCGGAGCGCCAATGTCCTCGACCAGTGCCGGCGCACCCTGACCGGCCTGCCCGCGACCTTCGACCCGGCGACGATGGCCCCCTGGACCGGGCTGCGCCCAATGAGCGCCCGCGGTACGCCGATCCTGGGGCCCACCTCCATCAACGGCCTGCACCTGAACACCGGGTCCGGACATCTGGGCTGGACGTTTGCCTGCGGGGCGGCGGCGCTGGTGCGTGCGGGGGTGCTGGGCGAATCGCCGTCTCTACCCATGGAAGAACTGAGGCTCTGATCGGCTCTGGGGCGATGCGTTGAGCAACGCGAAACGCATCATGAGGCAATACAGACCACGCCATTTACGACGCCGGGAATACCATGCGGATCCGTGCCCCATGCAGCTCCGGTGCCTGTTCGATATGCAGCTCGCCACCGTGATCCTGCACCAGGGCCTGGATAATGCTGAGACCCAGGCCCTGGCCGGCCTCGGCGTCGCTGCGTACGTCTGCGCGTTCCCCCCGCTCCAGCACCCGGGCGCGATCCGCCGGCGCGATACCGGGCCCATCATCGTCGATGGTCAGCGTAACGGCCTGCGGCGTGCACTGTGTCGAGATTCGCACACGGCTGGTCGCATGGCGGATCGCGTTGTCCAGGGTATTGCCGAGAAGCTCGAAGATCGCGCCCGGTTCCATGCGCAGGGCACAGCCCGGTTCGAGTTCGCTGTCCAGATCCACACCCTGCTGGCTGGCGAGCCGTCCAAGCGCCTGACAGGTTCGCTCGATGATGGGCGCCAGTAGCTCGGGCGCCTGGAAGGGCGCCGGACCCAGGCGCTGTGCCTGGCTGAGCTGGTGCTGCACCATGGCCTGCAGCCGGTCAACCTGGCGCTGCATGTCCTCGGAGTCGAGGTTCTGGCTCTCGAGGTTGAGACGCAGCGCGGAGATCGGGGTCTTCAGGCTGTGGGCCAGGTCGGCCAGGGCATTCTGCTGGCGTTTCAGTCGCGCGCGCTCGAATTCGATCAGGTCGTTGATGCTCCCGGTCAGGGCCTGCACCTCGGTCGGGTACGGCCCCTCCAGGCGCCTGTGGTCCCCGTGCCGCAGTGCCTCCAGATCGCCCTGTACGCGGCGCAACGGCCACAGTCCCCAGAACCACAGTGCCAGCCCAAGGGCGACGATCAACGAGATCGTCATGGTCATCAGCCCCTGCCAGAGGCTGGCGCGATACTGCTCCACCTGTTCTTCAAAGGCCTCACGATCTTCCAGCATCTGGAAAGTCAGTCCGACCTGGCCACCGTCCAGCTCCCATTGCACGGGCAGGCTGAAGGCGAAGAAGTCGTCCTCCGACCAGTCACGCAGGGAGATCCCCACTGCGGACGGGGAGCGCCAGAGCGTGCGCCCGTCCGGACCGAGGATGCGGGCATAGAGACCACTGGCGGGCAGTTGCAGGCGACTCTCGGGCAGCATCTCGGGGACGCGGACCTCGTTGCGCCCGACGACCTCGACCAGCCCCATCAACAGCAGAACCTGGGCCTCCAGGCGGGTCTCCACGGCATCCGCCGCATTGTCGCGAAATGCGGCCTCCAGCACCCAGGCCGTTAGCAGGGAAAACACCAGTACAGTAGCCCCTGCTACCAGCGCCAGGCGCAGGGTCAGGCTACTGCGGATCTGGCGCAGAGGGCGTCTCATCGGATATCGAACAAGGAGCCGGCGTCGCCCGTGCGCAGCGTCATGAGCCCGAGGCGGGATCGGACGGGGTGGCGGCATCCGCCTCGCGTACAAAGCGATAGCCCCGGCCGCGCAGGGTCTCGATCAGGCCCAGGCTGCCGTCCGGGTCCAGCTTGCGGCGCAGGCGCCCGATCAGCACCTCAATCACGTTGCTCTCGCGATCCTCGTCGTGTTCGTAGAGATAGTCCGCCAGCACTTCCTTGCTCAGCACACGCCCCGGCTGGCGCACCAGTGTCAGGAGCAGGCGGTACTCGAACGTCGTCAGCGAGACCGGCTCGTCGTTCAAGCGAACATCGTCGGTGGCGGTGTCGATCAACAGAGGGCCGAACTGCAGCTGTTCGCGACCGGCCTGCAGACTCCGACGCGCAAGGGCGCGCAGGCGAGCCACCAGCTCCTGAATGTGGAACGGCTTGGTCAGATAGTCGTCGGCACCCGCCTCGAGACCCTCGACCTTGTCCTGCCAGCGGTCGCGGGCCGTGAGGATCAGGATGGGCAGTTGCGGCTTCACCTCGCGAGCCTTGCGAATGACATCGAGGCCATCCATGCCGGGCAGCCCCAGATCCACCACCGCAATATCGCAGTGATACTCGGTTAGCAGGTACAGGCCGGTGTCGCCGTCCGAGGCGGTATCCACGCGGCAGCCGTTGTTCTCCATCTCCTCGGCGATCTGGCTGCGCAGAGCCAGATCGTCCTCGATCACCACTACGCGCAGATTCATGGGTCCAGCTCCGTCCCTTCCTCGATCTTGATCGTTCGCACCTGCTGGTTGTCGGTCAGGATACGCACGATAAACACGCGATTCCCGTACTCGGTCAAATCTTCGCGCGCGGACAGGACCCGCCCTGGATAGTTGGCTTCGACACGCGCCACCGCCTCGTCCAGCGTCCAGACGGCCGCATGCGGATCTTCGGTAATGAATTGCGCCTGCGCCGCGAAGGGCGCCAGCAGGACCGCCAGCAGGATCCCGAGCGCGCCCGCACGACCGATGAATCGGCGTCTCCGGGCACCGCCTTTGGCAACGGTCTCCGGTCCGGGGCGCATAACGGTGATCTCCGTGACAGGGTGGGTGAGCAAACTCTTGCAGCTACAAGGCTATAGGCCTAGCCTGAACGTTATCTGAAACCGGACGTTCCCGTCATGACTCAAGCCCCTGCCCACTCCGAACCCGAGGTACCTTTGGAGGAAGAAGCCGGCCCTCTGCGCTGGAACGAACTGATGCCGCATTTCGCCCGTGGCGTGGTGATTCGCGTGGCGCCCGAGCTGGACCTGATCGCGGTGGCCCGCGCGTTCCGTGACGACGCCACGCATCAGGTCAGCGAATGGCTGGCCAATGACCAGGTCGCCCGTGCCTCGGATGACGATGCACGCCGCTGGGCCGCGAATGACCCCGTGTTCACCGCGATCGTCGCCGCACCCTGGGTGCTCGCCCAGGAACGCAGCACGGCCCACTGATCCCGCCATGACCTCGCCGCTGGGCATCGAGGACGACACGCTGGCCCGCCTGATCCAGGCGGCGCGGGAGTTCCATGCCAAGGAGGAGGTCGTATTTCCGGACTCGAACCCCGACACGTCGGACGACGACTGGGCCATGCAGATCCTCGCCGATCATGCCGGCGATCTGACCCTGCGCGAGCTGGAAGACACCCTCAGCGGCCTCGGGCCGGAGTACCAGGCAGAGCTGCAGGCCCTCAGCGCCCTCGGGCGTGGCGACTACGGTGCCGAGGAATGGGAAATCGCACTGGAGGATGCCCGCGACGACTGGACACCCGATACCGCCCATCGCCTGATCGCCAACCCGATGATCGCGGACGAGTGGGAGGCCGGGCTGGAGCAGATGCAGGCTGTTGACTAGGGAGAAGGCAGCCCGGGGCCAGAGCGGCCCGAGTCACGCCCCCAGCTCGGACGGATCGAACTGCACGGCCACCCCGTCTTCCATGACGCGCACGACCTGTGCCCGCACCCGGGGTGGCTCGCCCCCGTCCCCGAGCAAGCCGAACACCTGCAGCATGAGTTCGTCGCCCGGATCGAGGCCCTTCAACACGCCAATCCCGGGCTGCTCCCGATCTTCCCAAGCGAGGAAGGCGCCTCCACCGGAGATATCATTCGTGGTGAGTCTTACCTGACTCCCGTCACTGCATTCCGCCACCACCTCGACGGTCATCGGGATGCGCGGATGGCGCCGACGTTCCCCTGTCATGGCCTTTCTCCTGCTGCAGATACCTTTTCGATGCATCGAAAAGGCGGATGGGTTGTGCTATATCCCAAATCAATGATCGTTCCATCACACGATCAGGCGCAACTCCGGGCGAACAAACCCGGAAATGCATCCCAGCCCGGCGACCACACCGGGTGCGAGGAGCGAGGCAGTACCGAGAAGACTGTCGCCATACAAAGCCACTTCAAGACGGAGGAGTCCGTTCACATGAAGCAATCACGTTTGTTTGTGGCGGGGCTTGTGGCCTCGCTGGCGATGGCCGGTACCGCATCCAAGGCAATCGCCGATAATGACGAAATCACCCGTGGCCAGCTGATGGCCGCTTCCTGCAAGGCCTGCCACAACGCTGCTGGCGCCGAAAAGGGCGTGCCCGACCTGGCTCGAATCTCGCCAGAGGTCATCCAGAGCCAGATGCGCGCGTTCCGCGATGGCGACCGTGACGCGACCATCATGGACCGCCACGCCAAGGGCTACACGGACGAAGAGATCGAAGCGATGTCGGTCTACTTCTCGCGCTTCTGATCACGGGGGATGACAACAATGCACAATTTTACTCGACGCCACTTTCTTAAGGCCTTCGGGGTCACCAGCGCGGCCGCACTGACCGGTATCGGCTGTGCCCCTCGTGCCGCCCGTAACGGCGCAAAGGCCCATGTGGTCGTGGTCGGGGGCGGTTCCGGCGGTGCCACGGCAGCGCGCTATCTGAAACAGTTCTCGCCCGACATGATGGTCACGCTGATCGAACCCAACGCCACCTACGTCACCTGCTACGGCAGTAACTGGGTGATCGGCGGGTTCGAGAGCATGGATGCGATCACGCACGGCTACCAGAACCTGCGCGACCGCGACGGTATCGACGTCATCGAAGACAAGGTCGTCGGTGTAGACACCGACAGCCGAACCGTGCGCCTCGAAAGCGGTGGCAGCGTGCAGTACGACAAGCTGGTCATGTCGCCGGGGATCGACTTCAAGTACGACGACATGCCCGGCATCGATGAGGCCGACGCCGAACGGATTCCACACGCCTGGAAAGCCGGTTCGCAGACCGAACTGCTACGTTCTCAGTTGCTGGAGATGCCCAATGGGGGCGTCTTTGTAATGGTCGCACCACCGAACCCGTTCCGCTGCCCGCCCGGACCCTACGAGCGGGTCTCGCTGATCGCGCACTACTTCAAGGAGCACAAGCCACGCTCCAAGATCATCGTGCTCGATGCCAAGGACAACTTCTCCAAGCAGGGCCTGTTCGAGGAAGGCTGGGCCCAGCACTATGGCGACATGATCGAGTGGCGCGGCGCCTCCGACGGTGGTCTGGTCGAGGAGATCGACGTCGGCGGGATGACCGCCCGCTCCGACAGCGGCTTCGAGCGCGTGCGCGCGGATGTAATGAACTTCATCCCGGCGCAGCGGGCTGGCCAGATCGTCCACGATGTCGGCCTCACCAACGACCAGGGTTGGGTCCCGGTCAACCAGCGGACCTTCAAGTCGGAGATGGATGACAACATCTACGTGCTGGGGGATGCCAGCGTGGCGGGCGCGATGCCGAAGTCCGGCCATTCGGCCAACAACCAGGGCAAGATCGTCGCCGCGGCGATCGTGCGCGAGTTGATGGACCAGGAGCCGATCGATCCCTCCTCGGCCAACACCTGCTACAGCCTGATCACCCCGGAACACGGGATCAGCGTGGCGGCCGTCTACAAGTACCAGGATGGTGCCCAGGCGGGCGTCGAAGGCTCTGGCGGTGTCAGCCCCTCGGGCGAAACCTCGAGCTTCCGTCGTCGCGAGGCCGAGTACACCCGGGCCTGGTACGCCGGGATCACCCGGGACATCTGGGGCTAGACTCGATTACAGCCGTCACGGCTGTAATCGATGGATGAAGACGGCGCCTGCGGGCGCCGTCTTCTTTTGGGTGCTTCGAATCAAGCGTTCAGGTCGGGAATCAGGCGACTGCGCAGTCGCTGGATGGAGTCTTTCAGCTGCAGCTTGCGTTTTTTCAACCGCTGAATCGCAAAGGCATCCGGCGCCGGTTGCTCGTGCATCACCGCAATTGCGGAATCCAGCGCCCGATGCTCGGACTCGAGCTCCGCCAGTCGTGCACGAATCTGACTCTCCGTCTCCAACAGCCCATCCTCGCTTGTTTGTTCGGGTCACGAGATACATCCAGCTCGCGTATCATCGCAGACCCACCTTGCCCGAACCATCCCGAACCCATGGCCATCCGCAACACCAGCCTGTCCATCGATACCCCGCGCGGCATCCAACTGAACGGCGTTCTGGCAGAACCCGACCAGGGTCCGCTACTCGGCCAGGCCTGCATCGCACACTGCTTCGCCTGTTCCAAGGACTTCCCCGCCACCGTGCGTCTGGCACGCGCGCTGGCGGAAGAGGGCATCGCCACGCTGCGCTTCGACTTCGCCGGCCTGGGCGACTCCGAGGGCCGCTTTCGCGACAGCACGCTCGAAACCTATTGCGAGGACCTGAACGCCGCACTGGACGCGGTGCAACAGGCCACCGGCGAGCCCACCGATCTCCTGATCGGGCACAGCTTCGGCGGGGCCATGGCCATCCATGTGGGCAGCCAGCGCGAGGAGTTGGGGGGTATTGTCACCATCGCCGCGCCCAGCCGGCCCGGCCATGTCGCGCATCTGTTCGGCGACATCGCCGACACCATCGAGCGCGAAGGCTTCGCCCGCGTCAATATTGGCGGCCGCCCGGTCGAGATCGGAAAACCCTTCCTGGACTCGATCGAAGAGCCAACGCTGGACAGCGCCCTGGAGCGCATGACACAACCACTGCTGCTCCTGCACGCCCCCGGCGATACCGTGGTCAGCGTCGATCATGCCCGTCGGATCTTCCAGCAGGCCCACCACCCCAAGAGCTTCGTCGCCCTGCACCAGACCGACCACCTGCTCTCGCGTCCCGAACACACGCGCTATGCCGCCGGGCTGATCCACGCCTGGGCCGCCAACCTGTTCGATTAACCCCAGCGCACGCTGAACTGTAGGAGGCCAGCCCTCTGGCCGATGGGGTTTTATTGGCGTCCAATCGGCCAGAGGGCTGGCCTCCTACAGCATGAACCAGGCTCTACCAGTAGTTTTCGGTCGTGATCTGCCCCGGCTTGCGGCGGCGATTCTTTTCCAACCCGCGCTCGCGGAGGATGGAGGCGGTGTCCTTCACCATGGCCGGGTTGCCGCACAGCATCACCTGCGAATGTTCCGGCGCGATCTTGAGCCCGGCGTGATGCTCCAGGCGACCTTCGGCAATCGCGGCCGGGATACGACCCTCGAGGCCGCCCGGGCAGGGTTCGCGGCTGACGAACGGGATGTACTGGAACTGTTGCGAGTCGCGTTCCTGGAACTGCCGGATCGTATCCTGGTAGGTCAGTTCGTCCGCCTTGCGCACGGCATGGATCAGCCGGATATTATCGAAGCGTTCCCAGGGGGTGTCGGTCTTCAGCATCGACAGGAAGGGTCCCAATGCGGTGCCGGTGGACAGCAACCACAGATCGCGGCTGTCCGGCAGCTCGTCCAGCGTGAAGAACCCCGTGGCGCGCGGCATCAACTCCACCGTGTCACCGGACTTCAGTTGCACGAGCCGGTTCGACAACGGGCCCTCGGGCACCGTGATCAGGTAGAAATCCAGCGGGGTTTCGTCCGGCGCGTTCACATAGGAATAAGGACGCGCGACCGGCTCGCCGTCGATCTCCAGGCGCAGCCGGTTGAACTGCCCGGCCTTGAACGGCTCCACATCCGCCTCCACCCGCAGCGAGAAGAGACGATCCGTCCACTGCTTGCACTCCTGCACGGTCCCCGTGACCCAGCCCATATTTCCGACTCCATGACTCAAGTATTATCCAGACTGGTGGCGTATCCGGATCGTTTCAAGCCGTCCTCCAGACGACGCGGATTAATCCACCCAGTCCCAATCCGTATAATCGGCACCCACACCTAACAGGCACTGGAGCAACCATGGCCCGCACCCCCTCGCAGATGATCGAACTCGGCACCGAGGCCCCGAACTTCTCCCTGCCGGACGTCGTCTCCGGCGACACCATCAGCCTCGACAGCTTCCCCGATGCGAAAGGCTACATGATTGCCTTCATCTGCAATCACTGCCCGTTCGTGCAACTGATCCGCCACGAGTTCGCACGCTATGGCCGCGAGTACGCGGACAGGGGCATTGCGGTGATCGCGATCAACTCCAACGACATCCAGGCGGTACCGGACGACGCCCCGGACAAGATGCGCGACGATGCCCGCCGTTTCGGCTACAAGTTTCCCTACTGCCTGGACGAGGACCAGTCCGTGGCCAAGGCCTACCATGCGGCCTGCACCCCGGACCTGTACCTGTTCGACGCCGACCGCAAGCTGTACTACCGCGGCCAGTTCGACGAAACGCGCCCCGGCTCCGACACCCCGGTCACCGGGCGCGACCTGCGCGCGGCCAGCGATGCCCTGCTGGCCGGCCAGACTGCCCCGGAGCCACAGCACCCGAGTCTGGGCTGCAACATCAAGTGGCGCCCGGGCAACGAGCCGGACTACTACGGCTGACCCACCTGCCGCAATGGGCTGGCCGAATCGACCGTGCGGGAGCGGGCTTGCCCGCGCGGCGGCCGTGCCCGCCGTATACTGAACGCACACTCCGAACCATGGCCACCGCATGCCGCCCAGCAACGTGATCGACGGCCCGCGGGTCGCCACCTGGCGCTGCCCGTCCTGCCAGGAGGCCGTCCCGCGCCTGCTGCCCAACGGCGAGAGCAACCGCATCCCGATCCCGCCGGCGCGCATGGCACTGCCGGACAATACCGTGCGCCAGGCCTGCGAACGTGTGCAGGGGCTGCGCGCACCGGAGATCTGCTTTGCCTGCGGCCAGGCCTACCAGGAGCTGCTGGGCACGCTTGTGCGCCCACCGGCCGAGCTGGGCGACGCCCGTGGCGAGCCCGGGCTCAATGACACCGGCATCATCGGGGCCCTGTTGCCTATCGCCGACCAAGGTACGCAGATCCTGATCTTCAACGTGGTCGACCAGGAACTGCGCTGCACCGAGATCGAGCGCCTGGCCACCTTCAATCCCGACCGCCTGACCTACCCTGGTTCGCGCGGCGCCATCGCCCCGCGCATCTGGGCCCTCTACGAAGACCACCTGGCCCAGCTGCATGCCCGGCCGCCCGTTCCATACCACCCCGAATAGCCGTTGTCATCGCGTGGCGCGCAGCGCCGAGGCGATCTTTCGGGGCACCCCCGGGCGCTCACATCAACGCGGCCTCTCGACAACACGCGATCCGTTACGCGTGACCGCCTTCCCCGTCATCGCCCCCGGCAGCATCCACACGCGCGAGCATGCGCATCCCGCCGGCCATACAGCGCAACGCCTCCAGGGTCTGCAGGTCGAAATCGGCCCCGGTCTCGTCGGGCAACTGCCAGTACTTCGGCCGACAACTCGCGGGACGGCGTGCCGGCATGACGCGGGCGGCAGACGTGTCGACCGCCACCAGCAGATCGGCCCAGGACAGGTCAGCGTCCGTGACGTCGGCCATCGCGTCCGCCGGGCGCACCTCGATCCAGTCCTCGAACTCGGCCGCCGCGGCCAGCTCCGCCACGCGCGCAGCGCGCCCATCCGGCCGTTCCGCCGCCACCAGCAGACGCGCACGGCGCTTATACATCTCCACTTCCTCGCAGGTGCTTTTGAATGGCACCGCAGGCCACCGTCAGGCTATAACCCAAATGATCGAAACGGAGAACGGACGCCATGGCCCACCTCGACTGGTCGCATTATCCGGTGAATGAACTCAAGCTCGTCTACAGCACGCTGCACGCGCAGCTGACGCTGGCGCCGGAGTTGATGGATTCGCAACTGATGGATGACCTGCAGACCCACCTGCAAAAGGCCGCGAAGGCCGACGGCGTGGACGTCTCCACCCACTCCCAGTGGGCCGCCTGGCTGAACGACCGCTGAGCCCCAGGAGCATCACTGCTTACAAGGGCCCGATCGGCCAGGGGGCTGGCCTCCTACAGTGGGTGACACCAAGGGCGTAGCAACCTCCATGCGAAAACCCGCACCTTGTGCCACCCCCGAAGGTCGCCTCGGCGCTGCGCGGCGCGCGATGACGGGCACCCCTAGGCGTCGCCGGCGGTGGCCTTGCGGTGTTCGGCGGCGAAATCGAGCATGCGCTGGGTAGCCACCAGGGCCTTCTGGCGCGCGGTTTCATCAACGAAGATCTCGTTCTTCGCGGGTTCCGCGGCGTCTTCCAGCGTCTCGGCTAGCGAAACCAGGTCGTTCATGGCCATCCACGGGCAGTGGGCGCAACTGGTGCAGGTGGCGCTGTGGCCGCCGGTGGGGGCCTCGATCAGGGTCTTCCCCGGGGCCGCCTGCTGCATCTTGTAGAAGATGCCCTTGTCGGTGGCAACGATGAACTCCTGTTCCGGGCGGTTCTTCACCGCCGCGATCAGCTGGCTGGTGGAGCCGACCACATCGGCCTGATGGATCACCTCCCGCGGGGATTCCGGATGCACCAGCACCGCGGCGCCGGGGTGGCGGCCGCGCAGGTCCTCCAGCGCCCAGGCGCGGAACTCGTCGTGCACCACGCAGGAGCCGTCCCACAGCACCATGTCGGCACCGGTGGTGCGGCGAATGTAGTCGCCAAGATGTTTGTCTGGGGCCCACAGAACCTTCTTGCCCTGATCGCGCAGGTGCTCGACCAGCGGCACGGCGATGCTGGACGTGACGACATAGTCGGCCTGCGCCTTCACGTCCACCGAGGTGTTGGAGTACACCACCACCGTGTGATCCGGATACTGGGCGCGGAACTTCGCGAACTCGTCAGCCGGGCAGCCTAGATCCAGCGAGCACTCGGCCTCCAGCGTCGGCATCAGCACGCGCTTCTCCGGGCTCAGGATCTTGGCCGTCTCGCCCATGAATCGCACCCCGGCGACCACCAGCGTCTCGGCCGGGTGCTCCTTGCCAAATCGCGCCATCTCCAGGGAGTCGGCCACACAGCCGCCGGTCTCGTCCGCCAGACGCTGTAACGACTCGTCCACATAGTAATGCGCCACCAGCACCGCGTTGCGCTCGATCAGCAGGCGCTTGATACGGCGCACCAGTTCGTCGCGCTGGGCATCGGTCAACGCATGCAGCGAAGCCGTCACGTGATCCGTGCGCGGAACCTGGAAGATTGGAATTTCGGCCACCGGTGCGGTCATGGGTCCTCAACACCCCGGCATGCGGGGTAAATTATCGTTGGCTAATAGTACGACAGGCTCCCGGGCGCTGTCGTTCCTACACATTGTGGGGGCGTCGCCGCGCATCCCAACCCGGGCGCCTATAATGCCCCGGCCATGACCGACCTGAAGCAGCAATACAAGGCAATGACATTCGAGGAACGCATGGACCTCGCACTGTCCGCGGACCTCGAGGCGCACTGGCGGCCCCTGCTGGTGCGCGACCAGCATGCCCAGGTGAAGGCCTACTTCTCCCGCCGCATGGATCTCACACCCGAGGAGGTCGCCCTGCTGCTGGCCGACCCCAACCAGACCGTGCGCCTGAACTGCGCCAAACGCCCCGACCTGACGCCCGAGCAGGTCGACGCCTGTGTGAACGACCGCGACCCGAATCTGCGCTACTTCGTCGCCCGCAATCCGCTTCTGACCGAAGCCCAGCGTGAACGCCTGATGGCTGACGAGGACGAACTGGTGCGCATCGCGGTGCGCAAGGGCCCGAAAAAACGCGGGACCCGCGCCCGCCCCGGACAGGCCGAGATGATCCGTTGACCGAGACCCGCCCCGACAAACCGAAACGCCCGAAGCCTTCCCGGCGCCGCCGCGCCCTGAGTTGGGGCATCCAGATCGGGATCGCCCTGGTGATCTTCCTGGCCGTGCGCGCCTGGATGGCGCGCGACATGGTCGAGGGCCCCGCCCCCGAGTTCGAGGCCCAGCTACTGGATGGCACGCCAGTAACACTCGCCGACTACGCGGACGAGCCCATGCTGCTGCACTTCTGGGCCACCTGGTGCCCGATCTGTCGCCTCGAGGAAGGCGAGATCGTGCGCCTGTCGCAAAGCCACCCGGTGCTCACGGTGGCCATGCAATCCGGCACGCCGGAAGAGGTGCTGGAGCACCTGAACGACCGCGAGCGCGAGCTGGCCGTGATCAACGACCCGCAGGGCAAACTCGCTTCGCAATACAACGTTCGCGGTGTACCCGCGACCTTCATCATCAACCCCGACGGCGAGATCGTCTTCCGCAAGCAGGGCTACGCCCCGCCCCTGGAGCTGCGCCTGCGCCTCTGGCTCGCCCGCTGGCTGTAGCCCCACCGCTCCACGGTGCAGTTCGCTGCGCTCAGTGCGCCCTACGCGTCACATCCCAACCGTAGGATGCGTTGAGCAAAGCGAAACGCATCGCGCTCAGGCAACCGAGCGTTTAATCATCCAACTCCCGCAGGACGCGGAAGCCGAGGTTGGTATCCATCTCGTCGATGTTGCGGCGACGCCGGGCGGCGCTGCGGGTGGCGACCGCCGGGTCGAACCACGAGCCGCCCTTGACCACGACCCACTCGTTGTCCGGGTCGCGACGGTATACGCCGTCGCGCGGCATGTTCGCGTGATCGTCATGCCAGGGCGTGGAAGTGAACTCCTGCACGTTGCCGTGCATGTCGTACAGGCCCCACAGGTTCGGCTGGAAGCTGCCGACATCCAGCGGACGGGACAACGGGAAACAGGCGGGCAGATACCACTTGCGGCGCTGCCGGCGCTCCTCGTAGGGGAACAGGGAATTGAAGTGCACGTCGCGGCAGCCAACCACCTCGCCGAAGGCAAAAGGCGTGCGTGTACCGGCCCGGCAGGCGTATTCCCACTCGGCCTCGGTGGGCAGACGATAGCGCTTGCCGGTTTCCTCGCTCAGCCAATCGAGATACTGCTGAATCGACGCGGGCTTGATGTTGAAGATCGGCGTGCGTGGCGTCCTTGGCCACACCAGCCAGTCCCAGGTCTCCCAGCCCGTCGCCTCGGCAAAGGCCTCCCACTCCTCCCGCGTAATCGCGAAACGGCCCAGCGCAAAAGGCTTCTCCAGCACCACATAGCGCCGCGGTGACTCATGCTCCTGATGCCCGTACTCCGAAGCATCCGAACCGATCTCGCACTCGCCCGCCGGGATCACCTGCAACTCGGGCGTCACCGCACCCGAACGCGCCTCGTCACGGAACGTGACATCCAGCCGCGCCTTGCGCGCCGCCCGCTGCTGCAGATCCAGCAGATCCGCCTGCTCCAAGTCCTGAACGCTCCGGGCTTTATCCAATTGCATTCCACAAGTGTCTGCCTACATGAATCATCAGGCAACAACAAATGCCCGCAAGTTCGGGCACTTGCTGAATGAATAAGGCCGATCAATGGAACACAGAGAAGGCTAGAAGCACTCCTCGGGAGTTCGATCCGTTTCACCCGTATCGCGCGTCACCGTCACAACCATGGGATTACACGTCGAGTCCGTGCGCCCGGAAACCTTGTCCGCCTGCACGGTAAAGGCGTTGGTTCCCGAAGAAGTGATCGAAAGTCGCCACCGCCCCTCATCACTATCGTACGTGGCCGACTGCCCATCACTCACAAGCCTCAGCCCGTCGTCATCCGACCCGAAATTACTCGAGTACTGCGGGTTATTGGCCCGGAATCGCTCCTGGCGGAGCAGTACATCTGTCAACGCATTCTGCCCATCCGCTCGCTCGGCCCGTGTGACGTAGCGGTCATAGGCAGGGAAAGCGATCGACGCGAGTATGGCCACGATCACAACGACGATCATGACCTCGATCAGCGTAAACCCGAGTACTCTGCGCTTTGCATACATGATCGTGCCCCCCTGCCCAGCGATTTCCCTGCCCCGAGAATACCACCAGTTCGTCAATCTTCCGGAACGCTCTTGCGAGCGGGGCATTCGCCCCCATGAGCGGTCAACCCGTGCCCGCTCGTTCAACCCATACTACATACACGAAATCGTATACCCGGCGAGGTCAATCCGCATGCCGCTTGCGCCCCCCATTTCTGCAAGCCAAATCACCCGCAGGTCACAGCCCTGCACGGGCTTCACCTTGATCGAATTGATCGTGGTGGTGTCCGTGCTTGCAATTATCGCGACGCTGGCAGCTCCCAACCTGATCAACTTACTCGACAACCGGCGCCTGAACGGTGCTGCCGAAGCCATCCTGGCGGAACTCCAGTTCGCACGATCGGAAGCGATCATGCGCTCCGGCGAGGTTACGCTGGAACTACCTTCCAACGGAGCCTGGCTTGTGGTCCGCGATGCCAACAATCAAGACATCCGACGGATCAACAACGATGATTTTCCCCGCATCCAGATTGCCGCCAACGAAACCTGGGATGACGGGATCCTGATGGATCCGGTGCGCGGCCTGGCGCTTCGCACGACCAACACCGATCAGGTGATTTCACCGGTCGCCTCCATAACGGTATCCGACCCGCGCGGACGATCCCTGGAAATTCGCCTGAACGCGCTTGGCCGGTCATGGATTTGCCAGCCCGATGGCAGTGGGCGTTTCGGGGCCTGCACCTGATGCGCACAGTAACGACGAAAGACACGGTCGTCACCCGCCCAGGGAAAGCAGTCCCTGGGCGACGGACTGCTCAGCATGGTGTGACACTGATCGAACTGATGATTGGTCTCGTCGTGGGCCTGATCGTGCTGCTCGCGCTTTCCACGGTTTACATCGTCACCGTAAATGCCAGCAACGAGACATTGTCATCGGTTCGTCTGAATCAGGACATGCGTTCCACCATGTTGATCGTCTCGTCGGACGTCCGGCGGGCCGGATACTGGAATCAGAATCTGAACGCGGCCAGCCCTTTCGCTCAGGGAACCGGACAGGGCTTGCAACTGGACGACTGCGCTTCCGAGAGCACCAACTGCGGGCGCCTGAATTACGCCTTCGACCGGAATCGTGACGGCACCATTGGCAACAACGAGTTGTACGGGTTCCGTCTTAGCGAAGGGTCGATCCAGATGCTGAATCCGTCATCGGACCCCGATGACGAAGAATGGGTGGTACTCGTCGGCGGGGCCAATGACCCAGTGGAAATCACCAATCTGACCTTTACGGCGATCGGAGATCCAGGGCAGGAAGGTCAGTTTCTCTGTCGAAACATCTCCACGGGCGAAGGGAGTTTTTCATCCTGCTCTGCTGATGCCAGCGAAGCCGGCGACCCAGGACAGACCATTCTGCAAAAGCGCCGCATTCGGATTGTCATGGAGGGTCAACTTGGTGACCACCGGGTCACGCTGACCGAGATCGTACGGGTGCGCAACGACCGACGGGTAACACTGCAATGAATCGAGTGACCCAGACTACGAGATCGACCCGCATGCGAAACTTTCCAGCGTTGTCGTCGCCTCCGAGGAGACAGGCCGGTGCCATGGCGTTGGTCGTTGGCGTCATCCTTTTCTTCGGCGCCACCCTGATCGCCCTTTACACCACCGACCCTGTTCGCACCGAGCAGCAAATGGCGGGCAACGAATACCGGTCGTTTCAGGCCCTAAACGCGGCTGAGGCTGGGCTGGGTTACATGCAGTCCATTTTCGTTTCCTACGACGTCGACAACCTCGATTGCGGCCCTCATTTTCTCGGCCCCAACAGTGATCGAGGTAGTTTCGAGATCGTCCGCATTGATGGTCAGGCATGTTCCGATTTCGAAGCCCCATCCGACGTCGCCGCAATCGGCTATGTAACCCTCGATATCGAGGTGGAAGGCCGTAGCGACGATGGATCCGCCGTTCGCCAGTTGTCGCAAAGCGTGTTCTTGATGGACTTTGGCGAAGGCGCTTCAGAAGGGAGCCTGGCTCCCCTCAACTTTGCTGGCGACGTCGACTTCGACGCACCAAACAGTAACTCGTTTCGGGTGGATGGCGCTGGCGGGCCGGCCATCTCACTCCAGGATGCAGCGAACCGCGACGCAGTAATCAACGCAATCGCGGAAGTGGGGCGTGCGGACAACTACGACGGGCCCATCTCGGACGGTGGTTTTGGCGAACCCTGGGACAATCCCAACGCACTGAATGACTTTGTCAGCGCCATCGAAGCAGAGGCCAATGTGATATCTGGCAACCATTCGGTTGGCGGCAACAGCAGTCTCGATGGCGTGAACGTCGTGAATGGAGATATGGAATTCAGCGGCAACGCGGGGGGGTCGGGTGTCCTGGTGGTGAAAGGGGGTCTGACCACATCCGGGACACCGCAGTTCGACGGACTCATCATCGTCCTGGGCGGAAGCTACACAGTGACCGGTGGTGGCAGTGGCGGCCTCGAAGGCTCCATGTTCGTCTCGAACTTGATTCAGAACAATGGGAGTTATGAATACGGCGAGACCACCTTCCAGAGCTCAGGCGGTGGTAACGCCGACTTCAATTACAATTTTGCGGCGCTCAATGCCGCCCGTGACCTTCTGAGCCAACAGGCACGGGACCTCTGGTATCTGGAGGATCCCACGGGACCGTCCGGGCCCAATATCTATGGCGCGGGCATTCAGACGGGCATCATCGCAGGCAGCTGGGTGGACTTCGAATGAAATATTCTTTCTATCGCACAGGCGATGCAGCGCTGCCAAAGGCGCGCACCCACGGCTTTGCTCTTCTTGAGGCCTTGATTGCGTTGATCGTATTCGCGGTAGGCCTGCTCGCCATCGCGCAGTTCCACGGCACACTGATGCAAACGAGCGGCCAGAGCAAAGCGTCCAGCGAAGCCCTCTATCTGGCCCAGCAGAAGATTGACGAATTGCGATCCGTCAGCTGGGAAGAGATGGAAAGCGGTAGCGAAACTGGGCTCGCGGGAACCAACGATGTCTTTGAACTGACCTGGGAAGTGACGAAGGTCGATGACCTCGCCAATATCACGGTACGCGTAGACGGCTCGGAGATTGAGGGCATACAGCTTTACACCTCGATTTCCCGCGTCGCTGATATCGCACTCGCGCAAAGCGACGGAGACGGCACTACCGGCACGTATCGAAACGAAGATGGCGAAGTCGAATTACCCAGTGATGCCCATGAAGGGCAAACGGTCGATGGCATGATGGTCCGCACGGACGAAAGCGGGGAGATCACCGAGATCATTGACCCGGATACCGGAGACTTCCTGGAAGTTCCGAACGGCAGTGCGCGCATTAGTGGGAACATCTTTTTCCGCGGGGACGACTTCCTGGACAACGGGCTCCCTCCAATCCAGATCACAGCCACGGGGAACACCCTTTGCCGTGTATTCCCCGGACAGGGACTCAGCCACAGCACCACATTTGGTAGCTATGAGGCGATCGGATATTCGTGTTACGTGTCCAACGGCTGGCTGGGCAATATCGTGGCCTTCCCGCAGGACCCGACGACACAGGTTTGCATTGGTTCGCCCAACGAGCGGCCTCAGGCATTCTCCGGCGGACTGGGCGGGGCCGTGGAACGCCGTTACTTTGGCAATCGCATCACCGAAGAGGACACGATTGTCGAAATCGGGATCACGGGTAGCACCATCGAAGGAAAGGCCAGCATCGGCACCGTATGCGATCGCGACGGAGACTGCCGCGACACGGAGGTTGAATATTTCGTCCCCGGAGGCCATCACTTCCTGGTAAAAGACGACTCCAGTGACTGCGAGCAAGCGATGCTCCAGTTCAGCGAGGAACACGTCGGGCACGAAAATCACCAAGCCGACAGTGCGGACAACCCCAATAACCCGTTCTACGACAACCCTGCCGGCCTGGTCTGCACTACGCGCCCGACTTGCGGTGCTGTAACGCAAACACGCACCACCTTCCGCACCCGAATGAGTGGATTCCTCGACGCGGACAGCAACGTCTCGACCGCCGATGCACGGATGTCGGGCGGCTCTCTCGAGTGCCAGACGTTCGGGCGCCTCGGGGACGGGGATGGCAGCGGAGCCTACTGGTGTCCGGTTACCGACCCCATGCGCAATTCCGCTCAGGGCGTCGTCGGCGCAGCCTCCGGATCCGGAGTCGAGGTAGACGAACTTTGGGGGTACCGAATCGAGCGCGACGGGCAGGGCGAGCTCATCGAAAAGCGTGCCGGGCGCTCGGCTTCCTCACTCAACATTGAAAAAATACTCGACTTCAACAGCTTCGGATTCGTACTAGCTGCCCGCGACAGTGGTGACGACGACGATGGTGACGACGACCCTCCCCCATCCGGATCGGAATGTACGACCGTCGTGCAGGGGAGCCGCCACAACCGAAATCAGATCGTTTCGGTCGATCTGCCCACTTCAGGGGGGACTTGTTCCCATCCGAGCAACAGTACCTATTCCTGCTCCATTGAAGCGCTCGAAGGGGAGACGATCGAACTGTTGGCTTCGGGGCCCGGTAACCAACTGCGTGAGTTCCGCGGAACAACGAACTGCGGCACGATCAACCATAACTTCTAGCAGCGTCAGACGGGTTGCGTCACGAGAACAAGGCTCGTGCCCGGATGACACGGACATCAAGCATATGGCACGTTCGCACCAGTGGCGATAATTTACGAACGCCTTTAGAGTCATAGCTAAACAACTCAGGGAGGAGTCTGGTATGCGCAAGGATGCGCTCGGGCTGACGCTCGTGGAATTGATGGTGACGCTGGTGGTTTTTGCGGTGCTGGTCGGTATCGCGGCCCCCGCTTTCGGCAATCTGGTCGAGCAGAATCGCGTGACCAGCGCGACGAATTCCTTTCTGACCACCCTGCACCTGGCGCGTAGCGAGGCGATCCGTCGCGGCTCGCCGGTCACGCTGTGCACATCTCAGGATGGCGCCACCTGTTCGGCGGCGATCGACTGGGACGGCGGCTGGATCCTTTACCAGAACGCCGCACTGGCCACACAACCGACAGGACCTGATGCGATCGTGCGCGTGGGGCAGGAGGCGCCGCGCGTGGGAATCACTGGCAACACCCCCACCCGTCACTACATCAGTTTCGATGCATTGGGACAGTCACAGCAGCTCTCCGGTGCCTGGCTAATGGGGACCGTCAGTGTCTGCGCGGGAGAAGGCTCGGGACGGGCGATCGTGCTGTCGAATACCGGGCGACCGCGCGTGGGCGAAGCAACATGCGGCTAAAGTAATTAAGACACCGTCCATTGCTGTATTTGGACCGCCGGTTAGAACAGGTCTACACGCGACCCTTCCCATCATCTAGAAATGAGCCCGTCATGGAAGACTCGGCTATCCGACAAACCCGGCGAAAGGGATTTTCGCTGGTGGAGTTGATGATTACGATTGCCGCGCTGGTAATCCTGATCAGCCTCGCCATCCCGCACTTCTCCACCCTCGTGGAGAATCACCGCACCTCGGCGACCACCAACGAACTCGTCAATGCCCTGAATCTCGCCCGCAGCGAGGCAGTCCGCCGCGGGCTGCCCGCAGCCGTATGCCCGGATGGCAACGACTGGGAGGGTGGCTGGGAGGCACGGGTGTTTGCCGTGGACGAAGACCCGAACGACTGCGGCCAGGGCACGGCCCTGCAGCAATGGTCAGGCCCGGCCAGTTCCATTCGGATCGCGGTCAATGGCTCACTCGCCTTCGACGCCCTGGGTGCCCAGTCCAGTCCGGAACCGACCGATGCCGCTATGCGCATCTGGCCACAAGACTGCAGCGGCGAGCGCGGCCGTTCGCTGCATGTCGAGCCGGGCGGACGCGTATCGACACAGCCCGAAAGCTGCCCGGAATAGGCCAAGTCGATGTCATCACGTCCACTCCCCGCCGCCCGTGTGGCCCGTACCCGTGGCGTCACCCTGATCGAGGTGCTCGTCGCCCTGGTGGTGCTCTCCATTGGCGTGATTGGGCTGGCGGCCCTCCAGGCGCAGGCGCTTCAGCTCAACCAGGGTGCCTATATGCGTGCACAGGCGACCAACCTTGCCTACGACATCGCCGATCGCATGCGCACCAACCGAGAGGCCGCCCTGGATGGCAACTATGACACGGGCTTCCAGTCACCACCCGATTGCGAGGCCCCGGGAACGGGGCCCGACCTGGCAAGCGCCGACCTGACGCAATGGCGGATGGCGCTGGCCTGTGCCCTGCCCGAAGGACAGGGCCGCATCGAACGCAACGGTGAGGTTTTCACCATCACCATTCGCTGGGACAACCGCCGCCTGGCGGAGGATGGCGAAGAGCCCTTTGAAGAGTTCGTCACGAGGACCGGGATATGAGTGCCGACTCCTCATCTGGCCGGAACAGGAACCGTGTGCGCGGCTTCACTCTGGTGGAGCTGATGGTCGCGATGGTGCTCGGGCTGTTGATCGTGGGCGGGGTCATCGCCCTGTTTGTCTCCACCCAGCAGACCTCGCGCACACAGGAAGCCATGTCGCGCGTGCAGGAGACCGGGCGCTTTGTGATCGAACGCATCGCTCGCGATGCGCGGGAGGCCGGCCACGAGGGCTGCCGTGGCGGCAATGTCAACAACCTGCTCGACACGGCAAGCGCGGATTTCGACCCCTGGTCGCACACGGTCGAATCGGCATTCCTGCCCCCGCAGCCACCCAGCGACCATCTTCGTGGTGACGTCCTGACCCTGCATGGCATGACCTCGATCGGGTCGGTTGCCGTCGCGGTGCCCAATACCACCGCACCGATCAACACGGTTGACCCGGTCGATGTTGCCCAGGGCGAGATCGTGCTGGTCGCGGACGAGGCCGGCACCACCTGCGAGCTTTTCCAGAACGCTCCAGCCCAGCCCGGCGTGCTCAGCCGCGCGACGGGCGCGAACATCTCGCCAGGGAACGTGGGCGGCGACCTCACGGATTTCTCCGGGCCCGCCACCCTCTCGATCTCCCGACTCGAAACCATCACCTATTACATCGGCGAATCCTCGGCCAGCCCCGGTGTGGCCAGCCTGTTCCGGCGCAGCACGGCGGATACCGATAGCAACGGCAACCCGGTGCGCCGCGAGATCGCCGAGGGGGTGTACGACATGCGCCTGGAGTTCGGGCAGGACAACAACGACAACCAGCAGGTCGACGGCTTCGTGGCCGCGGGCAATACCACCAGCTGGAGCGAAAGCGACTGGGCCAGAGTCGCCGCCGTGCGCGTCCACCTGCTCGTCTACAACGGGCTGGACAACAACGTGGTGGATCAGCCCCGCACCGGACTGCTGTTCGCCAACGAACTGTTCGATGCGCCGGACCGGCGTCTGTACCAGGTGTTCACCACCACCGTCGCCACGCGCAACCGGCTGGAATGACCATGAACGCAACACCTCGAAGCGTGCCCTGTCGGCATGGGCAGCAGGGCTCGGCCCTGATCGTCGGGCTGGTACTGTTGCTGGTGATCACGCTGATCGCCGTTACCGGCATGCGCAACACCATTCTGCAGGAACGCATGACCGGCAACATGCTGGACCGCAACCTGGCGTTCCAGGTCGCCGAGGCTGCCCTGCGGCATGGCCAGATGAATCTTGATCCCAGTACAGCAGCGGAGCCCGTGGGCGCGCCTGCCGATCCTCTCGCCTGGGAGGAGCGGCTCGCCAACGGAGGCGGAACGGCCTATGCCCCGCCGGACGCGGAGAGCTTCGGCCTGTACGCGATGCCCCGCTACTACATCGAGGCCGTGCCGGTTCCCCCGGTGGATGCGCTCGCCGCAGACGAAGCCCTGCCCAATCAGGATCTCTACCGGATCACGGTGCGCGCTCAGGGCGGATCACCCGAGGCTGTCGTAATCCTGCAGGCCACCTTCCGCCACTAACCCTCGGCCACCGCATGACGCAAGGATGCCCATGACGCCAGGAATCTCCACGCCACGAGCCGCACCCCGCCACGCCCTGGTTGCGGCCGCGCTGGGCCTCGCGCTGGCCAGTATGCCGGCGAGCGTGGCGGCACAGGTCGCCAACAAGCCGCTGTTCCTCACCGGGCCAGGCCTGCCACCCAACGTACTGCTGATCCTCGACAACTCCGACAGCATGCAGGAGGGCCTGAGCCAGGGCCGGGTCGCGATGGACTGGGATCAGTGCGCCCCGGGCGAGGACCTGGAGCCCGACACGTGCCCGGCCGGTGCGCGCTACGAGGACAGCAAGGGCAGCATCGTCAAACGTGTAGGCCAAAACCTGATCAACGAGTATCGAGGGCGCATCAACCTGGGACTGATGGCCTATCAGCAACATCCGCCTAGCAATGCCCGCAACGACGTCTTCATCAGCGCGGTAGACGACCCAGCCGACCTGGGTACCGTGCTCTGGCGCCTGGTCCACCGCCCGCATGACGTGCGCTACGCCTCCACCCCGAATCCCGATTTCTACGATCCGGACCACGAGGGCCCGTGGGATTCGGATACCAAGCGCTTCCGCGAACCCCACCCCACACGCGACGACGTCTGGGTCTTCTACAACGTGGCCGTGCCCGGCTATCAGTGGATCACGGCGGAGGATGGAGCGACCGGCTTTCCGGAACACGACGAGACCTGGTTCTGCGAATACACCGGAGACTTCACCGAGGACGACCTGTTTCCGTTCGACTGCTACCGCGATGTCACCGCGGGTTTCGGCGGGCAGCCCGTCTATTCGAACCAGATCCCGCTGAACCTGCTCGGCACCCTGACCGACAGCATGCGCCAGCGCGGTGTTACGCACTGGGGCGAGCACATGATCTTTTCCCAGCTCAATCAACCGGAATGGCGTGCCAACCATTCGCCGGGCCTCGGCTACCTGCATGTGCCCATCGGCGGATTCGATGCCGACGGCAACGTGGATCCCAACCACTGGGAAGCGATCGAGCGCAAGCTGGAGCCCCAACGCCACGACTGGTCACCCGGCGATGGCAATGTACTGGTGGACCCGGACTGGCCACTGATTGCCGCCGGGCTCACGCCACTCGAGGGGACGATGCGCACCGCGCGTGACTACTTCCTCGGACAAACCGAGCACTTCGGCAGCGATCAGGGGAATCTCGATACGCCCGAGATCCCGCGCAGTTGCGATGTCAACGCCGCGGTCTGGGTCACCGACGGCCTCCCTTCGGTACAGGCCGACGGCACCGAACTGGGCGACGACCCGGCCACCGCGATCCGCCAGGCGTCCGACGCGATCGAGGACTTCCACGCCACAACCGACGTCGACACCTACATCGTGGGCTTCGCTTTGCCTCCCGGAATCGGAGGCCTGGACGACGACATGCCGGAGAACCCGCTGGACCTTCTGGCCGAATCCGGTGGTACCGGTTCCGCCTTTGACGCGACCAGCGAGGACGGTCTGCAGGACGCCATGTCGCGCATCTTCGAGGGCGTAATCGCGGAGGCGACCGGCAGCTCGGCTGCTGTCGCAGCCAACTCCACCAGCCTGCAGGCGGGATCCGCGATCTTCCAGGCCGGCTTCGACTCCAGCGACTGGTCGGGAGAGTTGCGGGCCTTTCGGCTAACCAGCCCCGCCCTGGATGACGGCGAACTGATCGAGTCCATCCCCGCTTGGGATGCCGAGGCCCAGCTGCCACCACCTGCGGGGCGCAACCTGCTGACCTGGGCACCCAGCGAAGAACCGGATGATTTCTCACCGAGCTGGAGCCAGGGCGAGACCGTCGCCTTCGAATTCTCGGCACTGACCGATCCCCAGCAGGAAGCGCTGGGCGGAGAAGGGACGGGCCCGGAGCGGCTCGACTGGCTGCGTGGCATGTCGGATAACGAGGGTTTTGGCGCAGACCAGTTACGCCCCCGGCAGCGCCTTCTGGGCGATATCGTGAATTCACGCCCGTTGTTCGTACATGCACAGGACTTCGGGTATGGGCGTCTCGAAGGGGTCGGCGAGTCCTACAGCGACGCGCTGGACTCCTGGAGGACCCAGCGCCCACTAGTGGCCGTCAACGCGAACGACGGCAAATTCCATGCTTTCGACGGCCGACTCCCCTGCCAGGACAACACTGCCGAACCCATTGGTGGCTGCTCCTCGGAAGGCGGCCTCGAGGTCTTCGCGCTCGTCCCCAACGCCGTCTATGGCGACCTTCAGGATCTCTCCAGACCCGATTACGACCGGCGCTATGTGCTGGATGGCTCACCCCGGCTCGGTCACGTGCATGACGGAACCGGCTGGCGGCGCATCGTGGTGGCCTCGCAGGGGGCGGGTGGAACCGGCGTGTTCGCGCTGGATATCGACCGGCAGGAAGTCCTGTGGGAGATCGACCACCGTCACGAGGCATTCGAGTCCTCTCTCGGCCGGGTCATCGGCGACCCCGTGCTCGGGCGCGCCGCCAGCGGGCAATGGATCACCGCGATTCCGAACGGCTACGGCAGCGAGAACGGCCAGGCCTCAATCCTGATTCTCGACACCCTGAGCGGCGAACGGCTGTTCGAATGGACACCGAACCACTCGGACAACACCGCAGACAACGGCATGTTCAGCCCCGTACCCGTCGACACCAGCGGCGACCGCAAGATCGACCGCATCTACGCCGGGGATCTGAATGGCAATCTCTGGCGTCTGGATCTGGGTGGAAACGGACCCGCGCAGTGGGGTGCCCCGGGGTTCCTCACTACCGGCACCCAGACTTCACCGCTATTCCAGGCGCATGATGCGGGTGGCACCCGGCAACCGATCACGGCGCGTCCGGCGGTCGCGCGCGACGACAGTGGGCACGTGAACCTGTTCTTTGGTACCGGCCAGTATTTCGAGGTCGGCGACAACGACCCCGGCAACAGCTCCACGCAGAGCCTGTACGGGGTACGAGATCGCGATGAGGGCATCGTCGAACGCTCCGATCTGCTGGTCCAGGAGATCCAGCACGAGGTCCAGGCATTCGACTTTGATCTGCGCGTCACCAGTGATCACACCATGGAGGACAGCCAAGCCGGCTGGGTGATGGATCTTGTCTCGCCGCTGTTCGGTTTTCAGGGCGAACGGGTGGTGGAAGATGCCCTGATCCGCCACGGCGACCGTGTCGTCTTCGCGACCCTGATCCCCGAGCCCAGCAGCGATCCCTGCGACCCCGGTGGCGGGACCGGCTGGATCATGGAGTTCGATGCCTTCAGCGGCGGCCGGCTGGAGCGGTCGCCCTGGGACCTCAGCGGCGAAGGCTTTGGCGAAGAAAGTTTCGTGGACGTCCCGGTCGAGAACGAGGATGGCACCGTGGAATCGATCGCCCTGCCCGCCCACGGAATCCGCTCGCCAGTCGGCATCCCCTCGCGGCCAACCGTGGTCGAGGACCAGCAACGGCGGGATCGCGAATACAAACTGCCCGTTGGCTCCGGGGGAGAGGTCTGGCAGATGCCGGACGAGGAACGTCCGGGCTTCAACTGGCGCAGCTGGCGTCAGCTCCGATAACGGGGGGATACAGGATGAAAAAACCGAGAACAACCTTGCCCGCGATGGGCCGCAGACGGGCGATCGGGGTGCTGGTTGCGTTGAGTCTGTCCCCGACCTTCGCGATGGCTTACGTCGAGCAGGAACGCACGGTTGAAGGCGTGCTGGAACGCAGCCTTCCGGAACAGAAGCAGGTCGTCATCAATGGCGAGCGACTGCGCCTGCATTCCCGCATCCCGCATCCGAAACACCGCCGCACTCATGACGACACGAGCCCGGCGGTCGGCGACCGGGTGAGGGCCACAATCGCGGACGGCCGGGTCGTGCAGCTGGAGCGAAAACCATGACCCCCAAAGCACCTCGGGGCGGTCTCGGGTTCACCCTCATCGAGGTAATGGTGGTGGTCGCGGTCGTGGGCATCCTCGCAGCGATTGCCTACCCCTCCTACCAGAACCATGTGACCAACACCTGGCGGGGCAATGCCGCCGGCTGCCTGACCGAGGCTGCACAGTCGATGGAGCGACGCTACACCCGTGAAATGAGCTACGAGGGCGACCTGCCCAGCCGTGGCTGCATGACCGAAAACGGCATGCCGGATCGGTACAGCTTCCGTCTGGCCGAGGTCGAGCGGGCCTCGTTCCGGCTCGAGGCCGTACCCCAGGGGGTCCAGGCCAGCCGTGACACCCGGTGCGGCACCCTTACCCTGAACGAGCGCGGCGAACGCGGTGCCAACGGTACCGCGTCCGATTGCTGGTGAAATCGACGGGCCAGCCCGAACAAGCCCCGGCGATCCGATGCCCAAACAAAAGCGCCCGGCGGGTAAACCCGGCCGGGCGCCTGTTATTGCCTTGCCCCTTGTAGGAGGCGCTGGCGTTGACCGTTACGCCGAGGCGGCGCGGGCGGCCTTTTTGCGTTCGTGTTCGAGCAGGAACTTCTTGCGGATGCGGATGTTTTCCGGAGTGACCTCGACGAGTTCGTCGTCGTCGATGAACTCGATGGCCTGCTCCAGCGTCATGCGGATCGGCGGGGTCAGCTGGATGTTCTCGTCCGTGCCAGCGGCGCGGATGTTGGTCAGCTGCTTGGCCTTGAGCGCATTCACGACCAGGTCGTTCTCGCGCGAGTGCAGGCCGATGACCATGCCCTCGTAGACCTCGTCGCCGGGGCCGATGAACAGCTTGCCGCGATCCTGCAGGTTGAACAGCGCAAAGCCGAGCGCCTTGCCGGCAGCATTGGCGATCAGCACGCCGTTCTGGCGCGAGGCGACCGCACCCGGCTGGTAGGGGCCGTAGTGGTCAAAGATGTGGTGCAGGATGCCGGTGCCGGAGGTCGCGGTCATGAACTCGGTCTGGAAGCCGATCAGCCCGCGCGACGGGATGATGAAGTCCAGGCGCACGCGGCCCTTGCCGTCGGGCACCATGTTGGTCATGTCGCCGCGGCGTTCGCCGAGCTTTTCCATGATCGTGCCCTGGTGCTGCTCCTCGACGTCGACGGTGACGGCCTCGTAGGGCTCCTGCTTTACGCCGTCCACTTCCTTGATGACCACTTCCGGACGCGAGACGCCCAGCTCGTAGCCTTCGCGGCGCATGTTCTCGATCAGAATGCCGAGATGCAGCTCGCCACGGCCCGAGACCTTGAACTTGTCGGCGTCGTCGGTCTCTTCCACGCGCAGGGCGACATTGTGCTTGAGCTCTTCCAGCAGGCGGTCGCGCAGCACGCGCGAGGTCACGTACTTGCCTTCGCGCCCGGCGAACGGCGAGGTGTTGACCTGGAAGGTCATGGTCACCGTCGGTTCGTCCACGGTCAGCGGTTCCATCGCCTCGACGTTATTCGGGTCGCACAGGGTGTCGGAGATGTACAGCTCGTCCATGCCGGTGAAGGTAATGATGTCGCCGGCGCGGGCCTCCGCGACCTCGACACGCTCCAGGCCGTGGAAGCCCATGATCTGCAGCATGCGGCCATTACGTACCTTGCCCTCGCGGTCCACCACCTTCACCGGAGTGTTCGGCTTGATGCGCCCGCGCTTCACGCGGCCGATGCCGATCAGGCCCTGGTAGGAGTTGTAGTCCAGCGAGGAGACCTGCATCTGGAACGGGCCGTCGGCGTCGACGTTCGGCGGCGACACATGCTTGACGATCGTCTCCAGCAGGCAGGTCATGTCGCCTTCGGTAACACTGGAATCCAGTCCGGCGAAGCCGTTCAGCGCGGAGGCGAACACGATGGGGAAGTCCAGCTGCTCGTCGGTCGCGCCAAGGCGGTCGAACAGGTCGAACACCTGGTCCACGGCCCAGTCCGGGCGGGCGCCGGGGCGGTCGACCTTGTTGACCACCACGATTGGCTTGAAGCCCATCGCAAAGGCCTTCTGGGTCACGAAGCGGGTCTGCGGCATCGGGCCGTCGACCGCGTCCACCAGCAGCAGCACGGAATCGACCATGGACAGCACGCGCTCGACCTCGCCACCGAAGTCGGCGTGTCCAGGGGTGTCGACAATGTTGATGCGGTAGTCCTGCCATTCGATGGCCGTGTTCTTGGCCAGGATGGTGATCCCGCGTTCTTTCTCGATCGCGTTCGAATCCATGATCCGCTCGCCGTGGTCGCCGCGCGCATCAAGCGTTCCGGACTGGCGCAGGAGCTGGTCGACCAGCGTGGTCTTGCCATGATCGACGTGGGCGATAATGGCGATGTTGCGAAGCTTCTCGGTCATGGAATACAAACTCTGGATACTGGCAAAAGGGCCGACACTATACAGACTTATTCGTGACCGCGCTGCGACTTCCACGTTTTATGCGCAGGCTCCTTCGCCCCCGCGCTGCCAGGGCAACTCATCAGCCGCCTGATCGCCATCGATAACCGGCGCCCGGCCATCCCGGCCGTAACGCAGCGACAGAGCCGGAATGACCCAAAGTGACGCGGGTTCGGGAAGCATGGCGGCACCATGTGGGCGGCCGCGCGGAGGGTCAGGACCTGGACTCGTCTTCCGGCGGTGGGAGCTGGAGGTGGAAGCCCTGCTCATTGAGGTTGGCCAGGACCTTTTGCGGGTCTTCCTGGGCCAGGGCGCGCTCCGGGGTCAGCTCGAACTCCAGGGCGAACTCGAGGCGACCGAGTGCTCGACTCAGGCCGTCGGGGAGTTCGGAGAAGTCGCCCTTCTGCGGCAGATAGACGTAGGTATCGGCGCGCCGGGTCGCGCGGTAGACATAGCACTGCATCGGTTCAGTCCTCGAGATAGGTGTAGCCGGTCAGGCCCTGCTCCAGCTCCGCCAGCAGCCGGCCCGCGGCCTCGCCGCGCAGGCCGGCGGCGTCGATCTTGGCGCGGAAGGTGCGCCGCAGATCATCCGGGGCAAAGTGCACGTACGACAGCAGTTCGTCCACGGTGTCGCCGCGTTCTGGGTCGACCAGGCGATAGCCGCCTTCCGGCAGCAACTCCACGTTCACGGTGTCGGTGTCCCCGAACAGGTTGTGCAGATCGCCCAGGATCTCCTGGTAGGCGCCGACCAGAAAGATGCCGAGGTAGTACGGCTCGCGGTCGTTCCACGGGTGCAGGGCGAGCGTTGTGTGCGTGCCTTCGCGCTCCACGTAGTGCTCGATGTGGCCATCGGAGTCGCAGGTCAGGTCCTGCAGCACCGCGCGCCGCGTCGGCCGTTCGTCCAGCCGATGCAGCGGCATGATCGGGAAGATCTGGTTGATCGCCCAGGTGTCCGGGATCGACTGGAACACGGAGAAGTTGCAGAAGACCTTGTCCGCCAGCTTGTCGGTCAGCTCCGCGTGGATCTCCGCCGGCAGGGCCTCCGGCCGTGCCAGCAGCCGCTGGCACAGGGCAAAGTAGATCGCCTCGGCACGGGCGCGGTCGGCCAGCGACAGCATCCCGCGGGCAAAGCGCGCCTGCACCTCCGCCAGGCCGTAGGCGGCATCGTGGTAGATCTCGGACGCCGGGCGCTCGCCCTCGTCCAGCAAGGCACGCATGGCGGCGATCTCGGGCAGTTCGCCATTCTCCGCAGGCGGGACGTCGCCATCCCCCGGGGCCGGCTCGCAGTCGATCACGTTGGTGATCAGCACCGCATGGTGCGCGGTCAGGGCGCGCCCGGACTCGCTGAAGACCTCGGGCATGGTCAGACCCAGTTCCTCGCAGATGCGCTTGAGCGGGCGCAGGATGTTCAGCGCGTACTCCTCCACCGAATAGTTGATGGAGCATTCGTTGCGCGAGCGCGAGCCCTCGTAGTCGATGCCCAGCCCGCCGCCGACATCCACTACCCGCAGGGCCGCGCCGGCCTCGGTCAGCGCGGCGAAATAGCTGGCCGCCTCGCCCATGCCGTTCTGGATGTCGCGGATGTTCGCGATCTGCGAGCCCATGTGAAAGTGCAGCAGTTGCAGCCGGCCCAGCCAGCCGAGGCCGCGCAGGCGCTCGAGGATGCCCAGCACATCCGCCGCCGAGAGGCCGAACTTGGCCTTCTCGCCGCCGGTGTTCTGCCACTTGCCCTTGCCGATCGAGGCCAGGCGCACGCGCAGGCCCAGCAGCGGCTCGACCTGCATGGCCTCGGCCTGGCGGATCACCTCCTCCAGTTCGGAGGGTTTCTCGATCACGATGTACACGCGGTGTCCGAGCTGGCGCCCGATCAGCGCCAGGCGCACGTATTCGCGGTCCTTGTAGCCGTTGCAGATAATCGCCGCACCCGGGCGCGACTGCGCCAGTACGGCCATCAGCTCCGGCTTGGAGCCGGCCTCCAGCCCCACGCGCGGGGTTAGCCCCTCGGCATCCGGCTGATCACCGGCCGCCAGAATCTGATCCACCACACTGCGCTGCTGGTTGACCTTGATCGGATAGATCGCCGTGAATACGCCTTCGTACTCCAGCTCGCGCGCGGCGGTGTCGAAGGCCCGCGCCAGGCGGCGCACCCGGCCGTCCAGCACATCCTGGAATCGCACCAGCACCGGCGGGCCCACATGCTCCTCCCGCAGACGCCCCGCGAGCTCGTACAGATCCACGCCAGGGTGCTCCGGCCAGTCCGCGCGGCGCATCGCCACGTTGCCCGCGGCGTTCACCTCGAAGAAGCCACCGTTCCAGTGATCGATCCCGTAGGTGGCGCGGGCCTCGTCCAGATTCCAGGGCGTGTCAGACATGGCGATCCCGGGTTTGCGCATGAGTGTGACCAGTTGCCCGCAGCGTACGGGGCACTATCATAGCGGCGCATCATACCGTCCACCGCACCGGCAAGGGGAGCCGCCAATGGCACTCGACAACAACTGGTTCAGCGAACCGCACGAAGACATGGCGCTGTCCCTGCGCATCAAGCAGAAGCTGCACGAAGAACAGACCCCGTACCAGAGGATCGAGATCTACGAGACCGAGGCCTTCGGCAACCTGATGGTGATCGACGACTGCGTGATGCTGACCGGCCGCGACAACTTCATCTACCACGAGATGATGTCGCACCCGGTGCTGTATTCGCACAACGCTCCGAGGAACGTGGTGATCATTGGCGGCGGCGACTGCGGCACCCTGCGCGAGGTGCTCAAGCACGACGAGGTCGAGCGCGCCGTGCAGGTGGATATCGACGAGCGCGTCACCCGCCTGTCCGAGCAATACTTCCCGGAGCTGTGCGACGCCAATGACGATCCGCGCGCCGAGTTGCTGTTCGACGACGGCGTGCAGTACCTGAAGGACGCCGCCCCCGGCTCCATCGACGTGATCATCGTCGACTCCACCGACCCGGTCGGCCCGGCCGAAGGCCTGTTCTCCACCGCGTTCTACAAGGACTGCGTGAAGGCCCTGGGCCCGGACGGCCTGCTGGTGCAGCAGAGCGAATCGCCGCTGCTGCACACCGACAGCATCATCCGCCCAATGCATGACAGCCTGCGTGCGGCGAACTTTATCGACGCCCTGGCATTGCACTTCCCGCAACCGACCTATCCCTCAGGCTGGTGGACCTGCACCATCGCCGCGAAGGACTGCCCGGTGTCGTTCCTGCGCGAAGAGGCAGCCGAGGAACTGCCGTTTGTCACGCACTATTACAACGCCGCGATCCACCGCGCCGCCGGTGCCACCCCGGAGTTCTTCCGCCGCAAGCTGTTCGCCTGAGGCGGGCAGCCCCTTCAGCCTCCCACGCAAGGGGTTCCGCCGGCCGCGGCTTGATGCGGTTCGCTGCGCTCAGCGCATCCTACGGAGCTACCGAGCACCGCAGGGTGCAAAGAGCACATGCGAATTGCGCCGTGAGTGCGGGATCGGGCTAGGCGGGGCGGCCGGCCTTGAGGCGGTCGAGGCGCAGGCGTTCACGGGTGTCGAACAGGCGGCGGGAGGCGAACCAGACCGCGCCCAGGGTGCCGAAGCCGGTGCCCGCGGTGATCAGGAACATGATCAGGATCTGGTACTTCACGGCCTCCACCGGCGGGGCGCCGGCCAGGATCTGGCCGGTCATCATGCCCGGCAGGCTGACGATGCCGGCGGCGGCCATGGCGTTGATGGTCGGCATCAGGCCGGAGCGCGCGGCCTCGCGACGCATGGTCGTGACCGCTTCGCTCCAGGAGGCCCCCATCGCGAGCCGGCCCTCGATTGTTCGGCGCTCGCGCCAGACGGTCTGCGTCAGGCGGTCCAGTCCCAGCGCGATACCGGTCATGGTGTTGCCGAGCAGCATGCCCAGCAGCGGGATCGCGTATTGCGGCTCCCACCAGGGGGTCGGGCCGACCATGGTGGTCAGTGCCAGCACCGTGACCGCGAATGCCGAGATGAACATGGTCACGGTACCGATCCCGTAGCCCCACAGCCCGGCGAAGCGGCGCTGCTGGCGCGCCATCACCTCGTAGCCGGCCACCGCCAGCATGATCACCGCCATCAACGCCACCCAGCCAAGCTGGGCGTGGTCGAACAGCGTCTGCAGGATCAGCCCGACCAGCAGCAGCTGGATCACGGTGCGCGCCCCGGCGATCAGCAGGCTGCGCCCCAGGCCCATGCGCGCCCAGACGGTCACCCCGGCCAGCGCGACGACCAGCAGCGCCGCCAGCGTCAGATCGAACGGGGAAAGCGAGATCAGCTCCATGCGGGGGCCTCCAGCTTGCCGTTGCTGATGGTCAGGATGCGTCCACCGAGGCGCTGGCGTTGCAGCGTGTCATGGCTGACCCAAAGGGCCGCCGCCTCTTCCTCCGCCAGGTATGTGCGTACCGCGCGCTCGATGCGCCTGGTGTTCTCCAGGTCGAGGTTGGCGGTGGGCTCGTCCAGCAGGAGGACGCGTGGATGATTCAGCAGCGCCCGCAGAAGACCCAGGCGCTGCTTCTCGCCGCTGGAGAGCCGCTCGACCTCCCAGTGCAGGGATTCTTCCGGGAGTGCGACCTGCTCCAGCAGGTGCAGCGCCGTCTCGCGGGAGAAGTCGGCGGGCAGGTGCTCGTCCACGCGTTCGCTCCACCAGGCGGTCTCCGCCGGCACATAAGCAACCTGCCGGCGCCACTGCACCGGGGGCATCGAGTCGCGGGGCGCACCGGCCAGACGGACCTCGCCGGTATTCGGATCCAGGTCCGCCAGCGCGCGCAACAGCAGGGACTTGCCGGAGCCCGAGGCACCGGTAAGCTGCACCAGCTCGCCGGGCTGGAGTTGCAGTTCCAGCGGGCCCAGGTGGGCCGTTTTCAGCTCATGTGCTTCGAACAGGCGATCCATGCTGGCGGTTCCGGTCAGGCGAAAGCGGAATCGTAACCGAACCCGCGGGGGTTCGCGGGGGGCAAAAAAAGAGGGCGCCGGGGAGGCGCCCTGAAAGCCAACATCCTTGAGTCCTGGGAGACTGTTGCTGTCGGCGTCGGAGGAGACACTTTGGGGGTTCGACCCGGCCCTCCGGGCCGAACCCCTACTCGCGTTTCGAGCGTTTACTGCTTCCCGGTGAATTCCGGGTAGGCCTCGAGGCCACACTCGGTGATGTCGGCACCGATCTCCTCGTCCTCTTCGCTCAGGCGAATACCCATCACGGCCTTCAGGATGGCCCAGACAATCAGGGATGCCGTGAAGACGAAGGCGAAGATGGCGAGCAGGCCCGCGATCTGGCCGAAGAACGTCGCGTCCGGGTTGGACAGCAACACGGCCATCACACCCCAGATACCGGCAGTACCGTGCGCGGAGATCGCACCAACCGGATCGTCGATCTTCAGCTTGTCCAGCGCGACGATCGAGAAGACCACGATCACGCCACCGATGGCACCGATGATCATCGCCAGGAACGGGCTGGGCATCAGCGGCTCGGCCGTGATGGACACCAGGCCCGCGACCGCGCCGTTCAGTGCCATGGTCAGATCAGCCTTGCCGAACACCAGACGGGTGGTGATCAGGGCGGCGACCACACCCCCGGCCGCGGCCAGGTTGGTGTTGGCGAACACGGCGGCCACGGCGTTGGCGGACTCGATGTCCGAGACCTTCAGCTCGGAGCCACCATTGAAGCCGAACCAGCCCAACCACAGGATCAGCACGCCCAGGGTCGCCAACGGCATGCTGGAGCCCGGGATCGCGTTGATCTGACCGTCCTTGCCGTACTTGCCCTTGCGCGCCCCGAGGAGCAGCACACCGGCCAATGCCGCGGCGGCACCCGTGAAGTGGACGATGCCGGAACCGGCGTAGTCGAGGTAGCCGATCTGGTCGAGGAACCCTTCACCCCAGCTCCAGAAGCCCTGGATCGGGTAGATGAAGCCGGTCAGCACGACCGCGAAGGCCAGGAAAGCCCACAGCTTCATCCGCTCGGCCACGGCACCCGAGACGATGGACATCGCGGTGGCCACGAACACGACCTGGAAGAAGAAGTCGGCACGATCGGAGTAGTAGATGTCGCCATCGCTACCCAGTACCTCGCCCACGGCATTGTCGCCGGTGATCAGGAAGCCCAGGCTCGGGATTACGGAGCTCAGGCCATCGCCGTACATGATGTTGTAACCGATCAGCATGTACATGATGCTGGCGATCGAATACAGGGCGATGTTCTTGGTAGCGATTTCGGCGACACTCTTGGTGCGCACCATCCCGGCCTCGAGCATGGTAAAGCCCGCGGCCATCCACATCACCAGTGCACCGGCCACCAGAAAATAAAATGTGTCCATCGCATAGGCGAGTTCGACAACTTGTTGTTCAATTTCCATGATTGAAATTCCTCATTCGATGGAAGAGGGAAAACCCTTAAAGGGCCTCCGGGCCGGTCTCGCCCGTGCGAATACGCACGACCTGCTCCACCGGTGTGATAAAGATCTTGCCGTCGCCGATCTTGCCCGTACTGGCAGACTTGGAAATGGCCTCGACCACCTGATCGACCAAGTTCTCGTCGACAGCCACTTCCAGTTTCACCTTGGGCAGAAAATCGACCACGTATTCGGCTCCGCGATAGAGCTCGGTATGGCCGCGCTGACGACCAAAACCCTTTACTTCGGTCATGGTCATTCCTTGCACGCCGATCTCCGAGATCGCCTCGCGGACATCATCAAGCTTGAACGGCTTGATCACGGCGGTAATCATCTTCATGTCGGACTCCTTGAGCGGGTCCACCAAAAGGCGGACCCGCAGTTACTTGAGGGGAAAAGCCGGGTTTAGAACGTCTTGGTCCAGCCCACCCAGGCGCCAACGTCCTCGTCGGACTCATCGACGTATTCCAGGTTGAAACTGAACTCGCCCCAGTCACCGGCATCGCGGGTGAGGCTCGCGGTGTAGTGGGTGTAGTTGTCGTTTTCGTCGGTGTCGTCGAAGGTCTGGCGGCCGACCAGGAAGCCGACGCTGTAGACATCCATGAACGGGATATCGAGGCCGCCGTAGTAGTACGTATCCTTGCGCTCGAGCGCCGAGTCGGAGCTGTCGGTGACGACGTGTGCGATACCGCCATAGAGGCCTACAGGGCCGGTGTCGAAACTCAGCTCGCCGTAGATCTCGCCGAAATCGGCGCTCAGGGAACCGGTGTCGTCACGGGCATCGGGGTAGGCGTAGTAGACGTAGCCGACGTCGTAGCCAAGACCGTTTTCGAAGTCATCGGCGAACCCAAGATAAAGATCCAGCTCGTAACTCGTGTCGTCCCCGAAGTCGACATTGGAGACCCAGGTTCCGGTATAAAATCCGGATGCGTGTTCGTAATCTATGCCACCCTGGATCGCGGCACCGTCATCCGTTTCAGAACCACCACGGAAGTAGTAGTTGGAGACCGCCCCGATGTTGACGGAAAGCTCCGCGGTGGCGGTCGAGGTAAAGACCACGCCACCGGTCGAGCCGACAGTGACAATGGCGGCGGCCAGTGCGGAACGAGTGAACTTCTTCATGTTGTGTTCTCCCAGTTGTGCAATTGAGTGTCGCGTAGTCGACACCCGGTCCTTGCACGGGCCGTGCCACATCGGGAAAACGGAGCCAGATCGGCTTTTCACAACACCTGTTGCAGGCGAACGACGCTCGCGCGCACGAAAGTAGTGCGCACTAAAAGTGCACACGCACCATGTTGGGTCAGAGAATGAGGAATCTGTGACCGGCCGCACGGCCGGCACCGAAACGGACTAAGTCAGGAACAGGCGTAAGGGGATCAGGCGGAGGCTGGCAGGGTGCCGCGTTCGACCACGATGCCGACCTCGGCCACACCGGCAACCGCACCGGGCTTGCCCAGTTCGATGCGCACCCAGGGGGTGCGGAACTCGGCCATCAGGGCCTCCGCGACCTCCTCGGCCAGAGATTCCAGTAGCGCGTGAGGCTCGCGCGTGACGATCGCGCGCACGGCGTTAGCCACCGCCTCGTAATCGACCGTATCGGTGATCTCGCCCGAGTGCGCGGCGATGCGCGTATCAGTAGCCAGCTGGATGTCAAAGCGCAGGGGGCGCTGGATGCGCTGTTCCCAGTCATAGACACCGACGACGGCATCAATGCGCAGATCCTTGAGGTAGATTCGATCCATCCCGTACCTTCGCGGTCCGGCCCTGGCGGCCGGCGCCTATCGTACTGGCTTGCCCACGGCAGGTACACCGAACCGTTATCATGACGCGGCACCTTCCCAAGGACATTCCTGATGCCCGAGCGCTTTCACGATCTGCCGTGGCCAGATAACCCGGATGGGTCGCCCCGAAAGGTGGGCGTGGAGATCGAGATGGCTGGCGTTTCGCTCGAGCGCATGGCGGAGGCGATCCGCACCGAGTTTGGCGGCCAGGTGCGCTGTGACAACCCGTTCGTCGCCCGGGTCTGCGATACGGACCAGGGCGATTTCCAGGTCGAACTGGACGCCCGGGTACTGAAGGACCGGGCCTATCGCAGCCACCTGCGGCGGCTGGGCATCGAACTCGACGACACCGACGAGGCCGCGCTGGACCGCTGGCTGGCCGATGCCGCCGGGCGCCTGGTACCGCACGAGATCGTCGCACCACCGATACCGGCCTCGGCACTTCCCCGCCTGGACCGTGTACGTGCCGTACTGCAGGAAGCCGGTGCCCTTGGGACCGAGCGCTCGTTGCTCTACGCCTTCGGGCTGCAGCTCAATATCGAGGTCCACAGCACCGATGCCGCCTGGATCCTTGATGTCCTGCGGGCCTTCCTCCTGCTGTACGAGGTGCTGACGAACGCGGGCGAGATCGACCTGGCCAGGCGCCTGTCGCCCTACATCCGCGCGTTCCCCGGCACCTTCGTCCGCGAGACCCTGAACCCGGACTTCCAGCCGGGCCAGGGGGGACTGATCGACCATTACCTCGCACACAACGCCACGCGTAATCGGCCGCTGGACATGCTTCCGCTGTTTGCCGAGCTGGACCGGGACCGCATCAACGCCGCCCCGGTGGAGCATGAACTGATCAAGGCCCGGCCCGCGTTCCACTATCGCCTGCCCAACTGCGAGATCGACGACCCCGAATGGAGTCTGGCCCACCCCTTTAACGGCTGGGTCGAAGTGGAACGGCTCGCCGCGGACCGGGAACGCCTGCAGCGGATGAGCCGCGAATACCTGGAACGTCCCACTCAGGCACTGGGTCGCTGGGCCGATGACTGGGCCAGGAGGCTGCGTGGCTGGTTCTGAATACGAGGCCCTGAGCGACCCCGAGCCGGCGCGGCGTCCAGTCGTCGCGATCACCGGCCCCGACCAGGGTGGAGGCCCCGCCTGGCTGTTTACCGCGCTGGCCGTCTGGCGCGCCGGCGGGCGCCCCCTGCGCGTACGCCCCGGCAAGCCGCGCCCCCATTGCGCGTTCGACGCACTGGTGGTCGGGGGCGGTGCGGATGTCGATCCCCAACTGTACGGGGAGTCGCTGCCTCAGGGCCCGAACCCGGAGGCCATTCGCGGCGCGGAACGCCGCCTGTCGCAACGACTGATCGGGTACCTGTTCTACCCCGCGCTCTGGCTCCTGAGGCGGCTGTTCCAGTCGCACGGCGGCGTACTGGACGTGGAGCGTGACCGGCTGGAAAAGGCATTGATCCATCGCGCGCTGGACGAGCACCGCCCGGTACTGGGCATCTGCCGCGGGATGCAGCTGATCAACGTGGTGCGCGGCGGGACGCTACAGCAGGATCTAGCCGAGTTCTATGTCGAGACCCCGCAGGCGCGCAGCCTGCTTCCGGTCAAGCCGGTCATGCTCGATAGCCGCAGTCACCTGGCCCAGATACTGGGCGAAGGCGCGATCCGTGTGAACGCGCTGCACAATCAGGCGGTGGACAGGCTGGGCCGGGGGATGCGCATCGTCGGACGCGAGGAGACGGGCGTCGTTCAGGCGATCGAGGCCGAGCATGGCTGGTGCATCGGCGTGCAATGGCACCCAGAATACCTCCCACAAAAACGCCGCCACCAGCGCCTGTTCCGGGCACTGGTGGCCGCCGCCCAGCCGCTGTGATCAGGCTTCCAGCGCCCGTGCCGGGCCAAAGAACTCGAAAAAACAGCGTTCCTCGGGCACGCCAAGCTCGCGCAGCTGCTGGCGAACCTGCCGCATGAACGGCGTCGGCCCCAGAAAGTACACGTCGACCTCGGTGCGATGCGGGAGCCACTCGGCGAGCTTGTCCCGAGTCAGGAAGCCGGTCGCGTCGGCGGCATCCTCGTTGGCAGGCTCGCTGTAACAGAAGTACGGACGCAGGTGATCGTGCTCCCGTGCCCGCGCCTCGACCTGCTCGCGAAAGGCATGGACCCCACCGTGGCGGGCGCAATGGATGAAGTGCACCTGGCGTCCGGCCTCCAATGCCGGGTCCAGCATGGCCATGGTCGGGGTAATCCCCACGCCCGCCGAGATCAGGGCCAGCGGACGATCGCTTTCGCGCAAGACGAAATCTCCGGCCGGCGGGGTGAGTTCCAGTACATCGGCCTCCTGGATGCGGTCGTGCAGAAACCGAGATACCCGGCCTTCCGGCTCCCGTTTCACGCTGATGCGCAACCCGTGCGCGCCCGGCGGGATAGAAAGCGAGTAGTTTCGGCGCAGCTCTTCGCCATCAATATCGACCTTCAGCCCGATGTACTGGCCGGGCTGGAACGGGGGGACTGGCCCGCCGTCCTGGGGCTCCAGATAGAACGAGGTGATCTCCTCGCTCTCCGGCACCTTGCGCCGCACGACAAACGAACGCAGTCCGCGCCAGCCGCCCGCCTGCGCCTCGGCCTGCTGATAGGCATCCTCCTCGGCAGCGATCAGGATATCCGCCAGCTGCTGGTAGGCCGCACCCCAGGCCTCCAGCACGGCATCGGTCGCGATCTCCTCGCCCAGCAGCTCGCGCATTGCCCGCAGCAGGCACTCGCCCACAATCGGGTAGTGCTCCGGCTGCACCTGTAGCGACACATGCTTGTTCACGATCTGCCCGACCAGCGGGCCCAGGGCCTCCATCTCGTCGATGTGCCGCGCGTACTGCAGCACCGCATTCGCCAGCGCCCGCGCCTGCTGGCCGCTCGCCTGATGCGCCTGGTTGAACAGGGGCCGCACCTCTGGGTAATCGCGAAACATAATGCTGTAGAAGTGGCGGGTCAGGTCTTCGCCCCCGGATTCCAGGATGGGGACGGTCTTCTGGATAATGGACTTGTGGTCGTCCGACAGCATGTATCTCTCCTTATGTTGTATTGTGTGTGCAGCTTTATACGGGAGCGGCAACCCACCGTCAAACGCCGTATTTCTAACGCACCTTAAAGCCGGGTACCGGCACCTCAGGCGCCTGCCTCTGTCACGGTGGTAAACTGCGCGGCCGCATTCCTGAACAGCCAGAACTGCCATGGATACCCATACGGCCCATTCCGTAGCCCATGTCCTGATCGAGGCGCTGCCCTATATCCAGCGCTTCGCGGGCAAGACGATCGTGATCAAGTACGGCGGCAACGCCATGACCGAGGACCACCTGAAGGCCTCGTTCGCGCGCGACATCGTGCTGCTCAAGCAGGTGGGCGTGAATCCGGTGGTGGTGCATGGCGGCGGGCCGCAGATCGGCCAGCTGCTGGAACGGCTGGGTAAGCAGACGGAGTTCGTCAACGGCCTGCGTGTGACCGACCGTGAGACCATGGACGTGGTGCAGATGGTGCTCGGCGGGATCGTGAATCAGGAGATCGTCTCGCTGATCAACCGCTTCGGCGGGCGCGCGGTGGGCCTGACCGGCAAGGACGGCCAGATGATCCGCGCAAACCCGCTGCGCGATTACGGCGCCTCGGAGGGGCAGCCCACCGTGGACCTGGGCCATGTGGGCGAGGTCGAGGGCGTGGACCCGGCGATCGTGCATACCCTGGACGAAAGCGACTTCATTCCGGTGATCGCGCCGATCGGCTTCGACCGCGACGGCAAGGCCTACAACATCAACGCCGACACCGCGGCCGAGAAGCTCGCGGTGGTGCTGGATGCGGAGAAGCTGTTCCTGCTGACCAACACCCCGGGTGTACTGGACGGCAACGGAAAACTACTACCCAAGCTGACGGCCCCGGAAGTGGACGAGATGATCCGGGACGGGACGATCCACGGCGGGATGATCCCGAAGATCCGCTGCGCACTGGATGCCGTGCGCAGCGGCGTCAACGCCACGCATATCGTCGATGGCCGTGTGGAGCATGCCGTGCTGCTGGAACTCCTGACCGACGAAGGTGTGGGGACCCTGATCAGCCGCTAACGACAGTTTCTAACCGTCGCCGTCCATTACAAGCCGCTGATAATCCTCGCGGTCCAGGTCCAGCCGCTGCTGAATGGCAGACAGGCGGTCTTGCTGCCCCTGCCGGTAGGCACGTTCGCGCGCAATGCGTTCTTCCAGGTCATCAAGCTGGGCCTTGAACCGCTCCCGTGACGACGCCGATTCGCTGTCGGCATACTGCTGACGGATACGTTCGCGTTCCCGCAACAACGTCGTTTCCTGCGCCTCGGAACGCGCGATATCCCCGCCGATAGCGGACTCGCGGCGCGCACGAAGTTCCTCGATTTCCTCAAGGTTTTCGTAGGCCTGTCTTAACTGATGCGCGCGCGTGGCCCGGTCGGCCCGGGCCTGGCGCGCGGCCTCCAGTTCCTGCTGCGCCTGCTCCTGTTCGGCGCGGGCCTGCTCGCGCTCCTCGAGGGTGGGGGGAGCAGGTATGATCTCCCGCATAAGACCACGGGAATCAAACACGCGCCGCTCGCGCTGGCTGGCCTCTGGCTGTGGGGTGTTCGAGTAATGCACCGTGCCGTCATCATCGACCCAGCGATAGATTTCCGCATGAGCCGGCAGCGCCAGCACCAGCGCCACCAGGCCCCAAAAAACGCCGCGCCGCCACACGGAATCGCGCTTTCCGCCCCCTGACATGACCATACTCGAACACCTCGGCCTGCTCTTCATCGCCATCCTGGCGAATGGATTCTCCGCCCTTGCGGGCGGCGGGGCCGGCTTGTTGCAGTTGCCGGTCCTCATATTTCTGGGGCTCCCCTATCCCGTCGCCCTGGCCACACACAAGATCGCCACCGTTGCGCTTGGCGCCGGGGCCAGTCTGCGGCACCTCAAGCAAAGCACATTCGAACCGGCTCGCCTAGCCGTCATTCTTGCGGCCGGTCTTCCCGGGGTGCTGATCGGTGCGTGGCTGGTGCTGGAAATCCCCCCGCGGGCCGGCGAGATCGCCCTGGGCCTGCTGACCGTCGCCCTGGGCTGGTACTCCTGGCGCCGGCCACAGCTGGGCCAGGCCGTGCGCGAGACGGACAAGACCCTGCAACACGCCCTGATCGGAGCGCTGGGCCTGTTCATCATCGGCATCCTGAATGGCTCGCTGGCCTCCGGCACCGGGCTCATGGTGACGCTCTGGCTGGTGCGCTGGTACGGCATGAGCTACACCCAGGCGGTCGGTTACACAATGGTACTGGTGGGGCTTGTCTGGAATGGCGCCGGGGCACTGCTGCTCGGCACCTTCGGCACGGTCCAGTGGGACTGGCTGCCGGCACTGCTGATCGGCAGTTTTATTGGCGGCTATCTGGGGGCAGCACTGGCTCACCGCTACGGCAATCGGCTGGTGAAGCGCACCTTCGAGGTGGTCACCGTGCTGACCGGGATCGCGCTGCTGGCACCGGTGCCCTGATCAAGCGCGAAAGCACACACGAAAAGAAGCCCCGCACGAGGCGGGGCTTCGGTTAGCGGCACATCCAGCCAGCGGTCAGGCCGACTTGGCCTCGCGTTCGGCCTTGGCTTCCGCCTTGGCCTCGTCGCTGTCGTCGTAGCCGATATTCGGCGCGAGCCAGCGCTCGGCCTCCTCGAACGACATGCCCTTGCGCTGGGCATAGTCCTCGACCTGGTCGCGGTTGATCTTGCCCAGACCGAAGTAGCGCGACTCCGGATGGGCGAAGTACCAGCCAGACACGGCCGAGACCGGCAGCATCGCGTAGCTCTCGGTGAGCGTCATGTCCGCATGCTCGTCGGCCTGCAGCAATTCCCAGAGCGTGCCCTTCTCGGTGTGCTCGGGGCAGGCCGGGTAGCCCGGGGCCGGACGGATGCCCTGATACTTCTCGTCGATCAGGTCCTCGTTTTCAAGCGCCTCGTCCGGGACATACCCCCAGTAGTGCTTGCGCACGTACTGGTGCATGCACTCGGCAAAGGCCTCCGCCAGACGATCCGCCAGGCTCTTCACGAGGATCGCGTGGTAGTCGTCGTTGGCCTTCTCGAACTCCTCGGCCTTGGCATCGACGTCACCACCGGCGCTGACCGCGAAGGCCCCGATGTAGTCGGGACCGCCGACGTCCTTCGGCATCAGGAAGTCAGCCAGCGAATGGCTGGGCTGACCACGGCGCTTCTCGGTCTGCTGACGCAGGTGGTGCAGCTTCGTCAGCACCTTCGATCGGCTCTCGTCGGTGTAGACCTCGATATCGTCGTCATTGACGGTGTTCGCCGGGAAGAAGCCGACCACACCGCGCAGGGTGGCCCACTTCTCCTCGATCATGCGATCGAGCATTTCCTGGGCATCCTTGAACAGCTTGCGCGCCTCTTCGCCCACCTTCTCGTCGTCGAGAATGCGCGGGTAGGCGGCGTGCAGCTGCCAGGAGTGGAAGAACGGCGTCCAGTCGATGAAGTTCTTGACCTCGTTCAGGTCGAAGTCGTCGAAGCGCAGCAGCACGGAGCCGTCGCCATGCGGGTGCAGCAGCTTCGGCTCGCCCGGCAGCTTGTCGGTCTCCAGTGCCTTCGGCTTGGTCGGGGAGTAGCTCGACCAGTCGATCTGCGGCTTGTTGGAACGCGCCTTTTCCAGCGAGAGCCACTGAACCTTCTTCTTGCGGCCGGCCGTCTGGATCCGCAGCTTCTCGTACTCCTCGCGGATCTCGGCGGCGTAGTTCTCGCGCAGCTCGGGGCTGATCAGGCTCTGCGCCACACCCACCGCCCGCGAGGCGTCCTTCACCCAGACCACCGGGCCGGAATAGTTCGGTTCGATCTTCACCGCGGTGTGGGCACGCGAGGTGGTGGCTCCGCCGATCATCAGCGGGGTCTTCATGCCTTCGCGTTCGAGATCGGCGGCGAAGTTCGCCATCTCCTCCAGCGAGGGGGTAATCAGGCCGGACAGACCGATCACGTCGACGTCGTGCTCCCTGGCCGCCTTCAGGATCTCGGCACCGGGCTGCATGACTCCGATATCGATGACCTCGAAGTTGTTGCACTGCAGCACCACACCGACGATGTTCTTTCCGATGTCGTGGACGTCGCCCTTAACAGTGGCCATCAGGATCTTGCCGTTGTTCTCGGTGCCGGTCTTCTCGGCCTCGATGTACGGGATCAGATGGGCCACGGCCTTTTTCATCACGCGCGCGGACTTGACCACCTGCGGCAGGAACATCTTGCCCTCGCCGAACAGGTCGCCGACCACGTTCATGCCGTCCATCAGCGGGCCCTCGATCACCTGGATCGGGCGGTCGTAGGCCTGGCGCGCCTCTTCGGTGTCATCCACCACGTAGGTGTCGATACCCTTGACAAGCGAGTGCTCGAGGCGCTTGGTGACGTCCCATTCGCGCCACTCGAGGTTCTCTTCCTTCTTGCCGCCGCCCTGGCCCTTGTACTCCTCGGCCAGATCGAGCAGCCGCTCGGTCGAATCGTCGCGACGGTTCAGGACCACGTCCTCCACCGCTTCCTTCAGCTTTTCGTCGATGTCGTCGTAGACCGCCAGCTGGCCGGCGTTCACGATCCCCATGTCCATGCCCGCCTTGATGGCGTGGTACAGGAACACCGCGTGGATCGCCTCGCGCACCGGTTCGTTGCCGCGGAAGGAGAACGACACGTTGGACACGCCGCCGGAGACCAGCGCGTGCGGCAGGTCGTTCTTGATGCGGCGGGTGGCCTCGATGAAGTCCACGCCGTAGTTGTTGTGCTCCTCGATACCGGTCGCGACCGCGAAGATGTTCGGGTCGAAGATGATGTCCTCGGCCGGGAAGCCGACCTTCTCGGTCAGCAGCTTGTAGGCCCGGGTGCAGATCTCGACCCGGCGGTCCTCGTTATCGGCCTGGCCGTCCTCGTCGAAGGCCATAACCACAATCGCGGCGCCGTAGCGGCGGCACAGCTTCGCCTGTTCGATGAAATTCTCCTCGCCCTCCTTCATGGAGATCGAGTTGACCACCGGCTTGCCCTGCACGCACTTCAGGCCCGCCTCGATGATCTCGAACTTGGAGGAGTCGATCATCACCGGGACACGGGCGATGTCCGGCTCGCCGGCCAGCAGGTTGAGGAAGCGGACCATCGCGTCCTGCGACTCCAGCATCCCCTCGTCCATGTTGATGTCGATGATCTGGGCGCCGCCCTCGACCTGGTTCAGCGCGACTTCCAGCGCGACGTCGTATTCCTCGTTCTGGATCAGCCGCAGGAACTTGCGCGAGCCGGTCACGTTGGTGCGCTCGCCGACGTTCACGAACAGCGAGTCGTCGGTGATGTTGCACGGCTCGAGGCCCGACAGACGGCAGGCCGGGGCGATCTCCGGCACCTTGCGCGGCGGGTGCTTCTCCACCGCCTCGCGCATCGCGCGGATGTGCTCCGGCAGCGTGCCGCAGCAGCCGCCGATGATGTTCAGCATGCCCTGCTCGGCCCAGGGGCCGACGTCGTCGGCCATCTGCTCCGGGGATTCGTCGTAGTCACCGAACTCGTTTGGCAGACCGGCGTTCGGGTGCGCGGAGACATGGGTGTCAGCAATGCGCGACAGCTCTTCCACGTACTGGCGCATCTCTTTCGCGCCCAGCGCGCAGTTCAGGCCGATGGAGACCGGGTTCGCATGACGCACCGAGTTCCAGAAGGCCTCGGTGGTCTGGCCAGACAGGGTACGGCCGGAGGCGTCGGTGATGGTCCCGGAGATCATGATCGGGAGGTCCTTCCCGAGCTCGTCTTCCAGAGTCTTCACCGCGAAGATCGCGGCCTTGGCGTTCAGGGTGTCGAAGACCGTCTCGATCAGCAGCAGGTCCACGCCGCCCTCGACCAGGGCCTCGGCGGCCTCCTTGTAGGCATCGACCAGGGTGTCGAAGTCGACGTTGCGTGCGCCCGGGTCGTTCACGTCCGGGGAGATCGACGCGGTGCGGTTGGTCGGACCGAGGATGCCGGCGACAAAGCGCGGCTTGTCCGGGGTCTTCTCCGTCCAGGCGTCGGCGGCCTTGCGCGCGAGCTTCGCGGATTCGCGGTTCAGCTCGGGGACCAGGTCCTCCATGTGGTAGTCCGCCATCGCGATGCGGGTACCGTTGAAGGTGTTGGCCTCGATGATGTCGGCGCCGGCCTCGAGGTAGTCGTTATGGATCTGCTCGATGATGTCCGGACGGGTCAGCGACAGCAGGTCGTTGTTGCCCTTCAGGTCGGACTCCCAGTCCTTGAAGCGCTCGCCGCGATAGTCGGCCTCCTCCAGCTTGTACAGCTGGATGGTCGTGCCCATCCCGCCGTCCAGGATCAGGATGCGCTCTTTCAGCGCCTTCTCGATGTCATTTCGCGTTGCCGTCATGTGCGGTACACCATTGTGTTGAATGGATTCATGGTCGTGGCCGGGCGTTCACGCCCGGCGGGAACCCTACCCCGGGACAGAGTTCCGGATTGTGCTGTACAGGTCCGGCCTCCTGTTTTGCGCCGGTCGCGAGTCGTGTCACGATAGCCATATGCAGGAGCACCCGATCCGTTGGTTTGTTACGGCCCCGCAGGCCTGTCCCTATCTGGACGACCGCGAGATGCAGAGCCTGCTGGTCGACCCCGCAGTCAACCTGGGCGGGGCACGCTACGGGCAACTGCTCGCCGAAGGCTTTCGCCGCAGTGGACAGTTCGTCTATCGCCACCACTGCCCGACGTGCGCGGCCTGCGTGCCGGTGCGTATCCCCGTCGCGGACTTCGCGCCCAACCGCAGCCAGCGCCGGTGCCTGAAACGCAATCATGATCTCGCGGTCACGATTACACGGCCACCGGACCAGCCGGGGCATACCCCCTGCGCGGATCTGGACGAGCACATGCCGCTGTTCTCGCGCTATCTCGCCCATCGCCATACCGGCGGCGGCATGGAACGCATGGGGCGCGACGATTACGCGGGCATGCTCAGCCACCGCAACGGTCCGGTGGATATCCTCGAATTCCGCCGGGACCACACCCTGGTGGCCGTTGCACTCACCGATCGCACCCCGCAGGGGCTGTCGGCCATGTACAGTTTTTTCGATCCGGAGACCCCGGAACGCGGACTGGGCACCCTCGCCGTGCTTACGCAGATCGCGCATGCCCGGCGGCTGCGCCTGCCGCATGTCTATCTCGGGTACTGGATCGACCAGGCCCCGAAGATGGCCTACAAGACCCGCTTCCGGCCCATCGAGGGCCGGGTGGGCGGAGTCTGGAAGCGTCTGACGGCCTGCGCATAGCGGCCGACGGACACCCCCGGCCGGCTTACTCGCCCGGCTTGCGGAAGCGGAAGATGCCCCAGGTCAGATAACCCGAGTTGCCGCCATCCACCCAGTGCTGAAGCCCCTGCTTCATGCGGTCGATGTAGTCCTGGGAGATATAGCCACGCAACTCCTCTTCACGCGACTCCAGTTCCTGCTTCACACGACCATAATGCGTCGCGATCTGGTTGGAGTGCTCCTCGAAGCTGACCTCGTAGAGTCCCGCTTCCTTGGCCGCCTCGCGATAGAGCGAGGGGCTGGCCAGCGAGTCGAGGTGGATGCGGGCCAGGATCGGATCAAGCACGCCATCCGGGCAGTTGTCGGTCTGCATCGGATCAGTGAAGATCAGCCAGCCACCCGGCTTCAGCACGCGCGCGGCCTCCTTGATCACTTCCTTTTTCTTGTCGTTCTGGCTGTGCAGGAACGAGTCCTCGGACCAGACGACATCGTAGGAGGCATCCGGCTCGTCGACCTTCTCGAAGGAGCCGTCGACCACGGTGATCTTGTGGTCGAGATGACGCGCCTTGTTGATCTCGCGATCGCGCTCGTTCTCCTTCTCGGAGAGGTTGAGCGCGGTTACGTCACAGCCGTAGTTCTCGACCAGATAGCGGGCCACGCCACCATAGCCGGCGCCCATGTCGAGCACGCGCCATTCCGGCTGCGGCTCGCCGAGCAGGTCGGACATGTGCGCGACGGTGCGCCGGCTGGCGTCACCGATCGGCTCGCCCTGGTACTCGTACATGCCGATGTGCAGGTCTTCGCCACCCCACACCAGCTTGTAGAAGGTATCGGCGTCTTCGCTGTTGTAGTAGTCGCGCGCCGTCTCGACGACGTCGGAATACTGAGTGCTCATCGGTTCTCGTCCTCGATGTAACGCTTGTCGGCGACGTGGATGAAGAAGTCCGGATCCGTCTCGCGGTAGGTCTCGATCTGCTGGAAGCCGACCTCGCGCATCAGGCGACGCACATAGGCCTTGCGCAGCGGGAACATGTTCAGGAAGTACTCGGAGCCATCCGGGAAGCGGTACTGGAAGCGGGCCAGGCCTTCATCCACATGCGCCGGCTGCACCTGAACGTCGTCGCCACAGTAGTAATACGTATGCTTGGACGAGTAGCCGTGGTCCATGATGGTGTCGTAGTTGCGTTGATCGAGGATCAGCACGCCATCGTGGTTCAGGGCGGAGTAGAACTCCGCCAGGGCCTTGCGGCGGTCGTGTTCGTTGAACAGGTGGGTAAAGGAATTACCCAGGCAGACCACCGCGTCGTAACGGCCGTAGATGTCGCGGTTCAGCATGCGCCAGTCGGCCTGCACGGTGCGCAGGATGTGGCCTCGCTTGCGACCGTTCTCGAAGGCCTTGGCCAGCATCTCCGGGCTGCCGTCGGCAGTGACCACATCGAAACCCGCCTCGCGCAGCTGCACGGAATGGAAGCCGGTACCGGCCGCCACGTCCAGCACGCGCTTGGCGCCGCGCTTTTTCAGCTCCTCAATAAAGAAGGTGCCTTCGCTCTTGGCGCGGTTGTCCCAGTCGATCAGGTCATCCCACTTGTCAACAAAACCGGTGGTGTACTCGTTGCGATAGTTCTCGGTATCGCGACGCTCGGTCGGCTTCTCGCCGAAATCCTGATCATTCTTGATGTTCGCGGACATGCTGATTCCTCTTGGCTGTGCTGCGTTATTCACGCGGTCCAGCCGACCTTCGGCCGGACCGCCGGAACCAAGCCCACCGGACGCCGTCGCGCACCTCGCTCGGGCGGCACATCGACGATGATCCGGACCGGGCTGACTGCGCCCGGCGATCAGGCGTCCTCTCCCGCAGGCGCGTTGTCGGGCAGCGCCTGCGGCCGGCCGAAGCCGGTTTTCCCTCGCATCCGAAGGGCAGTCGAGCCCGGATGCCGAACCGTGGTCTGGCGGATCCAGCCGCCTGGTTCGGGGAAACGGTAACGGCGCCTCGCAACGCGTCGGGTCGCGGGCGATTGGTTCCGAAATCGTTTTTATACCCTGAAGGTTTTGCACAAAAATTACAAGTTGGCGGCCGCCATGGGGCGCTCGCGCACGGGCCACCCGGCCGGGCGAGCTTCGCTATAATGGGGGTTTTGATCCGATTCCAGAGGCCCCCCGAATGACCGCCAGCCGCCCCGTCCGCCGAGCCCTGCTGTCCGTATCCGAAAAGACCGGCGTGGTCGAACTCGCACGCGCCCTGCACGAGCGAGGCGTCGAGCTCCTGTCCACCGGCGGCACCTCGCGGCTGCTGGCCGAACAGGGCCTCCCGGTAACCGAGGTTTCGCAGCACACGGGCTTCCCCGAGATCATGGACGGACGGGTCAAGACCCTGCACCCGCGGATCCACGGCGGCCTTCTGGGGCGGCGCGATGTCGATGCCGCGGTGATGGCGGAGCAGGACATCGCACCGATCGACCTGCTGGTGGTCAACCTGTATCCGTTCGAGGCCACCGTCGCCCGTCCCGGCTGCACGCTGGCGGAGGCGATCGAGAACATCGACATCGGCGGACCGGCGATGCTGCGCGCGGCGGCCAAGAACTATCGCGACGTGACCGTCGCCACCAGCCCGGACCAGTACGGCGCCATCGTCGACGCCCTGACCGAGCACGGCGAGGTCCCGGCGCATCTGCGTTTTCGCCTGTCGGTGGCGGCCTTCGACCATGTCGCCCGCTACGACGCGGCGATCAGCAACTACCTCTCGGCGCTGGACGAGAACGGCGAGGCGGAACTCTTCCCGGGTCAGCTCAATGCCACCTTCGAGCGTGTCGAAGCCCTGCGCTACGGCGAAAACCCGCACCAGCGCGCCGCGTTCTATCGCGATCCCGCGCCGGCACCCGGCTCGCTGGCCAGCTACCGCCAGCACCAGGGCAAGTCCCTGTCCTACAACAACCTGGCCGATGCCGACGCCGCCTGGGAATGCGTGCGCCAGTTCGAGGCCGGGGCCTGCGTGATCGTGAAGCATGCGAACCCCTGCGGCGTGGCCGTCGCCCCGACCCAACTGATGGCCTACGAACGCGCCTTTCAAACCGACCCCACCTCGGCCTTCGGCGGCATCATCGCCTTCAACCGCCCGCTGGACGGCGACACCGCGCACGCGATCATCAGCCGCCAGTTCGTGGAGGTAGTCATCGCCCCGGAGATCACCCCCGGTGCACTGCGTGCCCTGTCCACGAAGAAGAACGTGCGGGTGCTGGAGATCCCGCCCGCGGCGACCGCCCCGGGCCTCGACTACAAACGCATCGGCGGCGGGCTGCTGGTGCAGGATGCCGACCGTGGCTCGCTCGGCGATGTGGATTTGAAGACCGTGACCGCCCGGGCGCCGTCGGAACAGGAAACCAAGGACCTGTGCTTCGCCTGGCAGGTCGCGAAGTACGTGAAATCGAACGCGATCGTCTATGCGCGTGACGAACAGACCATCGGGGTTGGCGCCGGGCAGATGAGCCGGGTCTACTCCGCACGGATCGCCGGCATCAAGGCAGCCGACGAGGGCCTGCAGGTGGCCGGCTCGGTGATGGCCTCGGACGCCTTCTTCCCGTTCCGCGACGGGATCGACGCGGCCGCCGAGGCCGGCATCACCGCTGTGATCCAGCCGGGCGGCTCGATGCGCGACGAAGAAGTGATCGCCGCCGCCAACGAACACGACATCGCGATGCTGTTCACCGGCATGCGCCACTTCCGCCACTGAGGTCCGTGATGAACGTACTCGTTATTGGCAACGGCGGCCGCGAGCATGCCCTGGCCTGGAAACTCGCCCAGTCCCCACGCGTGCAGCGGGTGCTGGTCGCCCCCGGCAACGCCGGCACCGCGCGCACGGACAAGTGCGAGAACCACGCGGTGGACGTCACCGACATCGATGGCCTGCTGGCCCTGGCCGAACGCGAGGACATCGCGTTCACCGTGGTCGGCCCGGAGGCACCGCTGGTTGCCGGCGTGGTGGATGCCTTCCGCGCCGCCGGGCGCCGCTGCTTCGGCCCCACGGCAAAGGCCGCGCAGCTTGAGGGCTCCAAGAGCTTCGCGAAAGACTTCATGCAGCGCCACGGCATCCCCACCGCCGCCTACGGCAGCTTCGAGGACGAGGCGGCCGCGCTGAACTTCATCCGGGCCCACGGGGCGCCGATCGTGGTCAAGGCCGACGGCCTGGCCGCTGGCAAGGGCGTGATCCTGGCGCAGACCGAGGACGAGGCCCGCGCTGCGGTGCGCGACATGCTGGCCGGCAACGCCTTTGGCGAGGCGGGCCATCGTGTGGTGATCGAGGAGTTCCTGCGTGGCGAGGAGGCGAGCTTCATCTGTATGGTGGACGGCGAGCATGTGCTGCCGCTGGCCTCCTCGCAGGACCACAAGGCGCGTGACAACGGCGACCAGGGTCCGAACACCGGCGGCATGGGTGCCTACTCGCCGGCCCCCGTCGTCACGGACGAGTTGCATGCGCGCATCCTGCGCGAGGTCATCGAGCCAACCGTACGCGGTATGGCCGCCGACGGCGAACGCTACACCGGCTTTCTCTACGCCGGCGTGATGATCGACGCCGACGGCAACCCGAAGGTGCTGGAATTCAACTGCCGCTTCGGTGACCCGGAGACCCAGCCGATCCTGAGCCGCCTGGAATCGGACCTGGCCGACCTGATCGAGGCGGCGCTGGACGAGCGACTGGACCAGATTGAGGCGCGCTGGGATGCGCGCGTGGCCCTGGGCGTGGTACTGGCGGCCGGCGGTTATCCAGGCGCCTACCGCAAGGGCGACGTGATCACCGGCCTCGAGGCCGTGGAGCACGACCCCGAGGCTTATGTATTTCATGCCGGGACCGCAACACGCGAGGACGGCTCGGTCGTAACCGCGGGCGGGCGCGTGCTTTGTGTAGTAGGCCTCGGGAACGATGTGCAGTCTGCACAGCAAAAGGCCTACGAAGCCGTGCAACGGATCCACTTCGAGGATATATACTGCCGGACCGATATCGGCTATCGCGCCGTCGCTCGCAAGGGGTAAACCCGGGGCGGCGGCTCAAACTTTGATCCTGGAGACCGCCTGATGGCCGCCCCCGAAGTAACGCACCTGCCCCACCTCCCCAATGATGTGGAGGGCCTGCGGCAATCGATCCGTGATGCCGTCGTTCGCGTAGTGGGAGAAGACCCGCGCCAGGCCACCGACCGTGACTGGATGGAGGCCCTGGCCTTCGCCATCCGCGAGCGCATGGTCGAACGTCGCCTGTTGACTCGGCGCCAGTTCGCCGAAGAAGACGTCAAGCGCGTCTATTACCTGTCGATGGAGTACCTGATCGGGCGCATGCTCGAGGCGAACCTGCGCAACATGGGCATCCTCGACGAGGCGCGCCAGGCGATGTCCGACCTCGGCGTGGACCTCGGCAAAATCCTGGACCTTGAAGACGATGCGGCTCTGGGCAACGGAGGTCTCGGTCGGCTGGCCGCCTGCATCCTGGAATCGCTGGCCACCCAGGGCTACCCCGGTTATGGCTACGGCATCCGCTACGAATACGGCATGTTCCGCCAGGAGTTCGAGCCCTACCGCCAGGTGGAGCACCCGGACAACTGGCTGCGCTACGGCAACCCCTGGGAGTTTCCGCGCTCGGACCGCAAGTTCTCGATCCATTTTTACGGCTACGTGGTCGAACACCACCACCCCAATGGCGAGACCCGCTACACCTGGGAAGACGGGGAGGAAGTCCTGGCCATGGCCTACGACTATCCGACGGCGGGCTATGGGCGACGCAACGTCAACAATCTGCGCCTGTGGGCCGCGAAGGCGACCCAGGACTTCGACCTGCGCTACTTCAACGAAGGGGACTATATCCGGGCGGTCGCGGACAAGAACCAGTCCGAAACCATCTCCATGGTGCTGTACCCGAACGACGCCACCGCGATCGGCAAGGAACTGCGCCTGAAGCAGGAATACTTTTTCGTTTCCGCCTCGCTGCAGGATGCTCTCGAACGCCATCTGGCGCTGGGCTACCCGCTCGACGCCCTGCCGGACAAGGCCGCGATCCAGCTGAACGATACCCATCCGGCGATCGCCGTAGCCGAACTGATGCGGCTGCTGATCGACTGCCACGACCTGCCCTGGGATCGTGCCTGGGATCTCACCCGGCGGACCCTTGCGTATACCAACCACACCCTGATGCCCGAAGCGCTGGAGACTTGGCCGGTACCACTGATGCAGCATGTGCTGCCGCGCCACATGGGCATCATCTACCAGATCAATCACGACTTTCTGGAGGAGGTGCGGCACCGCTACCCAGGCGACAATGAACGTCTGGAGCGCCTGTCGATCATCGACGAGGAAGGCGAACGCCGGGTCCGCATGGCGCACCTGGCGGTAGTCGGCTCGCACCACATCAATGGCGTGGCCGCACTGCATACGCGCCTGCTGCAGGAAACCCTGTTCGAGGACTTCTACCAGCTCTGGCCGGAACGCTTCGTCAACGTGACCAACGGCGTGACGCCGCGGCTGTGGATGATCCAGTCCAACCCTGCGCTGACCGAGCTCCTGGGACGCCGCATCGGCAACGACTGGCAATACGACCTGGAGCGCCTGCGGGCCCTGGAACCCTACGCCACCGATCCGGAGCTACAAAAGGAGTTCATGGCGGTAAAGCGGGCCAACAAGGTCCGGCTCGCAGAGCTGGTTCGCGAACGCACCGGGGTTGAGTTGAACCCGGATGTGCTGTTCGACGTCCAGGTGAAGCGCATCCACGAATACAAACGCCAACTGCTGAAGTTGCTGCACGTGATTGACCTGTACCGCCGCATCCGTGCCGGCGAGGACGTCCCGTCGCGCGTGGTGCTGTTCGGCGGCAAGGCAGCCCCGGGCTACGCCCGCGCCAAGGCGATCATCCAGGTGATCAACGAGGTGGCCGATATCGTGAACCATGACCCGGCCGTCGGCGATCGCCTGAAGTGCGTGTTCTTCCCGAACTACGAGGTCAGCGCCGCCAGCATCATCATTCCCGCCGCGGACATCTCCGAGCAGATCTCCACTGCCGGCTTCGAGGCCTCCGGCACGGGCAACATGAAGCTGGCCCTGAACGGGGCCCTGACCATCGGCACGTTGGATGGCGCCAATATCGAGATCCGCGATGCCGTCGGCGACGAGAATGTCTTCATCTTCGGGATGACCGCCGACGAGGTTGTGGAACACCGCGCCAGCGGCGAGCAGCCGTCCGCCATCCTGGAACGTACACCCGGCCTGGCGGCTGCCGTGGACATGATCGAGTCCGGGTTCTTCACCCGCGACGATCCGGAGACCCACCGCGATCTCGGGCGCTACCTGCGCGAGGACGACCCGTTCTTCGTGCTGGCCGACTATCAGGCCTACGCGGAGGCCTGCGATCGAGCGGACGCCCTGTATGCGGATACGTCTGCCTGGGCCGAGGCGGCGATCCACAACGTCGCGCGCATGGGCTTTTTCTCCATCGACCGCACTGTACGCGACTACGCCAACCAGATCTGGGACATCATCCCGGAGCCGGTGACCCCATCCAGGACCAACGGCGCCGCATGATGGCGCACCTTCGTCAGTGCGCGGAAGGCTCCGGGGCGATGGCGCTGTAGATCGCGGAATAGTCGGCATCCGCCAAGCCGCGATCCTGCGCCTGCTCCAGCAGCTGCGCCAGAAGCGGCAGCCATGGACCAACGAGCTGCGCGTCCTCGGCGGCGCGATCGACCAGGCGGACGTCCTTCAGCAGGTGCTTGACCGGGAAATTCGCCGTCCCGAAGTCGCCGGAGAGCATCTTGTCCAGTTTCTTGTCGAAGGTCGGCGCATACAGCGCCGACTCACGCAGGATGTCCATGAAGGTATCGACGTCCGCCCCTTCACGGCGGACCAGCCCGAGACTGAGGGAGAAGGCGGCGGTGAGGCTGGCAATCAACTGATTGAACGCAAGCTTCAACGCCGCACCCTGGCCCACCGGGCCGACATGCCGCGGGTTCTCGCCCAAGGCGGCCAGCAGCGGACGGGCCCGCCCGAAATCCTCCGCCGCATCGGCCCCGGCCATGACCAGCAAACGCCCTTCGCGCGCTTCCGGAATCGACCCCAACACCGGCGCCTCGACGTAACAGGCCCCGGAACGGCGCAGGTGCTCGGCCAACTGGCGGCTCTCCGCCGGCAGGATTGTCGCCATCTGGATCACGCAACGCCCGTTCAGCGCGCCTTCCGGCAATGCCCCCAGCACCGACCGGATTGCGGCGGCGTCGGAAAGCATCAGCACCAGGGTGTCGGCCCCTGCGACGGCGATCGCCGGCTCGGTGTGGACCGTCACCCCCTCGCTGGCCAGGTCACTGGCTCGCTCTGACGTGCGGTTGTACGCCTCGACGGCAAAACCGGCGCGCAAAAGACGCAGGCCCATGGGTTGCCCCATGAGCCCGCAGCCCAGCAGCGCCACGCGCGACGCAGCCATAAAACACCTCCTCCTACTTGATCTTTTCGTCCAGGTCTTCCGAATACCCTAAAAGGGTATGCGGAGGGGGGGCCTCTTTCTGGTACTTGGTCGGGGTCAAGGCCTCGGTTTGATGCAGGCTCTTCCACAGGCCGATTACCATCACCAGCATCACGACCGAAAATGGGAGACCGACACTGATCGCAGCGGCCTGCAACGCGGCAAGACCTCCAGCCAGCAACAGGATCGAGGCAACAACCCCCTCAAGGATCGCCCAGTAGACCCGCTGGGTTACGGTCGGGTTGCGTACGTCACCCGACGCCAGCGTGTCGATGACCAGGGAGCCTGAGTCCGATGAAGTCACGAAGAAGGTCACGATCAGAACGGTAGCCGCGGCCATCACCAGCACGGCAAACCAGTCCCACAACGGCATGGCCTGGATGGTCGCGAACAGCGCGGTGGAGACGCTCTCCTCGACTGCACCGGTCAGATCGGCCACGCCGCCCAGTTCGTAGCTCATCGCGGTTCCACCGAACACGGCCAGCCAGACGAAGGCGGCGGCGGTCGGGGCGAGAAGCACACCGGCCACGAATTCACGGATCGTGCGCCCGCGCGAGACACGGGCGATGAACATACCGACATACGGTGCCCAGGAGATCCACCAGCCCCAGTAGAAGATGGTCCAGGCAGTGGCCCAGCCGGTTTCGTCGATGGTATCCGCCCACAGACTCATCTCGGGCAGGTGCTGCACGTAGTTGCCGGTCGACTCCACCAGCACACGCAGAATGAACAGTGTCGGCCCCATGATCAGGAGCAGCGCGACCAGGAGCGCCGCCAGTCCGATATTAAAGTTGGACAGGCGTTTGATCCCGCGGTCGATCCCCAGGGCAACGGACCCCACCGCGATCAGGGTGATGATCGCGACCAGGGTGATCTGCATCTGCGTGGATTCCTCGATCCCGAACACGAAATTCAGGCCCGAGTTTATCTGCATGACCCCAAGGCCCAGCGAAGTAGCCACCCCGAACATGGTCCCGAACAGGGCCAGGATGTCGATCAGATGCCCCCAGGGCCCATAGATGCGGTCACCGATGAACGGATACAGCGAGGAGCGGATCAGCAACGGCAGGTTATGCCGGTAGGCATAGTAGGCCAGCGACAGGCCGACGACGATGTAGATCGCCCAGGCGTGCAACCCCCAGTGAAAGAAGGTATAGCGCATCGCCTCGGCCGCGGCCTCGCTGGTTTCTCCCTCGGCATGCGGCGGACTCAGGTAATGGTACATCGGCTCGGCGATGCTCCAGAACAGCAACCCGATGCCCATGCCCGCGGAGAAGAGCATCGCGAACCAGGCGGCGTAACTGAAACGCGGCACCTCGAACTGGTCCCCCAGCCGTATGGCCCCATAGCGCGAAAACATCAGGTACAAAGAGAAGACGAGGAAGATCGTCACCACCAGCATGTAATACCAGCCGAGATATTCGGAGATGCCGGTCTGCAACTGCTCGAAAATGACTTCCGCCCGCTCCGGGAACAATGCCCCGAACAGCACGAACACCGTGATCGCAAGGGTGGAAACCCAGAACACCGGGCTGCAGATCACGCCAAACCCGGCGATCCGGGTCTGGTTCAGCCCCGGGCTCGAAGACGACTCTTCCATGCTTGGCTCCCCTATTCTTGTGTTGCATTCGGACGCCGCACCGGCGTGTTCGGCACACATCGGGACATTGCATCCCGATCCTTCCCGCATGCCTGACGGTCGGGGACGCGCTCAGCCAGCGAAATCGTGGAGCCGACTGATAACGCCCTTACCGTAGCCAATGGCCTGGCAAACTGCAAAACGCTTCAGGAAACACGGATCCATGCGGGGAGCGCAAACGTGCATGTCAATCCGTGTTTCCTTTACCGGCCGATTCGTCGGAACGGCGCCTGAGCAGGAGGCCTCGAGCCTGCCCGCTCACCCGCTCGCGCTCGATGTCCCAGCCGGCATTGATCACAAAGGCCGGGGCGACCTCGGACTCCAATTCCGCATAGACGTACGCGGACGGCGCGAGCCAGTCCTGCGCGACCAGAGCGGCGAGTGTCGGGGCCACCAGCTCCTGACCAAAGGGGGGGTCAAGAAAGACAAGGTCGAAAGCCCCTCCTGTGGGAGGCTGGCCCAGCAGCCGGGCCACGTTGTCGCGGCGAATGTGTACCTGGTCTGCGCCAAGACGTTCCCGGTTGGCCTCGAGCTGGGAGGCCGCCCGCGCGTCACGCTCGACGAGCCAGACTTCACCTGCGCCCCGCGAGGCGGCCTCGAACCCCAGGACACCGGTGCCGGCATACAGGTCCAGCACCCGCGCTCCTGGCAGGTGCGGCTGCAGCCAGTTGAACAGGGTCTCGCGCTGGGCATCCGCAGTCGGGCGCAGCCCCCCGACAGATAGCACGGGCAACCATTGGCGGCGCCAGGCCCCGCCAATGATACGGATGCGCGCGCTGCGCCCCGGCGGGGCGCGCCTAGTCTTCCTGACCACCAACGATGACCGTCACCAGGGCTTCCGGGTTGAGGCGGTCGGCCAGTTGCGCATTCATCGCTTCCAGCTCCACCGCCTGAATGCGCTCGACATAACGCTCCAGATAGTCATCGGACAGTCCATAGAAACCAATCATGCCGAGCAGACTGACGATGTCACTGTTGGAGGCCAGCGACAACGGAAACGAGTTGATCACGTTCTCGCGCGAGGCCTCCATCTCGTCGGGTTCCACACCGTCGGCGTGCCAGCGCAAGACCTGCTCGCGCAGCACCTCGACGGCCTCGTCCGCCTGCTGCACGCCGGTCTGCATGTTGATCACGAACGGCCCTTCGGCCGCCATCGGCTGGAAGCGGCTGTGCACCGAGTAGGCCAGCCCACGGGCGCTGCGCACCTCCTGGAACAGACGCGAGGTGAAGCCGCCACCACCCAGGGCGTGATTCGCCAGCGTCAAGGCGAAGTGGGCCTCGTCCCCCCGGCGCAGGGCCGGCGCCCCCATGAAGATGTGTGCCTGCTCGGACGGAAACGCGATTCGTTCCTCCACGGGTTCTTCGCGCATCGGCACCGGTGGCAGGGGGTCAACCGCATCGCCACGGGGCAGCGCGGCCGAGATCCGCGCAGCCAGTTCCTCGGCCTGCTCGCGGCTCACCCCGCCGGTGATCGCCAGCGAGCCGTTCCCTGCCGCGTAGTGACGTTCGAAAAAGGCCCGCGCATCGTCGCGCGTAATCGCCTCCAGGGTGTCGACCTCGCCACCCGGCCAACTGGCGTACGGATGACCCTCATACATCAACTCGTAGAAACGTCGACTGGCCACCGCGGCCGGTTCCTGGCGCTCGCGCTGCAGGGACTGCAGGGCCTGCCGGCGGCTGCGCTCGAAATCGGCCTCGGGAAAGGCGGGGGCGGACAGCACATCGGCCAGGGTGCCGACGGCCGTGTCCATCCAGTCCGGCTCGGTCAGCGTTCGCAGGCTGATGATCGCCATATCCCTCAGGGAGCTGGTGCTGAATCGGGCGCCGACCGATTCGAAGCGTTCGGCCAGTTCGGAGGCATCCATGTCCTCGGTGCCATGACGCAGGCCACGAGAAGTCATCATCGCCAGGCCTGGCAGATCGCCATCCCGCGCCGCGCCGCCATCGAAGGTCAGGCGCAGGTCCACCATTGGCAGGTCCGGTGCCTCGACATACAGGACACGCAGCCCCTCGTCGGTCTCCCAGCGGTCGATCTCTATCGCCTGGGCCGGGATCACCAGCAGGGTCAGCGGCGCCAGGGCCAGACCCGCAAACAGGGAACGACGCGCGAGTTTCTTGATTGCGTGCAGCATTAGTGATCCCCCTCCGGATAGCCACCATCGAGATCCGGGGCACCGTAGGGCCCGGGCGCCGGGGTATCTTCGTCATCCATCGGCTGCGGGTCGAGGATCCCGACCGTGCGCCGCTCGGGGACCAGGTACTCGCGCACCACGCGCTGAACATCCTCGGCCGTCACCTCGCGCACCCGCTCCAGGAACCGATCGTTCTCGCGCCAGCCGACACCAACGGTCTCGAGCATGCCCAGCTGGAAGGCCTGGGCCCGCACGGAATCCCGCTCGTAAACCTCCGAGGCGATCACCCGTGCCTGCACACGTTCCAGTTCGCGATCATCCACGGGCTCCTCGGCAAGGCGGTCGATCTCGTCCAGCAGCGCCTGCTCCAGGCTCTCGATATCCGTCCCCGAGGCGGGCACGGCAGCGACCATGAACAGGTCGTCCAGACGCCCGAACGGGCTGTAGCGCGCGGAGGTGGCGCTCGCCAGTTCCTGTCCCCGGACAAGTTCACGGGCAAACCGCGAGGCCTCGCCCGAATCCAGAATGCCGGCGGCCACCAGTAGGGCATAGGCATCCTCGTGCGAATCCAGCGTATTCAAGACCGGGGCCTTCCAGCCCATCATCAGAAACGGCACCTGGGCGGGGGCCTGCACGGTAATCCGACGTTCCCCGGTCTGCGGAGTCTCCCGGCGCGGCTTGGCTTCGGGCAGGTTGCCGCTAGGGATCGAGCCAAAGTGCTTCTCGGCGGCGGCGATCACCTCGTCGGCGTCGACATCGCCCACAACCACAACGACCGCGTTATTGGGGTGGTAGTAGCGGTCATACCAGTCCTGGAGATCCTCCAGGGTGTAGGACTCGATGTCGGTCATCCAGCCGATCACGGGCTGGCCGTACGGATGATTGAAAAAGGCCGTCGCCATCAACTGCTCGCGCAGCAGGGCATTCGGCTGATCCTCCACGCGCAGGCGCCGCTCCTCCTGCACGACCCGCAGCTCCGGACGGAACTCGTCCTCCTGCAGCTTCAGGTGCTGCATGCGCTCCGCCTCCATGGCCATCACCGTCTCCCAGTGATCGGACCCGATGACCTGGTGGTACCCCGTATAGTCGCGTCCGGTAAACGCGTTCTCGCGCCCGCCCATGCGCGCGACGATGCGCGAAAACTCGCCCGGCTCGTATTTCTCGGTGCCGCGAAACATCATGTGTTCCAGCATGTGCGAGATGCCGGTGATGCCGCTGTGTTCATCGGCGGATCCCACGCGGTACCAGACCATGTTGGCCACCACGGGTGCGCGCCGGTCCTCCAGCACCAGCACGGTCAACCCGTTGTCGAGCGTGGCCTCCACCACGTCCGACTCGATATCCAGCTCCCCGGCCACGACACTGGCACCGATCAGCCAGACGGCCATCCATCCAACGAGACTTCCGAGCACTGCTCTACGCATTGCAATACGATCCCCGTGCTAGCATGAACACTTTCTACTGGACCACCTGAAACATGTTCGGTTTCCGCAAGAAGAAATCCGAAGAATCCACCGCGCCCAGCCCCGAAACCACGCCGGAGGCGCCGCCGGAAACCGCTGCGGATGGCCAGCCAGCCCGTGGGGGCGGCTGGTTCCAGCGCCTGCGCCAGGGCCTGGCCAAGACCGGCCAGGCGCTCGGCGGCGACCTCAAGAGCCTGTTCCGGCGCAAGATCGACGACGAACTGTTCGAAGAGCTGGAGGAACGTCTGCTCCTGGCCGATGTCGGCCTGGATGCGACCCAGCGGATCATGGATCGTATCACCCGCGAGGTAAAACGGCGCGAACTGGACAACGCCGACGCGCTGATGGACGCGCTCGAGACCGCAATGGTGGAGATTCTGGAGCCGGTCTCGCGGCCCCTGGAGATCCCGCAGGCCGAGCGACCCTTTTCGATCCTGGTGGTCGGCATCAACGGCGCCGGGAAGACCACCACGATCGGCAAGCTGGCGCATCGCTTCCAGGCGGAGGGCCGTTCGGTCCTGCTGGCCGCCGGGGATACCTTCCGAGCGGCCGCCGTCGAGCAGCTGCAGACCTGGGGCGAACGCAATGATGTCCCGGTGATCGCGCAGGGAACCGGGGCCGATTCGGCCTCCGTGGTCTACGACGGCCTCCAGGCTGCCCAGGCGCGCAAGACCGACATCCTGATCGCCGATACCGCCGGACGCCTGCACACTCAGACCAACCTGATGGACGAAGTACGCAAGGTGAAACGCGTGATGGGCCGCCTGGACGAGAACGCCCCGGACGAGGTGCTTTTGGTGGTCGATGGCGGCACCGGCCAGAACGCATTGAACCAGGCACGCCAATTCCACGAGGCCCTGGGCCTGACCGGCATCGTGGTCACCAAGCTGGACGGGACCGCCAAGGGCGGCGTCCTGTTCGCGCTGGCGGAGCAACTGGGCGTGCCGGTGCGCTTTATCGGTGTGGGCGAGAAGGCCGAAGACCTGCAGCGCTTTGATGCCCGCGCGTTCGTACGCGCACTGCTAGGGAAAGACTGATCAATGTACACGCTCGCGTTGGTACCCCAGGTTTTCCGAGACAAGGCGCGTCGAGCAGCGGGTAGTGGTTCTACCCGCCCGTTTTTGACTGGTTCGGGGCGCAACGCAGGATCGGGGAACCTGGGGTGCCAACCCCGAAGGGGCTCGGCCGCCCGTTGTTATCGCAAACGGGCGCTCGCACGGCGTTGCGGCTCCCTTGTGCAGAATGACTGCACGGCAGTCGCCGCGCCTTGTTCGCGCGCAAAAGCGACTCGAGCGCGAGCGTGTACATTGATCAGTCTTTCCCTGGATCGCGAGGAAAACCAGGCAGCATGATCCAGTTGCAGCGCGTAACCAAGCGCTTTGGCAGCGCGGCCGATGCGCTGTCCAATGTCAGCCTGAGAGTGGATGCGGGCGCCATGGCCTTTGTCACCGGCCCGTCCGGGGCCGGCAAGAGTACGCTGCTGCGACTGATCGCCGGGCTGGAGCGCCCGACCCGCGGTCGTATCCGCGTGAACGGGCACGAGCTGGACCGCCTGTCGGCTCGGGCCATCCCGCGTTTTCGCCGCAGTATCGGCCTGGTCTTTCAGGACCATCGCCTGCTGTTCGACCGCCCCGTGTTCGACAACGTCGCCCTGCCGCTGGAGATCCTGGCCTATCGCCGCCCGGAGATGCGCAAGCGGGTACGCGCGGCGCTGGACAAGGTCGGGCTGCTGCACAAGGAGACGGTCAACCCGCGCACCCTGTCCGCTGGGGAGCAGCAGCGCGTCGGCATCGCCCGGGCCATCGTGCACCGGCCGGTGCTGTTGCTTGCGGACGAGCCAACCGGCAACCTGGACCCGGCCTTGTCGGAAGAGATCCTCGCGCTGTTTGACGACTTCAACCGAGTGGGCATGACCGCATTGGTCGCGAGTCATGACCTGGAGCTGATCGGCCGCATGGGCAAACCGGTCCTGCACCTGGAAAACGGCCGCATCGAAGCCCGCGGCGGGGCGAGCGCATGAGACCCGGGCGCCGCCTGTTCGATGCCCTGCCCGCCTGGCTGGACAGCCACCGCGATGCCGCTCGGCGCAGTCTTGGCCGGCGACTGCAGGCCCCGGTACTGAGCCTGATCACCATCGCGGTACTGGGCTTCATCCTCGCGCTCCCCGCCTATCTCTGGGTGCTGCTGGACAACGCGCGCGCCCTGTCGGCGCATGTCGACCACGACCCGCGCATCGCGCTTTATCTCGATCATGTCGACGAGGAAACCGCCGACCGGCTGCAGGATGCGTTGGATGACGACGAACGCGTTGCACGCTGGGAGCGCATCGACGCCGACACCGCACTCACTGCTTACCGCGACAGCCTGCCGGACCCGGAACTGCTGGACTGGCTGGAGGACAACCCGCTACCGGACGTGATCGATGTTGTACCCGCCAGCACGCAGCCGGACACGGTGGCGGCACTGCGCGACGACCTGCGGGCACTGGCGCCCGACGCCGGAGTGGTCGCCGACGACGAATGGGTACGCCAGCTCAACAGCCTGCACGAGCTGGGTCTGCGCATCCTGTCCGTGGTCGTCGCACTGCTGGGCCTCGGCGCCGTGTTGATCCTGGCGCTCGCCACCGCCTCGGAGCTGCGCGAACGTCAGGAAGAGATCGCAATCTCGCGCATCAGTGGCGCAACCCACCGCTTTCTGCGCCGCCCGTCGCTGTACGGGGGTGTGCTGACCGGGTTCGGTGGGGGTATCTTCAGCGTGATCCTGCTGCTGGTGGGGGTCGCGTTGAGCCGCGAACCGCTGACCGAGGCCGCCGCCGCGTTTGATCTGGAGTTCACCCTGCGCCTGCCGCATGCCGGGGATATTCTGGGCCTGATCCTGGTGGGCCTGATACTGGGCTGGCTGGGCGCACGACTGGGCAGCGGCCATGCCCTGCGCGACGCGCCCTGAGCGCGCGCGGAGCAACAAAAACTCCCGGAACTTTCAGCGGGTTTAGCACTCTATTCCCGCGAGTGCTAATCTCTGTCTTTATTCTCTGGAGGCATCCATCACGATGAGCAGCAAGGCCCTGGCAACCGTGCATGCAGACCTGCCCGTTCCCGTCGGGAACCTGGACCATTACATGCAGGCGGTCAGCCGGATCGAGGTACTGGACCCGGAACAAGAGCGCGAACTCGCCCGGTCGCTGCACGAACGCAACGACCTGGACGCGGCGCGCCAGCTGATCCTGCACAACCTGCGCTTCGTCGTGCATGTGGCCCGTGGCTACCAGGGCTACGGCCTGCCCCTGGGTGACCTGATCCAGGAAGGCAATGTCGGCCTGATGAAGGCCGTGCGGCGCTTCGACCCGAACCAGGGGGTCCGCCTGGTCTCGTTCGCGGTGCACTGGATCCGCGCCGAGATCCACGAGTTCATCCTGCGCAACTGGCGCATCGTGAAGGTGGCAACGACCAAGGCGCAGCGCAAGCTGTTCTTCAACCTGCGCAGCGCCAAGCAGCGCCTCGGCTGGATGTCGAACGACGAGGTATCGGCCGTCGCCCGAGACCTCGGGGTATCCGAAAATGACGTCTGGGAGATGGAGCGGCGACTGTCCAGTCAGGATGCGAGCTTTGACCCCGCGCCCGACAGCGACGACGAGCACAGCTACCTGGCCCCGGCCCAGCGCCTGAGCCTCGAGGACATGAGCGACGACCCGGCGCAGGTGGCCGAGGACGAGGACTGGGACCGTCATTATCAGGAACGGCTGGCCAGCACCCTGGGCGAGCTGGACGAGCGCTCCAGGGACATCCTGGCGCGGCGCTACATGAGCGAGCCCAAGGCGACGCTGCACGAACTGGCGGCGGAATACGGCGTCTCCGCCGAGCGCATCCGCCAGATCGAGAACAACGCGATCAAGCGCATCCGCACCGCCTTCGCCGACTGACGCGACAACCTCGGCTGCGCCCAACGAAAAAAGGCCCCGACCGCTTGTGCGATCGGGGCCTTTTTTGATGGCTTCCGGCGCCGCTCAGGCGGCGCGCGGGAATCCCTGGCTCAGCCGCCGAACAGGATCACCGAGAAGAAGCTGATCCAGGACCAGATGATCAGGGCGGCAGTGAACGTCAACGGGAAGTTCGCAAAGGTAAACCACTCACGCATAGCCAAAGCCCTCAACACACATCGATTTAAGAATGGATAAAGGGTAAGCGGGAGGAGGCCACGGCGCAAGTTTCCGGATCAGCGCGGTCGGTCTTCCGGTCGCTGCGTCTCCCCGGTCTTCCGGTCCTTTTCGTCGTCGGTGGTCGGGATCCGCGGGTCATCGTCATCCATCAGGATACGGTGCGCCGGGCCCTCGAGGTCATCGTACTGCCCCGACCGTATCGCCCACAGCAGGACCATCCCCACGACCAGGGCAAACAGCATCGCCAGCGGAATCAGCAGGTACAGAATCGACATGGCAACCAGTCTACTCGTCCTGCGCCGAGCCTCAACCCGGGGGCGAGGCGGGCGCCTCGGTGGGCGCGCGACTATCGTGCTCTCGCGGAGCAACCACGCGGTCGCGCCCCGGACGCAGACGCAGGGCATTCCCCACCACCAGCAAGGAGCTCATCGACATCCCCAATGCGGCCAGCCAGGGCGTGAGCAGGCCGGCCGCGGCAATCGGCAGAGCCACTACGTTGTAGGCAATCGCCCAGGCAATATTCTGGCGCACGATCCGGGTCGTGCGACGGGCCTGATCCAGCGCCTCCGGTAGCCGATCCAGGCGGTCGGACGTCAGCACGAGATCGGCCTGGGTCTGCGCCAGACGGGTGCCGCCGCCCATCGCCAGGGAGACGTCGGCTCCCGCGAGTACCGGCGCGTCGTTGATTCCTTCCCCGGCCATCAGCACGGTGCGGCCCTCGGCCTGGAGTTCGCGTACGTGGCGCAGCTTGTCCTCCGGCGTCAGGCCGCCATGAAACCGGTCGATGCCCAGGTGTTCGGCGAAGCGCTGCCCCGCCTCCGGACGGTCGCCGGTCAGCAGGATTACCTCGAGCCCGCGGGCGGACAGCGTCGCGACGGTCTCGGCCGCCTCCGGCCGTGGTGTGTCGGCGAGCCAGAAGGTCGCAACCGGCTCGCCGTCCACCACCAGCCAGATCGGTGAAGCGAACGAATTGTCCACCGGGGCCTCGGCGGCCGGAGGCTCCGTTTGCGACAGCATTCCACGCCCCCCGATTGCCACCTTGCACCCCTCAATCTCGCCAGTAAGGCCGCTTCCCGGCTCATTGTGTACGGCCCGGGCTGTCACGTCGGAGGCGGCCCCGGCCTCACGGAAGGCACGTGACAGCGGGTGCTCGGAATGGGCCTCCAGCGCGGCCGCCCAGGCGCGCCAGTCCTGCCCTGGCGGCGGCGCCACGTGATCGTTCTGCGCCACCACGCGCGGGCGGCCCTCGGTCAGGGTGCCGGTCTTGTCGAGGCAGACGGTATCGACACGCGCCAAAGCCTCCAGGGTGCGTCCACGTGTCACCAGCAGGCCGAGGCGCGACAGCGTACCCGTCGTCGCGGTCAGCGCGACGGGTGTTGCCAACGCCAGCGCGCAGGGGCAGGTGGCGACCAGCATCGCCACCATCACCCACAGCGCCCGGCTCGGGTCGATCCAGGCATACCAGACGAGGCCTGCCAGCGCGGTCAGGAGCAGGACCGCCCCGACAAACCAGCCGGTTCCGGTTTCCGCGAGCCGGGCGATCCGGGGTTTCTCGCTTTGCGCGCGATCGAGCAGGCGCTGGATTGCGGCCAGCGTGGTCTCGGCGCCGACGCGGCGTACCTCAATGACCAGCGGACCATCGACATTGACGGTGCCACCCACCACCTCGTCCTGCGCGGCGACGGGTTCGGGGTCCGGTTCACCCGTGAGCAGAGCGCGATTGATGGTGGAGCGCCCCTGGACGACGACGCCATCCGCAGGGACCGATTCGCCGGGGCGGACACGCACATGATCGCCGGGGATCAGGTCGCCGAGCGCCACGGGCTCCTCCTGGCCACCGGCATCCAGGCGATGGGCCAGTGCCGGCACCAGTCGATCCAGGCGATCGATGGCCTGACTCGCATGCTGGCGCGCGATCAGCTCGAGGTAGCGACTGGTCAGCAGGAAGAAGACAAACATGACGACCGACTCGAAGTAGACATGCTCGCCGGTCCCGAGCAGGACCGCGTAGAGGCTGGCCACGTAGGTGACGATGATCGCCAGGCTCACCGGGACATCCATGCCGAGCCTTCGCTGGCGCAGGTCGCGCCAGGCGCTCTGGTAGAACGGGATGGCCGAGTAGAACACCACCGGGGTGGTCAGGGCCGCTGCCACCCAGCGCATAAACTGCATCAGGTCCGCGTGCTGGGGGTCGTCCTCGCCCAGCCAGATCGCCAGCGCCAGCATCATCACCTGCATCATGCCGAGGGCGGCCACGCCGATCCGGCGCAGCGCGATACCGCGCTCGCGGGCAATCGCCTGCTCGCGGGTGCCCGGGTCGTACGGGTGGGCGTGGTAACCGATATCGCGGATCGCCTTGAGGATCTCTGACAGGGCAATGCGCTCCGGATCCCAGACCAGGCGGGCACGATGGGTGGAGTAGTTGATGCTGAAGGCAATCACACCCGGTAGCGACTGTACATGGCGCTCGTTCAGCCAGACGCAGGCGGCACAGGTGATGCCCTCGAGGATCAGCGCGGCCTCGAGTCGGGAGCCGTCACCGGTGTCTGCCGCCGGCGTCACGAACGAGCGCTGGACGGCCTCGGTATCGAAGAGTTCGAGCTCGCGCAGCTCGTCAGGGACCAGTGGCTCGCCGGCCTGCCCGGGCGGCGTCGGTCGGTGATGGTAGTAAGCCCCCAGACCGCGTTCGATGATGGCCCCGGCAACGGCCTGGCAGCCGGGGCAGCAGGTCGGCCGCTCGCGCCCCTCGAACAGGACCGGGTAGTTCGCACCGCCCGGAATCGGCAAACCGCAATGAAAACAGCCACCGCGCGTGTCAGTGGGCGTGGCCGTGGAATCGGGTTCGGGGCGATATCCGCTCACCGGCGGTCGGCGAGATCAGCTGGAATGACCGCGCACGCGCGTACGCGCCTGCTGCTCCACCAGCTGTCCGTCGTGCTCGACATGGAAACGCAGGTCCCAGCGTCCCGGCGATGGCAGCGTCAGCTCGACCTGATAGAGCCCTTCACCAATCGGCTGCATGCTGAAAGCCTGGTCGCGGCGCTCGTCGGCGACCCACATGAAGGTGCCGCTGACGTCGGCGTCGGAGATCGGCCGCCCCTCGGCGTCGCGGACTTCAACCTGGAACGTGGCGGTCTCGCCCTGAACCGGGCTTTCCACCCAGCCTTGGCGCACCTGCCAGCCGAGTTCGCGCTGTTCCTGGAGCCGCGTCATGCGATGCACGGCGAGGGCCTCGTCGCGCTCCTGGATGCCGCCGACCGTACCGGGGAAGGCCGAGGTGACGCGCTCGGCCGGTGTCTCGGGCTCGGGCAGCAGGGTGCCGATGTAGCGCTCCGGCATGCCGTTATGGGCGAGCGTGATCAGCACCGCCTGAACCGACGCGATGATCGTAAAAAAGCCGACAATCACCAGCGGGGCCCAGTGCAGGCTGAACGACCCCTTCTGCCCATCCTCGGCTTCCGCCTCCTTCTGCGTCAGGATAATGCCCAGGCCATAAGGCACGATAATGTACAGTGCCAGATGAATCGCGAACACGTCCGCACCCTGCCAGGTCAGGATGGAGGCCGGGATGAACACAAACAGCATGATCGCCACCACCACGGCCGCCGTGTTGTAGGCGCGCAGACGGGTGAACTTGTAGATCAGCGCGAACAGCAGGGCGAGCGCTGCGCTGCCCAATCCAAGGGAAATGACGAGATTGCTCATGATGTCTTCATCGTATCGTTCCGGCGCAGCAGGGTATCACTCGGTTGGCGCCGCGCCAGTTTCGCCAGCCGTATTGTCGTAATCTTTCCCGGGCCATCAGCGGTAGCTGAAGCGGGCATCGGCCTCGACGGGCTCGATTCGCCCTTCACGGTCACTGATCACGAAATGGAAACGGATCGGTGAATCCGCGCCGGCCTCCACATCGTGGCGCACTCGAGCCAGCACGGTCAGGCGCTGGCCGGGTTCGAGCCGGATCTGCTCGACCTGCCCGAGGTCGAGATCCGCGCCTTCCAGACCCGCGATATCGAGGGCGAAATCCAGCTCCTGGTCGGAGACATTGTTCAGGCGCAGCTCGTAGCTGTTTTGTACCCGGCCATCGGACATCTGCACGAACAACGGCTGGCGCACCTGGTTGACGTTCACATCGACCGGCGGGCGCTCGAGGATGCTGAATACCAGCGCCCCGATCACCACCAGGACCGCGGCTCCGTACCCCAGGGTCTTGCCCTTCAGCCAGCGCGTCTTTTCACCCTGCAGCTCGTGTTCCGAGGAATAGCGGATCAGCCCGCGTGGCCATCCCTGCTTGTCCATGATGGTGTCACAGGCATCGATACACAGTGCACAGTGGATGCACGAGACCTGCAGCCCGTCCCGGATGTCGATGCCCGTCGGGCAGACCTGGACGCAGTAGCCACAGTCAATGCAGTCCCCAATTCCGGCCGCCTGTCGTTCCTCGCGCGTCTTCAGTCCAGCCTGCACCTTCGCACGCCCGGCCGTGCCCTCGCCACGGTTCGGGTCGTACGAAACGATCAGGGTATCCTGGTCGAACATCACGCTCTGGAACCGGGCATACGGACAGATAAAGGTACAGACCTGTTCACGCGCCAGTCCGGCAAAGGTATAGGTGGTTGCAGTCAGCAGGCCGGCGGTCACGTAGGCGGCAAACCTAGCATCACCAGTAAAGAAGTCGCGCACCATGGTCGGTGCATCGGCCCAGTACAGGACAAACCCAAGCCCGGTCGCAAACGCCACGAGAAGCCAGGACAGGTGTGTCGCACCCAGCTTCCAGAGCTTCTCGAAATTCCACGACTGTTTGGAGAGACGGATACGGGCCGGGCGCTCGCCCTGGATCTTGCGCTCCAGGTACATGAACACGTCGGTCCACAGCGTCTGGAAGCAGAAATAGCCACAGAACACACGACCCAGCACCCCGGTGACGAAGAACAGCAGAAGGGCGGCCAGCACCAGGAAACCCGCCAGCCAGAAAATGTCCTGCGCGTAAACGACCAGATCAAACAGGAAGAACTGCCGGTTCGGGATGTCGAACAGCACGGCCTGGTTCGGCCCGAACTCGCGATCCCAGCGCAGCCATGGGAGGCCAAAAAATACCCCGTAGGCCAGAAACAGGATCCCGGTCTTGAGGTTGCGAAATCGGCCTTTGACCGATCGCGGATGGATCGGTATGCGGGCCTCGTAGATTGGCTGGCCTTGCGCCATGAATCCTCCCGGGCAGAACCCGGCGTGCGCACACCACCATGTGCGAGGGAATGTATCCCAACGGAAGCAGGGGCCCGTACGGCCGTCAAGAAACCCGCGCGGAACCCCTGTAGTGCAACCCGGGGCGCGCCCGCTGGCGAGCCCCGGCGATAAATCCTTTACTACTTACTGACCGCCACCCAGGGAATGGACGTACGCGGTCAGCATCTTGATCTCCTCGTCAGACAGACGATCGGCAAAGGCGGGCATTTCGCGCTGGATGCCGTCGCGGACGAAGTTGGCCACCAGGCGCAGACGCTCGGAATCGCTGTCCGCACCCGGCACGTCGATCAGACCCCAGATGTTATTGGTCAGATTCGGCGCGCCCTGCGAGGCCAGCCCCTGTCCATCTTCGCCATGGCACTGGAAGCAGCCGCCTTCCATACCGGTAAAGATCCGCTCGCCGGCATCCGACATGTCGGAATCGACGTCGTAATCGTTCAGCGACAGCACATAGGCCGCCACTTCGTTCAACTGATCACTGGAGAGCGTGTCACGAAAAGCCGGCATGAAACCCATGCGACCTTCGCGAATCGTCTGCTCGATCTGGTCCACGGTACCGCCCCACTTCCAGTGGTCGTTACGCAGGTTCGGGTACTGGCCGATCACGCCGGCGCCACCAACCTGGTGGCAGGCCGCACACCACGTGCCAAAGGAGCCCTGCGCATACGCGTTCACGAAACTCATGGAGTCGGCATCCGCCAGGATCGTCTCGTAGTCCTGCGCGGCGACCTGCTCCAGCATCTCGCGCTGGCGCACCGCGTATTCGCCGGTCTGCATGTCACGGGCCAGCAGGGCACGGGTGTTCCAGTGCGTGGTGCGCTCTTCGCCACCCACCTCGTAGGTGATGGTGGCAAAGCCCTTGGTGAAGCTGTCGCCGATCGGCCAGGCCGGATAGATCAGCCAGTAGACCAGCGCAAACACGACCGTGGCGTAGAAGCCCCACAGCCACCAGCGCGGGAGCGGGTTGTTGTATTCCTGAAGATCCCCGTCCCAGACGTGCCCAGTGGTTTCGACCTGGTTCTTGTCGCCCTGGTTTTTATCGTGGTTGTCCTGTGTGCTCATTGCTTTTCGCTCTCGGTTTTGTCGCGCCGGGCCGTGGGCTCCAGGTGCGAATCATCTTCTTCCAGAGGAATGTAGCGGTACGTCTCGAACTTCTTGGCCCGTGTCGGCTTGGCGAACAGGTAAATCACGATTCCGATGAACGTGCTCATGAACAGCACCAGCGCGAACATCTTGCTGTTGCCGAGATCCGTGATCCATTCCCAGGCTGCTGCCATATCTCCCAACCTTGGCCGGGCCGAATTCCCTAGCGGAATTCGGCAAAGTGGCCGTCATCGTATTCGCTGAAGTCCACCATGGTGCCGAGCACCTGCAGGTAGGCCACGAGGGCGTCCATCTCGGAGATGAACGAGGAGTCACCGTCGAAGTTCTCTTCCTGCGCCTGTTCGATCAGCATCTCTTCGGCGTTGTTGATATCGAACATCCGGGCGTGTTGCTCGCCGAACTTCTCGACATTGGACTCGTACTCCTCCTCGGTAATCGAGTACGGCACCCCGACGCGCTTCAGGGCGCGCATGCGCGCCGCGATATCGGAATAGTCCAGCGGCGTGGTCGCCAGCCACGGATAACCGGGCATGATCGACTCGGGCAACAGGGACCGCGGGTCGATCAGGTGCTGAACGTGCCATTCGTTGGAGTACTTGCCTCCCACGCGTGCCAGATCCGGTCCGGTGCGCTTGGAGCCCCACTGGAACGGGTGGTCATACATCGACTCCGCCGCCAGCGAGTAGTGGCCGTAGCGCAGCATCTCGTCACGGAAGGGCCGCACCATCTGCGAATGGCAGGTGTAGCAACCCTCGCGGACGAAGATGTCACGCCCACGCTGTTCCAGCGGGGTGTAGGGGCGCACGCCGTCCACTTCTTCGATCGTGTCGTCGATGTAGAACAGCGGGACGATTTCGACCAGGCCGCCCACACTGATCACCGCGAGCGTCAGGATGATCAGCAGGCCGGCATTGGTTTCAACGCTTTCGTGCTTCATGGATCTAGTCTCTCCCTATCAGGCCGTGCGGGCTTCGGCCGCGCGGGCTTCTTCACGCTCGCGAGCTTCGGACTTGATGCCCATGCGGACGGTCATGGCGATGTTCCAGGCCATGATCAGCATGCCGGCGAGGAAGAACCCGCCACCAATGGCACGCACCACATACGGACGATGCAGGAACACCACCGACTCGGTGAAGGTGTAGGCGAGGTTCCCGTACTGGTCGAAGGCACGCAGCATCAGGCCCTGACCGATACCGGCCACCCACATCGCGGTGATGTACAGCACGATCCCGATGGTCGCCAGGAAGAAGTGCACGTATACGAGCTTGAGGCTGTACAGGTTGACGCCCCACAGACGCGGGATCAGGTGGTACAGCGAACCGAAGGTGATCATCGCCACCCAGCCCAGCGCACCGGAGTGCACGTGGCCGACGGTCCAGTCGGTGTAGTGCGACAGCGCGTTCACGCTCTTCAGCGACATCATCGGACCTTCGAAGGTCGACATGCCGTAGAACGACAACGCCGTGATCAGGAACAGCATGATCGGGTCGGTGCGCAGCTTATCCCAGGCCCCCGACAGGGTCATGATGCCGTTGATCATGCCACCCCAGGAGGGCAGCAGCAGCAGGATGGAGAAGGTCGCCGCCAGGGTGGAGACCCAGTCCGGCAGGGCGGTCCAGTGCAGGTGGTGCGCCCCCACCCACATGTACAGGAACACCAGCGCCCAGAAGTGGATGATCGACAGCTTGTACGAGTAGATCGGTCGACCGGCCTGCTTGGGCACAAAGTAGTACATCATCCCGAGGAAGGCCGCGGTCAGGAAGAAGCCCACCGCGTTATGGCCGTACCACCACTGACGCATCGCGTCCTGCACGCCGGAGAACAGCGGGTAGGAATCGGTGTGGAAGATGCCGACCGGCACCTCGAGGTTGTTGAAGATGTGCAGCAAGGCTGTCGCCAGAATGAACGACATGAAGAACCAGTTCGCCACATAGATATGCGGCTGGTTCCGACGCAGCAGGGTCTGCAGGTAGATCCAGAAGTAGGCCACCCACACGACCAGGATGATGATGTCGATCTGCCAGTTGAACTCGGCGTATTCGCGACCCTGGGTGATCCCCATGGTGTAGGTGATCACGCCGAGGATCAGCGCCAGGTTCCACCCGTAGAAGGTGAAGCTCGCCAGCGAATCACCATACAGCCGTGTCTGACAGGTGCGCTGGACGACATAGTAGGACGTCGCAAACAGGGCGTTACCACCGAAACCAAAGATGACCGCCGTGGTATGTACCGGACGGAATCGGCCAAAGGTGATCTGGGCGATATCGAAGTTCAGGAACGGAAATGCGAGCTGCGAGGCAATCCAGACCCCGGCCGCCATGCCAAACACGCCCCAGAGGACGGCGGCAATCGCGAAACGCTTGACGATCGCGTAGTTGTACTGCTCGGTTGAAGCGACTGACGTTGCGGGTACGGAACCCGCCGTAGTGGCTGCTTGCGACATGACTTTTTCCACCTTGCTGCGGGGAACACGGATGTCCCGATGGTTTCGGGGGGCGTGAACTTTACCCCATTCCAGACGCACAAAAAACCAAGACCGCCTGTAACACTCGGAAATAGCCCCAAATCAGGCGGAACTTTCAGCGCCGGAGAGAATACATCTTTATGGTCTTGCTCTGCGAGGGGCCAATCGCCCCGCATTGATCTGGATCAAGAGACCGGCCGAACGGGAATCACCCGGCCTTGCGGTTTCGAGGGCGGCGGGGCCTCCGGCACCCAGGCGTGACCGTACACAACCTCCCAGGTCGCCGGCAGACGATCCTCGACTGCGAACGCCCGCGCATAGGCTTCCGCCACAGCCTGCAGCCGACGCGGGCCCAGCAGTCCGCGCGCACGCCCGGCCAGCGCATTGCGCACCCCCACCCCGCGCAGATCCCGCAGCAGGGTCTGGAAATCGCCGTAGGTGAGCGTCAGGGTCTCCTGGTCCATTACCGGGTCCGCGAACCCCGCGCGCACCAGGGCGTCGCCGATGTCATGCATATCGACAAAGGCATTCACGTGTTGCGCGCCCCCGCCGTCGACCTCGGCAAAGGCCGCGCGCAACTCGCGCAGGGTATCCGGGCCGAAGGTGGAAAAGGTCCACAACGCCCCCGGCGCCAGCACACGCCGCACCTCCGTGAAGGCCTGATCGAGGCTGGAACACCACTGCAGCGCCGCACTGGAGGCCGCCAGATCGTAGTGCGCCTCCGGCAGGGGTAGTGCCTCGATGTCCGCACATACGGCCAGCGGCCGGCGCCACCAGTGGCCCCGACGCTGCGCCGCCGCGACCATACCCGGGGCAAAGTCGACACCGGTCAGCTCGGCCTTGCGGTAGCGCTGCCGCAGGAGATCCAGTGCCTCCCCGGTCCCGCAACCCAGATCGAGCACGCGGGCCGGTTGCAGCTTGACCAGATCGAGTCGCTCGAGCAGCCGCCCCTGGACCTCGCGCTGCAGCACCGCATGGGCCTCGTAGCCCGCGGCCGCCCGCCCGAAGGCCTCGCGTACGCGCGCCTTGTCCAGTGCGTATTCATCCGCCCCCGTCATGGATCGCCGATCACTCCAGTGCCGCTACAAACTCGTTTATAAAGGCCGCCACGGGCGCCGGGTCCCGCCACCACTGCGCATGCCCCCCGGGCCGCACGGCCAGCCGGGCGTCCGGGCACAGGCGATGCAGGTCGTCCGCCACGGTGGGCGGCACCAGCGCATCCCCCTCGGCGAGACAGGCCGCGACCGGCACCGGACTGGATTGCCAGCAGGCGCGCTGGTCGCGACCCATCAGGCAGGCCAGTCCGGCCGCGAGGCCCGAATCGGTCGCCGGGGCGCCCTCCAGCTCTCCGACCAGATCGGCGGCCAGCGAGGCCGCTTCCGGCGAGCCCCTGGCACAGAGCATCGCGAGGCGCCGGTGCAACCGCCGTCGGGGGCCCTCGAGGGCCAATTGAAAGTCCGCAAGTTCCGCGACCGGCAGCGCATGGGCCCAGTCCGGGGCCGCCGCAAAACGCGGCGTGGCATTAAGCAGCATGAGCCCGCGGGTATCCAGCATCGTTCGCGCCAGCTCCAGTGCAACCAGCCCACCGAGCGACCAGCCCACCCAGACGGGATGCGACAGTGTGCGCGGCAGTTGGGCCCGGATGGCCTCGCAGGTGGCTACAGGATCGCCCAGGGCCTCGCCGCCAGCGAGTTCCCCGTGCCCGGGCAGGGCCGGCGCGTGGATCTCGAACCCGGGCAGCGCGGCACGCAACGGGGCCCAGACGGCCGGGGAAAACCCCCAGCCATGCAGCAGCACCAGGGTCGGGCGCGTCATGGCGGGCCAACCCGCCGCCACCCTGAACTCAGCGCCCCGGCTTGCGTATCATGGGCGCCGGTTCGCGCCGAACCCCACCCAACCGAATCTTCAGGTCGAGTTTGCATGGACATCGTACTGGGCATTGTCATCGCGTATCTGCTGGGATCGCTTTCCACGGCCATCGTCGTGAGCAAATTGCTGCGGCTACCGGACCCGCGTCACACGGGCTCGGGCAACCCCGGTGCGACCAACGTACTGCGCTACGGCGGCAAGAAGGCGGCCATCATCACGTTGATCGGGGATGTCGGCAAGGGCTGGCTGCCGGTGTTCGTCGCCGCCCAGCTCGGCATCTTCCCGACCTGGGCGCTTGGCCTGATCGGCCTGGCCGCCTTCCTCGGACACGTGTTTCCCGTGTACTACCGCTTTGGTGGGGGCAAGGGCGTGGCCACTGCCCTGGGCGTGCTACTGGCGCTCAACCCGCTGGTCGGCGGGCTCACGCTGCTGACCTGGCTCGTGGTCGCCGCGATCTGGCGCTACTCCTCCCTGTCGGCCCTGGTCGCGGCGACCCTGGCACCCGTCTATTTCGTGTTCCTGGAGCCGGACTTCTGGGTCGCGCTGATCGTGGCGGGCATGGCCGTGGTGCTGTTCATCCGCCACGACAGCAACATCCGCCGCCTGATGCGCGGCGAGGAAGGCAAGATCGGCCACAAGAAGGACGAGGCCGAGACGGAAGCACCCCCCCGAGACTAGCGGTCTGCCTCAGGCGGTGAGTTCCGCCAGCGGCCAGCGGGCACGCGCCGTGATCGCCGGGGCCTGGTCGTCGGGCACCCAGCCCGCCTGCAGGCGGCGCAGCCCGGCGAGCGCGATCATCGCACCGTTGTCCGTGCAAAACTCGATCCGCGGAAAGTACACCGGTACCCCCTGCTGCGCGGACATCGCCTGCAGCCCGGCGCGCAGCCGGGTGTTCGCGGCCACCCCGCCGGCGACCACCAGCGCCGGAGCCTGGCTCTGCTCCAGCGCCCGGCGGGTCTTCTCCACCAGGGTCTCGCTGACCGCCTCCTCGAATGCGCGCGCGACATCCTGCGGGCGGTATTCCTGCTTGTTCAACGCAGTCAGCACGGCCGTCTTCAGGCCGGAAAAGCTCATGTCCAGCCCCGGCCGGTCGAGCATCGGGCGCGGCAGACGCAGGGCATCGCTCGCCCCCTGCTCGGCCAGGCGCGACAGGGCGGGACCGCCGGGATAGCCCAGCCCCAGCAGCTTGGCGGTCTTGTCGAAGGCCTCGCCAGCGGCGTCGTCGATGCTCTCGCCCAGCAGTTCGTAGTCGCCCAGAGACCGGGCATGGATCAGCTGCGTGTGCCCGCCCGAGACCAGCAGCACCAGGAACGGGAAATCAAGCCCGGCGTCTTCCAGGAACGGGGCCAGCAGATGGCCTTCGAGATGGTGCACCGGCATCGCCGGCACGCCCCAGCCCCAGGCGAGCGAGCGTGCGACCGAGGCCCCCGTCAGCAGGGCCCCGAGCAGTCCCGGCCCGCCGGTATAGGCGATTGCATCCAGCTCGGGCCCCTTCACGCCCGCCTCGTCCAGCACCGCCCGCAGCAGCGGCAGCAGGCGCCGGATGTGATCGCGCGAAGCGAGCTCCGGGACCACGCCGCCGTAGACCGCATGCAGGTCGGTCTGGCTGTACAGCCGGTGTGCGAGCAGGCCGCGCCGATCATCGATCAGCGCCACGCCCGTCTCATCGCAGGAGGTCTCGATACCCAGGACTTTCATAGGAGCAGCATGCCTCGGGGCGCTGATACGGGGAAGGATTCCGGGCGAACCGGACGGGATTGCGAGTCCCTCACAGGCGGCCGCGCCGATCGGGGATCGCGGAGAAGTCGAGCGCGGCACAGGCGCGACCCAGGGCCATCACCTGAAAGCGCTCGCCCATCTCTCCGGGCAGGGTGAGCATGCGCACGGCCTGGGCGGCCTGCATGGTCTTGCGGGCATCCTCGCCACTGCCGACGCGCGCCTCGAAGCGCTGCGCCAGACCCGCACCCAGCAGGAACTCGCCCTGCGCGGCATAACCGAGCACATCGAGCCCGGCTGCATCCGCGGCCTCGGCCACCGCGGTGAAATCGACGCTGGCCGTCAGGTCCATCAGCCCGGGCTGCGCCAGGGGATCCAGCATCATCTGCTGGCGGTAATAGCCGACCAGCGTGCCCTGGTGGCGCTCCGGGGCGTAATACGCGGCCCGCGGGAAACCGTAGTCGACCAGCAGCGCCACACCCTGTTCCAGGCAGGCGGCCACGCTCGCGACCCAGGCCGCCTGCGCCGGACGCCACTCGGAGGTGTACCCGTCGGGCCAGGGGCCATGTGCTGCCTGCAGCTCGCGCACGGCATCCTCCAGTGGCTCGGGGGCCGGCTGTTCCGCCAGCACCAGACTGCCGTCCCCATCCACTGTGACACCCATCTGCCAGGGCTGGCCCTCACGCCAGCGAAAGAGCTCCACCGGCAGCGCGTCGAGCACCTCGTTCGCCAGCACCACGCCCTGGATCGGCTCCTCGGGCAGGGAATCGAGCCATTCCACCCGAGCATATTCCTCCGGCTCCAGGCATTCGGCCAGATACTCCTGCTGCACGGCGCGCAGGTCCGGGCTGACCTCGATAATCTTGTAGCGCCGCCAGCCCACACCCAGCTCGCGCAACGTCACGAGCACATCGCCCGCCAGCCGCCCGCGGCCCGCGCCAAACTCCAGCAGCTGCCCCGCCCCCACCATCTCGTCGCGCAGCAGCGGGGCCAGCCAGCTGGCCAGGGTCTCGCCGAACAGCGAGGACAGCTCCGGCGCGGTCACGAAATCACCACCCGCGCCCAGCTTGCGCGCCCCGTTCACGTAATAGCCGAGCCCCGGCGCATACAGCGCCTGGTGCATGTAATCGACAAACGGGAGGAACCCACCGTGCTCGGCGATACTCTGTTGCAGGGAGTCGTGCATCTGCCGCGCGATGGCGGCGGCCGGGTCGTCTGGCGTGGTTGTGCTAGGTTTCGGCGGCAGCATGGCGGCAAATGGTACCAAGGCGAGGCATGACGTGACGGAACACACACAGGGAACACCACAGGACGCAGGGGTGGTACTGGTCACCGGCTCCGCGCGCCGTGTCGGCGCGACCATCGTACGCTGGCTGCATGACGAGGGTCTGCGCGTGCTGATCCACTATCGCGGATCGCGCGACGACGCTGCCGCCCTGGCGGATTCACTGAATGCCCGGCGCAAGGACAGCGCGCGCATCCTGCAGGCGGATCTGCTGAACCTGAACGAGATCCAGCGCCTGGCACGCGAGGCGGAAGAGGCCTGGGGGCGGCTGGATTACCTGGTCAACAATGCCTCGACCTTCTACGCGACCCCAGTCGGCGAGATCGATACGCAGGCATGGGATGACCTGGTCGGCTCCAACCTGAAGGCCCCCACCTTTCTGACCCAGGCCTGTGCGCCAGCGCTCGCGCGCACCCGGGGTGCGGTGGTCAACATCGTGGACATTCATGCCCTGCGCCCGCTGAAGGGTTACCCCGTGTATTCCGCGGCGAAGGCGGGACTCTGGGCCTTGACCCAGGCCTATGCCCGCGAACTGGGCCCGGACGTGCGTGTTAACGGCGTCGCACCCGGCGCGATCCTCTCGCCCGAAGACCCGAACAATGCCGGCACGCACGAGGCGATGGTCGAGCGCACCGCACTCAAACGCGAGGGTCACCCGAACGACATCGCACGCACGGTACGCTTTCTGCTGCTGGATGCGCCCTACATCACCGGGCAGGTGATCCCGGTGGACGGCGGACGCTCGGCCTCGCAGTAACGATCCGCGCGACGCGCTACACTGAGTTATCCCGAATCAAGAGAAGAGAACGGCCCATGATCGACCCCAAACGCTTTGACGATCTCGCGCGCCGGATCACCGAGAGCCTGCCGGAATCCGTGCGCCACATGCAGGAAGATGTCCAGCGTCAGGTCCGCTCGTCGCTGCAGCATGGCTTCGAGCGCATGGACCTGGTCACCCGAGAGGACTTCGACGTCCAGGTCGCGCTGCTGGAACGCACGCGCGAACGCCTGGCCGAACTGGAAGCCCGCGTGGAGGCACTCGAAGCCGAGCGCAAGACCGAGGAGTAACACGCCCCACAGAACCGCCGGGCACGGAGGCCCGGACCCGCGAATCTACGGAGGGCAAGGATGCCCATTGCCATTACCCATGCCCGCGCGGTCGCCGGCATCCAGGCACCGCTGGTCACCATCGAGACGCACCTGGCCAACGGCCTGCCGTCGTTCCAGATCGTCGGCCTGCCGGAGGCGGCCGTGCGCGAGAGCCGCGACCGCGTGCGCGCGGCCATCCAGACCAGCGGCTTCGACTTTCCCCGCCGCCGCATCACGGTCAACCTGGCCCCGGCCGACCTACCGAAGGATGGCGGGCGTTTCGATCTGGGCATCGCGCTGGGCATCCTCGCCGCCAGCCAGCAGATGCCGAGCAACGCCCTCGAGGGGCGCGAGTTTCTGGGCGAACTGGGGCTGGACGGGACCCTACGGCCGGTCGGCGGCACGCTGGCCGCCGCGCTGGCGGCCGCCGTTGACGCGCGCGAGCTGATCGTGAATCCCGAGGACGGGGCCGAGGCGGCTCTGGCCAGCGCCGCGCGGGTGCGCACGGCCAGCCACCTGATCGCGGTCTGCGCCGGACTGCAGGGCCAGGGCGAGCTGGACGAGGGCCGCCCCGTCGAAGCGGAACCGGATCGTTACCCCGACCTGGCCGACGTGCGCGGACAGCACCAGGCACGTCGCGCGCTCGAGATCGCGGCCGCCGGCGGCCACCACCTGCTGATGGTCGGCCCGCCCGGCAGCGGCAAATCGATGCTGGCCGCACGCATACCGGGCATCCTGCCACCGATGTCCGAGGCGGAGGCGCTGGAGACCGCCGCGATCCACAGCCTGCGCGACACCGGCCACCTGCAGCGCGACTGGCGCGCCCGGCCGTTCCGCTCGCCCCACCACACGGCCTCGGGGGTCGCGCTGGTCGGTGGCGGCTCCACGCCACGCCCGGGCGAGATCTCTCTGGCCCATCACGGCGTACTGTTTCTGGACGAGCTGACCGAATTCCAGCGCAGTGTGCTGGATGTCCTGCGCGAGCCGCTCGAGACCGGGACGATCCATATCGCCCGGGCCGCCCGGCAGGCAGAGTTTCCCGCACGGTTCCAGCTGGTAGCCGCGATGAACCCCTGCCCACAGGGCTTCGACTGCGACCTCGGGGCACGCTGCCAGTGTTCCCCGGAACAGATGGCGCGCCACCGGCGGCGCCTGTCCGCCCCACTGCTGGACCGTATCGACCTCGCCATCGAGGTCCCGCGCATCCCGCCACCCGAGCTGGCCACGCACGGCGCCCCCGGCGAAGACTCAGGGACCGTCGCGCAGCGCGTCGCCCTCGCCCAGGAACGTCAGCGGCAACGCCAGGGGGCACTCAATCGTGAACTGGCGGGCCAGGCGCTGGGCCAGCACGCCATTCTCGAGGCGGAGGATCGCGCGCTCCTGGACCGGGCGGCGGAGCGCTATCGGCTGTCGGCACGCGCCTACCACCGTATCCTGCGGCTCGCACGCACGATCGCCGATCTCGAACCCAGCGATCCGATCACGACCGCGCACCTGACCGAGGCGCTCAGCTATCGCGCGCTCGATCACTGGCGAACGCAGTAGGCCACCCAAAGAAAAGGCCCGCGCGGCGACTGCCGGCGCGGGCCTCGAGACCGAGTCAGGTCCGATCAGTCTTCGAAGGTCGCGATAAAGACCGAAAGATCGGCGATGTCTTCGTCCGACAGGCGAGACGCGTTCGGCGCCATCAGGGCCGTGCGATCACCCACGGTCTCGCCGGCACGGTAGCGCACCAGCTTGTCGGCGATGTACTCGGCGGTCTGGCCGGCGATCTTCGGGAAGGCGGGTGAACCCTGGCCCTGGGCGCCGTGGCAGGCGATGCAGGTGGAGTACAGGGATTCGCCGCGGCTCACGTCACCATCATCCAGGGCGATCCCTTCCAGAGCATCGTCGTCCTCGACAGCCGCCTCGTCATCTTCGGCCACGGCCTCGTCGTTGCCGTTTTCATCGCCGTTGGCGTCTTCCGGCTCCCAGCCATGGTCAATGCCGGCTTCATCCAGCATGTAGGCGACTACCAGCTTCACTTCCTCGTCGCTCAGGCTGTCATCGCCGCCGCGAGGCGGCATCGCGCCCATGCCGCTGATGGCATTATCGAACACCTCGTCCAGGCTGCGCTCGTCGAGACGGGCGGCCCAGGCGTCGGAATCGTCCTTGATCGGGGCGTCGGAGGCGCCCGTATCGTGACAGGCTGCACAGACATTGCTGTAGATATCGCCCGGGCTCAGGTCGGCGGCCTCTTCCTCGGCATCCACGGGTCCCGAGGCCACGCGACCAATGGGCTGGATGCGCTCGGCGATGCGGTCACGCTCGGCCTCGCTGGGCTCGCCCAGCTGGAGCCCTCCCATGAAGTTCGCCAACTGGATCAACAGGTAGATCACAGTGGCGAGCAGCGCCACGGATGCGATGAACAACAACACCTTGTTACCGGTGTCCATCTTGATCGGTTGATTCGCCACTTGTCTCCCTCCGAAAGGTGCGGGCCGCGCGCGGCCGTAATGGTTCCTAGCCCAAGTCTTCCCACGCGCCAGGCGCGCAAATCGGGCGCCGAGTATAGGGCATCGTCCCGCTCGGGACCACAAACCCAGTAGGGCAGTCAAAAAATGCGCTGGACGGACCCATTCGGCGCCCCGTATCATGACCCGTCTTGCGCCCGTAGCTCAGCTGGATAGAGCGCTGCCCTCCGGAGGCAGAGGTCAGAGGTTCGAATCCTCTCGGGCGCGCCATTACGCAGAAAGGGGCCCTCGTGGCCCCTTTCTGCGTAATGGGGTGTCTGAGGGCCCGATTCGAACCTCCGTTCGAGCCGAGGCCCGCGCAGCGGGCCGACGCGCGGTACCGCCGCAGGCGGTGCCGGTCCGCAGGACCAAGCGACCGCAGGTCGCGCAGCCATCCTCTCGGGCGCGACGCCTGAACACCCCCGAGCCCAACGCCGCGCCCCCGTCGAATCAAGGCCTGCGCAGCGGCACGGCATCGCAAGTCACCCCCTCGGCGATAGCCTCGGGGCGTTCGCCGGCGCGAAGCCGTGCTTCGCGAAACCCCGGCTCACCCTCTCGGGCGCAATATCGTTGTGCTTCCCAACAGGCTCTCGCTCCACCAACCAGGCGCACCAACATCCTGAGCCGCAAATGCCACCACTCCCTTGATCCAGATCAAATCGAGGCCCCGGCAGTGGCGCTAGCGTGAGGGTGACCACTGAAATCGGGAGAGCGTGATGCTGACGGAAATCATGTTTCAATCGCCCATCGGAATCCTGACGATCCTGACCCTCGTGGGCATCGTGGCGTTCTTCGTGTATGTCGGATACTTCATCCTGCACGGCATGCACGAACAGGACGACAAGACGAAGTAACAAAGCCGAGTTTGCTGTACACCATAAAGAAACGGGCCAGGATTCTGGCCCGTTTCTGGTTGCGTGTTCGCTTCCCAACCTCCCGGCGGTTCACCGGCAATATACCGGATAACCGCGGGTAGCTGGCCGGCATTACGAGCCGGAGCCCCCGGGGGTATCCCCCAGTTCCCAGCGGCGCGCGTCGGTCGGGTCGGTGGCCGGCGCAACCGCGGCTCGGCCGCGAGCGGGCTCGGCCAGGGAGTTGGTGCAGGTCTGGGCCCCGTGGTACAGACGCACGACGTGCTTGGCCTCGGCGAAGAACAACCAGCGTTCCATGCCGATGCCAATCAGGCTCGAGACCGCCGCCAGCCAGGCGATGCCCGCCGGGGCACCCGACAGGATCGACGCGAACACCAGGACCGGGGCCACAAAGCCGAGCAGGAAGACACCCATCTTCACGTTGTCGATGGTGTCCTTGCGCGGGTCGTAGCCAAACTCGTCGGTCAGGAAGGTGCCGGCCGTGTGGCCGGTATCCAGCAGACGCACGGTGGCCCGGTTGAAGGTCGTGGCGGTGTTGATCGTCGGGCCGTTCACGCGCGAGATCCAGAAGTAGTAGATCCCCTTGAGCACGGCGGCGGCGACCAGCGCGACCATCGCAACACCCGCATGCAGCGTCGTGGCATTGCCAAACACGGTGGCAATCGCGGCAAACAGCGTGGTGCCGGTCGCGATGCCCAGCATGATGTAGTTGGCCGGGGTCAGCGCGGTATTCCACTGGCGGATGGTCTTCAGACAACCGTAGATCATGCCGGTGGAGAACAGGGTGATCACGGCCAGCACGGCGGCGATCACCCCTGCCAATGCCGGCAGTGGCCCGATGGCCGCGCCCTGCAGCAGGACGCCCAGGCCATAGATCCCGGCGAAGGGATAGAACAGCACCGCGAACACGGCCTCGCGCGACAGCCAGGAGGTCTTGAAGCGCATGAACGAGCGCCAGGCGTTCTTCTTGTTCGCCAGGTGGCCGGTGGAGAGCATCAGCCCCAGGGTGATCATCCCCAGCGACGCCGCGCCGTGCGCCAGCAGCTCGCCATGGCTCATGGCCGGGCCGATGCCCGCGAGATGGAAGGCCGCCAGCAGGATGAACAGGCCGTAGCCCGCACCGGAGATGACGGTAAACAGGATGACGGAAAATGCCGGATGCATATGAATTCTCCCGATCGGGCCGCGCCTAGCGCGCGACCATCTTGTTGACCCAGTCCTTCACCGAGCTGACCACGCGGTTGGCCCGCACGTCGTCGATGGGAATGGGACGGGTGATACGCGGGGGCAGATAGGTGTTGACCGGCTTGTAGCCCAGCTCCGGCATCTGCTTCACACCGCCGCGCTCGCGCACCAGGCGGCTGACCTCGGAGTTGTCGTCGTCGAAGTCACCGAAAAACCGGGCATGGGCCGGGCAGGTGATCACACAGGCGGGCTGGCGCTCTTCCGGCGGCAGCTGCTCGTCGTAGATGCGGTCCACGCACAGGGTGCACTTCTTCATTACGCCGTCTTCGCGGTCCAGCTCGCGCGCGCCATAGGGGCAGGCCCAGGCGCAGTAGTTGCAACCCATGCACTTGTCCTGGTCGACCAGCACGATGCCGTCTTCCGGACGCTTGTAGGAGGCGCCGGTCGGGCAGACATTCACGCAGTCGGCATGCTGGCAGTGCATGCAGGACATCGGGATGTTCACGGTCTTGTTGTTGGGGTAGTCCCCGACCTCGTAGTGGCGCACACGGTTGAACCAGACGCCGCTCGGGTCCTCGCCGTACGGGCGATAGTCGGTCAGCGCACCGGTGGTGCCACTGGTGTTCCACTGCTTGCAGGCCACCGCACAGGCGTGGCAGCCCACGCAGGTGTCCATGTCGATTACGAGTCCAAGTCGCATACAACTACTCCTCAAATTTCCTCGGGCCGCCGGCCGGGGCCGGCGGCGTGGCCCGGATCCGTGATACCTAGCGGTCTTCGTCCAGCGAGCCGCGGGTCAGCACGTCACGGATGGAACGATTCAGGTGCACCGGCTTGTGCGCGGCGTAGCGCAACTGGTCCGGGGCCTCGGTCATGCCGGGGGCCGGCTTGACCGTCTCGAAGTCGGGCCAGGTGCTGGTCTCTTCCGGATCGGCCGGGGTGATCTTGACCTTCAGGTCGTACCACGCGGCCTGGCCGGTCACCGGATCGGAGTTGGTGATCTGGTCCACCGGATCGCCCTTCTTCGGCAGCAGCTCGCTGATCAGGTGGTTCATCAGGAAGCCCTTGTTGGACTCGTTCGCATCCGGCTTGAGGCCCCAGGCACCCTTCTGCTTGCCGATGGCGTTCCAGGTCCAGACGGTGCTCGGCTCGCAGCCCTCGATCAGCTTGACCTGCACGCGGACACGGCCGTTGTGCGACTCCATCCACACCCAGGACAGGTCCTCAATGCCCATGGACTCCGCCTTACCGCGGTTCATGTACAGGTAGTTCTGGGCGCAGATCTGGCGCAGCCAGGCGTTCTGCGAATCCCAGGAGTGGTACATGAACATCGGGCGCTGGTTGACCGCGTAGAACGGGTACTCGTCCTCGTCGATCCGGGTCTGCTCCAGCGGCTTGTGCCAGATCGGCAGCGGATCGAAGAACTGGGTCAGGCGATCCTTGTGCTCCTGCTTGGTCGGCTGCGGGCCGTCATACAGGCCCTGGCCGGCCAGCTTGAAGCGCTGCTGGGTCTCGGAGTAGAGCTCGATCGTGATCGGATCGGTCTTGCCCACCCAGCCGGCGTGCTTGGCCAGCTCCAGGTACTCCTTGTTCGCGTAGCGGTAGAACTGCTGGTTCGGCGCCAGGTGATGCACGAAGAACCCCTGGTTCTCGATGTACGCCTCCCACTGCTTCGGGTTCGGCTCGCCACGCAGGTGGGTCTGGCCGTCCTTGCCGCGGTAGCCGGACAGGAAGCCGATGCCCGGCTCCTTCTCGAAGTTGACGATGAAGTCCTTGTAGTCCGCGAACTTGCGGCTGCCGTCATCGTTGGTGAACGCCGGGAACTTCAGACGCCCGGCCAGCTCGACCATCACCTCCTGCCACGGACGCACGTCGCGATCGACCTCGAGGATCGGGTGGCGGATGGAGTCCGCCGCCGCGGCCGGCTCGGAGATCGGACGGTCCAGCATGGAGATCGTGTCGTAGCGCTCCAGATAGGTCGTGTCCGGGAGCACCAGATCGGCAAAGTTGACCGTCTCCGAGTGGAATGCGTCCGCGACCACCAGGAACGGGATCTTGTACTCGCCGCTGTCGTCCTTGGCCCGCAGCATGTCCATCACCTCGGCGGTATTCATCGAGGAGTTCCAGGACATGTTCGCCATGAAGAAGATCAGCGTGTCGATCGGGTACGGATCGCCGTTGACCGCATTCGTCACCACCATGTGCATCAGACCATGGTTGGAGATCGGGGCATCCCAGGAGAAGGCCTTGTCGATACGCAGTGGGTTGCCGTCGTCATCGATGACCAAGTCCTCCGGCGCGGTCGGAAAACCGAGCGGCGGGCTCTTCAGCGGGGTGTTCGGCGCGCATTCCTTGGCCGGCTTGATGCCCGGCGGGACGTGCTTGGGATACGGCGGCTTGGCCAGATGACCGCCGGGGCAGTCCACCGAACCCAGCATGATCTGCAGCAGATGGATCGCGCGGCAGGTCTGGAAGCCGTTGGAGTGCGCGGAGATGCCGCGCATCGCGTGCATGGAGACCGGACGGCCGAACACCTTGTCGTGCTTGCGGCCCCAGGAGTCGGTCCACTCGATGTCGAGTTCGATCGTCTCCTTGAACGCGACGTGGGCCATTTCCAGGGCCAGGCGCTCGGTCTGGTCGGCCGGAACGCCGGTGATCTTCGCAGTGTTTTCCGGGGCATATTCCTCGGACAGGTAACGCTCGGCCAGCAGCGTCATCACGGTCTTGACCGGGCGGCCGTCGGGCGCAGTGTACTCGCCGAACAGCGCCGGCTTGATGTCGACCTGGGTGCCGTCGACGAACGCTTCCTGCTCCAGTTCCCAGACCAGCGGGTTGCCGGCCTCGTCACGCAGGATCAGGCCATCGCCCTTCTGCCCCGGGGTCTGCACCACCAGCTGGGTGGCGTTGGTGTAGCGCACCAGGAAGTCCCAGTCGAACTGGTCGTTCTTCAGCAACACGTGCAGCATCGACAACGCGAACAGGCCGTCGGTACCGGGCTTGATGCCCACCCACTCGTCGGCAATCGCCTGGTAGCCGGTGCGCACCGGGTTGATCGCGACGAACTTGCCGCCGCGGCGCTTGAGCTTCTCCAACCCGATCTTGATCGGGTTGGAGGCATGGTCTTCCGCCACGCCCCAGAGCATGTGGTACTTGGTGCGGTCCCAGTCGGGGTCGCCGAATTCCCAGAACGCGAAACCGGTGGTGTACAGACCGCCAGTGGCCATGTTGACCGAGCAGAAACCACCGTGGGCCGCCCAGTTGTAGGTACCGAACTGGGTCGCCCAAAGACCGGTCAGGGCCTGCATCTGGTCGCGGCCGGTGAAGAACGCCAGCTTGCGCGGGTCGGTCTCGCGGATCTTCTGCAGACGCGTGGACAGCATGTCCAGGGCCTCGTCCCAGGAGATCGGCTCGAACTCGCCGGCGCCACGCTCGGTGCCCGGCTTGCGGCGCATCGGCTGGTGCAGGCGCGCCGGGGACTGCTGCTTCATGATGCCGGCGTTGCCCTTGGCGCAGAGCACACCCTTGTTGATCGGGTGGTGCCGGTTGCCCTGGATATAGCGGACCTTGTTGTTCTGGACCGTAACCTTGATGCCGCAGCGGCAGGCACACATGTAGCAGGTGGTGTACTTGATCTCCTGCTCGCTGTGGTTCTCGAACTCGGGTAAGGCACTCATTCAGGCGACCCCATAGATTATGGTTTGCTTATTCACGCTCGGCATATTGGCCATAAAGCGGACTTTTGGCCAACGAAAAGTTCTTATCTAGAAATAAGCAAAAATAATCTACGAGAGAATTTATTTATTGCCACGTCGAATCTGGGGCCTTGTTGTGGCAATCACGGAAAAGTGGTCTACGATGTGTACCATGAAACATATCGCCCCCATCGGCAGGACGGGACACCCCATGGAAGAACGACTCAAGGACGAGAATGCGCTGGTCGACGCCTTCGGCCGCCGTATCGAATATGTCCGTCTCTCGGTCACCGACCGCTGCGACCTGCGCTGCTTCTACTGCATGCCCAAGGGCTTTCGTGACTTCGAGGAGCCGGAGCACTGGCTGAGCTTCGACGAGATCGAACGCGTGATGGGGGCCTTCGGGCGGCTTGGCACCCGCCGCGTGCGCCTGACCGGCGGCGAGCCGCTGGTCCGCAAGAACCTCCCGGACCTGGCCGCACGCCTGAACGCCCTGCCCGGCATCGACGACATCTCGCTGTCCACCAATGCCACGCGCATGGCGCGCCATGCCCAGGAGTTGAAGGATGCCGGCGTGGCCCGCATCAACGTCAGCCTCGACTCGCTCAAGCCCGAGGTCTTCAAGGAGATCACCGGCGGGAAGCTGGAAAAGGTCCTGGACGGCCTGATGGCATCCAAGGCCGCCGGGCTCGACCCGATCAAGATCAACATGGTGGTAATGGGCGGGATCAACGAGCCGGAGGTCGAGGACATGGTCGACTTCTGCATCGAACACGGCTTCACCCTGCGCTTCATCGAGACCATGCCGATGGGCGATACCGGGCGCGAGGCGAAAGAGGGTCACTACGTGAACCTGCAGGACGTGCGCGCCCGCCTGGAACAGCGCTACAACCTGGTACCCGGCGTGATGCCCGGCGGCGGCCCGGCCCGCTACATGCAGATCCCGGATACCGACGTGCGCATCGGCTTCATCACGCCGATCTCACAGCACTTCTGCGACACCTGCAACCGCGTACGCCTGTCGGTCGACGGCACCATCTACACCTGCCTGGGCAACGACCACAGCCTGAACCTGCGCCCCTACCTGCGTGAAGGCTGCAGCGATGCGGAACTCGAAGAACTGGTGATCCAGGCGATCAACCTGAAGCCCGAGCGTCACGAGTTCTCGGAACGCCCGGAGAAGGTCATGCGCTTCATGTCCATGACCGGCGGCTGACACCACCGCGAGAGCTCACCGCAACAAGAACCCCAACAAGAAAGGTCCATCTCGCTGGACGGGCCTTTCTTGTTCAGGGCCCGGCCACCACGGTGACTAGCTGAGCACCCCGCGCAGGATGAAGAAGAACACGATGGCGAGGATCGCCCCGGCCGGCAGGGTCACGATCCAGGACATGAAGATCATGCGCACCAGGCGCAGGTCGATCGCCGCGATCCCGCGCGCCATGCCAACACCGAGGATTGCCCCCACCAGCGTATGGGTAGTGGAGATCGGCAGCCCGGTACCGGAGGCCAGCACGACGGTTGCGGCCGCCGCCGCAGTGGCCGCGTAACCGCGGCTCGGGGTGAGCTGGGTGATGCCGGTGCCAACCGTGGCGATCACCTTGTGGCCATAGGTGAACAGCCCGAAGACGATCCCGAAACCACCCAGCAACAGCACCCACATCGGCACCACGGTCTCCGGGTCCACCTCGCCGGTGTGGATCACATCCACCACCGCCGCCAGCGGCCCGACCGCGTTCGCCACGTCGTTGGAGCCCAGCGCAAAGGCCATCGCGCAGCCGGTCACGACCATCATCACGCCGAAGACCTTCTCGACATCGCTGAAATGCGAGCCATGGGCTTGCGGGGAGATCTCCTCGAAACGCAGGCGCCGAATCGCGAGGAGCCCAACCGCCACCACTCCCAGGCTGATCAGCACGGCAAACCCGTAGGCCTGCGCGGTGGTCAGGTCCAACCCGACATGCGTCAGCCCCTTGAACATCGTGACCAGCGCGGTGACGAGGGCCGTCAGGAAGATGTACAGCGGGGCCCAGCGCTTGGCGTTTTTCAGGGGGTCGACGGTATCCAGGATCAGCAGCTGAATGCTGCGGAACAGCGCGAAGGCGATCATGCCGCCGATCATCGGCGAAAGCACCCAGGAGATCGCGATGGTCCCGACGCGCTCCCAGCGCACCACCTCGAATCCGAGGCCCACCACCGCAAAGCCGATGATCGCGCCGATGATGGAGTGCGTGGTGGAGACCGGCCAGCCGAAATAGGAGGCGGTCAATAGCCAGGTGCCCGCTGCCGCCAGGGCCGCGAGCATGCCGAAGACCAGTAACGAGGGACTGTCCGCAAGCAGAGCCGAGTCCACCATCCCGCTACGGATGGTCTGCGTGACCTCGCCGCCCGCCAGCCAGGCCCCGGCGAACACGAACACCGCGGCCACAAAGACCGCCTGGCGAATGTTGAGGGCCCGCGAGCCGACCGAGGTACCCATCGCATTGGCGACATCGTTGGCGCCGATGCCCCAGGCCATGAAGAGCCCGAAGATGACTGCAAGGCCGAGCAACAGGGTGTCGTATTCCATGCCGTCTGCGTCAGTTGGTGGCGGTGTTTACTTGGCCAGCATCAGTTGCAGGCGGCTGCCCACGCGCTGGGCCAGATCGGCCAGCTCGCCAATGGAGTCAATCACGCGGTACATGAACATCACGTTCACCGGGGGCAGCTCCGCCTCCTGGGCAAACAGGATCTCGCGCACCTCGCGTTGCGCCTCGTCGGATTCGTGCTCGATCTGGTCGAGCTCGGTCAGGATGTCATTGACCACCTCGACCTCGTGCCCGCGAAAGCCCGCCTCGACCAGTTCGTCGAGCTCGTCGACCGCACGGCCAGCCTGATTCACCGCATCCACACTGCGGTCCAGAAAGCGTTGCAACGGATCCTGCATATTGGCCGGGAACTGCATCTGACGTCCGAGCATCAACCCCGCGATGTCCTTGGCCATGTTCGCGATACGGTCCTGGATCAGCAGGGTATCGAGCACGTCGCGCCGCGACATCGCCAGCATCATCCCCTTGGGCAGGTGCAGCCGCAGATCCTTCTTCAGGCGGTCCGCCTCGTGTTCGAGCTTGACGATCTTCCGCTGCTGAGCGCGCGCAGTATCCCAGTCGTCCCGGGCCATGGCCTCGATGAACGGCGGGAGCTCGGCGATGCAGGCACGCACCTTCTCCATGTGCGCCTGCAAGGGGCGCACCGGCGAACGGCCAAACAGTTCGAAGACGAAGTTCTTGGGGCTCATGGCGGCGCGAAGAATGTCACAAAGGCGCAATGTACCGCAAAACAACCCTCGATACCCTGTCCCCTGCAGGCGAATGCGCGCCGCGTGCGCTACACTCGCGATCAGAGCTGGGGGTGCCCGCGCCATGTGCCGGGCTGAGAGAGTCCCCTAGGGAAACACGGACCAATGTACACGCTCGCGTTGGTGCCTCAGGTTTTCCGAGACAAGGCGCGCCGTGCAGCGGGTAGTGGTTCTACCCGCAAGCGGTGCAACGCAGGATCGGGGAACCTGGGGCACCAACCCGCAACTTAATCAACGAGGGGGCTTGGCCGCCCGTTGTTGATCAAAAGCGGGCGCGCGCACGGCGTTGCGGCTCCCTTGTGCAGAATGACTGCACGGCAGTCGCCGCGCCTTGTTCGCACGCAAAAGCGACTTGAGCGCGAGCGTGTACATTGGTCCGTGTTTCCCCGCACCTGAACCGGTTAACACCGGCGGAGGGAAGCTCGGTCAACGGTCTGCTGTACCCGGGGTTCCTGCTCCCGCGATCGCCCTGCCCGCGCTCCCTTCGCCTCACGCGACAGCAGAGGTCCAATCATGAGCGCCATCCCCGAGTCGTTTGCCCGCAAGACCGCCGAGGTCTCCGCAGAAGTCACCCGCCCGTTCCCGAACTCCGAGAAATGCTACGTCGAGGGTTCGCGCGCGGACATCCGCGTGCCGTATCGCGAGGTCGCGCAGACACCGACGATGACCTCCGGCACGCCCGAGGACAATCCGCCAATCCCGGTCTACGACACCTCCGGCCCCTACACCGATCCAGAGGCGAGTATCGACCTGACCCGCGGACTGCCGGACCTGCGCGGCGGCTGGATCGACGAACGCGGCGACACCGAGTGGCTGGACGGCCCTAGCTCGGAGTACGGCCGCGCCCGCGCCGCCGACCCGGAGCTGGCGAGCCTGCGCTTCGAGCACATCCGCCCGCCGCGCCGCGCGAAGGCCGGCGCGAACGTCTCGCAGATGCACTACGCCCGGAAGGGCATCATCACCCCGGAGATGGAGTACGTCGCGATCCGGGAGAACAACCGCCTCGAGGCGCTGCGCGCCGACCCGCGCTACCAGAAGCTGCTGCGCCAGCACGCCGGCGAGTCCTTCGGCGCCTCGATTCCGGAAGAAATCACCCCCGAGTTCGTGCGCGAGGAGATCGCCCGCGGCCGCGCGATCATCCCGGCGAACATCAATCACCCCGAGCTCGAGCCGATGATCATCGGCCGCAACTTCCGGGTGAAGGTGAACACCAACATCGGCAACTCCGCGGTCACCTCCTCGATCGGGGAGGAGGTTGAAAAACTCGTGTGGTCCGCGCGCTGGGGCGGTGACACCCTGATGGACCTGTCCACCGGCAAGAACATCCACGAGACCCGCGAGTGGATCCTGCGCAACTCGCCGGTACCGATCGGCACCGTGCCGATCTACCAGGCGCTGGAGAAGGTCGACGGCAAGCCCGAGGACCTGACCTGGGAGCTGTTCCGCGACACCCTGATCGAGCAGGCCGAGCAGGGCGTAGACTACTTCACCATTCATGCCGGCGTGCGCCTGCAGTACGTACCGCTGACCGCCGACCGCGTGACCGGCATCGTCTCCCGCGGCGGATCGATCATGGCCAAGTGGTGCCTGGCGCATCACCAGGAGAACTTCCTCTACACCCACTTCGACGAGATCTGCGAGATCATGAAGGCGTTCGATGTCTCCTTCTCGCTGGGCGACGGCCTGCGCCCCGGCTGCCTGGCCGACGCCAACGACGCCGCCCAGTTCGGCGAGCTGGAGACCCTGGGCGAGCTGACGCAGAAGGCCTGGGCGCAGGACGTGCAGGTGATGATCGAGGGCCCCGGCCACGTCCCGCTGCAAAAGGTCAAGGAGAACGTCGACAAGGAGCTGGAGGACTGCTTCGAGGCGCCGTTCTACACCCTCGGCCCACTGGTGACCGACATCGCCCCGGCCTACGACCACATCACCTCCGGCATCGGCGCGGCCAACATCGGCTGGTACGGCACCGCGATGCTCTGCTACGTGACACCGAAAGAACATTTGGGCCTGCCCAACAAGCAGGACGTGCGCGACGGCATCATCACCTACAAGATCGCTGCCCATGCCGCCGATCTGGCCAAGGGCTTCCCCGGCGCGCAACTGCAGGACAACGCACTCAGCAAGGCGCGCTTCGAGTTCCGCTGGGAGGACCAGTTCAACCTGGCACTGGACCCGGAGCGCGCGCGCGAATTCCACGACGAGACCCTGCCGAAGGAGGCGCACAAAGTCGCCCACTTCTGCTCCATGTGCGGGCCGAACTTCTGCTCGATGAAGATCACCCAGGACGTGCGCGACTACGCCGCGGCGCAGGGCATCAGCGCGGACGAGGCCCTGCAGAAGGGCATGCAGGAGAAGGCGGTCGAATTCGTCGAGAAGGGCGCGGAGATCTACCGGAAGGCCTGACGGTCCGTTAACGAAATCTGGCTGGCCAGACAGAGCAGGCCAACCAGAATCGAGAACTGATACCAAATTCGCAAGGAAGCGCTACCGATCGGTCGTTAAGCGCAACCCGTCACTGGCTCCAGACAGGTGGGGCGTCTACGCTTTGTGTACTGCGCCCAGCATCAATCGGCTGCCGGGAGGAGTACGGCATGGCGACCACCCGTTGCCTTCGTAGCGCCATTGCCCTTGCCGCGGTGCTGGCCGTCTGTCAGGTCGGGACGGCCGCGGCCGAGGAAGACGGGATGGCCCGACAGTGGGCGGAAACCTCGGTCTTCGCCTATGGCGCGCGCTGGACCGACACCCGCTTCGTCGAAATCCTCCGTTTCCAGACCGAGATGCAGGACTCGCACCTGGCGGCGGTCGGCATCTCCCGCCGCCTGCACCGCTTCGGTGACCACCTGCATCTCGAAGGCGAGGTCAACGTCGCCCGGCACTGGGGTCAGCAGGATCACTTCGAACTGAACGCGGCCGCCAACCTCCGCTGGACCCGTTTCCCCTGGGACCACCTGGTGGACACCTCGGCTGCCTGGGGCATAGGCCCCTCGCGTGCCTTCGGCGAGCCAGTCATCGAAGATAGCCGCCCCAGCCGCACACAGGCATTCATGATGGCCGAAATCGCCTTCGCCCCTCCCGCGTCGCGGGACAGTTCCTGGGAAGCCTTCCTGCGCATCCATCACCGTTCCGGCGTCTTTGGTGTGGTCAGCGACGCCAGCGGCTCCAATTTCATCGCCACCGGACTACGCTTCCACTTCGGCCCCCGATAACGCGCGACTTGGCTCACCAGCCGCCGTCTGATCCGACTCAATGCGGCTTGCAAGGACTCTCGGCAGCGGGAGTGCGGCCTCGGTGTTCGCCCTGGTGGCCCCACCGCGAGGCATGCTCACATCCAGAGTCCGACACTACTGTGTACGAGTCTCCTTGATCAGCGTACCTCTAGGCGGTTGCGGCCGTTCTTCTTGGCCGCGTACAGGGCCTGGTCGGCCCGATCGAAGGTGTCGACCATACGTTCGCCCGGACGGTGTTCGGTCACGCCGAAGCTTGCCGTCCGCCGGCCTACCGTGTCGAAGTCGAAGGCATTGATCCGGGCCTGCAGGTCGCGGGCAGCCACCTGCGCCTGCGCGATATCGGTTTGCGGCAGCAGCACGAAGAACTCCTCGCCGCCAATCCGGCCAATGGCATCCACCTTCCGCAGATTCTGGCGCAGCAGGTCGGCGAACTGCCGTAGCACCCTGTCGCCGGCATTGTGGCCCCAGGTATCGTTCACCGCCTTGAAGTGGTCAATGTCGATCAGGATCACGGAAAACGGCTGGCCATAGCGTTCGGTACGGGCACGTTCCTCCTCGAACAGTTGTTCGGTGTGCGCCCGGTTCGACAACGAGGTCAGTTCGTCGATCTGCGCGGAACGCTCGAGCTGGCGTTGTTGCAGGAAGGTGTGCTTGCGGGCGCGCTCCAGAATGAAGGCACTGAGTCCGCCAAACGAGAAGGCGGCCAGCACCCACAGTAGATGCAGCTGTATCAATTCGCCCTGCATGGGTTGGTGGAAGGCAGCCGCAATCACCAACGCAACGATTGCGATCGCGGCAATGGATGCCTGACGCAGGGGCAGACCCGATATTGCAAAGGTCCACATGATGCTGAGATAGATCTCGGGGGCGAACACCAGGAACTGCGGCGATCCCGTATTGAGATAGAGATTGGCGCCATTCGCGACGACCGGCGCCACCATCAGCAGGGCCCACATCGGCCGCTGCAGGGATGCCCGGAAGCTCATCGCGGCCACCGCCAGCAGCATTCCGGGCACCAGGGCCGCATGAGCGAGCAGCCTCGCGCTGTGCAGGTCGGTCGCCACCGACTGCTCGACGGCGCTGAACAGGAAGTACATCAGGGCCGTCAGAAGCGCGATGTAACGGACCTGCGGGATGCGCACCTGGCGATGCCAGGTATCGAACGCCCGCCGGACGGTCAAGTCTTCCTGGTGCAGCGGATCCCTCAGGGCCCGCAGGCGCCTGGTGCTACCCAATCGCCGACTCCTTTCGTTGTTCGGGCGCGCAAATACCCGGCCCTGCACTTCCCCCGCGCACCCAACGAACAGGTCTGGGCGAGGCATGCTCGTTGAAAGTGGCGAGCCTCTGAAACCGCGATTACATAGCGCCGGCCATACCGCCCAAGCCCATCATGCCGATACCGAAAAGCATACCGACGACCATCAGGATCAAATAGATCAGCAGCAGCACTCCGAAGATGGTGAAGTAGATTCGCAGTCGGCTCAGTGCGTACTTGATCTCCAGCGGGTCGGCGCTGTCGAAGGCGCGCTGCGAGGCGCCTGCCGCCTGCATCAGTACCACTCCGGCCCAGATCGGGATCCAGGCAATCAGGATGCCGACAATGGACAGGGCGGTAAGCACACCCGAGATGATCAGCATCACGCCGATCAACTGCATCCAGAACTTGCCCCGAACCAGTGGTTCGATCAACTCGCGAAGCTGCGGGTTGCCTGCGGAATCTGCTTCCATGCGAATACTCCTGGCTGTTGTGTTGGCGCGCCTTCGAGCATAGCAGCACGGCCGACGCGCCGTGCATTGTTCGCCATGGGAGCGAAGGGCATACTCGGGCGGGTACTACCGTAGCTGCGCAATGGAGGCCGCATGAGTGATCAGGGACGAGACAAGGGGCGCGAGCGTAGTGGGCCGCAGGGGACCATGCTGTTCCAGGGCGCAGCGCTCCCCGAGACTGAAACCAGCGAAGAACAATCGCACACCCCGCCCGGCGGACACCCCGTGCTGGTGGGTGTCGTCGGCCCCTTCCGCCAGCAGCGCCTGACCCTCAAGCCCGGCAAGCAGTCGGTTGGCCGCCAGGGGGACAACGACATCGTGCTGCAGGAGGACAGTGTCTCGTCCCAGCACGCCTGGCTGGTCAATGACAGCGGGGCCTGCCGCGTGGTCAACCTACTCTCGACGAACGGCACCTGGGTCAACGAGCGCAAGGTCCACGAGGCCACATTGAACGATGGCGACCATGTTCGCTTCGGGCGCGCGGAATTCATCTTCCGGCATCGCGATGATGGTTCGGAGGTGGTGCCCACCAGTGGCGTGCGGCGATCTTCCTGGCGCTGGATCGGACTGGCAGTCGCCATCCTCGTGCTCGCCGCAGTCGCGCGCGTCCTCCTCGAGAGCACCTGAGCGAGCAGCCCGGCGTGCAGCGGATCGGTCGCTACGGCGTAGGCGAGGAGATCGGCCGCGGGGCCATGGCCGTGATCTATCGCGGTTACGACCCGGAGATTCGGCGCGAACTTGCGATCAAGTACCTTCAGGATGACTACGCCAGCCGGCCCGAGTATCGCCGACGGTTTCTGGCCGAGGCCCGCGCGGCGGGTACGCTGACCCATCCGGGGATCGTGACGATCTTCGATGTCGGCGAGTCCGACGATCGCCCATTCATCGCAATGGAACTGCTGGACGGCATCACGCTCGCCGCATTCGCCAGCCAGTTTCGCCCGCTGCTGCTGCGCAACGTGTTGAAGATCGCGATCCAGCTGACCGAGGCGCTGGATTACGCCCACCGCAATGGTGTGGTGCATCGCGACATCAAGCCGGAGAACATCCTCGTCACCAGCGCCACGGTGAACATCAAGGTGATGGACTTCGGCATCGCCCAAACGCTGAACGACCCCGCCTGGCGAGCCGGCTCGGACGGCTATGTCGCCGGCTCGCCCCACTACATGGCTCCGGAACAGATTCACGGCCGACCCACCGATGCCCGCGCGGACCTCTACTCGGTGGGCGTCGTCCTGTATGAGCTGCTCACGGGTTCGACACCATTTCGCGGACACGAGGTGGAGGGGCTGCTGACCCGAGTGGTGCGCGACCCGGCACCGCCCTTGCGGCCGGTTGTCCGGGATTGCCCGCCCGAGCTGATCGACCTGGTCGAACGCCTGCTGGAGAAGCAGCCAGAGCAGCGCTACCAGTCGGCCGGGGAACTGCTGGTGGACCTGCAACGTATCGATGAAGAGCGCTTGGAACGCGAGCGTGCCGGAGCCGGCCGACGGATCATCCCCTTGCGCTGGCGCTGGCCCGCGATACTCGGGGCGACGGTAGCCATCACCCTGCTGTTCGCCGGCACCCTCGTACAGAAAAAACAAAACGAGGTGCTCACCGACCTGGCCTTTGACTACGGCGCCACACTGGCGCAGATCATCTCGGTGGAGAGTGCGGAAGACCTGCTGCTGGAGGATGCTGTTGCCGTACAGGGACGGCTGCGCGACATGCAGAACAATCGCGAGATCGCGCTGTTGAGTGTGGCCGACCACCGGGGACGAGTGGTGGCGAGCAGTGACGACTCATCGCTTGGCGGTGCGTTTGAGTCGCCTCCCGACGAACATCTGCTGACCCGACGCGGGGAACAGGCGATCTGGGCCAGGGAGGGCCCGGACGGGCGCGAGATGTTCGTGTTTGAGGCCCCAGTGCGTTTCCAGGAGATGGAGATCGGGCGGCTGCAGGTGGGGCTTTCGACCCGATCGCTGCGCGCCGCCAACCAGACCACGCTCCTGGCCCTGACGTTGCTGGCACTGGTGACGCTGCTCGCCGTATCGATCGGCGCCTATGTGCTTGCCCGACGCTTGCAGGCACCCCTCGATACCCTGCGCGGCGCCCTGGATCAGATCGGACAGGGTCGACTGGACACACGCATCCGCACGCAGCGTCGCGATGACTTCGAGCGGGTATACGCCGCCTACAACGCAATGGCGGACTCGCTCGAGGCCCGGGTGAAACAGCGCCAGGCTCCACGACAGGACCCGCGTGCGGAAGCCGACAGCGAGCGAACACTGGTACTGGAGGAAAAAGCGGAGTCAGTACGCTCGGAACGCAACCCACCGGCCTGAGCCGGGCGGGACGCCCCCGATTACAGAAGCTCGGTGTCGTCGTGCGAGTAAGGCGGCGAACAGCTGCACAGGATATGCAGTGGCTCGGCCCCGATGTTGCGGATGTTGTGCGGGGTGCCTGGGTGGATGCAGACGGTATCCCCGACGGTCACCTCGAAGGTCTCCTCGCCGAGCCGCATTTCGCCGCGGCCGCGGGTAATGTGATAGAGCTCCTCGGTCTTCGCATGGCGATGCAGGTGCGTGGTCGCACCCGGCTCCACGACCGCTTCTGCCAGACTCTGAGCCGCATTGCCGTGGCTGTCCGGGTGCATCAGCTCGCGAATCTCGGAGCCGTCCTTCGTGTCATAGGCCGGGATGTCGGTGTAGCGCGTGTGCATGATCCGCCTCACGCGGGCTCCGGGACTTCCTCGAGCAGCAGGCTGGTCCCGCCCATCGCCGCAGGCTTGGGCACACCCATCAGCTCCAGAACGGTCGGGGCCACATCGGCCAGGCCGCCACCGGTGCGCAGGCGCCAGCGCTGCGAGTCGGTGATCATGCACATCACCGGGTAGATCGTGTGCTGAGTGTGCGGGTCACCCGTCACCGGGTCGACATATTCGTCGCAGTTGCCGTGGTCGGCAGTCACGATCACGGAATACCCGGCCTCCTTCGCGGCATCCAGCACGCGCCCGACCTCGCGGTCCAGCGCCTCCACCGCCTCGATCAGTGCCTCGCGCTTGGCCGTATGGCCCACCATGTCGCCATTGGCAAAGTTGACCAGGATGAAGCCGTAGCGACCGCTCTCCATCGCCTGGATGGTCTCGTCGGCCACCTCGACCGCGCTCATCTCCGGCTGCTCGTCGTAGGTATCCACCGCCGGCGAGGGCACCATTACGCGCTGCTCACCCGCGTACGGTTCTTCCTTGCCGCCATTGAAAAAGAAGGTGACGTGGGCGTACTTCTCGGTCTCTGCGCAGTGAAACTGCGGGATGCCGGCCGACGCAATGGTGCTCCCCAGGGTGGTAGAAGGACGCTCCGGCGGGAAGGCGATCGGCGACAGGAATCGCGGGTCGTACTCGGTCAGGCAGGTCTCGGCCACCGGGCGGAAATCTCCCCGATCGAAGCCGTCGAAGTCGTCCAGACCCAGCGCCGCCGTCAGCTGGCGCGGCCGGTCGTTGCGGAAGTTGAACAACACGCAAACCGCATCCTGTCCGAGCGGGGCCCCGCCATTGATGATGCGGGGATTGATGAACTCGTCGTCCTCGCCGGCGGCGTAGGCGGCCTCGATGGCCTCGCGCGCAGAGCTGGCGGGCTCGCCTTCAGCGTAGGCGATTGCGCGGAAGGCCTTTTCGGTGCGGCTCCAGCGCTTGTCGCGATCCATGGCGTAATAGCGGCCACAAACCGTGGCGATAGCCCCGCCGGCGCTCGCCAGTTCTTCTTCCAGCGGGTCGAGGTAGTTGAGCGCGGAGCGCGGCGCCGTATCGCGCCCGTCGGTGATCATGTGGACCATCGGGCGCGCGCCCTCGCGCTGGCAGATCTCGACCAGCGCGCGCAGGTGGCGGATATGGGAGTGCACGCCGCCATCGGAGACCAGGCCGATCAGGTGTAGCGGAAGGTCATTATTGGCAGCCGCTCTTGCCGCACTGACCAGGGCATCGTTCTCGAAAAAGCTGCCTTCGGAAATGGCATCGTCGATGCGCACCAGATCCTGGTTGATCACGGTGCCCGCGCCGAGCGTCAGGTGCCCCACCTCGGAGTTGCCCATCTGCCCATCCGGCAGTCCGACGGCCCGGCCACAGGCATCCAGCGTGGTGTGGGCATGGGTGGACAGGTACTCGTCGAGGCGGGGTGTGTTGGCCTCGGCATAGGCATTGTTCACCTTGGAGGGGTTTACTCCCACCCCGTCCATGACGATCAGCAGGACAGGGCGGCGGGGGGTCGGACGCGGGTCGGCCATCGCGGGTTCGTTACCTGGGTCAATGGGTTATCAGGGCATTTTAGCAAGTTCCGATGCGCGTATGGACGCTACAGGAATTCCCGGAGGCGCGGACGTGTGAAGCACGTCAGCGTCTCCTAACGAAAACGGCCCTCGTCATAGTCGTCCTGCGATGGCCCTTCCTCACCCGGGACATCGTCGCTGGCAGATTCTTGCGCATTGCCGCCTTTCGTCGAGTCCGACTCGGCAGCTTCGTCGGCCTGGGAACGCGAGGACTTGCGGGCCTCCCGCTGACGCTGGAGCTCGGCCTGCTCCGCCTCGATGCGGTCCAGCTCGGCGTCCATCTCCTCGTCGGTCATTGGGGTATAGCCGGCGCGCGCGGAGGCCGGGGTCTCCCGGGCGCCGTCACTGGAGGTTGCCGCTCCACCCGTGGCTGCGGCGGCCGCGCCCTTGCGTCGGGCCCCGCCGGGCGCACCCTTGCCCCCGCCACCGGGACCATCACCCGGATCATCGGGACCATCACCCGAATCATCACTCAAGTCATCGGGCTCATCGCCCCCCTGCGCGCGACGCTTCTGAGCCTTCTTGCGTTCCATGATGCGCGAGAGCACCAGGCCGATCTCGAACAGCAGCCACATCGGCAACGCCAGCAACGTCTGCGAGATGATATCTGGCGGCGTAAGCACCATGCCGACCAGGAACACCCCGACAATCACATAGGGGCGTTTCTTGGCGAGCTTCTCCGGCGTCGTCGCGCCCAGCGAGACCAGCAGGATCGTCGCCACCGGCATCTCGAACGCGATCCCGAACGCGATGAACAGCATGATCACGAACGCGAGATAGCGGGAGATATCGGTCATCACCGCGACACCCTCGGGCGCCGTCGCCGTAAAGAAGGCGAAGATCAGCGGGAAGACCACGAAGTAGGCAAACGCCATGCCGAGGTAGAAGAGGATGGTGGACGAGGCCACCAGCGGCACGGCCAGGTTCTTTTCGTGGCTGTACAGCCCCGGCGCGACAAACGCCCAGACCTGATAGAGCAGGTACGGGATGCTGATCACCACCGCCAGCAGCAGCACCAGCTTGAACGGGATCAGGAACGGCGCGGCCACGTCGATCGCGATCATGCTGGTGCCTTCCGGCAGGTGCTGCATCAGCGGATCGGCCAGCCACGTATAGATCGGGTTGGCGAACGGGAACAGCACCAGGAACACCACCAGAATGGCGATGAACATCCTGAGGATACGGTCACGCAGCTCGATCAGGTGCGTGAGCAGGGTTTCGGTGGCCTCCGGACTCGGTTCGACCTCCGGCTTGGTCTTGCTCATGAGTGCTTGTCGGGGGCCTGGTCGTCGTGAGTGGAGTCGTCTTGATCCGGGGCCGCATCCGGGTGATCCGCGGATTCGGCTTCAGCCGCCTTCCCGGTCCGCCGCGGGCGTACCGCCGGTTTCTTGCGCTTGGGTCGGTCGGCCTCACCGGCTCGCGCCTTGCGCTCGGCTTCCAGCGCCGGATCGTCGGTCATCAGGTTGCCGTCCATACCCGACCGGGTCGGCACGCGCCGGACCGGGGCCTCGCCATTATCCGAGTCGGAGTCGGCTTCGCCCTCTGCCTCGTCGGTGGCGGGCGTGCGGCGCGGGCGTACCGCCGGCTTTTTCGGCTTGGCGGAAGCGGCCTTGTCATCCAGGGCACGTTGCTCGTCCTTTGCCAGGCCCTTGCGCGTGGCGGCCTTGCCCTCGATATCTTCGCGCAGATCCTTTTCGGTTTCCTCAAGGTCTTCGCGGAGATCCTTCTCGGCCTCCTCCACCGTGCCTTTGAGCTGGCGGATCTCGCGCTCCTGGCTCTTGAGCATCTTGCGCAACTCTTCCGTCTGCAGCTCCTGCTCGAAGTCGGAGCGCACGCTGTGCACGAAACGCCGGGTCTTGCCCACCCAGCGCCCTATCTCGCGCGCAAGGCCGGGCAGCCGCTCCGGTCCCACGACCAGCAGCGCGACCAGCACGATGATGATGATTTCCCAGAAACCGATGTCGAACATGCGCTAGGGCCGCTCGAGTCCGGTGTTCCCGCGCGTGGCGCGGATCAGGATTTCTTGTCCGACTGCGAGGTCTCGGTGTCCTTCTCCGAGCTCTTCTTCGCCTCGCCGTCGACTACACGCCCCTTGTCGCCCGTCTGGTCTTCGACCTCGGGGGTCTCGTCATCCTGACCTTCCGCGTTTTCATCCTGCTTGTTCTGGCCGTCCGGATCCTTGACCGCCTGACGGAAGTTCTTCAGCGCGGAACCGACGTCGCCGCCCATGTTGCGCAGCTTCTTCGTGCCGAACAGCAGCACGACGATGAGCAGGATAATAAGAAGTTGCCAGATGCTGATGCCACCAATACCCATGGACTCTCTCCAAGATCATTCAACTTTGGGATAAGCCTGAACGGCGCCAGGCCCACAATCAATACGCAGCGTTTTATTTATCGTTTTTGTCGGAGCGCTGCCCACTGGCCCGTCGCGCGGCCTTTTCCGCGATACCGGACAATCCGAAGCGCCGCGCCAGCTCGTCGAGGACGTCGTCGGGGTGACGGCCCCGGGCCGCGAGCACAATCAGGCTATGAAACCACAGGTCAGCCATCTCCGATACCAGCGCGTCGCTGTCGTCGTTCTTGCCGGCGATGATGGTCTCCGCCGACTCCTCGCCGAGCTTCTTCAGCATCTCGTCGAGCCCCCGGGCGTGCAGCTTCGCCACGTAGGACTGCTCCGGGTCGGCCCGGCGCCGCTGCTCGATCACCTCGGCCAGCGCGCTCAGAAGCTCGTTACCTGTCGGGGACTGCGCCTTACCGCCGGCCATCAGGCGACCACCCCGACATCATTGGGCCGCACCGGCACGCCCGCCGCGGCCATTGCGTCCTTGGCCTCGCCCACCGTGTGCTGACCGAAATGGAAGATGCTGGCCGCCAGCACCGCATCGGCATGGCCCTTGGTCACGCCCTCGACCAGGTGCTGCAGTTCGCCCACGCCACCGGAGGCGATGACCGGGATACCCACCGCATCGCTGACCGCCCGGGTCAGTTCCAGGTCGAACCCGATCCGGGTGCCATCACGATCCATGCTGGTCAGCAGGATTTCGCCGGCCCCGAGGGACTCCATCCGCTGCGCCCACTCGACGACCTCCAGACCGGTTTCGCGACGCCCGCCGTGAGTAAACACCTCCCAGCGGGGAGGCTCGCCTTCCGCGCTGACCCGCTTGGCATCGATCGCCACCACGATGCACTGGCTACCGACCCAGTCGGCCGCCTCGCGCACCAGCTCCGGGCGGTGCACGGCGGCGGTATTAATCGAGACCTTGTCGGCGCCGGCATTGAGCAGGCGTCGGATGTCCTCCACCGCGCGCACGCCGCCACCGACGGTCAGCGGGATAAAGACCTCGCGCGCGACCTCCTCAACCACATGCAGGATGGTGTCGCGGTCGTCACTGGAAGCCGTGATGTCCAGGAAGGTAATCTCGTCCGCGCCCTGCGCGTTGTAGCGTCGCGCGACTTCCACCGGGTCGCCCGCATCGCGTATACCCACGAAGTTCACACCCTTGACGACTCGGCCAGCATCGACGTCCAGACAGGGGATGATGCGCTTGGCCAGCATCTCAGCCCCCGGAGGCCGCCTTGCGTGCCTCTTCAAGGGTGAACGCACCCTCGTACAGCGCACGGCCGACAATCGCCCCCATGATGCCTTCTTCCTCGTTCTCGGCGAGCTGGCGCAGATCATCCAGCGAACTGATACCCCCCGACGCGATGACCGGCACCCGCACGTTGCTCGCCAGGCGGGCAGTGGCCTCCACGTTGGGTCCCTTCATCATCCCGTCGCGGGCGATATCGGTATAGACGAAGGCCATCACGCCATCCGCCTCGAAATGCTGGGCAAGGTCGATCACGTCGTGGTGCGACAGCTTCGACCAGCCATCCACGGCCAGCTTGCCGTCCTTCGCATCCAGCCCGACGATGATGCGCCCGGGAAACTCCAGGCACAGATCATTGACGAAGTGCGGCGCGCTCACTGCCCGGGTGCCGATAATCACGAACTCCACTCCGGCGTCCAGGTAGGCCTGCACGGTGTCCTCGTCGCGAATCCCGCCGCCAATCTGGATCGGCAGGTCGGGAAAGGCCTCGGCGATCGCATGCACGGCCTCGGCATTGCGCGGATGCCCCGCGAAGGCACCATCCAGGTCGACGATGTGCAGCCGCTCGGCCCCAGCATCCACCCAGCGCTTCGCCATCTCCACCGGGTCCTCGCCGAACACGGTGGAATCCTCCATCTTGCCCTGGCGCAGGCGCACGCACTTGCCTTCCTTCAGATCGATTGCGGGAATGACCAGCATCTTCGACTCCTCACACGGCCCCGGGACCCTCGCCGTCCCAGCGCAGAAAGTTGTGCAACAGGCGCAGCCCGCAGGCGGCGCTTTTTTCCGGATGGCACTGCATCGTAAACAGCGAGCCCCGCGCCAGTGCCGAGGCAAAGGTCTCGCCATAATCGGTGCGCCCGGCGACATCCGCCTCGCTCTCCGGCAACACGCGATAGCTGTGCACAAAATAGAACCACGGCGTCTCGGGCAAACCGTGCCACAAAGGATGATCGCCGGCCGGCAGCACCCGGTTCCACCCCATGTGCGGAATCTTGAGGCGCCGCCCCTCCGGGCCCTCGCGTTCCGGGAAGCGCACGACTCGCCCGGGCAGTATGCCCAGAAGATCGACCCCGCCGCTCTCCTCGCTGTGCTGCATCAGGATCTGCTGCCCCAGACACAGGCCGAGGAAGGGTCGATCCGCAGCCAGTTCGGGCAACAGACGATCAAGTCCACGGGCACCCAGCGCCCGCATCGCATCGCCAGCCGCTCCCTGACCGGGAAAGACCAGGCGGTCTGCCTCGCGCAGGGTGTCCGGGTCGTCCGTCAGCAATATGCGCTGGTCGGTGCCGGACTCGTGTTCGAGCGCGCGAACCACCGAGTGCAGGTTACCCATGCCGTAGTCAATGACGGCAACTGTTTCCATGGCCGGGAGATCCCTTCCGTGATTCGCGTTACAGACTGCCCTTGGTCGACGGGGTGATCCCCTCCGCGCGCGGATCGGCCTCGGCCGCCATGCGCAGGGCACGCCCGAAGGCCTTGAAGATCGTCTCGGCCACGTGGTGCGCGTTGTCTCCGCGAAGGCTGTCGATGTGCAGGGTCATCCAGGCGTGGTTGACCAGGCCCTGGAAAAACTCGTGAAAGAGATCCACATCGAACTCGCCGATGTGCGAACGCCGGAAGTCGGCATGCATCTCCAGCCCCGGACGTCCGGAAAAGTCGATCACCACCCGCGCCAGGGCCTCGTCCAGCGGCACGTAGGCATGGCCGTAACGACGAATGCCCTTCTTGTCCCCCAGGGCCTTCGTCAGCGCCTGCCCGAGCGTGATGCCGACATCCTCGACGGTGTGGTGCGCGTCGATGTGCAGGTCGCCCTGCGCACGCACGGCGAGGTCGACCATCCCGTGGCGAGCCACCTGGTCGAGCATGTGGTCAAGGAACGGGACACCGGTTTCCAGTGTGCTGGTGCCCGTGCCATCAAGGTTAAGCTCGACGGCGATCTGGGTCTCCAGGGTGTCGCGGCGGACGCTAGCAGTACGTTCAGTCATGATCCCGATTCAACGCGGCAAAGGCTCAGTGTAGCAAGGCTGGCCGCGCCCCGGTACGCACGGCGGTTCGCGGCCTCCATTCGTCATGCAGCGGACAAAAAAAAGCCGGGGCCCGAGGGCCCCGGCTGGACTTCAGGAAGCGAGGCTTCCTTAGCCGACTTCGACTTCGGTCGAATCGGATTCGCCCTTGTTGTCCGTCCAGGAGACGGACACGGTGTCACCGGCGGACCCGTCAAACTCGACCTGCAGGAACGGGTTGCGGGAGACGGTGAAGTTCCAGTGGGCGGTCACGGCATCTTCGCCGTTACGCTTGATTTCCACGGTTTCGATGAAGTGCGGGCCACCGTCATCATCGGGGACCAGCATGTCGTGGCTCATCAGAGCGCGGACATTGACAACGCCGTTACTTTCCTGGGCGCGAACTCGAATAGACATATCTTATTCCTCCAATAGGGTTCAGATCAGCGGTTCAGGGTCGGCCTTAGCCGCCGCAGCCACCGACCGTGACCTTCACTTCGCGGACGGTCTTGTACCAGTCATCGCCAGACTTCACGGCGGCGATCACGTTGGAGGACTCGCCCATACGGATACGGCTGGACACTTTCGGCTTGGTGCCGTCGGCCAGGACATAGCGGCCGCTCAGGGAGAAATCGTTCTTCTCGACGAAGATGGCGATTTCGCTCACGTCGTCCATGCCGGTTTCGACGGAGACCGGGACCACGGCGCCGTTTTCGGCGATTTCCGGGGCGCTCAGGTCGATATCGTCGCTGTCCGGGATATCGCTGGAGCCGAGCGCGGCTTCCATCGCGGCGTCCAGGCCCTCGGCCTCGAACATTTCGGACGGCCAGGCGGCCAGCAGCTTGCTCGGAGCCAGCAGGCCAGCCCCAACAGCCACGCCGACAGTGCCGGCGGCGAGAGTGCCTTTCAGGAAGACACGACGCTTGGTGCTAATCATGGAGATCTCCTCTCATCTTTTTTGGGTCAGTTCCGGGTTATCCGGCGGCGTTTTTACGGTTGCCCGTGTTCACGCCTGTTGCTTTGGACGGCGACCCTCGGGGTTCTATTCCGTTGGGTCGGGCTCCATCGCTGACCAGCTTCAGTGGTCTTCTGCTGGTCTGGCAGGTTCATCCTCCCAAAGTTCGCTGAATCGATGATGAACGAATCACCAAGGGCTCAAAATCGGGTGAATGACGACGGATGGACCTGAAGCCAGCGCCGTATCAATGGCACACTATCGGCCTTCATTGCAACGACACCCCGGAACGAACATGCGTTCATGCAAGGCCCAGTGGCTCCTGATTGCGGTCGTGGTCGTGCTTGGCACGATGCAAATGCTCGCCTCCTGCGGACAGAAGGGCGATCTGTACCTGCCCGATGACGACGACGCCACCGAGGAGCGCCGCTGAATGGATTACTTCGACTATCACGGTGACACCCTTTACTGCGAAGGCGTCGCCCTCGACAGCCTCGCGGAACTGGTGGGCACACCCGCCTACGTTTATTCCCGCGCCACGCTGGAGCGGCACTATCGCGCGTTCAGCGAGGCCCTGATCGGCACCCCGCACCAGGTCTGCTTCGCGGTGAAGGCGAACTCCGCGCTGGGGGTGCTGAACGTGCTCGCACGCCTGGGCGCCGGCTTCGACATCGTCTCCGGCGGCGAACTGGAACGCGTGCTGCGCGCCGGCGGCGACCCGGCAAAGGTCGTGTTCTCCGGCGTCGGCAAGACCGCGGCCGAGATGCGCCGCGCGCTGGACGTCGGCATCCACTGCTTCAATGTCGAGTCCGCCTCGGAGCTGGAACGGCTGGAGTCCGTTGCGGCCGAGGTGGGCGCGGCCGCGCCGGTCTCGATCCGCGTCAATCCGGACGTCGATGCCGAGACCCACCCCTATATCGCCACCGGCCTGCGCGAGAACAAGTTCGGCGTCGCCATCGAGGAGGCGCCGGCCCTGTATGCTCGGGTGCGTAACAGCCAGCACCTGGAGGCCACCGGCGTCGATTTCCACATCGGCTCGCAGCTGACCCGCATCGATCCGTTCACCGATGCCCTGAAGCGGGTGCTGGCACTGGTCGACCAGCTGGCGGCAGACGGCATCGAGCTCGAACATATCGATGTCGGCGGCGGGCTGGGCGTGCGCTACCGCGACGAGACGCCACCAGAGCCGGACGCCTGGGCCAGCGCACTGCGCGAGGTGATGGGCGAGCGCCCGCTGAAGGTATTGCTGGAGCCGGGCCGCGCGATCGCGGCGAACGCCGGCGTGTTCCTGACCCGGGTGGAGTACCTGAAGCATACCGAGGCCCACGACTTCGCGATCGTCGACGGGGCGATGAATGACCTGCTGCGCCCGGCCCTGTACGGCGCCTGGCAGGAGATCATCCCGGTGGTGCAGCGCAAGGACACCGAGACCCGCACCTACGACATCGTCGGCCCGGTCTGCGAGACCGGCGACTTCCTCGGCCGCGAGCGCGAATTGGCGCTGGCCGCCGGCGACCTGCTGGCCGTGCGCTCGGCCGGTGCCTACGGCTATGTCATGGCCGGCAACTACAACTCGCGCCCGCGCCCTCCGGAAATCATGGTCGACGGCGACCACTTCCAGGTCATCAACCGACGCGAGCAGGTCGATCACTTGATGATGCGCGAGAGCATGCTGCCCCAGGACCCGGACGACGACGCCCCGCCCGGGAGGGTGGACCCGTGATCCCGCGCCGGCCCGAACCAGAGCTGATGCTGGAGCAGGAGCAGGCCCGCGCCTATGCCGAGGCCGACTTCGCCACGCCGCACGAAGGCTTCGTGGACGCCTTCGCCGAGGCCTTCCCGGGCCCGATCAGCGGCCCTGTGCTCGATCTCGGCTGCGGGCCGGGCGATGTCTCGCTGCGCTTCGCCGCACGCTACCCGGCCTGCGAGGTCGACGGGCTCGACGGCGCGCCCGCGATGCTGGCCGCCGGTGACGTGCTGATGGCCGACCACCCGGCCGCCCCGCGCGTACACCTGGCCGAGGGCTGCCTGCCCGCGGCGCGCGGCCCGCGCGCCCCGTATGCCACGATCATCAGCAATTCCCTGCTGCATCACCTGCATGACCCGACCGTGCTGTGGCAGGCCATCCGGCGCGATGGCGCGTCCGGCGCAGCCGTGTTCGTCATGGACCTGCGGCGACCCAACTCGGAGACAGCGGTCAAAGCCCTGGTCGCGGAGTACGCAGCCAACGACCCGGACGTGCTGCGCCGCGACTTCGAACACTCCCTGCACGCGGCCTTCACGCCAGACGAGGTACGCGCGCAGCTGGCCGACGCAGGACTCGACGGCTTCACCGTCCGCGCCACCTCGGACCGGCACATGATCATCTTCGGGCAGCTGCCGGAGGCCACCTGATGCGCCTGGAATTCACCAAGATGCACGGGCTGGGCAACGACTTCGTGGTCATCGACGGCACGCGCCAGGACGTCCACCTGGACGAAGCGACGCTGCGTCATCTGGCGGATCGCCACTTCGGCATCGGCTGCGACCAGATCCTGCTGGTGGAGCCCCCGGGCGACCCGGTGCAGGCCCTGTTCCGCTACCGCATCTTCAATGCCGATGGCTCCGAGGTGGAGCAGTGCGGCAACGGTGCGCGCTGCTTCGCCCGCTTCGTGCGCGAGCAGGGCCTGACCGAGGCCCGCGAGATCCCGGTCGAGACCCTGGGCGGACGCATCGTGCTGCATGTGGAGGACGACGAGCGCGTGCGGGTCAACATGGGGCGGCCGGTGTTCACGCCCGAGCAGATCCCGCTGGTCGCCGAACACGAGGCCGATGCCTACACCCTGGACGTGCAGGGCCACGCGATCACGCTGGGCGCGGTGTCCATGGGCAATCCCCATGCGGTGCTGCTGGTCGACAACGTCGCGAGCGCGCCCGTGGCCGAGGTCGGGCCGCTGATCGAACGGCATGAGTGCTTCCCACGCCGCGTGAATGTCGGCTTTGCCGCGCTGCGCGACCGCGGCCATGTGGGCCTGCGGGTCTTCGAGCGCGGGGTCGGCGAGACGCTGGCCTGCGGCAGCGGCGCGGCCGCCGCGATGGCCATCCTGCGCCGGCGCGACCTGGTCGACGACGAGGTTGAAGTCTCGCTGCCGGGCGGTACCCTTGTGCTAAGCTGGAACGCACAGGCCGAAGCCCCGGTTTGGCTAACCGGACCGGCCACCACGGTTTTCAACGGCTGGATCGATCTATGACTGGGCAATCCTCCAACGCCTCTGCTACTACGAAGACCCCCAAGCCGCAGGCGACGGACGACAAGAACAACAAAACGCTTACCGCGGCCGACGTCGAGGCCTACCTGCGCGATCACCCCGATTTCTTCCAGGACCACCTGCCACTGCTGGACATCCTGCGCCTGCCGCACCCGGCCGGCGGGGCGGTATCGCTGATGGAGCGCCAGGTCGCCCTGCTGCGCGAGAAGCACCGCGCGATGGAGCAGCACATGGGCGAACTGGTCGAACGCGCCCGCGACAACGAGCGCATGGGCCAGCACCTGCACGAACTGGCCAAGACCCTGATGCGCGCCGAGAACCTGGATGCCGTACTGGCACTAACCCAGGACGCCCTGCGCAACGAGCTGGGCGCCGAGCGCGTCAGCATCCGCCTGGCCGACCGCGAGGTGGACGACCTGCATGCCCTGGAATCCGGCGAACTGAGCACGTTCGACCCGCTGTTCGCGCGCGGCAAGGCTCAGTGCGGTCGCGTTCCGGGCGAGATGCTGGACGTGCTGTTCGACTCGGCCGACGGCATCGGCTCCGCGATCCTGATGCCACTGGGCGACGAGTCCGACCGCATCGGGGTACTGGGGCTGGCCAGCGACTCCCCGGACCGTTTCCAGCCCGACATGGGCATCTATTTCGTCACCCATATCGGCGACCTGCTGGCCGAATCGATCCGCTGCCATGTCGAGCGGACCCACGCCGCCGCCTGAGGCGGCGACCGATTCTATCCCTCCACAGGATGCGGACATCGCGGCCTTTCTGGGGCATTTAAGCGATGTTCGCGGACATTCGCCGCATACCGTCAATGCCTACCGGCGCGACCTGAATCGCCTGCGCAACCTGCACACGGGCCCGTGGGCCGATCTCAAGGCCGCGGACATGCGCCGCATCGCCGGACAGCTCGCCCGCCAGGGCCGCCACCCGCGCTCCATCCAGCGCTTCCTGTCCGCCGCGCGCGGCTTCTTCGCCTATCAGGTCGAACACAACCGCATGCCGGCCAACCCCGCCGCCGGCCTGCGCGGACCGCGCGCAGGACGCGCCCTGCCGCGCGATCTCGACGTCGACCAGACCCAGCAGGCCCTGACCCCGGCCGAGGACCTCGACCCGATCCTGGCCGCCCGCGACCAGGCCATGCTGGAGCTGCTGTACTCCTCCGGGCTGCGCCTGTCCGAGCTGACCGGGCTGGACCTGATGGATCTCGACCTCGATACCGGGCTGGTACGCGTACTCGGCAAGGGCCGGCGCGAGCGCAGCGTCCCGGTGGGGCGGGTGGCACGTGATGCGATCCGCAGCTGGCTCAAGCGCCGGGGCGACTGGGCCGCACCCGACGAACGCGCCCTGTTCGTGACCCGCCGCGGCGCCCGCATCGGCAACCGCGCAGTCCAGCGCCGCGTGGCCGAGGCCGGCCGGCGCGCCGGGCTGGACGTGCGCCTGCATCCGCACCGGTTGCGCCATGCCTTCGCCAGTCATCTGCTGGAATCGAGTGGCGATTTGCGAGCCATTCAGGAACTTCTTGGTCACGCCAACCTTGAAACCACCCAGATCTATACCCATCTCGACTATCAGCACCTGGCACAGGTGTATGATGCCGCCCACCCGCGTGCCCGGAGAGACCGTTCGCCAGGCAAACGCTGAGTCCAGCTTTCTCCGGGCGGGGAACCAACAGCAACGACCGGGACCCAACCGCTTCCGGACCGCAAAAACCCCGGGCGTCGCCACAGCCTGACTCCCTAGTGTTTGCGAGCAGCCCCTGGCGGCCTCGCAGAGCAACGAGGCAGGCGGCCGACCCCCACCGCAGCACAAAGGAGAGCGCCCGTGGAACAGTTTCGCGGCACCACCATCGTCTGCGTCCGCAAGGACGGCGCCGTCACCCTCGGAGGCGACGGCCAGGTATCGCTTGGCAACACCGTGATGAAGGGCAACGCGCGCAAGGTGCGCCGTGTCTACCACGACCGCATCCTGGCCGGCTTTGCCGGCGGCACGGCCGATGCCTTCACCCTGTTCGAGCGCTTCGAGGGCATGCTGGAGAAGCACTCCGGCAACCTCACCCGCTCCGCGGTCGAACTGGCCAAGGACTGGCGCACCGACCGCGCCCTGCGCCGGCTGGAGGCCCTGCTGGCCGTGTCCGACCGCGAGAACTCCTTCGTGATCTCCGGCAACGGCGACGTGATCGAGCCGGAAAACGCGCTGATCGCGATCGGCTCCGGCGGTCCGTACGCCCAGGCCTCCGCCCAGGCCCTGCTGCAGAACACCGACCTGTCGGCCCGCGACATCGTGGAGAAGTCGCTGAACATTGCCGCCGACATCTGCGTGTACACCAACCACAACATCTCACTGGAGAGCCTGGACGCGGAATAACGCGCCCGGCCCCACACGAACGATTCGACCAAGGCCCCTTTTGCCATGACCGACATGACCCCCCGCGAGATCGTCCAGGAACTGGACCGCTACATCATCGGCCAGGACGAGGCCAAGCGCTCCGTCGCCATCGCCCTGCGCAACCGCTGGCGCCGCCGCCAGCTCCCCCCGGAGCTGCAACCGGAGGTCACCCCCAAGAACATCCTGATGATCGGCCCGACCGGCGTCGGCAAGACCGAGATCGCCCGGCGTCTGGCCAAGCTGGCCCGCGCGCCGTTCATCAAGATCGAGGCGACCAAGTTCACCGAGGTCGGCTATGTCGGCCGCGACGTCGAATCGATCATCCGCGACCTCGCCGAGGCCGCGGTGAAGCAGCTGCGCGACGAGGCCATCAAGGAGAACCGCGTCAAGGCCGAAGACGCGGCGGAGGAGCGCATCCTCGATGCCCTGCTGCCCCGCCCGCGCAACGCCGGTTTCACCGAATCCGCGCAGGACGACTCCAACAGCGACACCCGCCAGAAGCTGCGCAAGCGCCTGCGCGAGGGCGACCTGGATGAGCGCGAGATCGACATCGAGGTGCAGCAGAACCCGCACGGCGTGGAGATCATGACCCCGCCGGGCATGGAGGAGATGGCCAGCCAGCTGCAGTCGATGTTCCAGAACCTCGGGGGCCAGAAGACCCGTTCGCGCCGGCTGCAGATCGCCGAGGCGCGCAAGCTGCTGATCGAGGAAGAGGCCGCGCGCCTGATCAACGAAGAAGAGCTGAAGCTGCAGGCGATCGACCGCGTCGAACAAAGCGGCATCGTCTTTCTCGACGAGATCGACAAGGTCGCCAAGGGCAGCGACAAGGGCAGCAGCGGCGAGGTCTCGCGCGAGGGCGTGCAGCGCGACCTGCTGCCGCTGATCGAAGGCACCACCGTCTCCACCAAGCTGGGCATGGTCCGCACCGACCACATCCTGTTCATCGCCTCCGGTGCCTTCCACCTGTCCAAGCCGTCCGACCTCGTGCCGGAGCTGCAGGGCCGACTCCCGATCCGCGTCGAGCTGGGCCCACTGTCGGTGGACGCCTTCGTGCGCATCCTGACCGAACCCACCGCCTCGCTGACCGAGCAGTACACCGAACTGATGAAGACCGAAGGCGTGGAACTGCGCTTCGAGGAAGACGGCGTGCGCCGCCTCGCCGAGATCGCCCACGACGTGAACGCGCGCACCGAGAACATCGGCGCCCGCCGCCTGCACACCGTGCTCGAACGCCTGCTGCAAGACGTCGCCTACCGCGCCCCGGACGTCGACGGCGCCGTCATCGTCGACCGCAGCTTCGTCGACGAACGCCTCGGCGACCTGGTCGAAAACGAGGACCTCTCCCGCTACATCCTCTAAAGCCCGGCCCTGCCGACCGTCCCCTACCCCGAGCGGCAGGGCCAACAAGTTCACGCCGGGGACGCTGGCGAGTTTGGCTCGCCTCCATCCACTCCCCGCGTGGCGTGGGGCCACAGGGCGACACCATCAGCAGAATGGTGGCGGCCTTCAGCGCCCATTTCACGGCATATTCAACCCTCCCCGAAATAGGCGCGGTTCGTTACGCATGAACCGGCCGGCGAAACACAAACAGGGCACGGACCATATAAGGCGTCACAAGCGGGAGGTAGAACGCCAACGTCATCTCGAGCCATCGTGGCACGCCTTCGGGCGCATACCAGACACCCAGAGCCCCCAGGAAGAACACCACAAACGGGGCCAGCAAGGTCAGACCTGCGTAGGACATCCGCGCCCCCAGGCCCGCGCGTCTACGGGACCCAAGAATGATCAGGCTGAAAGGGGCCGCCCAGACAAAAAGAAAAGACAGCCATAGCGAAAAGTAAGCCACGGTGTACATGGACGATTACCTTCCTGGATCCGCTAGCAAGGGAGGTCAACCAACGCGGGCGGCCCTGAGAAGCCTCGGAATCTCCGCGATCATCGAGAGATGGACCCCGATGAAGGAACCGCAGAACAAGGCCAGCGGCACCCAGACAGTCGCAACACCCATCTCGGTCTCGAAAAACAAACCGTAATGCCGGTACGATCGCTCACTCGGGCTCGAAACCGCCTCCAGATCGGAAGAAAGGACGAAAAAGGCAACGGCGTAGTACACGATGGGCATCGCGACGAGGATAACCCCCTGCCTAAAGATCCCCTCTTGGAGAAAATTGACTGCCATGCCGAAGATCGATCCGCGGCGATTACAGCAGGCTACCAGCGCAGCAGTAGCGACCACCAAGACGAAAAACACCACAAATACGTACGGCATCTGTGCGCGAAGGCCGTAGGAGCTGTTCGTGAACCCACGCGCGGCGGGAACATGCTCCCATAGCCAGCCCGCCGGAGCGGCCAGCCAGAATGGCGGCGCTGCAGGGTCCATGTAATAAAGGATGTAGACGAGGACCCCTTCGGCGAGAAGCGCGAACGCACCCATTGCCATCAGGGCGTACCGCCAACGGCGGGCCTCGGCCTCTGTCGGCCCGGGGTATCTCGTCAGAAGCTCGATGAGCGATTCACGAATGCTCACGGGCCCTCTTCTGCGTTCTCCACGGAGTCCACCTCAAGGCCCAGAATGAGATCGCGCACGGCCACCTTCATTTCGCGCCACGCGACAAGCTTGTCGCGTGGAAACCGAAACGCTACGCGGGCCCCCCATTCAGGAATGGTGAACTTATAGCGGCATGTATGAATAAAATCGGGATTCGCCGCACTTCCGGCCCGGCATTGGAAATAGTCGGTCACAACACCGTCGACGTCACCCTTCCAATAAAGCGTCTGGTTCCATAACTCGAGCTTATCCGTCCCCGGCCCCACAGGCTGCGCCCACTGGAGCCCGGTTTCGGGGTCGCGCCCCCTCATTTCATACCGAACATTTTTCAGATATTTGTAACGCCCCTTCTCATCATCCCACTCATGAGTGATGCGCTCACCCTCGTCGAGTCTCTGCATGACTCCTCGAAGGGCGGGGGCCCAATCACCGCGCTCACGGAGAAGTTCATACGAAAACTGGCCATCGCGACGAAAGTCGGAAATCGCCACCACGCCGATTAACAGCCAGACATCGCCATCAGGGTCATCCCTGGTCCAGAAGCTGGACTGTGTCTCCGGGCTTCTCGGGACCATGTCTGGCCAGCGAACGTATAGGGAGAAGGCCTGCGCATCGTCCTCGAAGGTGAGCTCATCGGGCTTCGGTGTATCCGGACTTCGTGGCGCCCAGGCGCTCTGATCCTTGTACTCGATGCCGACCAGAGCAAGGTAATTGGAGGGAATCGCAATCGGCACGCCGTTGATGTTCGCCTTGCGGATCGAGGCCGTTGAATCGTGGGGACCGACATCAAGGCTCTCCACCACGACATAGCCGTGGAGCCATTGAGTAACACGATTATGGGTCAGCATCACGCCAACGAAGACAAAGGCCGCGATACCCAAGAACAGGATGTGCCGGTGCCAGGCCCCGACGAAAGGGCGGAAACTCCTCAGGTCCCGGTCGGCGGTCCCAGGATGAGGGTGTCGAAGCAGGAAGTGCCAGGCAATCAGCCAGGGAACAACCACGAAGGCCAGCAGGGTCAGTGCGATCATGGCGATTATCGCGGACTCCGGCCCGAAAAAGGCCTTGCCGGCAACCATCAGCGCCGGGGGCGCCGCCAGCACCACTAGCGCGTAGATCATGCGTGTGCGGGACGGTGCCCGGCAGCGCTCGGAGAGGATCCCGACGGCCGTCAAAAAGGCGATGACATAGGGGATCAGCCACACCATGGCAACACCTCGGCAAGTGGGGCGGCATCAGGCAATGTGGTCATCCTTTTCCCTGCCAGATGAAAACACGAACTGAGCCGATCCAGCCGCGCCCAGGGCCGCATGGAGTGGCGACGCCCCGGCAATATATGCACGCGATTCGAGATCAACTGAACCTAATCCGAAGCGTCATCAACGTCACCAGGCGCCCGGAGCTGGTCGACAAGTTTTTTTACGTCATGATCGATTCGGCGCCACTCGGGAAGGTACTTGAGGGAGAAGCGATACTCGAGCGCGATGCCATGGCTGAACGCGCTCTTTGCCCTACAGGAGGGGGAGGGCACATTCTCGGGATCCGCGCAATAGATAACGGATGCTTCGGATTCATCCCGAGGAAGGAAACGGACACCAGCGCCCCGAAAAACGTCCAGGCCTTGATTGTCCAACTCAATGCCATAGGGTTTCGCAGCTTCTGCGGGCAGGCGTTGATCCCGGTCGTCAAGCCCCCTTCGCATGGCCCGCACGTTGTTCTCGGTGAAGTCTTCTGCCCAAATCGTTACGTCAATGCGATCACCGCGTCCCCCTCCATCGATATTCCAGAGGTGTTTCTCGTCGGGATGGTAGGGCCTGAGATCGGGGAGAAGGGCGCTGAAGGCCAGAGCTTCGACTTCGACGCGCCCTTGCTTTGCCCGGGGCCAGTAGCCGCGTTTGGCATACCCCTCCATGAAGAAGTACCCCATCGGGATGTCGAAGTGCTGACCGGCGACCTCGGCACGGACCACCTCCTGTTCAAGATGGTCCGCACCGATACGGTCGTAGACGAGCTGCGTCAGAGGATTGAGAGTCCCCATCACTCCCGCAACCACGAAAGCCAGGATGCCCAGGATCGTGATATGGCGCGGCCAGGCACCGACCGAAAGACGGAAGCTCTTGAGCCCGGGGTCGGGCGTGCCCGGATGAGGGTGGCGGCGGAGGAAATGCCACGCCAAGGCCAGCGGGGCGACTACAAAAGCCAGCAGAACCACGACGACGAACGCGCCTTCGCCGGGGCTTGACCCCAAAAAAGCACCGACACCAAGCATCAAGGCTGGGGGCGTCACCAAAACTACTGCCGCGTATCTCACCCGAGTGGGGAGTAATGCCCGGCGGCGCTCGGAGAGGATCCCGACGGCCGCCAAAAAGGCGATCACATAGGGGATCAGCCACGCCATGGCAACACCCTGGTAATTGAGAAAGTCTCGCTACTCATCAGTCGTTCTCCGGATGGCCTGAATTGGAAGGTTCCTCGCGTGTATCAACGGGCTTCGCCTCGAAAGCGAGGATGAGTTCGCGCACGCTGCTTCGAATCTCCCGCCACTGCGGCAACTGGTCGCGTGGATAGGTGACTGCGAGCTGCGCGCCCCACTCGGGCAACTTGAATCGGTGCCGGCAAACCGGGCGGCTGTCGGGCCTTGGCATCTGCCCGTTGTAGCAACGAATCATGTCACTCACGTAGCCGTCGAGATCGCCTTTCCAGTGGAGTGTCTGGTTCCAGGTTTCGAAGCACGCCGTTCCCGGCCCCACGGGTTCCGCCCATTGCAGACCGGTGTCGGAGGCCTCTCCTCTCATCTCGAAATGAACTGATACTTCTTCGTGACCGCCGCCGATGCCGCAAACGGGACCATCTGGTGAAGACAAATGACGCCTCTGTGGGCGCTCCTCAAGCCGCCCGATCCTTCCACGCACAACCGGCGCCCAACCAAGATCCCGCCCGATCGCCTCCGGATCGTTGTAGGCACTGAGACCGATCCTTAGCCAGACATCGCCATCCGGATGGTCGCGGTTTCGGTAGCTCTCCAATGTCTCCGGGGTCTGCGGCGTCATGTCTGGCCATCGGACATCAACCGCAAAGGCATGGGCGTCATCCTCGAAGGTGCGTTCGTCTGGCTTCGGCGTATCCGGGCCGCGCGGGGCCCAGGTGCTCTGGTCCTTGTATTCGATGCCGACCAGCGCGAGATAGTTGGACGGGATCGCAATCGGCACACCATTGATGTTGGCCTTGCGGATCGGAGGCGAAAATTCCTGGATCTCGAGCCGTGGCGGTTCGCCATAGATTTCGTGCAGGGCGTCGAACATCCCCAACTCGGAGAGCCAGGGCCGCGCGAGGCCCGACCACAGGGCGGAGCCCGCCAGCCAGATCGCCACCAGGACGACCACAATCAGGGCCAGCCGGCCGGCGCCACTCATGCGCCCCGTCCCCGGTTCTTCCCGCTCGCCGAAAACGAATCGCTCGCCAGGGTTCCCAGCATAAAGAGCCACGCGGAAGCCATCGTCGTGGATAAGTACAGCACGAAAAAGAGGGAGGTCGCCGCGACCGCCGGTATCTCGAACAGAGGATCAAGGTTTTCGGTCATGCGACCCGATGGACCAGGCCCTGCCGCTGGCAGGACGGCATACAGCTGGGCGAAGACGACAAACGCAAAAAACGCAAAGAACCAGGTGAGCGATCCAATCAGCTTCAGAAGCGCCATGCCGGAAGGCCGCTCGGGGCGTACGGATCTGGACATCCTGAAAAGCAGGTAAACGAACAGAAACGGCTGAAATGCGATGGCTGCCGCCACGGCTACCCGGATGCCCTCGGTGTCCCGACGGGATTCAGCGATCGTGTCGATCATGGGAAGCCCGCCGGCAACCCCGTCAGAAAGCCACCGAACGGCCGTAGCGATGCCTGCATCCCCTGCGAGACCCACCTGCGAAACCAGGACCGTCACAACCAGAGGCACCCAGAACACGAGGCCAAAGGCTCCGAGCTTTTGGTAATTGAAAAAGGGCTTGGGCGGCTTCGCCTGACGCGTCATGAGTCCACGCCCCGATTCTGCGCCCGGATCACGAGGACGGGGTCGATAGTGAAACGGGACAGCCGATCACGGGGGATGGAAAAACACGCGAAAGGCCTCATGACGCTTCACCCTCGACTGAAAGGGAGTCCAGGAGCTGTCGGACCTCACGATCTATCCGCTGCCAGTCCGGAAGGTGCTCGAGGCTGAAGCGATAGGTCAATGCGAGATCGTCGCGAAAGGCGGTCATGGCCATGCATTCAGAAGCGGGCTGCTCGCCTGGCGGGGTACACCGGATTACGAGGTCCTTTGATGCGTCCTCGGGCACAAAAAGCGACGACGAACCCGGGCCCTTCGGGTCGGTCTCCTGTGGATCGATCTCGAACATGACGAGGCCATCATCGGATGTCCGGCCGTCCTGAGGCTTCTCCCTGGCGAGCCGTCCCATCGGGGCAATAAATCCGGGAGGCGGCTCGTTCAAGAGCATGATTTCCACCCGGTCTCCGAGGGCGTCGTCATCCCGAACCCAGCGATCCCGGTCTTCGTGGTGAAAAGGCCGCAGATCTGGCAGGAGGGTGCTCAACTGGAGGGTCGCCGGTTCATGTCGCCCCTCTCTGGGTCGCGGCCAGTGCCCCAGCTCTTCATGGACAAAGTAGAAAAACCGCACCGGCACATCGAATTGGTGGCCTGACAAGTCGAAATGCGCCGTTGCGACCTTCAGGTGAATCCGGCCCGCATAGTCATTAAGCATGCGCGAGGCCGGGTTCTCCGTGAAGACGACCAGCACCAGCAGGGCTACGAGGGCCAGCTCCAGCCGCCAGTAGCGAAACGTAAGGCGGAAGCTGCGCGGTGCGGGGTCGGCGGGCGCGCCCGTCTCCAACCGCACTGGGTGACGCCGCCGAAACCACCAGACGACCATCAGCGGGATGCCAATGAACGCGAACAGGGCCAACGGCAGTCCCGTGGACACCTCGCGCGCATACTCTTCCAGAAGGAGCATGAACCCCAGCATCACGGCCACCGGCAGGGCCAGTACGAGCAGGGCATAGCCGATCCTGACAGCGGCCGGCGCGCGACGGACGGCCACCAACATCCCACTGGCCGCAACAATGGCAACCGCCAGGGGAATCAGGGCGATGAGCACTGATCCCATCAGGCCGACAACGTTCACAGGGCAATCCTGGACCGAGGTAGGCACCCGAAACGCGGCCCCAGAACGTCGACGCGCCGAAGACAGACGCGTGCAAACGTGGGCGCACGAAAGACAATGGGGGCTGCGAGATCGAGGTGTGCCGGTGCGGCGAACGCGCCAGTCCGTGGCGAGGTCATGGACATTCCCTTTCCATGAGTAAGGCTGCAGATGCTGAGTGGCCTTTCAATCCGTGTCAAGGCACGCCCTGGTATGTCGCCCCGAAGGACACAACTCACTCCAATCGCAGATGTGTCCAGCCGCACAGTCATCGTGTGGTTCGGTGAGGGCGGCTTCGCTCCTGTGTCCACGACCTTCTCTGGACCATGTATCGTGCATGGGCTGAAGGCAGGATGCGGGAACCTTTTCAGACAACGGTCCGGTTGGGCTCTTGGCCGCCTGCACGTAAATCTCGGCTACGTTTCGTCCCCGATGGCGGCCCGTTCCGTACAACAATCGAAGGGAGATCTTGATGGGCCTGGGTGTGGGACTCGTGGTGCTGGCAGCCTTTTTCTGGGGGCTGTCGGGCGGGATCGGCGGCATCCTGATGGCCGAGGGCTGGGACGCCTTTGTGGTCTCGTTCTACCGCGGCGCCATTGGCCTGTTGTTTGTGCTGATCTGGCTGGCCTGGCGGCCAGGGGGCAGCGGGCTGGGCAGCGCCCGGATGTGGTTCTGGTCGGCCGTGGCCGGCCTGGGTGTGGCCGGCAACTTCGCGTTCTACTTCCTCAGCATCGCGCACGGCAGCGTGGCGGTCGCGGCCACGCTGATGTACTGCGCCCCGGTGTTTGTCTACATCATTTCCTTCGCCCTGAAGCTGGAGACCCCAACCACGCTCAAGCTGGTGGCCATCGCGATGGTCATGGTCGGCATCGTCCTGCTCACCCAGATCTACGACACTGGAGCGGGCGGCGTAACGCTGATCGGTGCCGCTGCCGGCCTGCTGGCGGGCCTGTCCTACGCGATCTTCATCTTCGGCTTCAAGTACGCCGGCCAGCACGGCAGCCCCCAGGCGATTCTCGCGATCGCCTTCGGCGTGCTCGTCATCCTGCTGATGCTGCCCGGCGACAACACCCAGATGGCCGCCGTGCTGACTACCACCGACTGGCCGCTGTTCCTGGCCCTCGGCATCTTCGGCGCCGGCCTGTCGTTCGCCTTCTACATCAACGGACTTCGGACTACCGTCCCCGCCGTCGCCTCGATTGTCGCAATGATCGAGCCGGTCACCGCCACGCTGTTCGGCGTCGTGATCCTGCACGAAAGCCTGGCAATGGTGCAGATCATCGGCATGGCCCTGATCCTGGTCACCGTCACCGCCCTCAGCGTGTCCTCCCGCGCCACCCCGCCCCCCGTCCCCGAGCGGGGCCGCGACGCCGAGTAGCCCGGCATCAGTCCGCGCCGATCGAAGGCGGTTTCCACGGCATCCGAGCGGTATAGCCCGGATGCAGGCTGGCCTCAGCGCTCGTTCAGGCTTTCGCGTGCGGCACGCAGCAGCGGCGCCAGGAAATACTCGATGATCCGGCGATAGCCGGTCTTGATCTCGACGGTGGCCATCATCCCCGGGGCGATGCGGACATCCTCGCCATGAACGTCCACAGTGTCCTTTTCCAGACGCACACGCACCACGAACACGAGGCCCTGGTGTTCATCCTGTACCGCGTCCTGTGATACGTCCGTGACCACACCATCGATCGTGCCGTAGCGGGTGTAGGGGAAGGTCTGCAGTTTCACCTCGGCCTCCTGGCCCGCCCTCACGAACCCGATGTCCTTGTTGGGCAGGGTGGCTTCGACTTCCACTGCGCCATCCTCGGGGACCACGACCATGAGCGGACTGGCCGGCTCGACGACACCACCCACCGTGTGCACGGCCAGTTGTTCCACTGTTCCATCCACGGGGGCGCGCAAGCGTGTCAGGTCATCCAGACGGCGGGCCTTGATCAGTTCCTGGCGCAGGGATTCGGCATCCGATCGTGCCCGGTGCAGGGTGTCCAGTGCCTCGCGGCGGCTCTCCGCCTGCAGGGCCTTACGCTGCTCCCGGACCTCATGCAGTGCCGCTTCGGCCTCGGCGAGACGGGCCCGCTGGGCGGCTAGCTGGTGCGTCGTCTCAATGTAGTTCTGTTCCAGCTCCAGTTGCTCGTGCGCGGCGGCCATGCCCTGGTCCGACAACTGCCGCAGATCCTCGCTGCGGCGCCGGATAATCGGGATGGTGTTTTCCAAGCTGATCACCATCGCCCGCGTGGCTTCCATCTCCTGCTCGCGTCGCGCGGTTTCCGCATTGAGTTGCTGGATGCGCGCCCGGTAGTGATGGACATGCCCGACCAGCACGCGCTCCTCAATCTGCCGGGCGTCTTCCGGGACGGGGTAGTCGGTGTTCAGGAGCGGGATGCCCGCGTCGGTCTCGAGGGCCTCCAGAAAGGCCTCCGACCGGGCGGCCGCCAGACGCGCGGACCGATATTCCACACCCAGGCGTTCCAGGTCGGCACCGGGCAGGGTCGGGTCCAGTTCGACGAGGATTTCCCCCGCCTGCACGCGCTGCCCATCACGAACGTGGATGGCATGCACGCTGGCGGTTTCGGTCGCCTGGATGGTCTGGGTGCGACCATCGGGCACTACGCGGCCCTCCGCTACCGCAACGATGTCCATCTGCCCGACCGTGGCCCAGATCACCGTGAGTACGGCCAGCAGCACGATTACACCCATGATCACCCGCGGTAGCGGGTGGATCGGCGTTTCCTGCAGCGACATCGCCGCGGGCAGGAACTCCTGCTCGTAGGGCTGTCGCCGGGGCGGATCCATTTCCCGGCGACGCGCCCACGCACGTGCGAACACCCGCCGGTAGCGGCCGCCAATGTCACCCCAGGCCTGGCGCAGCATCCCCATCGGTCGCCTCACTCGCGCTGCAGACTCAGCAGGCCGGCATAGATCCCGCCCGGCCGCTGGGCCAGTTCGTCGTGCGAGCCCGATTCGACAATCTGCCCATGATCCATCGCGATGATGCGGTCGGCCCTGCGAACGGCGCTCAGGCGGTGGGCAATGATGATGACCGTCCGCCCGCGGGCGATCCGCTCCATGTTCTGCTGGATGACCCGTTCCGACTCGTAGTCCAGTGCGCTGGTGGCCTCGTCGAAGATCAGGATGCGCGGGTCATTCATCAGCGCACGGGCTATCGCGATGCGCTGGCGCTGCCCGCCGGAGAGGCTCGAGCCGTGCTCGCCAACCGTTGTGTCGTATCCCTCCGGTGTTTCCAGAATGAAGTCATGCGCGCCCGCCAGCCGGGCGGCGGTCATCACCTGCTCCAGCGGGGCGCCGGGGCTGGCCAGGGCGATGTTCTCACGAATACTGCGATTGAACAGCATGTTCTCCTGTTGCACGACGCCGATCTGCCGGCGCAGCGAACTGATCTCGGCGACCGCGAGATCGGTGCCATCGACCAGAACACGCCCGCGCTCCGGGACATACATACGGGCAATCAGCTTCGCCAGCGTGCTCTTGCCGGAACCCGAGCGGCCGACCACACCGATCACCTGGCCAGGGGGAATCTCCAGACTCACACCACGCAGGACCTCGGGCCCGTCGGGGCGATAGCGGAAATGCACCTGGTCGAACTCGATCCTTCCCTCCAGCCGCGGCAGGCTGCTGCGGTTGGCAAAGGAGGACTCCGTGGGTGCATTGAGGATGTCGCCCAGACGCTGCATGGAAATCCCGACCTGCTGGAAGTCCGTCCACATATTGGCCAGGCGCATGATCGGCTGGGCGACCCGAGCGGCCAGCATGTTGAAGGCAATCAGCTGACCAACGGTCAGATCCCCCTCGATCACCAGACGCGCACCGAGCCACAGCGTGCCCACGGTCACCAGTTTCCCCACCAGCGAAATCAGTTCGCGCGCGATGGTCGACAGACGGGTCGTGCGAAGTCCGGCGGATACATAGCCGGACAGCTGTTCATCCCACTTCTTGGTGGTCTGCGGCTCCACCGCCATCGACTTGAGCGTGTCGATGCCGTTGATGCTCTCGACCAGAAAGGCCTGGTTCTCCGCCCCGCGGTTGAACTTCTCGTGCAGGCGCGCCCTCAGCGGCGGCGTGATCAGCACGGAGATCAGCACGTACAGCGGCAGCGAGGCGAGGACGATCAGTGTCAGCCAGCCGCTGTAAAACAGCATGACCGCGATGAAGACCACGGAGAAGAACAGATCGAGCAATAACGTGAGCGCGTTGCCCGTCAGGAACTCGCGGATGTTCTCCAGCTCCCGCACGCGCGCCACCGAATCGCCCACACGCCGCGATTCGAAATACCCCATGGGGAGGTTGATCAGGTGCCGGAACAGACTGGCCCCGAGCTCGACGTCGATGCGGCTGGCCGTGTGCGCCAGCACATAGCTGCGCAGGCCGGACAGCACCACCTCGAACACCATGACCGCCAGCAGCCCGATGGCCAAGACGTCCAGCGTGGTCAGGCTGCGGTGCACCAGCACCTTGTCCATCACCACCTGGAAGAACAGGGGTGTGACCAATGCGAAGATCTGCAGGAAGAACGAGGCCAGCAGCACCTCGCCCAGCAGCTTTCGGTGCTTGACCAGCGCGGGCACAAACCAGGTGAAGTCGAACTTGCCAAGCTCGGCCGTCAGCGAGGCCCGCGAGGTGAACAGGATCAGATCCCCCGTCCACAGCTCTTCCAGCGCCTCGCGCGTGATGCGTTCGGCGCGCCCACGACCGGGGTGCTGGACCAGAACGTCCTGTTCCCCGGCGCGCGCCAGCACAAAGAAGCGCCCGTCCACGGCCTGCGCGATAGCGGGCAGCGGCGTGCGATCGAGGCGCGAAAGCGTTGTCCGCACCCGCTTGGACTTCAGGCCGAGATGCCGAGCACCGCGCATGATGTGGTCGCCATCGAACGGCTGGCCATCCGGCGCGAATTCGTGGCGCAGCTGTGCCGGGTTGGCGGCCACGCCATGATACTGCGCCAGCATCGCGAGCGCGGTCAGTCCCGTGTCGATGGCCCCGTTCTCGCTGTGCGAGTCCGGGGCCGCCTTCCCTGGCGAATCCATGCTGCCTCACTGTTATGCCAACGGCATCCTGCCGCTGGCATGCAAAAAGCGGCGGCCCCGAGTCGCGGGCCGCCGGATGTCCTGTGTAGTAAGTGGGGCCGGCGCGTGAGCGCCGCCCGCACGAAGGGCTACTCGGTCACTGCCATGCGGATGCGACCACGGGCTGTAGCTGCTCCCGGTACGCCTCGGGAATACGGCTCTCGTCGGCCCCCGGCGGGTCGAATGCCGCCATGGCCTGCACCAGGTTATTCACCTCTGATGCCGTCAGGACCTCGCCACTCGAAAGCTCGACCTGATCCAGGGTCTCGCCCTGCGGCCCGAACCAGGAGTCGACCGTGATGCGATCCTCCGTACCGATAACCTCCACCGACAGATCGCGGCCATCCTGCCGGAACCAAAGCTGGTCCGTCGCGATATCCTCGCCCAGGAGCAGCGTGTCCTCGCCCGGGTCGCGGGCGCGCTCCACGATGCGGTCGTGGCCATCGCCGCGTTCGAAGAAGTAGGTATCGCTGCCGGCGCCCCCGTGCAGGACATTGTTGCCGCGACCGCCGTGGATGAAGTTGTCGCCGCCTTCACCGCGCAGCACGTTATCACCGTCATTGCCGATCAGGATGTTGTCGAGCTCGTTGCCCCAACCGCGATAATCGCCATCCCCGGTCAGCGTGAGATTCTCGACATGATCGGGCAGGCGGAAATTGGTCTCCGCCTTTACGGTATCGGTGCCCCCATTCTCCTGGGCGATCACCTTGGTGCCCGGATTGCTGACCACATAGGTGTTGTCTCCGTCGCCGCCATACAGGAAGTTGGCGGAGCGCCCGCCCCCGATCAGCACGTTGTTGCCGCTCACGCCATAGAGGTGATTGGGGCGCTCGGTGCCGATGATGATGTTGTCCTCGTCATTGCCACGCCCCACCCGGGCGTCTCCGACCAGCGTCAGGTTCTCCACGTTGTCCGGCAGGGTATAGTCAAACGGGCTGATCACCGTGTCCGTGCCCTGGTTCGGCTTCTCGATGACCACGTCCTCCTCGCTGTTGAGGATGTAGGTGTTGTCACCGCGGCCGCCGGCCATCACGTTCGCGCCGGCCACACCGTTGAGGACATTGTCGCCATTGTTGCCCTGGAGGTAGTTGTCCAGCTCGTTGCCGGTGCCGTCGATGTCGGCCGAGCCGGTGAGGATCAGGTCCTCGACGTTGTCGGGCAGGGTATAGGTGACCGAGGAGCGGATGGTGTCGTGGCCCTCGCCGGGCTTCTCGATCACCACGTCGTCCTCGCTATTGACCACGTAGATGTCGTCGCCCGCGCCCCCGATCATGATGTTGGCACCGGCGCGGCCATCGATGTAGTTGTCGCCCTCCACGCCGTTCAGCACGTTGTCGCCAGTGTTGCCGATGATCACGTTGTCGAGTTCGTTGCCCGTGCCCTCGAGATCCTCGCCGCCCATCAGCGTCAGGTTGTCCACGTTCTCCGGCAGGGTGTAATCGATGTAGGAGTGGACAGTGTCGTTCCCCTCACCCGGCTTTTCGATCACCACATCCTTGTCGCTGCGCACCACGTAGGTATCGTCGCCCGCGCCACCGATCATGATGTTGGCGCCGCCACGACCGTCGATGTAGTTGTTGCCCTCGACCCCGTTCAGGACGTTGTCGCCGGTGTTGCCGATGAGTTCGTTGTTCAGCTCGTTGCCGGTCCCGTGAAGATCCTCGCTGCCCTGCAGGTGCAGGTTTTCCACGTTATCCGGCAGGACGTAGTCGATATGCGACTCGACCGTGTCATTGCCTTCGCCGGGTTTTTCGACCACCACGTCATCGGCGCTGTGCACCACGTAGGTGTTGTTGCCGCGGCCGCCGATCATGGTGTTGGCACCCGCCACCCCGTCGAGCCGGTTGTTGCCGGAGTTGCCGATCAGGACATTGTCCAGCTCGTTGCCGGTGGCACTGATCCCGCTGCGGCCCAGCAGCGTCAGGTTGTGCAGGTTGTCGGACAGGGCGAACGACACATGCGACTGCACCGTGTTGGTGCCATCCCCCGATTCCGCGATCACCTGATCATCCCGGTGCCGCACCACGAACAGGTTGTCGCCGTCGCCGCCCACCAGCACGTCGGCATCCCGCCCGCCATGCAGCCAGTTGTCGCCGGTCCCGCCGGTCAGGATGTTCTCGCCCTCATTGCCGACCAGGATGGCGTTCTCCTCCCCGCCGGTCAGCTCGTCTCCCTCGGTCGAGCCGAGCTGCAACGCGGACAGGTCGAAGCTATGACCATCGGCGAAACGAAGGGTGTTGATCCGGTGGCGCTCGGAATCGGCGCTACCAAACCAGTTTTCGATGGTGACGCTGTCGCGGCCGTTGCTGTGCGCCAGCACCAGCGAACTGCCCTCCGCACGGATGTCCAGATCGCCGGCGCGGATCTCCGGGCCGAACTCCAGCACGCTGTGACCCTCGTCGCCATGCATCTCGATGATGGTGTTATGACCCTGGCCCACATCGAAGCGGTAGGTGTTGTTACCGGCACCGCCATACAGGATGTCGTCACCCGAACCGGCCCGCAGCACGTCGTCGCCATCACCGCCCAACACCCAGTCGCCACCGGACCCGGCGGTAAGCTCCGCCCCGTCGTTGCTCGCGAACACGATTTCGGACACGGCCATGCCTTCGCCATCGGCGCGCACCCCGTCCCAGCCGAAGTCGGCCAGGGCCTCCAGCACGGCCGGATCATCACCGGCCTTTGCGAGCCAGTCGCGCAACAGACCATGGGAGTCGAAGCCCATGGGCGAGAGCTGTTCGCCGGTGGCACGCTGCAGTTCCAGAAGATCCGCCACGCCACGGGCCGGGTCGGCATCGAACTGCTGGTTCAGGGCCTCCGTGGTGCCCGCAAAGTCGATAAAGTCGATACGGATGCCGTCTTCATCGAAGACCAGGTCCATCCCTTCCAGATAGGGCGCCAGGTGGGTCTGGCGCATCATCTGTGCATACATAGTGGTCTGCAGGATGTCGAAGCCCGCACGCAGTTCGCGCGAAGCCATGATCCTCGGGTTCGGACTGCCGTGCTGGCGGAACTCCCGCCCCAGGAACGCCTCCAGTGTGGCGACCTTGCGCCCGTCGATATGGGCGCCCCGGCCCTCCGGGTCCACATCACTGACACCCGCCCACTCGTACAGCAGGTTCTCCATGCGGGCTTCGCGCGCCTTCACGTCGGTCTCGGCCATAAAGGCCTCAACCTCCCCGCGCAACTGTCCGCTCTGGTCCCGCACCAGCGCCTGATGCAGGTCATGCACCTCGCCATAGCCCATCAGGTCGGGCAGAGTGGCAATATCTTCCGGCACGTCCAGGCGCTCACGCGCCTCGGTGATGGCCGTATCCTGGATGAACCACACGTCCGTCGCCTCGCCTTCGCGGCCGTCGGCCCACTCGAACCGCCCGATCTGGCGATGCTCGTTGCCGTGCTCGTCCACGTAGGTGGAGTTGGTGTAGCCCAGATCGATGGAGGCAATGCCGACTTCATCCAGGGTCAGCAGTTCACCCTCGTCCACCACGCCGTTGCCGTTGGCGTCCTGCCACAGCCGCAAGTCGCCCCAGGCCTCGTCGCCCGGGTCGATGCGGCCATTGCCGTTGGTGTCGTGGATCGCCAGCGCTTCGAAGCCGTTCATGGCCGTCACGCCTTCCTCGATCTCGCTGGCGTTGCCGAACAGCTCGCTGCCGGTCTCGATCTCCTCGTTCCCGGTCAGATCCATCGCCAGCAGTGCATCCCCCGGCCCCACCCAGCCGGTGGCCTGCGCAAAGCCGTCGCCGTTGTGGTCGAACTGTACGCCGGCCTCCAGGCCCAGCGTGGAAATGCCGTTGCCGTCTAGGTCCAGGATGATGGGCGAGGCGTGGGACTGGCCACGGTTGAAGAAGTCCCGGATGTCGTCAATGAACTCGCCGCCCGTCCAGTAGTTCCAGGGCGACTCCAGAGCGCCTGACGGCCCTCCCATTTCCTCGAAAAAGTCTGTCAACCAATCCCGGCTGTCGGTAATACCTTGCTCCCCAAACGCAAGCGCTAACTTCCAAGCCGCTCCACGATTATCAAAGCGACTTGACCAAGACCGCATTTGCTCTTTTTGTTCGTCTTCGACAAAACTACTTGTAAAGGCCATCCACTGATGCAGCCCTCCGGCCAAGACGAACTCCTTGCCAAGGTTACCGGCTGCATCCAGAGTTTTTTCCCAGTGCTCCTGCGCAGCCTGTTCTCCGAAGATTTCATAAGGCGTATTCAGGGTCCATGCATCCTCGCCAAGGCCTGCATCTACAAACACTCGATCATGAAATCTTTGTGCTTCTCGCGCATCGATCTCCCGATTGATCGTTCCCGTGGCATTATCTGGATTATCAAGGATACCTTGCAACGTATCCAGATACCCGGTCGCCATATCTTCGCGGATGGCATCGATATCCGCCTCGGTCAGGTCTATGCCCTTCGCCTCGGCCGTGTTCTTCATGAACTCTATCGCCGCCACACCCGATAGCGTATCCCCTTCGACCACTCCCTTGGCGAGTATCGAGTACCGATCGCCGAAAGACGCCAGATGGTCGTACATGTCGGCCAGCCGTCCCTGATCGGCAAGGCTTCTGGCATGGTCAAGATCGCCCTGCGTGATGGGCGTGTGCAGCGTATAGGTACTCATCAGTCACTCTCCTTGTGCGTGGGTGTGGAATCTTTCTCGGTGAGGTCTTCTGGCTTCGCCTCGAAGCCAAGAATCAGTTCGCGCACGTCGGACCGAATCTGGCGCCATTGCGGCAGTTGGTCGCGCGGGTAGGTTACTGCGACCCGAGCGCCCCACTCGGGCAGCTTGAATTGGTGGCTGCAGACCGGGCGACTCTCGGGATTCGGCATTTCGCCGTTGTAGCACTCGATCATGTCGCTCACGTAGCCGTCGAGATCGCCTTTCCAGTGGAGGGTCTGATTCCAGGTATGAAAGCGCTCGGTCCCCGGCCCCACGGGTTCCGCCCATTTCAGACCTGTCTCCGGGTCGGTGCCGCGCATTTCGTAGCGAATATGTACAGTTTCAGTCTCACCCCACAACTCCGATGAAGTGCGGGGAGGGAGCCTCCTGGTGTGAGTGCGCCCCTCAATCATTTCGATCCGGCCCCGCACAACCGGCGCCCAACCAAGATCCCGCCCGATGGCGTCCGGATCGCTGTAGGCGCCGAGGCCAATCTGTAACCATGGATCGCCATCGGGATCGCGCCTGCCCCAGTAGCTTTGATTCGTTTCCGGGCTGCGCGGCTTCAGATCCGGCCATCGGACATCAACCGCAAAGGCATGGGCGTCATCCTCGAAGGTGCGTTCGTCTGGCTTCGGCGTATCCGGGCCGCGCGGGGCCCAGGTGCTCTGGTCCTTGTATTCGATGCCGACCAGCGCGAGATAATTGGACGGGATCGCAATCGGCACACCATTGATGTTGGCCTTGCGGATCGGGACCGGACGCTCCTCGACCAGCGGCGGGGGCTCCCCATAAAGCTGGCGCCAGGCTTCGGGTACGCCATGCTCGATCAGCAACGGTCGGGCGATACCCGACCACAGGGCCGAAGCGACAATCCACAGCAGAACCAAAACCCCGACCAGCAGGCCGACTCGGCCCCAAGCGGTTCCGAGCCAACGAGGACCCCGCTTACCGCTCATGGTAGGTTCCTTCCCGGCAGGGAAAGCCGGAGCCGGCGCCCGTGAACGGGCATGCTGGATCATCCAGGCGGGAACGGAGGGTTGTAGCAAACGCGGTGCCGATCCGAGGCGAAGTCATGGCTTATCCCTGTCCATGAGTGATGGATTGAAAGACTGCCGGCCTCAGGCGACCCTGTCAAAGTTGCTGCCGAAGGTCTGCGCGTTGGCGGCAGGGCGCACCAGCGCCTGATGCAGGTCATGCACCTCGCCATAGCCCATCAGGTCGGGCAGAGTGGCAATATCTTCCGGCACGTCCAGGCGCTCGCGGGCCTCGGTGATGGCCGTATCCTGGATGAACCACACGTCCGTCGCCTCGCCTTCGCGGCCGTCGGCCCACTCGAACCGCCCGATCTGGCGGTGCTCGTTGCCGTGCTCGTCCACGTAGGTGGAGTCCGAGTAGCCCAGATCGATGGAGCCGATGCCGACTTCGTCCAGCGTCAGCAGTTCACCCTCGTCCACCACGCCGTTGCCGTTGGCGTCCTGCCACAGGCGCAGGTCGTCCCAGGCCTCGTCGCCCGGGTCGATACGACCATTGCCGTTGGTGTCGTGGATGGCGAGCGCCTCGAAGCCATTCATGGCCGTCACGCCTTCCTCAATCTCGCTGGCGTTACCGAACAGCTCGCTGCCGGTCTCGATCTCCTCGTTCCCGGTCAGGTCCATCGCCAGCAGCGCATCCTCCGGCCCCACCCAGCCAGTGGCCTGCGCAAACCCGTCACCGTTGTGATCGAACTGCACGCCGGCCTCCAGGCCCAGCGTGGAAATGCCGTTGCCGTCCAGATCCAGAATAATCGGAGAAGCGTGGGACTGCCCACGATCATATCTAGCCTGAACATCATCAACTTTCTTATCCGTGCTACTCCCCGTCACAAAATCGAAGACGGAATCCCACCCCGGGAAGAGCTTTTGTGATATGAGACCAAGGCCAACGGACGCTGCCACTGCCGCCGCAAGGGGGGCCACCATGGCCCCACCCGCGATGCCAAATGCTGTAAGTAACGCCTTCGATCCCGCCAGTCCGACACTCCAACCAGCGACCCCTCCCAAGGCTCCAAATAGCGCCCCCGAAGCCCCATCCACGTCACCGGATGAATACTTCTCATACGCATCACCGGCCGTGTAAACAGTACCTAGCACCCCCGTAGCACGCCCGACTCCCGCTAGTGCGCGAGATTCGACCAAGGCATTGAACTCGCGCGCCGTCATCGTATCTCGGTTCGACGCAAGCTCCGAAAAGGCAGACGCTTGCCGCTGATACAGCTGCGCTTCTCGCGAATGACCCGCCTCTTGAGCAAGATGCGCCCGCTCCAGCGCCGTTTGATGCATTTCGTTTACTGCTCGAGCGCGCTCATCCGCAAGCGCGGTCGAGAATTCCTCAAAAGACTTAGATGCATCCAATGAGAGTGTTTCAGTGAGCCGAGTCGCAGCTGAAAGGGTATGCCCCGAAAGGCTTTCCAGAAACTCTCTATATTCCTTATGATGGACTTCTTCCTTGATTTCACTCACGACAAATCACTCCTTCTTCCAAAAATATCACTGACCAAGAGACCCAACATGACAAACAAAGCGGATGTTAACAAAGAAAGAAAATACAAAACAAAATACAAAAAAGCTGCCGCCACGACTGGAACCCCGAACCAAGGATCAAGCGCCTCCGTCATGCCGCCCGACACCCTGTCCGGATCAGCAGCAGGCAATACGGCATAAAAATAGCTAAAAACTACAAATATAAAAAACATCCAAAACCAGAACGTGCCCCAAATAAGCCTCACAAGAGTAGCCCCATAAACGCGTTCGCGACACAATGATCTCGGCATTCTAAAAATAAAAAAAATAAGCGAAAAAGGGGCGACCACAATAACTGCGGACAAAGCTATTCTTATGCCTATGGCATCTTGACGAGTGTCTGCGATCGTATCGATAAGCGGAACCCAAACTGCGACAACCTCAGAACCTCCCTGAATTGCACGATGGACTGCAGATTCCCCTGAAAAGTCAAAAAGTGATATCAACACAATCACCGCCAATGGCCCCCAGAACACCACACCAAAAGCGCGGAGCTTGCTCGAATCAAAAATTGTTTTTTGTGACTTCGATTGCGCGCTCATGTGTCATATCCCTATGTATCGGGGCCTTCCGGGATCAGGCTTAGCCGTTCTCGCAAGCCGTTTGAGTCAATCCGAGACTTTTCCGCAGTGTCGAGCGAGGCGGAATGAGCGATGCCTCGTGCCCAGTGTTTGGTCCAGAAGGCGGCGACACCTTGCTTCCGGTGTCCAGGGCGCTCTGGGATCCCAGTGGGAGGGCTTCCGAATGAACCGGCGGGCATCGGTTTTCTGGAAACTGTTCGGCAGCCACGTTGCAAACCGCTTCTTACCTTCACGGTCTGACGCGGAAAGATGCGTCGGGGAGATCGATGATCTCTCCGTCGGCAAGACGCACGGCGTGCAGGCTGTGGCGCTTGGGGTGGATGGAGCCAAACCAGTTCTGGATGCGGATGCTGTCCTCGCCGTTGCGGTGGGCGAGGACCAGTTCGTGGCCTTCCACCTGGATATCGAGGTCTTCGGCGCGGATGCCCGGAGCCACTTCGATGACGCTACGGCCGCGGTCTCCGTACATCTCGATCAGGGTGTTGTGGCCGCTGCCGACGCCGAACCGGTAGGTATTGTTGCCGGCTCCGCCGTACAGGAGGTCATCACCGGGACCGGGGTGCAGGGTGTCGTCGCCATACCCGCCGAGCAGCCAGTCCCCACCGGGTCCGGCCTTCAGCGTTGCGCCACCCTCATGCGCCACCACGATCTCGCGCGCCGCCGTTCCCTGCCCGTCCATGCGCACCGCGTCCCAGCCCAGCGCCATTAGCGCGCTCTGTAGAGCAGGGTCGTTCCCGGCCTCGAGCAGCCAGTCGCGCATCAGGCGGTAGGGATCGAAGCCCATTGCCCGCAGGCGCTCGCCGCCAGCCCGTTCAAACTCGAACAGATCGGTCAGCCCCCGGGCCGAGTCACGCACGAAGGTTTCCTGCAGGTTGCTTGTTGTGTCGGAGAAGTCGAAGCCGAGACCGGATGCGTTCACGCGAAAGGCGATCGCATCGAAATAGGGCGCCAAGTGCGTTTGCCGCATGAGCTGGCTGTACATCTCCGTTTTCAGGATGTCGAAGGCCTTGTGCAGCTCAGCGGCACCGCCGGGGCGCGGATTCGGGCTCCCCTGCTGGCGGAAATCCCGCTCCAGAAAGGCCTCCAGAGTGGACAGCTTGCGGCCATCGATGTTGGGCCCGCGGCCTTCCGGGTCGACATCGGCGGCGCCGGCCCACTCGAACAGCAAGCCCTTCATGCGTGCACGACGAGCCTGCACGTCGAGCTCGTCTCGAAAGGCGTCGAGGTGTTCGCGCAAACGCCCGTTCTCGTCATGCTCCAGGGCTTTGCGAAGATCCGGCACGCGACCATAGCCCCGGAGATCCGGCTCGGCTCCGGCGGACTCCAGAAGGTCCCGACCAGAATGATCGCTAAAGGACGACGAATCCAGCTGCCGTTGAGAATCCCCGGATGCAGGTTCCGGCGAGCCGTCACTCGAGGACCGTCCCATCGAGAATGAGCGGCCCGTGGCTGCGGAGTATCCTCGCTCAAACCCGTCGGCAAACTCGACCGCAAACTGGTTCATGCCGTTGCGAACATCGGGCATGTACGCGTACCCGGCGCCCAGTCCGGCCAGCACCAGTAATACGGTAACCAGGGCCGGCTTCATGCGATCGCCTTCCGAGCGACCCAGGCAGTAACAGCCAAGTTCACGTGCGCAGTGGTCGATTGCGAGGGCGACCGGCCAAGGCTGCGGGGCCAAGAAGCCTCAGATCGGTCGTACGCGAGACACCCGAACTCACTAGGGCCTGCCCATGGAATGCTGGCAGGGCCTCCGCAGCCGGATCCTTCTCGAAGTGTGGACGCGCCAATCCGTGGCGAGGTCATGGACAATCCCTTTCCATGAATATGGTTGCGCAGCCTGAAGAGATGCCGGCTGGGTGTCAAGGCAGCGGCGCGTAACCCGCCGTTCCGTCAGGCCTGCGCTGTGCGGGGAGATGCCACGCTGACCTGCAGGGCTGGTATCCTCGCAGTCCGTTTATGGTGGCCGCTTTGGGCGGTCGCGCAAGACCTTTCCGGGCTCGCCCCGACCGAGGATTCTGGAGGCCGCATGAGCAGTAAGCACCGACCCACCGATATCCAGTTGCATCAGAAGTCCCGCATCCTGGAGCTGACCTACTCCGACGGCTCGCATTTCGAGCTGCCCTGCGAATTTCTGCGCGTGTACTCGCCCTCGGCCGAGGTACGCGGGCACGGCCCGGGCCAGGAGGTGCTGCAGGTGGGCAAGGAGGATGTGAACATCACCGGGATCGAGCCGGTCGGTAACTATGCGGTGAAGCTGGAGTTCTCTGACGGCCACGACACCGGCATCTATGATTGGGACTACCTGCACAAGCTCGGCACGGAGCAGGAAAGTCTGTGGCAGGATTACCTGGATCGGCTGAAAGAGGCCGGCCACGAGCGCAAGACGCACTGACGATGAAAGAAGAGCCCGGCAAGACCCACTTCGGCTACCAGAGCGTCCCCGAGTCCGAGAAAGCCTCGCGGGTCGGCGAGGTGTTCCACTCGGTCGCCTCGCACTACGACGTGATGAACGATCTGATGTCGATGGGCATCCACCGCATCTGGAAGCGCTACACCCTGGAGCGCACCGGCGTGCGCCCGGGCATGAAGATCCTGGATCTGGCCGGGGGCACCGGGGACCTGGCCGGGGCCTTTGCCCCGCGCGTCGGGCCGAAGGGGCAGATCGTGGTCTGCGACATCAATGCCTCGATGCTGGAGGCCGGGCGCGACCGCATGCTGGACGAGGGCCACGTGGGCAACCTCGACTTCGTGCAGGCGGATGCGGAACAGCTCCCCTATCCGGATGACTACTTCGACCGCGTGACCATCGCCTTTGGCCTGCGCAACGTGACCCGCAAGGAGCGCGCGCTGGCCGAGATGCGCCGGGTGATCAAGCCGGGCGGGCGCGTGCTGGTGCTGGAGTTCTCGCAGCCGATGGCGCCGCTGCGCCCGATCTACGATGTTTATTCGTTCAAGATGCTGCCGCTGATGGGCAAGCTGGTCGCCAACGATGCGGACAGCTATCGCTACCTGGCGGAGTCCATCCGCATGCATCCGGATCAGGAGACCCTGGCCGGGATGATGCGCGATGCCGGGCTGGAGCGGGTCGAGTATGACAACCTGACCGGCGGCATCGTCGCCCTGCACCGCGGCACGAAACTGTAGCGTTTTCATGGCCGAACCCATCGCACTGCCCAGTCCGTTCACGGCCCTGATCGAGGTCGCGCTGAACGAGCACCTGGCGAGCGCGCCGGAGAAGGACCGGGCGCGCTTGGCCGGGCGCGCGATCGCTATCGTGATCGAGCCCCCGGGGCTGGCCTTTTCACTGGTCGGGGCCGCGGATCGCCTGCAGGTCGTCGGTGGTGTCGAGGACCCGGTAGATGTGCAGCTGGCGGGCTCGCCGCTGTCGCTGGCCGCGGCGCTGGGGCGCGACGACCGCTCCGGGCTGACCATCACCGGTGACGCCACCGTCCTCTCCGATCTGCAGCATGCGCTGCGCGACTCCGGGGTCGACTGGGAGGGGCTGTTCGAGCGCTTTGCCGGCGCCGGGGCCGCCGGGCCGTTGCGCCACCTGCTGGATCAGGCCCGCGGGAGCCTGCGCCACCTCGGCCGCCGCTCCGCCGAGGACACCGCCGACTATCTGCGCGACGAGCTCGAGTGGCTGCCGGCCGGCGGGGCGTTCGAGGCCTTTGCCGAGGATGTCGCCGACCTGCGTGATGGCGTCGCTCGACTGGATGCACGCCTGCGCCAGCTGGAGGCCAGCACCGCCTCCGATACCCACGACCGGCAGGCCTGATGCGCCGCGCGCTGTACCGGGGGCTGCGGCTGTGGACCATCGCGCGGGTCCTGGTGCGCTATCGCCTCGATGTCATCCTGTTCACGCTGAAGCCGCTGCGGCCACTGAGCTTTCTGCTCTACCTCGCGCCCTGGAACTGGTTTCGCCGCACTGAAGGCACCCGCGGCGAGCGCATCCGCCGCGCGCTGGAGGACCTGGGGCCGATCTTCATCAAGTTCGGGCAGATGCTGTCCACCCGACGCGACCTGCTGCCGGACGACATCGCGATCGAATTGGCGCGGCTGCAGGACCGGGTGCCCCCGTTCCCGTTCGAGCAGGCGCGCGCGCTGATCGAGGCGGAACTGGAACGCCCGATCGAGATCGCCTTCGCCACGTTCGAGGACACCCCGATCGCCTCGGCCTCCATCGCCCAGGTACACGCGGCCACGCTGCAGGACGGGCGCAAGGTGGTGGTCAAGGTCGTGCGCCCCGGCATCCTCAAGACCATCCGCGCGGACCTCGAGGTGATGCACCTGATCGCGGACCTGGCGGATCGCTACTGGTCCGAGGCCAAGCGCCTGCGCCCGCGCGAGGTGGTGGACGAATACGAAAAGACCGTCACCGATGAGCTGGACCTGATCCGCGAGGGCGCGAACGCCGCCGCGATCCACCGCAACTTCGAGGACAGCCACCTGCTGTACATCCCGGAGATCATCTGGGACTACACCCGCCGCAACGTACTGGTGATGGAGCGCATCGGCGGCATCCCGGTGGCGGACATCGCCGCGCTGCGTGAACGCAATGTAGACCTGAAGCTGCTGGCCGAACGCGGGGTGGAAATCTTTTTCACCCAGGTATTCCGGCACAACTTCTTCCACGCCGACATGCACCCGGGCAACATCTTCGTCGATGCCACCCACCCGGACGACCCGACCTACCTGGCGGTGGACTTCGGCATCGTCGGCTCGCTGCTGGACTCCGACCAGCGCTACCTGGCGGAGAATTTCCACGCCTTCTTCAACCGCGACTACCGCCGGGTGGCGGAGCTGCACGTGGAATCCGGCTGGGTGCCGAAGGACACCCGCGTGGACGAGTTCGAGGCGGCCATCCGCACCGTCTGCGAGCCGATCTTCCAGCGCCCGCTGGAGGAGATCTCCTTCGGCCAGGTACTGCTGCGGCTATTCCAGACCGCGCGACGCTTCAACATGGAGGTGCAGCCGCAGCTGGTGCTGCTGCAGAAGACCCTGCTGAACATCGAGGGCCTGGGCCGCCAGCTTTATCCGCAGCTGGATCTGTGGACCACCGCCAAGCCGTTCATCGAGGACTGGATGCACGAGCGCATGGGCGTGCGCGCATTCATCCGCAATGCACAGCAGCACCTGCCGCGCCTGCTCGCCCAGCTGCCCGAGATGCCCATGCATCTGGAAAAGGCCCTGACGGTAGAGGAGCAGCGCGCCGAGCGCGACGCCGCCCTGCGCCAGCAGATCCGCGATCTGGAAGAGGGGCTGCGCCGCCAGAACCGCCGGCGACACGAGGCCTGGGGAGGCGCGGGGCTGCTCGCCCTGGCGGGGCTGGCCACCCAGCTCGACGTGCCCACATGGCTCGGCCTAGCCTGGCCGGCTTGGCCACTCGGCCTGGTCGGCGCCGCCATGCTGCTGTTCGGGCTGCGCCCGGGCCCGTACCGCCGCCCCGTCGACCGTACCTGAACCCCACGAGCCGACTCGCCCGTTCGGTCACGGACCGTGTCGGTGCCGACTGTAGGAGGCCAGCCCTCTGGCCGATGGCGACTTATCCAACACCCCTCGGCCAGAGGGCTGGCCTCCTACAGGGAGCGGCGGGGCGGCCCGGGGCGGAGAGGTCAGACGTCGAGGAGCAGGCGTGCCGGGTCCTCGATTGCGTCCTTGATGGCGACGAGGAAGCGTACGGCGTCGGCGCCGTCGACCAGGCGATGGTCGTAGGAGAGGGCGATATACATCATTGGTCGGATCACCACCTCGCCGTCCACCGCAACGGGGCGTTCCTTGATCGCGTGCATGCCGAGGATGGCACTTTGCGGCGGGTTCACGATCGGGGTGGAGAACAGCGAGCCGAATACACCGCCGTTGGTGATCGTGAAGGTGCCGCCACGCAGTTCGTCGATATCCAGCTTGCCGTCGCTGGCGCGCTCGGCGAAGTCGCGGATGCGGCGCTCGATGTCGGCGACGCTGGCGTTGCCGGTATCGCGCAACACCGGCACCACCAGCCCGCGCGGCGAGGACACGGCGATGCCGATGTCGCTGTAATGGTGGTAGACGATCTCCTCGCCATCCAGCGCGGCGTTGATGATCGGGAAACGCTCCAGCGCGCGACTGGCAGCGGCGACGAACAGACCCATGAAGCCCAGCTTGATCGAGTGGCGTTTCTCGAAGGTTTCCTTGTAGCGGGCGCGCAGGTCCATCGCCGCAGACATGTCGATCTCGTTGAAGGTCGTCAGCATCGCGGTGGACTGCTTGGCCTCCAGCAGCCGCTCGGCGATGCGCGCGCGCAGACGCGTCATCGGGACACGTTCGATACCGCCGGCGGACGGCGCCCGCTCGCGCTCCGGGGCACGCCCCTGGGGCGACGCAGAAGACGGCGCCTCGCTGCGGCGCGACCGGTCCGTCTGCACGCGCTCGACGTCCTCGCGCAGGATGCGGCCGTCCTCGCCGGTGCCCTCGACATCCTCGGCCTGGAGCCCGGCCTCCTGCAGCAGGCGCCGCACGGACGGGCTGGGCGGCGGCGCGGTACCGGAGTCGCGATCCGACGCGCCGCTGGCACTGTCAGGAGTCTGGTCAGCTGTCCCGGCCTCGGCAGTCTGCCCGGACGTCTCCCCTGACTCATCAGAGGATTGCGCGGGCTCCGGAGGCTCCTCCTCTTCGGCATCGACATCGTTTTCAACAGACGTCTCGGCCGCACCCAGATAGCCGATTACCGCATCGGTCTTTACGGTGTCACCTTCGCTGACCTCCAGCGACGTCAAGGTGCCAGCAGAAGGGGCGGAGACCTCGAGCACGACCTTGTCGGTCTCCAGCTCGGCGATCAGCTCATCGCGCTTGACCGCATCGCCCGCCTTCTTGTGCAGGGCGACCACCGTCGCATCGGCGACGGACTCCGGGAGTTCGGGGACCTGGATCGGGGTGGGGTCGGATGCCATCTCTCTTCCTTGTGCCGTGCGTCAGTGTTCAGGGCGTGGGGTGCGGGGTATCGCGCGAGCTGATCGGGCCGAACGCGCGATCGAGCAGATCCTTCAACTGTGCCTTGTGGACCTCCGGATAACCGACCGCCGGCGCGGCGGCCGGGGGCCGCGCGACCGCGTGCAGCGTCTGGCCGCGCACCGCCAGCATCGGGTTGATGCGCGGGGCCACGAACTCCAGATAGCCCTGGTTCTCGGGCTCGTCCTGCACCCAGACAAACTCCTCCGCGTGCGGATAGCGCCCAAGCAACTCGGTCAGGCGCGCCTCGGGGAACGGGTAGCACTGCTCCAGGCGCAGGATGGCGACATCCCAATGATCGCCCTCGGACTGGCTGGCGGCCAGGTCATAGTAGATGCGCCCGCTGGTCAGCAGCACACGCTTGACGGCGTCGGGGTCCTTGATGCGCGCATCGTCGATCACGGTCTGGTACTGCCCGTTCGCCAGGGCGTCGAGATCGGAGACGGCCTCCTGGTGGCGCAGCAGGCTCTTCGGGGTCATCACGACCAGCGGCTTGCGGTACGGACGCACCATCTGCCGCCGCAGCAGATGGAAGATCTGCGCGGGTGTGGTCGGCACACAGACCTGCATGTTCTCCTGCGCGGCCAGTTGCAGGAAGCGCTCGGGGCGTGCCGAGGAATGCTCCGGGCCCTGGCCCTCATAGCCATGCGGCAGCAGCAGCGTCAGCCCGCACAGCCGGCCCCACTTCTGCTCGCCGGAGGAGATGAACTGATCAATCACCACCTGCGCACCGTTCACGAAATCGCCAAACTGCGCCTCCCAGATCACCAGTGCCTCCGGCGCGGCGGTCGCATACCCGTACTCGAACGCCAGCACGCCCTCCTCGGACAGCAGCGAATCGATGATCAAAAAACGCGGATGATCCGGATCCAGTCGCCGCAGGGGTACCAGGGACTTGCCAGTTTCCTGGTCGTGCAGCACCGCATGACGGTGGAAGAATGTCCCACGCCCGGAATCCTGCCCGGACAGACGGATGCGGTAGCCGTCCTGGATCAGCGCCCCATAGGCGAGCGTCTCGGCCGCGCCCCAGTCCAGCGGCTGTTCGCCCGCGGCCATAGCGCGGCGCGCGTCGAGGACCTTTTGTACGCGCGGATGGACCTGGAAGTCCTCCGGCGGTGTGGAGAGCTGGTCCAGCATCCGTGACAGACGGTCGGCCGGGACCCCTGTCTCCACGTCCTGATCCCAGGTCTGATGCAGGTACGGTTCCCAGTTGGTCGTGGTGCCGTGCCCATTCTGGTGCAGCGACAACGCGACCGGCTCGCCGGCATCCAGACGGCCGCGATAGGACTCCATCTCGTCGTCCTGGGACTGCTCATCGGTCAGCCCGGCCTCGATCAGTGTGCGGGCGTAAAGCTCGCGGGTCGTCGGCAGGTCACGGATATGCCGGTACATGTGCGGCTGTGTAGCGGCCGGCTCGTCGGCCTCGTTGTGCCCCTGTCGGCGGTAGCAGACCAGATCGATCACCACGTCCTTGCCGAAGCGCATGCGGTAGTCCAGCGCGACCTGGGTGACGAACACCACGGCCTCGGGGTCGTCGCCGTTCACGTGCAGGATCGGCGCATTCACCATCTTGGCGACATCGGTCGCGTAATGTGTCGAACGCGCGTCCTTGAGCGTGGAAGTGGTAAACCCGATCTGGTTGTTCACCACCACGTGCACCGTTCCCTTGGTGGAGAACCCCCGGGTCTGGGACATGTTCAGGGTCTCCATGACCACGCCCTGTCCGGCGAACGCGGCATCGCCATGGATCACCACGGGCATCACCCGGTTGCCCTTGCGGTCGCCGATACGCACCTGGCGGGCGCGCACCGAGCCCTCGACCACGGGCGTCACGATCTCCAGATGCGAGGGGTTGAACGCCAGTGCCAGATGGACCGGGCCACCGGGTGTCTCGACACCCGAGGAGAAACCCATGTGGTACTTGACGTCCCCGGTGCCACGATCATCACGCGGACGCCCTTCGAACTCGCCGGCCAGTTCCGAGGGGGCCTTGCCGAACAGGTTGACCAGCACATTCAGGCGCCCGCGATGCGCCATGCCGAGCACGATCTCCTGCAGCCCGCGCGCGCCACCGCGCTGGACCAGCGCGTTCAGCAGCGGGATCAAGCTCTCCGCGCCCTCCAGGGAAAAGCGCTTTTGCCCGACATAGCGCCGATGCAGATAACGCTCCAGGCCCTCGGCCGCGACCAGGCGTTCAAGAATGGCCAGCCGCGTATCGTCGTTGAAGTCGAAATGGCCATGGGCCGATTCCAGGCGCTCCTGCAGCCAGCGCTTTTCCTCGGTCGCCGCGATATGCATGTACTCGGCACCGATCGTCGCGCAATAGGTCTCGCGCAGAACCCGCTCGATCGTGTCCAGGGACACCGGTCCCTCGATGAACAGGGAGCCGGGATCGAACAGGATGTCCGGGCCGACTCGATCCAGGCCGTGATACTCCCGGCTCAGCTCCACCGGAGGTTCGGGCGCCTCGCGCTCCAGCGGATCCAGACGCGCCCCGAAGTGGCCCAGGTAGCGATAGGAATTGATGAACTGCAGTACCCGGATCTGCAACTGCTCGTGCGCCAGATCCGGGCGATCGCTGGAACGCCGACGGCGCTCCCGACGCCGCGCCCCCTCCAGCGAACGAAAGTAATCGGCCCAGGCCGGCGGCACGGACTCCGGGTCCTCGCGGTAGCGTTCCAGCAGGGTCTCGGCGAAAAGCAGGTTGTCCGGGTGCAGCTCCTGTCCGGAGACCGGCGTATCCAGCCGGTGCAGCGAGGGCATGTCGTTCATTCGCGATGTTCCGATTACTCTTGCGCGGTGTTGTTACTTGGGACCACTCTCGGCGGCGAGGTTCCCCGCACGGGACCGATGAAGGTTGTGTCCGAGAGTAGCGCGTTTGCGCGGGCGAAGGCACACGTCCCGCATGCGCAACGTGCGATTCCGCCCGGGTTTCCCTACCATTCGCGCATGGATGTCTCTCCCCTGCTCGATTCCCTGAACCCGGCCCAGCGCGAGGCCGTGGCCGCCCCGCCGCAACCGCTGCTGGTGCTGGCCGGTGCCGGCTCCGGCAAGACCCGCGTGCTGGTACACCGCATCGCCTGGCTGATCGGCGTGGAGGGCGTGGCTCCGCACAGCCTGCTGGCGGTCACCTTCACCAACAAGGCGGCGGCCGAGATGCGGGGGCGCATTGAGGCGCTGCTGGGACACCCGGCGACTGGACTGTGGGTCGGCACGTTCCACGGGCTGGCCCACCGCCTGCTGCGCCAGCACTGGCAGGATGCCCGGCTGCCGCAGGGCTTCCAGATCCTCGACTCCGACGACCAGTTGCGCATGGTCAAGCGCGTGCTGCGCGGCCTGGAGCTGGACGAGGCGCGCTGGCCACCGAAACAGGCGCAGTGGTACATCAATGCGCGCAAGGACGAGGGCTCGCGCCCGGAACACCTGCCGGATACCGGCGACCCGGTCGCGCGCCAGTGGGTGCGTATCTACACCACCTACCAGCAGGCCTGCGAGCGCGCCGGGGTGGTGGACTTCGCCGAGCTGATGCTGCGCTCGCTGGAGCTGCTGCGCGACAACAAGGCCCTGCTGGAGCACTACCGCACGCGCTTTCGCCATGTGCTGGTTGACGAGTTCCAGGACACCAACGACATCCAGTACGCCTGGCTGCGCCTGCTGGCCGGCGACAGCCCGGTATTCGCGGTCGGCGACGACGACCAGTCCATCTACGGCTGGCGCGGCGCGAAGATCGAGAACATCCAGCACTTCCAGCAGGACTACCCGGGCACCCAGGTCGTGCGTCTGGAGCAGAACTACCGCTCCAGCGCCAACATCCTGAACGCCGCCAACGCGCTGATCCGCCACAACTCAGGCCGCCTGGGCAAGGAGCTGTGGACCGAGGACAAGGAAGGTGCCCCGGTGCGCCTGTACACCGCGCTGAACGAGCAGGAAGAGGCGCGCTTCGTCGCCGAGACCATCGCCCGCCATGTGGACCAGGGCGGGCTGTACCGCGAGTGCGCGGTCCTGTATCGCTCCAATGCCCAGTCGCGCGTGCTGGAGGAGACCTTCATCGCGCGGCGCATGCCCTATCGCGTCTACGGCGGCCTGCGCTTCTTCGAGCGCCAGGAGATCCGCGACGCCCTGGCCTACCTGCGCCTGGCCGGAAATGGCGATGACGATGCCGCCTTCCTGCGCGTGGTCAACCAGCCGCCGCGCGGGATTGGCGAAAAGACCCTGGAGGGCCTGCGTCAGGCAGCCCAGGCGGCGGACACCAGCCTGCTCCAGGCGGCCGCCCATGCGGTCGACTCCGACGCCATGCCCGGGCGCGCGCGCAACGCGGTCGCCAGCTTCGTACAGCTGATCCACACCCTGCAGCAGGAGCTGCCGCGCCAGCCGCTCGCCGATCAGGTGGAACAGGCGATCGAGCGCGCACAGCTGCGCGAGCACTACAAGAAGGAGAAGGGCGAGCGCGGCGAGGCGCGCCTGGAGAACCTGGACGAACTGGTGGGTGCGGCGCGGGCCTTCGACATGGAATCCACCGCCGAGAGCGAGGAAGGCGAAGGCAACCGCCTGACCGAGTTCCTTGCCCACGCGGCGCTGGAGGCCGGCGAGGGCGCGGCCGACCCGCACGAGGATGCGGTGCAGATGATGACCCTGCACTCCGCCAAGGGCCTGGAGTTCCCGCTGGTCTTCCTGACCGGCATGGAGGAGGGCCTGTTCCCCAACGCGCGCTCGCTGGAGGAGCCGGGACGGCTGGAGGAGGAGCGCCGCCTGGCCTACGTCGGCATGACCCGCGCGGAGCAGGAGCTGTACCTGATCCATGCCGAAACCCGGCGCCTCTATGGCCGCGAGTCCTACAACGTCGCCTCGCGCTTCATCCACGAGATCCCGGAGGACGCGCTGGAGGTGCTGCGCCCGCAGGCCTCGCCGTATGGCGCAGGGCGCTTCGCAGCCAGCCGCCAGCGCAGCGCGGGCTGTGGATCACTGGATACCGCGGATGCCTCCGCCCGCGACAATGGTCTGTCCATCGGGGCCCGCGTGCACCATGCAAAGTTCGGCGAAGGCCTGGTTACCCAGTTCGAGGGTTCCGGCAACTCGGCACGAGTGCAGGTGAACTTCGCCCACGCCGGATCCAAGTGGCTGGTACTCGGCTTCGCCAAGCTCGAGGTCCTGGGCCAGCACTAAAAAGCCCCGCCGAGGCGGGGCTTCGGGTTACGGACTGCAGGACCGATCACTCGATCTTGATGTAGGCGAATCCCTTCTCGTTCTGCAACTCGGCGATGCGTACCACACCCGAGGGCACAAACTCGACGTGGTCGTAAACCTCATCCTGGTCCAGACCGATCTGCGAACGGGTGATCTCGCACAACTCCAGCTTGACGCCATGGGTGCTGGCCAAGCTCATCAGGCGACCGCGCAGGGTATCGCGTTCTTCCTTGAGCTCCTCGTCAGCTTCGAAAGGTGTATCGGCGAGGTCGTCGTCAGTCAGGAAACGGATGCCGTGCGCGACGAACACGATGCGCACGTCCACATCCATGAACTCGTTCTGATAGTGCGTCATCATGTTGTTGATGCTCGTCAGCATCGCGGAAAAACGCCGGGGGTCAGCGAAATCGGCGTGATACACCACCTTGGCCTCGGGCTCCATGGCCTCGGCGCGGGGCGTGAACGCCAGCGCGGCGAACAGCAGGCCCGTCAGCATCAGGGCCATCGCAAAACCGGGCAGGCGTGCCATTCGAACGGCGCGGGAGAGCGGAAACATCGTAGTTCTCCTTGTAGGGTGGTCTTGTCTTATACAGTAGACGTCGCGACCGGGCCACGCCATCCATAACGGGCTCGCCCCAAGGTTGACGCGAACCTGGGCCAGCGGTATGCTCTGCCGCCTTTTCCAGAACCTAGCGCATCAACGCGAGGGAAGTACTTTGGCGAATATTGCTTCTGCCCGTAAGCGGGCCCGTCAGGCGGTCAAGAATCGCGCTCACAACATGGCGCTGCGCTCCCGTTTCCGCACGGCCATGAAGGCTGTGCTGAAACCGTTGCAGCAGGGCGATGCCCAGGCGGCCAGCGAGGCCTACAAAAAGGCCGTGCCGGTCATCGACGCGACCGTGAGCAAGGGGCTGATCCACCGGAACAAGGCGGCCCGCCACAAGAGCCGTCTGAACGCCCGCATCCGCGACCTGGCCCAGGGCTAACGGCCCCGGCCGTTCGGGGCCCTGCTCCGAACCGGATCGCCCGCAAAGCCGCGCCCGGATCATGTCCGGGCGCGGCTTTTTGCGTGGACACTCCAGGGCGTAGCCATACGGGCACGTATTATTCGATCAGTACGCGGGCACGCCCCTCGCCTCGCGGATCGGAGGCGGCCTCCAGCCGTCCCTCGCCGCGATTCCACAGGATCGCCTGCATGTCACCGAACGGCCGCACCTGCGGCACCAGGCGGTGACCACGCGCCACCAATTGTCCACGCGTGTCCATATCGAACACGCTCGTCTCGTGTTCCACGCGATCCGGCAGGTACTGGTGATGGTAACGCGGCTGTTCGACGATTGCCTCCGCGTCCAGGCCTTCCACCACACCCAGGATACCGTGCAGCACCATGGTGATGATGCGGCTCCCGCCCGGGGTTCCCAGGATCGCCACCCGATCGTCGGTCTCGACAAAGGTCGGGCTCATGCTCGACAGGGGCCGCCGATACGGGGCAATCGCGTTGGCCTCAAACCCGATCAGGCCGTAGGCATTGGGCACGCCCGGCTTGGCCGAGAAGTCGTCCATCTCGTTGTTCAGCAGGACCCCGGTACCGGGCACCACATAGCCGGAACCGAACGGGTAGTTCAGCGTCAGCGTGGCGGCCACGCGGTTGCCGTCGGCATCGATCACGGAGAAATGAGTCGTTTCCGGGCTCTCGGTGGCCTGCGCCGGATCCGGAACATCCGCCTGCGGGTCCACCGATAGCGGCAGGTAGCGACTGGGCGTGGCTTCGTCCGGGTGGATGGTCGCACGCAACCCGGCCGCGTAGTCGCGCGACAATAGCCGCTCCAGCGGCATGTCGACATGATCCGGATCGCCCAGGTACTCGGCACGATCACGGTAGGCGCGGCGCATCGCCTCGATGGTCAGGTGCGCACGCAGATCCGGGGCCAGCTCTTCGAGGTCGTAGAACGACAGGATGTTGAGGATCTGCCCCAGGGCGACGCCGCCCGAGGACGGCGGCGATGCGGTGGTAATTCGCGCGCCGCGATACTCGATGTGGATCGGGTCGCGCTCGACGACCTTGTAGCCCGCAAGATCCTCCAGCGTCCAGATACCGCCCGCCTCGCGCACGCCTTCCACCAGGCGCTCGGCCAGGGCCCCGGTGTAGAAGCCGTCGCGGCCCTCTTCGGCCAGGCGGCGCAGGGTATCGGCCAGGTCCGGCTGCACCAGGCGCATGCCCGCGTCCGGCACGTCGCCATTATCGAGGAAGATCTGCGCGGCATCAGCGCCATCCCGTAGCGCCTGGTGGCGGAAACTCGCCATCTGGTTGTAGCGGCCGCCCACCTCGACACCATCTTCTGCCAGGCGGATCGCCGGCTCCAGCGTATCGCCAAGCGGCAGGCTGCCGTAGTGGCGGGACAGGTGATCGATACCCGCTGGCATACCGGGGATGCCAGCCGCGAGCACCCCATCGAGCGACAGCCCCTCGACCACCTGGCCATCATCGTCCAGGTACATGTCGCGATGCGCCTCGCCCGGGGCCGTCTCGCGGGCATCCAGCATTACGCTGCGGTCATTTTCCGCGTCGTAAAGCAAAAAGAACCCACCGCCGCCAAGGCCGGAACCGTAGGGCTCGGCCACGCCCAGGGCAGCCGTCACGGCGACGGCGGCATCGAACGCGTTGCCCCCTGCGGCGAGGATGCGCTCGCCCGCCGCGGTGGCCTCCGAATGGGCGGAGGCCACCGCTCCCTGGCCGGGCCCCTCGGCCTGAACGGGCGCCGCCAGTAGGGCGGCAACCAGGGCGACGGGGAGCAGGCGCCCAAGCATCGTTACGCGCCCATCAGCTTCTCGTACTTCGCCTGCAGCTGCTCGCGCGTCTCCCGACGGTCAGGATCCAGCGGGATGCAATCGACCGGGCAGACATCCTGGCACTGCGGTTCGTCGTAATGCCCGACGCACTCGGTGCAGCGCTCCGGGTCGATCTCGTAGATCTCGTCACCGGGATAGATGGCCTCGTTCGGGCACTCGGGCTCGCAGACATCGCAGTTGATGCATTCATCGGTGATCATCAGGGCCATGGGCTTTTCCTCGCATCCAGTCGCGGGCCCAGCCTAGCGGGCCTCGCCGTTTTGTTCGGCCAGCATACGCGCCACGCCGGGGCTTACGAATTTTGAGACGTCTCCGCCCAGACGGGCGATTTCCCGTACCAGACTGGAGGAGACGAAGCTGTATTCCTCCGCCGGGGTCAGGAACAGCGTTTCGACCTCGGGAGCCAGCTGGCGGTTCATTGCTGCCAGCTGAAATTCATGTTCGAAATCCGATACCGCGCGCAGGCCGCGCAGGATCACGTTCGCCCCCTGGGCGTGGACAAACCGAGCCAGCAGGACGTTGAAACCCTGGACCTCGACCCCTTCGATTCCCTTCACCGCCTCCTCGGCCAGCGCGACCCGGGTTTCCAGTGGAAAGGCCGGTCCCTTGTTCGGATTGGCGGCCACCGCGATCACCACGCGATCAAACAGGCGCGCGGCACGGCGCACGATATCGGTGTGCCCGTGGGTAATCGGGTCGAAGGTGCCGGGATAAATCGCGGTGACTTGGGGCATGCCAACAGCCAGCAGGGAACAAGTCCCGTATTAGACCGCAAGGGGTGGGGGCACACCAAACACCCCCACACGGGCATGTTCGGAAAACGCCGGGCCAGGCTTTACACTGCCCCGTCTCGTCCACCGCCGCTTGAGGCTACCGATGACCGATGACTACCGCCCGCCGCTCGCCGATTACTGGGACCAGCTCGAGGCCCGCTACGGGGGCGGGTTCAACTTCCACCAGATCTCGCGCGAGGAACTCGCCCAGCTGATCGAGCACCTGCGCCACGCCGTGAAGGAAGACCCGCAGGTCACGGACGTCGAGAAACAGAACCTGGGGCTGGTCCTCAAGCACGCCGAACAGACTCTGGAAAAGCGCAAGGCCTGACGGGCTTCCCGCTACTCCTGCGGCGCGCGTGCTTCCAGCGCCGCGGGGCAGGACGGCAGGGCGCGACACTGATCGCCGTCGTCAGGCGCCCCGGCCGCAGCCCCCAGGGTCGGGGCATAGCTCCCGGGTCCCGCCAGCTCGCCCGCGCAACTGGCGGCCTCGCGGGCCTGCTCGCCACACTGGCGGGCAATCAGCACATGGGCCAGGTTGTTCCAGCCCTCGTGCCGTTGCGGATCACGGTCGATCAACTGACGCAATGCGTCCTCCGCCGTCGGAAGATCGCCCTGGGCGAAGGCCACGTTCGCGAGTCCGACATAGCCAATCGGGTGCTCCGGCCAGCGTTCCATCGCAGTCTGATAGCCAGTGGCGGCGGGGCCCAGACGTCCCACCTGCTCCAGCTCGTTCACCGCCCGCAGCCAGCGCAGCGGTTCGGCCGTGGCCGGCAACTGGTCCGGTTCGATCACCAGAAAGGCCCAGCGATCACCACGGGCCCAAGTACGCTCGAAGCGGGAAAACGAATTCACATGGCGCTCGATGGGTCCGCTGCGCAGGTACACCTCGCGCTCTTCCAGGTCGTAGCCCATCACCACGGCAAAATGCCATTCGGGGAACATCGCCACCCCGAGGTTCTGGAACACCACCACCGGGTTACCCTGCGCCACTTCGCGCAGTATCGCCTCCAGCTGCGGCTCCACGCGGTAGGCCACCAGGTCACGGGCACGGGCCGCCGCGCGCATCTCCGCCTGCAGGCTGCCCTCGCGGGCCGGGATATAGACCTCGTCGATCAACTCTTCCAGCGAGGCATCGATCCCACGGGCCCCCAGCACCGTGGCCAGGGCTGCCGGACCGCACTGGTAATCCTCCTGCGGGAAGAATGGGGTGTCTTCCAGCTCGACGCGGGTGGGCAGGTCGTCCGGGGTTTCACTGGATAGTTGGGCGCTTTGCGGCGCAGTGGCGCAGCCACTGAGCCAGAGCACGGCGAACAGGCCGCAAACGAGCGCGGCGAGCCCGGGGGCTCGCCGCCAGAACAAAGGCATCATCAGGTGTCTAGCGTTCGCGGGCAGGGCCCACAAACGCAAAGATATCGGTCACACCGACCGCATCCAGGATCACCAGCACGATGAACACGATCGCGACCACACCCACTACACCGGCGGCGCCGGCCGGATCGGTCTCCATGCGGGCCTCAAGCTGGGCCAGCTCGTCCGGCGTCAGGCGGGCTACACGCTCCTGGGCACGGTCGGGGTCCACCCCCATCTCGACCAGCTTTTCGCGAACAGCCTGATCATCCAGCTGCTTGAGCAGTTGAGCGCGGGTGTCATCAGCGCTCGTCTGCTGGATCATGGATCCAGTATCCACCATCCCTACGCCGGCGAAAGCTGGGGTCGCGGGCAACAAGGCCAGCGCCATCGCAACCAGGAAAGCGGCAGGGGCGGACAACCAACGGCGATGCGGTGCGTGGGACATGGTCGAACTCCTTTTTCGATTGAACAGGCCCGACAATCCGCCGGGAAAGCTATTTCAGTGTACCCGCCGGCTCGGATGCGCCAAGCCCTGAATCGCTCATTTTTTTAATACCCGTCACGCAATTGAGCGCCATGCCGGACACTCGGACCGCGACACGCGGATGCAATCAGGTCTCCTCGGCCGGGTCAACCTTCTCGATCTCGTACTCCAGCACCTCGACCGAGCGGGCCCAGGCACCGCCACAGACGCTGTCGTCGCGCGTGCGCTCGCGCATGTCGCCGGGAGCAATCGTGCCAAAGCGACGCACCGTCGTACGAACGTCGTCATCGAGTTCGCCCGGGCAGGTGTAGGCCGTCTTGGTCACGGTCACATCGACGTAATCATCGCTCTCGTTCACCACGCGCCATTCACCACGCACGTTGTCGCAGCCATGGTCGCGCAGGCGGTATTCGACCTTGATATTGTCAGGTGAACCGTCGGCCGGCAGCCAGTAGGCGCCCTGCGCCGCCACGGTACCGGGCGCGGCGAACGCGAGGCTCATCAAGGCTGCGGCTGAAAAGCCCACCAATGTCCGGTTCAAAATCTGGCTTGTCATGATGTCCTCCACAATCTCTGGACCTTGGCTGGCCCTCTTGCGTGGCCTTTATCACACATTAGACGCCGGAATTACGCCGTATATGCCGTTTCCGGGCGCCACAAAGGGTTTTTCCTCACCGGAAAAACCCGTACGTTGACACATGATCGCACCTTCGCCTGAAACTCGGATGAATGAAATCGTCCTGGATTCGACTCTGACCTGCCCCGAGTGCGGGCACGAGAAGACAGAAACGATGCCTGTCGACGCCTGCCAGTGGTTCTACGAGTGCACGGGCTGCGGCGTTTTGCTGCGCCCGCTTCCAGGCAATTGCTGCGTGTTCTGTTCCTTTGGAACCGTGCCCTGCCCGCCCCTTCAGCAGAAAGGCCCGGGCGGCTGCTGTACACCCGCGAGACCTTCGGGCCGATGACCTGGGTGCCTACTCCGTCTTGACCTCGAACGGGGGGCAGCGTTTTGGCAGCAACTCACCACGAATGCGTGGATAGCAGGGGAGGCCGCGCTCGAATGGCGGCGCGTCCTCGCCCTGGATCAACGGCCGCAGATAGTCCCGCGCGGCCTGGGTAATGCCGTAGCCATCCGGGGTGATGTAGTTGCGTGGCATGCCCTGTTCGATATCGGCCACGGTCTCCAGCGAGGTGAATCCGATACTCCAGCGGTACGGCTTGCTGGAGTCACGCCGGATGATCGGCATGAAGGCATCCTCCCCCGCTACCACACCTTCCACCGCCACCCGACCACAGGCATAGGCCTGCTCCACATCCACCTTCGACGCAATATGGCGCGCGGCTCGCTGGATGTAGTCCACCACGGCCCAGTGCAGCTTGTGGCCCGTCTTGTCGCGGATCAGTTCGGCCAGGCGCGGAGCGGCGCCCCCAAGCTGGGTGTAGGCATAGACATCGTGGTTCTGCGCCACCGAGAACAGGCCCCCGTCGGGATTCTTGAGCCCCTCAGAGACCACCACCACGCAGTAGCCGTGGCGCTCGATGGTGCGGTTCAGGTGTTCGAGGAAATCCTCCTGGTCGAACGGGATCTCGGCGAACAGAATCAGCATCGGCGGCTGGCCGTCGAACTCCTGCGCCAGCGCCGCTGCGGCCGCCAGCCAGCCGGCATGGCGCCCCATCACCTCCATCACGAACACCTTGGTGGAACTGGTATGCATGGATTCGACGTCCAGGCTGGCCTCGCGTACCGCCGTGGCGATGAACTTGGCGGCGGAGCCAAACCCCGGGCTGGAATCAGTGACGGCCAAATCGTTGTCGATCGTCTTCGGCACGCCGATGGCCTTGATCGGAAAGCCCATGCGTTCACCCATCTTCGCGATCTTCAGCGCCGTGTCCATGGAGCCGCCACCACCGTTGTAGAAGAAGGTGCCGATGTCGTGGGCGCGAAAGACCTCGACCAGACGCTCGTACTGCTCCGGGTCCTTGTCCGGGTCGCCCAGGTCAAAGCGGCAGGAGCCAAACGCCCCACCCGGTGTATGGCGCAGGGCCGCCAGGGTCAGCGGGTCTTCATGATCAAGGTCGATGATCTCTTCGCGCAGGACACCCAGGATGCCGTCGCGCGCCGCATAGACCTTGCCGAAATGGGCGGGATGGGCGCGCACCGCCTCGATCACTCCCCAGGCGCTGGCGTTGATGACGGCGGTGACCCCGCCCGACTGGGCATACAGCGCGTTCTGCGGCATATAAATCCTCCATTTTTGTTGGGGGTCCCGGATGGCGAGCAAACGCAGTGCCAGGGCCGTCGCTCCGCCATCAGTGCTACAGATCGGCCACAAAGGGTGCTTTTGCTACACTATGCCGCCTTTGACACCCGGCGCGCCGGGGCCGTTCGCCCCGCGATGGGGCTGGTGTGCCCCATTTCGCGCTGTGTCGCCCGATTCACAACAGCATCAGGATTGCATCATGCATATCGGCACCACTCTGACCAACTGCATCATCGAAACCCAGCGCGGCATCCAGGGCGCAACCGGCGAATTCACCGGTCTGCTGAACGACATCTCCGTGGCGTGCAAGAAGATCTCCAACCTCGTCGACAAGGGCGATCTGGTTGGCGTGCTTGGCTCCGCCGGCTCCGAGAACGTGCAGGGCGAGACGCAGAAGAAACTCGACATCATCACCAACGAGGTGTTTATCGAGAGCCTGAGCCACAACGGCCATGCGGCCGGCCTGGCTTCCGAGGAGATGGACGAGATCTGCGAGATGCCGGCCGGTGCCCCGCGTGGCCATTACCTCGTTCTGTTCGATCCGCTGGACGGCTCCTCCAACATCGATGTGAACGTCTCCGTCGGCACCATTTTCTCGATCCTGAAGGCCCCCGAGGGCGTGACCGACCCGAAGACCGAGGACTTCCTGCAGCCGGGCACCAAGCAGGTCGCCGCCGGCTACTGCCTGTACGGCCCGTCCACCATGATGGTGATGGCCACCGGCCAGGGCGTGAAGATGTTCACCCTGGACAAGGACTTCGGCGAGTTCCTGCTGACCAAGGACAGCGTGAACATCCCGGAGGACACCCAGGAGTTCGCGATCAACATGTCCAACGGCCGCTTCTGGGAAGCGCCGATCAAGCGCTACATCGACGAATGCCTGGCCGGAAAGGAAGGTCCGCGCGGCAAGGACTTCAACATGCGCTGGGTCGCCTCCATGGTCGCCGAGGTGCACCGCATCCTGTGCCGTGGCGGGGTGTTCATGTACCCGATGGACACGAAGATGCAGGCCAAGGGCACGACCGGCAAGCTGCGCCTGATGTACGAGGCCAACCCGATGAGCTTCATCGTCGAACAGGCTGGCGGCGTCGCTACCACGGGCCGCGAACGCATCATGGATATCAACCCCGAGGGCATCCACCAACGCGTGCCGGTGGTCCTGGGCGCGAAGAACGAAGTGGAGCGCATCACCGGCTACCACAACGAGGGCTGATCCCTCGGTCTGGCAGCGCAAAGCCCGGCCCCGCAAGGCGCCGGGCTTTTTTGTGTCCGGAAGGCGATTGTTGTAACGCACGTTACGTTGCTGATATATCTGTAACATGGATTCGCCGAATACCGACTGGCAACTACTCATCCTCGCCTTTCAGAGCGGGCAGGACTCGACCCGGGTCCGACTTTGGCGTGCGCTGAAGGCGCTGGGCGCCGCCACGCTGCGTGACGGCGTCTATCTCCTGCCCAACCGCTCGGATCTTCGCGATGCCCTGCTGGATCTGGCGGAATCCGCGCGCGCTGCGGGCAACCAGGCCTATCACCTGCCGGTGGCGGCCAACGCCGAGGAGCAGGCGCACTACCGCAGCCTGTTCGACCGCGAGGCCGAGTACCGCACGCTGCAATCAAATGCCGAGACGCTCCTGGGTCAGTTGCCCGGGCTGAGCGAGGCCGAATTGCTCAAACGCCTGCGCCAGATTCATCGCGAGGCGGAGCAGCTACGCCGTACCGACTATTTCCCCGGGTCCGGACGCGGATCACTGGAGGCCCAGTTGGCCCGGCTCGAGTCCGCGGCTCAGGCAACGCTCTCGCCGGATGAACCCTCGCCCGCGCCCGACACCGGCATCGACCGCCTGGATCCGGCGGACTACCGAGGCCGGCTGTGGGCGACCCGCGCGGCCATGTGGGTCGACCGGGTCGCCAGCGCCTGGCTGATCCGCGAATTCATCGACCCCGAGGCGCGCTTTGTCTGGCTCGACACGCCGGCCGAATGCCCGGCCGAGGCGCTGGGCTTCGATTTCGACGGGGCCGCCTTCACCCACGTCGGCGACCGCGTCACCTTCGAGGTGCTGCTGGCCGCCTTCACCCTGGAGCACGACAGCGGTCTGGCCGGCCTGGCCGAGATGGTGCACTTCCTGGATGTCGGCGGCCGCCCCATCCCCGAAGCGCCGGGCTTCGAGAGCATCCTGACCGGGGCCAAGCAACAGTGCGCGGACGACGATGCCCTGCTGGCCCGGGTGACCCCGGTGCTGCACGACCTACGTCAGGCCTATGAACAACAATCCGGAGGGGCCTCCAGATGACGGATTCCGAGCAGGCGACAACACCACGACCCGACCCGCCCACTCGAGCCGAGGCCTTTCGCTACTGGCTGAAACTCGGCTTCATCAGCTTCGGTGGCGCCGCCGGGCAGATCGGAATGATGCACGACGAGCTGGTGGAACGGCGTCGCTGGGTCTCCGAGAAACGCTTTCTGCATGCGCTGAACTACACCATGGTGCTGCCGGGGCCCGAGGCCCAGCAGCTGGCGACCTATCTCGGCTGGCTGCTGCACGGCACCTTCGGCGGACTGATGGCCGGACTGCTGTTCATCCTACCGTCGTTGTTCCTGATGATAGGGCTGTCGTGGGCGTATCTGGTCTTTGGCGACGTTCCTGCGGTGGAGGCCGTGTTCTACGGCATCAAGCCGGCAGTGGTCGCGATCATCGTCTATGCCGGCTGGCGCATCGGCGGGCGGGTGCTCAACAACGGCCTGCTGTGGCTGATGGCCATAGCGGCCTTCCTGGCGATATTCGCGCTCAACATCCCGTTCCCGTACATCATCATCACTGCCGGGATCCTCGGCTGGCTGGGCAGTCGCGTCTGGCCCGAACGCTTCCAGAGCGGCGAGTCGCACGGGGCTGGCCGTGTCGAGTCGCGTGGCCCGGCGGTGGTGGACGACGACACACCACCCGCCCCCTGGATGCAGTTCCGCTGGGCACGGGTGATCCGCTTTCTGGTCGTGGGCCTGGGCCTGTGGGCCGTTGTGTTCGGGGCCCTGCTCGCCGTGTTCGGCTGGGATGCCACGCTGACCCGCATGGGGCAGTTCTTTACCCAGACTGCGCTGGTCACCTTTGGCGGAGCGTATGCGGTGCTGCCCTATGTATACCAGGGCGGGGTCGAGACCTATGGCTGGCTGAGCCCGACGCAGATGATCGACGGCCTGGCCCTGGGCGAATCCACGCCTGGACCGCTGATCATGGTCGTCACCTTTGTCGGCTTCATCGGGGGCTGGACGCAGGCCTTTCTCGGGCCAGACCAGATCGTGCTGGCCGCCCTGCTCGGGGCCCTGGTCGCAACCTTCTTTACCTTCCTGCCGTCGTTCCTGTTCATCCTGGTCGGCGCACCGCTGGTCGAGCGCACCCGCGGGGACCTGCACTTTACCGGGCCGCTGACGGGCATCACCGCCGCCGTTGTCGGGGTGATCGTGAACCTTGCCGTCTTCTTTACGTGGCACGTGCTGTGGCCGGACGGATTCGACGGTGCCTTTGAGTGGTTCTCCGCTCTGCTGGGCATCGCTGCCTTCATCGCCCTGGCCCGCTTCCGGGTCGGGATCATTCCGCTGATCGCTGTCTGCGCCGCTCTCGGCGCTGGGTATCAGCTTCTGTTCTAGGAGTTCGTGACATGCTGAAAAACACGCGCAACAGGGCCCTGCTCGTTCTGGCCCTGGCGGCTTTGGCTCTAAGCCCGATGCTCGCGGCCAAGGAGGCGCCCATCCTGCCCGAACCCGAAGCGGTCTCGGACCATGCCCGTGCCTGGGTCGGGCCGTACGGCGGGCCGGACACTGAAAACCAGGGCTTTCGCATGAACCTGGGTTACGTGGTCGGCGAAGACGCCGTGGCCGTGATCGATTCCGGCCATACCCCGGAGATGGCCAAAGAGATGCTGGAGCATATCCGCGCGACGACCGACAAGCCGGTGCGCTACGTAATCAACACCAACTCGCAACCACACCGCTTCATGGGCAATGACGTCTTCCGCGAGGCCGGGGCCGACATCCTGGCCGCGCCAGAGGCCGTCGACCGCATGCAGGGGAACGCCTCGATGTTCGCCATGCAGCTCGAGAACGCGCTGGACCGGCCGGAAGGTTCCACCGAGCACCCCGAACCGCCGAACGTGATGGTCGAGGACCGAGAGGAACTGGACCTGGGCGGTGTCACGCTGACGGTTCGCCATGTGGGCAGCGCCCACACCCACGGCAGTCTGATCGCGGTAGTCGAGCCCGACAACGTCGTGTTTGCCGGTGACGTGCTCTACGGGGGGCGCCTGCTGGCCATCCTGCCCGACGGCAGCATGGAGGGTTGGCTGGAGGCCTACGAACTCCTGCAGAACGAATACTCGGATGCGAAGTTCATTCCGGGCCACGGTGAACCGGGCGCACTGTCGACCTTCGACCACCCGACCCACGACTACCTGCGCGCGCTGTGGGACCACATGTTTGAGGCGGCGGACATGGGCACCGACATGCAGTCCGCGATCCGCGCCTTTGACGACTCGCCCTGGCAGGATCTGGCCGACTTCGACGACCTGGCCCCGCGCAATACGAATATCGCCTATCAGGAAGCCGAAAGCGCCCTGTTCTAGCGACCAGCCACGTCCGGCGCCCGCCGGCGCCGGACGTTTCGCTCGACCGCTTTACGATCCGCCCTATACGATCCGCCCATCGAGTTGCGCGCCCGCACTCGGGTCATCGAGCATCGTGCGCAGATTGTTGCTGGTCTGCTGCGCAATACTTTCCAGAGCTTCGCGGGTCAGAAAGGCCTGATGGCCGGTCACCAGCACGTCGTCGCGCTGCATCAGCCGCGCCAGACGGGCGTCCGGAAGCCCCTGCGCCGACCAGTCATAGAAGAACAGGCCGGCTTCATCTTCATAGACATCGAGCCCCAGCCCGCCCAGTTGCCCCGAATCGAGCGCCGCTTCGGCTGCGTCGGTATCGAGCAAGCCGCCTCGCCCGGTATTGATCAACAACGCACCACGCGGCAACCGTGCAATGCGTTCGGCATTCATCAGATAGCGTGTCTCGGGGGTAAGCGGGCAATGCAGACTCACCACCTCGGAGGCCGCCAGCAGATTGTCCAGCGCACAGTACTCGACCCCAGCGGCCTGCAGATCCGGATTGGGGTAGGGGTCGTACGCCAGCACATGCGCCCCGATGCCCTGAAGCGCACGCGCGAAGGCGGAGCCGATATTGCCTGTGCCAATCACGCCGACGGCGCGCCGCGCCAGATCGAAACCCACCAGGCCCGTCAGGGCGAAATTGCCGCGCCGCACGCGCTCCCAGGCCTGCGGGATATGGCGGTTCAGAGCCAGCAACAACGCCAGTGCATGTTCGGCGACGGCATTGGGGGAGTAGGCGGGCACACGGGCACACTGCATGTCCAGCCCCTGGGCGTGCGCTCGATCCAGGTTGTCGCAACCAGCGCAACGCAATGCAATCACCCGAATACCAAAGTCACGAAGCCGGTCGAGTACAGCCGGCCCCAGGTCGTCGTTCACGAATGCACAGATCGCACCCGCGCCCTCTGCCTCGCTCACCGTCCTGGCGTCGAGCTTGGCTTCGATGAAGCGGGGTTCAAGACCGACCTGTCGAAAAGCCGGGGTCAAAAACTCGCGATCATGGCTCTGCGTACTGAATACGGCGACTTGCATCAATATCGGCTCCACACGAAACAATCGCACCCATCTTCGCGGCAGGCGAGCCACGAGCCAAGTCGCCCGCACTTCGACGACCGCATATGTCGTGGCATGGTTGCATCACCAGCACACACTGTGCCAGCACGCCCCTGGCGCCACGCCATCGTCCAGTCGCCGGTGCATGCCTGCAGGCACAGTTCCTGCTAAATACCGACAGCGTCAGTAACACGCGAACGCCCGGAGGCCCGTCACGACAGTGCCATCCATGATCGGGGATAATCACGCTGCACTGAGAAGAGGCGACAGCGCACCATGACGGAACTGAAAAAGGCAATCGAGCACCAGCGCGAATACCTGGAGGCCCGACTACAGGAGCCGCTGGCCGACATTGCAACGCGCCTGAGCGCAGCCTGGCCACAACGCGAGACGCTGGATTCGATCCTGGAGGAGGCGATCCGGCAAATCCCCGAGGCCACCTTCGTGTATGCGCTGAATACCGAGGGTATCCAGCTGTCCGACAACATCTCGCGCAGCGGCGTGCTGCCGGAACATTTCGGTCGCGACCGCTCGCAGCGTCCCTACATGAAGGAAGCCGTGCCGGCCGAGGGCTTTCTGCTCTCGGAGGCGTACATCAGCCTGCTCGGTCGCCGCCCGTCACTGACTGCGCTGCAGCTGGTGCGCGACAAGAACGGCACGGCACTCGGCTTCCTGGGTGCGGACTTCGACCTGCGCAACCTGCCGGATCTGTCGGAGGACCTCTACGAGGAGCCCAGCGAGTGGCGTCAGATCAAGGGCGATCCGTCCATCCGTGGAACGCTGTTTCTGCAAAGCCGCACCGAGAGTCTGATGGACCAGAACATGGACACCGCGCTGGCCATCCTGGACGAACTGTTTACCGAACGCGGCGTGTTCCAGGGGGTGTTCCACTTTTCCAGTTCGCGGGCGACGCTCTGGACCACCGAGGACCCTTACCGCTACCGCATCCTGACCCACGAGTCGCTGGCCGATCCGGATGTCTGCCTCGCCTTCCCTCACGAACCGTATCCGGAGGAGGCCCTGATCCCGAAGGAGGCCGTTGGCCGCGTACTGCAGGGGCTGAAGGCCCTGCGCTTTGCCGACGAAACCATCTACCTGCGCTCGGCTTCGATAAACCTGTTCAACGGCATGGTCAGCCTGACCTTCTCCTGCGACGGCTCCCACTACATGACCTGGGACGACTTCCTCGGCCGCTCCATCGACTTCTGGATCGGCGCCACGGGTTAAAGGACGCCCGTCGCACTGACAGTAGCCCGTCCTCTGGGCCATGATGGGCACGACATCAGGCAGGGGCCCGGTATGGAGACCGCAGTAGCCAAGGAGATCGGTGGGCGCCGCGAACAACAGGACGCGGCCTGTGTATTGACCTGTCCGGACAACCAGCATGCGCTGCTGGTGGTGGCCGATGGTATGGGCGGGCACGCCGACGGGGCGTTTGCGGCGCGCACGGCGATCACTACCGCCGAGCGCCTGTGGGACGACTGCGCTGCCCACCCGCAGGATCCGCCGGCACTGCTGGAGAATCTCTTTCGCCAGACGCAGGCCGCTCTCCATGATCCCGGAGCCGCGCCCGACAAACAACCAGGCACCACGCTGGTGGCGCTGTATGTCGGGCCAGAGCGGGCCTGGTGGGCGCACTGCGGCGACAGCCGTCTGTATCACTTCGAGGGGGAGCGCCTGATGACGCGCACCCGGGACCACACCCGCGTGCAGGCGCTGGTCGATGCCGGCGAGATCCGCGAAGAAGACATGGCAACACACCCCGAACAGAACCAGCTCCTGCAGGCCCTGGGCGTAGTGGATCCGTTACGGGTGGACCATGGCGATGCCCCGCTGACATCCGACAGCCGCTTCCTGCTGTGCTCCGATGGATACTGGGAACAGCTGGGTCCCGAGGAGAGCGCTCGATGGATGAGTCACCCGGATCTTCAGGCAGCCTGTACACAGGCGGCCGCCCGCGCGGCACAGCGCGGCGGCGCGCATGGCGACAATGTGTCCATCACCGTATGGCGTGCACAGGCCATGACCACCCCCGATCGGCACCACCTGCGTGCCGCCATCCGGCCGATGCTGCTGGGAGGTCTGCTACTGCTCGCCGTCCTTGCCATCCTCTTCTGGCCCCTGGACTGAACATGACGCGTCTTGTTGTCGGGGCAGCAATTCCCCTCGTCGCCCTACTAGCCGGCTGCGCGATACTGGGAGTCGAAGGGGATGAACCGGTCACCGAGGTACCCGAGGTTTCAGAAGAGGCCCCTGCAGAAGGATCCGCGCCGGCGGAGGACCTGGCCATCGCGGAGATCATCGAGGCCCTGCAGGAAGGGGACATAAAACGGGCAGATCCCGCGCTGGACCGATTCCTGGAGGAAGAGCCCGAGCACAGGGTCGCGCGCAGCCTGCGCGCGCAGCTGGATGCGGACCCACGCGAGGAACTGGGCTCGGCCTACTTTTCGCACACCGTGGAGCCGGGTGAGACACTGGGCCAGCTGGCCCGACGGTACCTGGGCGACGCCAATCGCTTCCTGATCCTCGCACGCTACAACGATATCGATCGCCCGTCGCGGCTACTGGCGGGCCAACGCCTGCGCATACCGGAGACTGCCGCGCGCGAGGCACCCGCCGCCAATGCAGAGGGGCTCGACGAGCAGTTGGCGGCCCTTGGCGGAAGGGACGACGAAGATGCCTACCTGCGCGCGATCGAGGCCGACCTGGAGGCGGGTCGTTACGGAGAGGCGCGCGATGGGGTGCGGCAGGCGCGTGCACAGGCCGATAATGGCCTTCGGGGGCAGCGACTCGACGAGCTGGAACGCGCGGTGGAGGGCCGCTACTGGGAGCAGCGCGGGCACGAGGCCCGGGATGCGGGTGACGCCGAGGCCGCGTTGGCCGCCTACGACCGCGCACTGGAGGCCGACTCCAGCCGTGACGCGGCCCGGGAGGCGCGCGAGAAACTGCGTGAACAGCGCAAGGACGAGCTGCATTCAGCGGCCATCCAGCGTTACCGCAATCAGGACCTGGAAGAGGCGATTGCCCTGTGGGACGAGGCGCTAAAGCTGGACCCCGAGTTCGAGGCCGCACGCGGATACCGCCTGCGGGCCTTGGAACTGCAGCGCCGCCTGGAGCGGCTGGGACGCTCGGAAGAAGGCGCTTCCTGAGCCGGTCAGACCCCGTATTCGGCGCGGTAGGCGCGCAGGGCCTCGAGGTGCTCGGGGGCGCGGCCGGTCTGCTCCAGCATCTGCACCAGGTCCCCCAGCCGAGCCACGCGCACGACCTCCATTCCCAGATCGTCCTCGACCTCCTGAATCGCCGAGCGCTCGCCACGGCCGCGCTCTTCGCGATCCAGGGCAATGGCCACCGCCACTGGCGTGGCGCCCGCCGCGCGGATCAAGTCCACCGATTCACGGATCGCGGTGCCGGCGGTGATCACGTCGTCCACGATGAGTACGCGCCCGGCCAGTGGTGCGCCCACGATGTTGCCGCCCTCGCCATGGTCCTTGGCCTCCTTGCGGTTGAAGGCCCAGGGACGGTCCATGTCGTGATCGCGATACAGTGCTTCGGTGACGGCCGCGGCCAGCGGGATGCCCTTGTACGCAGGGCCAAAGACCAGGTCAAAGGCGACCCCGGAATCGACGATTGCCTGCGCATAGAACTCGCCCAGGCGCACGAGATCGGAGCCCCGGTTGAACAGGCCGGCATTGAAGAAATACGGGCTCACCCGCCCCGACTTCAGTGTGAACTCGCCAAAGCGCAGTACGTCGCGTTCCAGGGCATAGTCGAGAAAGGCATGGGCGGTCATCGTGGGGCTCCGGTCGGAAAACGCCGTATTCTGACACAGCCGTGGCCGTAATCATCGGGCCAGCCCTTTCCTGCACCGGCGCGCGCCGGTATTGTTCCCCGCCATGCGCATACTCTCGATGAACGCCAACGGCATCCGTGCCGCCGCCCGCAAGGGCTTCTTCGACTGGCTCCCGGCGACCGAGGCCGACGTGGTCTGCATCCAGGAGACCAAGGCTCAGATCCACCAGATTCAGGGCGAGCCTTTCCATCCCCCCGGCTACCACAGCGCCTACGTGGATGCGGTAAAGCCCGGCTACAGTGGCGTGGCCCTGTACAGCCGACGCCAGCCGGACGAGGTGATCACGCGCATCGGCTTCGAGGAGGCGGACAACGAGGGCCGCTATGTGGAGATGCGCTTCGGGGAACTTTCCGTGGTGTCGCTCTACCTGCCATCGGGTTCCTCGGGGGACCACCGGCAGGATTCCAAATGGCGGTTTCTGGACTTCTTCCGGCCGTGGCTGGCCGAGCGCATGCAGGACGGGCGCGAGTGGGTGATCTGCGGCGACTGGAACATCGCCCACAGGGAGATCGACCTGCGCAATTGGAAATCCAACCAGAAGAACTCGGGCTTCCTGCCCGAGGAACGCGCCTGGCTGGATCACCTGTTCGACGAGATCGGCATGGTGGATGTATTCCGCCGGCTGGACGACCGTCCCGAGCAGTACACCTGGTGGTCCAATCGTGGCCAGGCCTGGGCAAAGAACGTGGGCTGGCGCATCGATTACCAGATCGCCACCCCCGGCATCGCGGAGACCGCCCGGGACCCGTACATCCATACGGATGATCGCTACTCCGATCACGCCCCGTTCTGGATCGACTATGACTACACGCCCTGATTACGCACAGGCGTCCGCATGAGCACGGCCGCCGAGTCGCAGAACCGCCCGGACCGCGACTGGCGAGCGGCGCTGGCCGTCTACCGCCACCCGCGGGTGGTGGGCATGCTGTTCCTCGGTTTTGCCGCCGGACTTCCGCTACTGCTGACGGGTGGCACCTTTACCGCCTGGCTGCGCGATCTCGGGGTCGAACTCGCCTCCATCGGTTTCCTCTCCTGGGTGGGCATGGCGTACAGCATCAAGGTGCTGTGGGCCCCGATCGTGGACCGGATGCGACTCCCGTTGCTAACCCGGATCTTCGGGCGCCGGCGCGCCTGGATGCTGGCCGCGCAGGCCACCATCATGCTGGGGCTGTTCGGGATTGCCTTCACCGACCCCACCGAGCAGCTGTGGCTGGTCGCGGTATGGGCGGTGCTCACGGCCTTTGGGGCCGCCACCCAGGATATTGCGATTGATGCCTACCGCATCGAGGCGGTCAGCCAGGAGCGGCAGGGGGCAATGGCGGCCGCCTACGTCTTCGGCTATCGCGTGGCCCTGCTGACCGCCGGTGCGGGGGCATTGCATATCGCAGCCGCCGGCAACTGGAGCCTTTCCTACGCTGCGATGGCCACGCTGATGCTGGTCGGGGTCGTCTGCACCCTGATCGTGCGCGAGCCGGAAGTCGCGACGCGCGACGCGAAGACCACGCAACTGGAAGAGCGCGTGGTGCATTACATCAACAACACCGCGGACACCGGCCTCTGGCGGGACTTCAAGGCCTGGTTCATCGGCGCAGTCGTGTGTCCGTTCGTGGAGTTCTGGCAGCGCTTCGGAAAGATCGCCCTGCTGGTGATCGCGTTCATCGCCATCTTCCGCATCAGCGACATCTTCATGGGCGTGATGGCCAATCCGTTCTATCTGGACCTGGGCTTTACCAAAGACGAGATCGCCAATATCGCGGCGGCCTTCGGGCTGGCGATGACCCTGACGGGAGCCGCCCTTGGCGGATTGCTGGTGGTGCGTTTCGGGATCATGCGCATGCTGATCGCCACCGCCATCCTGGCCCCGGCCACCAATCTGACGTTCTCCTGGCTGGCCACGCTGGGGCCGGAGCTCTATGGCCTCGTATTCGCGATCATGGCGGACAACCTCTCCGGCGGGATGGCGATCTCGGTTTTCATCGCCTATCTCTCCAGCCTGACGAATTCGGCTTACACCGCCACGCAATATGCCTTGTTCAGCTCGATCATGACCCTACCGGGCCAGTTCCTGGCCGGCTTTACCGGCATATTCGCCGAGCATCTTGGTTGGTTCTGGTTCTTCGCGAGTTCTGCGCTCATTGGTATTCCCACCATCCTGCTGGCGCTTGCCCTGATGCGCTGGGCCAACCCGGACCGCATGGCCCAGCCTGGAAGGCCACCGGAACTGCAAGAACCGCCGCAGGAACAAGAACGCTCCCCTTCGTAGAGACTTACCGGGGTTCAAGACGCCCCCCCTCGCATGGCCCCGCAGGCCCAGACCTGAGCGACACAAAATCGCCCGCCGGCGATGAACATCGCGGGCGGGCGGCAGGTAAGGCTGCGCCCCGTTCGACAAGGGGCGGTTGTCGGCTACCCCGGCTTCAGGGGCGCTTCGGTGTGGTGTACTCGGCCTCTTTCTGGAAGGACTCCCAGATCGTTTCGTAACCGACAAACCCCTTTTCGTTAGGCGGCATCTGACGGGTCACGAGATAACGGGACTTGCCATCCGGGACCTGCGGGTGTTTCTTCTCGGTATCCTGGCTCATGTTTCATTCACCTCGCTTCGATGAAAAAAAGGGGATGGGACACTCACGTCTCGCTCCCCAGACATACTGACAGGCCGGGTGAACCGGCTCCATCACTCGATGGGCACCGCTCGTCCGCTGTCGATTTCCGGGCCCGACTCCACCTTGCCACCATGCTCGATTTCTTCAGCAGTGGCATCACGCACCAACAACACATTCAGCTTGAAAATCACCTGTCGGCCACACAGTGGGTTATTGCCATCGATGGTGATCGTCTTGTCGTCGAGCCGCGTAACCAGAAAGTTCTTGGTCTGGCCTCGATCGTTTTCCATCAGGATCGCCGTACCGACTTTGCGGTACTCCTCCGGCACGTTTTCGATCGCTTCCGTGATCACCAGGGACTCGTCGCGCGGACCGTACAGCGCATTGCAATCGATGGGGACCTCGATGGTTTCGCCCTGCGCCTTGCCCTCAAGCTCGCCCATCACCTTGGGCGACAGGACTTCATTGACGCCGTGCACATAACCCAGCGGGAACTCGACCTCGGTCAGGACCTGGCCGGATTTCTCGTCGATGACCTGATAGTTCAGTTCGACGTACTTGTTGTCCTTGATTACATCTGTCATTCAAAGTCCCGCAATCTCAAAAAATGGACGCACCGAAGATCCGCACCTCGCCTTCCTCGTAACCGAGGACCATGCGGCCAAGCCACTCGCCTTCCTTCTTCGTGCTGCGCACCCGGTACAGAACGGTCACGTGTTCGCCGCGACGGATGATGCCGAGGAAATCCCAGTCCTCCTTCAGGTTGCGGGTCAGTTCGCTCTGGGCGAACTGTTTGCCCACTTCAACCTCGTTAAGGCCGAACAGCAGATGATAGGAGAACCGGCGGACGAACTTGCCGTACTGGCCCTTGTTCGAGTACTTGATCAGATCACTCCACATGGGGTGGGCGATCTCCAGGATCTCCTCGTCGGAGTGATCGATGATGTTCATCGACGTCTCCTGCGGTGTCTGTGCTTCAGCTGCACTGGTCATGTTGAAACCCCCGGGGGGTGGCGGTTGAAAGAGAAGACCAACGCGCGAACGCGTTGGCCAACGCTGCTTCCGGTCGTGGTGACGGGGTCGCAGCCGACCCCGTCACGTTAGCACCCTAGGCTTCCGCTTTCTCGGGCTCGGCCGGGGCCTCGTCCTTGTCGACCAGGTGATAGCACGGCGCCTTCTCCATGGTGTACTCGCCGGTCTTCGGATCACGACGGGAGACCGTCAGGTGATGCCAGTTCTTGTCGTCGAGCTTCATGTAGTCGCCGCGATAGTAGTAGCCCGGCCAGCGCGTTTCCTTGCGGAACAGCGTGTGGTGGAAGACGCTCTCGGCCGTGCGTACGCGGTGCTTCAGCTCCCAGGCACGCAACAGCTCGTGGATGTCCTCCGCGGCCAGCTTTTCCAGGTCCTCTTCGAGGATGTGCATCTTCTTCAGGCCGATATTGAGCAGCTTTTCGTTGGTCATGTAGCTGACCGTCACGCCACCGCAGTATTCGTCCATCAGCTTCTGCAGGCGGTCAAGACCCTGGCGCGGGTTGATGTAGTTCGGGTTGACCGAACCGGCAACAACCTCGTTGCGGTAGATCTTGTAGTGCTCGAGCGGTTTGTAGATCTCCTCTTTGCGCTTGTTGATCTGCGAATCGGAGACGCGGATACCGTCGGCCTTGCCATCGTCGATGTACTTGCAGGCAGCCTTTGCGGCCAGCCGGCCTTCGGTGAAGGAACCGGAGGAGAACGCATGCGGCGTCCCGCCCACGGCGTCGCCGGCACCGAACAGGCCTTCGACACTGGTCATGCGATTGTAGCCCCAGAAGTACTCGGGCGGGGAGACATCCTCCGGACCGGAGCACCAGGCGCCGCAACCCGTTGCGTGCGAGCCCATCACGTAGGGCTCCGAGGTGGTCAGCTCGGGGTTCTCGTTCTTGGGGTCGACGTCGGTGGCGGCCCACAGCACAGCCTGGCCGACGGTCATGCCCAGGAAGTTTTCCCAGCCCACCTCTTCAAGGTGCGGATCCTGGAAGGCCTCCATGGTAACCATGTGGATCGGACCACGACCAGCGTTCACTTCGTTGAGGAAGGCATGGTTGCGCAGGCAGGTCGGGATCGGACGGTGGGTCCGGTGGGAGGCCTCCGGATCGAGGTACTCCTTGCCGACCATCTCCTGTAGCCCTGGCCACCACTTGGACTCGTACTCTTCACCGTTGCAGTTCTGCGTACGGGTCTTCAGGTGCAGGAAGTAGGCACCGACCGGGCCATAGCCATCCTTGAAGCGGGCCAGCACGATGCGGTTTTCCATCTGGGTCATCTTGGCGCCGGCATTGATCAGCAGACCGTAGGCCGAACCGGAAGACCACGGCGCGTACCAGACGCGGCCCGCACCTTCACCGACCGAACGCGGCTTGAAGATCATCGAGGCGCCGCCCGCGGCAACGATTACCGTCTTCGACTTAAAGACGTGATAGTTGCCGGTACGCACATTGAAGCCCACGGCCCCGGCCACCCGGTTCTCCTTGGACTCGTCCATCAGGAGATGGGTGACACAGATGCGGTTGTAGATCGTGTCGGCGGACTTCTTGGCGGCCTCGGCCACGATCGGCTTGTAGGACTCGCCGTGGATCATGATCTGCCAGCGGCCCTCACGCTGGTAGGCCCCCGTCTTCGGGTCGCGCATCAGCGGGAGACCCCACTCCTCGAACTGGTGCACGGTGGAATCCACGTGGCGCGCCATGTCGAACAGCAGATCCTCGCGCACCATACCCATCAGGTCGATGCGGGCGTAGCGCACGTGGTCTTCTGGGTTGTTCTCGCCCCAGCGGGTCCCCATGTAGCAGTTGATCGCGTACAGGCCCTGCGCCACCGCGCCGGAACGGTCGATGTTGGCCTTTTCAGCAATCACGACCTTCTTGTCCTGGCCCCAGAACCGGGCTTCCCAGGCGGCACCCGTGCCGCCCAGGCCGGCGCCACAAACCAAGATGTCGATGTTGTCTTCGACGATTGTCTTGTAGGCCATCAGTAGTACACCCCTTCTTTCAGTTTGAGACCGGCGGCCTCAAGCGTGTGCAGATCCCCCTCATCCATGCGGATGTACTTGGGCTCGTTGAACAGCAACTGGCTGTCCCGCATCGACTTGTCCGGCGCGGGTACGTCGGCCAGCTGCGGGATGTGCTTGCCCCAGGGCTTGGTAGTGATCGGCGACAGGAAATTCTTTTCCCGACCATCGCGGAACTTGATCTTCCAGGCGATGGTGCCGCGCTCTTCGTCGCGGTCGACGCGCACGCTGTGGCCCAGAGGCGCGAAGTCCGCGTAGCCGCGTACGTCAATGGCGTGGTGCGGGCAGGCCTTGACGCAGGAATAGCATTCCCAGCACATGTTGGGTTCGATGTTGTAGGCACGACGGGTGGTTTCGTCGATATGCATGATGTCTGACGGGCAGATGTCCACGCAGTACCCACAGCCATCGCAACGGGTCATGTATACGAAAGTTGGCATGGTAGTCCTCGATCGATGCTGATGTTCGGGTAAATGGCTTTATTAGTAGTGGTTGGGCTCTTCGCGCTGGATACCCTTCCCCATGTCCATCGGCGCGTCACGCAGCAACTCCATCGAGTGGCGCTGCTGTTGCTCGGGGTCGTCGCGCGTGAGGGTCGGGAGGTTCTCGGCGGAACCATCAGCCCGGGTAAGGCGCTTCTGATAGGCCGCGGCGGGCTTGAAGAACATGTGCGCGAACTTGGACCAGTAGACCGTCGCGAACAGCGTCGTGGTGGCCGCCAGGAACAGCGCAAAGAACAGCCAGCCGAGCGCAGTACCCTGGGTCAGCGACCACAGGATGGCGAACGTCGACATCGCCAGCAGCGACACGATGAACAGGTCGGCACGGACCAGCTGGTACCAGCGGCGACCTTCGGAATTCACATCGACGCGAATGAAGAACCAGAACCAGTAGCCACCAAAGGCGAGCGACAGAGCACCCAGGTGCCACAGGACCGGCCACACCCCGGCTGCCGGCTCGGTCGCGTAACCAAAGATCAGCACGGCGGAGGAGACCACAAACACGATAAAGCCCCACATGGTGAAGAGGTGGGAGGCGCGACGCGTCGGATTCTTGAATTCGCCAGAGGTGATGACCTCTTTCCCGATGGTCTGCATCGCCATCGAAAATTTCTCGCCACCACTCACGGTACGGGTTGCGTTCTTTTCCCCTTTCTTGGCGTTCTCGAAGAAATACGTGGCGCTCCTCTTGTGCATCATGTCGAGGATCGTGCCAGCAGCCACCAGGATGACCATGAGCACGACATACCACTGCATTGCGGCTGGTGGAATAAACGCAGCCAGTTCGGCAAAGGGATTACTAGTGATCACGGCGTCAGGCCTCCTCAACATGTCCAATTGGCCCACCGAGTCTGTGATAAATCGATCTTGCGCTTCAAATCAAACTTGCTTGCCGCGACATAAGCGGAATGAATGGGTCGATATGCTAATTTAGGGAAACGCTAATCTATGGCGTCAGCCGCCGCTTTATCCCGTACCGGGATTCCACCCTGAGCCGGTATCTGTTTGGAAAGTCGTGGCACGCGGCCTTTGGCATCGTGCAACCCATGGTTGCGGGCCTGTCGACCACGAACGACCGGCCGGAGGCGCGGGGCCCCGGACCGAGCCGCGTCGACCCTGCCCACCACAGGCCCCTTGTGTCAGCGCAGGCTGGATAGGGGTCAAGTAACCCGGCGCTTTATGGACTATCTTGTGCTACGTTCGGGTTCGACTCGCACGGCGGCCAAACACGCGCCCGGCCGATCGCATGCGATCCGAGCACGACATCCGGCGGCTTCGGCCGCCCCATACATAGCCCACAACCAGCGTCGGCAGGAGACAAAGCCCCATGATCAAACCGCACGGTGCAGACACCCTGAAGCCCCTGTTTGTCTACGAACCCGAGCAACATCACGCCCTGTTGAAAGAGGCCGAAACCCTTCCCTCCGTGATGATCAGCTCCGCTGCCGCGGGCAACGCCGTCATGATGGGAGGCGGCTATTTCACGCCTCTGACCGGCTTCATGAACGTCGCCGACGCGATGAGTTGCGCGGAAAACATGAGGACCACCAGCGGGCTGTTTTTCCCGGTCCCTGTGGTCAACCTCCTGGAGAACGCGGATGCCATTCGCGGGGCCAAGCGCATTGCCCTGCGCGACCCCAACATGGAAGGGAATCCGGTTCTCGCGATTCAGGAAGTCGAGGCGATCGAGGAGTTCACGCCCGAGCAGATGGCGACCATGACCGAGAAGGTCTATGGCACGACCGACATGGAGCACCCCGGAGTGGCCGCCTTCAACAGCGTAGGCCGCGTCTGCGTGTCGGGTCCCATTCAGGTACTTCACTTCTCCTATTTCCAGGACGACTTCCCCGACACCTTCCGCACCGCCGTGGAGATCCGCAACGAGATCGCCGAACGCGGCTGGAACAAGGTGGTGGCCTTCCAGACCCGCAATCCGATGCACCGCGCCCACGAAGAGTTGTGCCGCATGGCGCTGGAGCAGCTCAATGCCGATGGCGTGGTGATCCACATGCTGCTGGGCAAGCTGAAACCCGGCGATATCCCGGCCCCGGTGCGGGACGCCGCGATTCGCAAGATGGCGGAGATCTACTTCCCTCCGAACACGGTGATGATCACCGGTTACGGCTTCGACATGCTCTATGCGGGGCCGCGAGAGGCGGTGCTGCACGCGCTGTTCCGCCAGAACATGGGGGCCACCCATTTCATCGTCGGTCGTGATCATGCCGGCGTGGGGGATTACTACGGCCCGTTCGATGCCCAGACCGTCTTCGATACGGACGTCCCGGACGGCGCCTTGGAGATCGAGATCTTCCGGGCGGACCATACCGCCTTCTCGAAAAAGCTCGGCCGCGTTGTGATGATGTGCGATGCGCCCGACCACACAAAGGAGGACTTCGTGCTCCTGTCCGGCACCAAGGTGCGCGAGATGCTGGGCCGCGGCGAGGCGCCTCCGGTCGAGTTTTCGCGCCCGGAAGTGGCGGAGATCCTGATGGACTACTACCAGAGCATCAACAAGTAGCGGGACCGGGCTGCGGCCCGGTTCACGAGGAGAAATGGTGGCGGGGAATCCCGCCACCGTTTTGCATTCAGTAGGTCTTCGACAATGCCGCCTGGATCTCGGCGAAGGTCCGTGCGACATCGAATGTCTGCACCGACACCCCCAGCTGGCGGCCAATCTGCGTGGCCGAGAACATACCCCGGATGCGGGTCTCACCAGTAGCCGGGTCAGTCTGCCCGACCAGCGCATGCTGACGCCCCCAGTCCTTCAGGGTCGCGATAATGTCGCCGACATCAGCCTGCATCACCCGCTGCATGTCCAGGAGATCCACGTCCTCCAGGGGCGCCATCAGGTCGCGCACTCGCAGGTCCTCGTGCCGCAGGCCACGCTCGTTGACCATCTGGATCGGGCGTTCTCCCTGCGTGTCACGCGCCGTGATCAGACCACGCACGCGCCGCGCATCGTCGACCACAATCAGCAACCGCACACCCTTGGCAATCATCTGCTCCGTCGCCTGACCCAGTGTCGCGTCGGGACCGATCGTGGCCACCGGCACGCGGCGGAAGTCGGTCAGCACACACAGGGCCGAGGAGGCCAGCGTGACCCGCGGTTCCTCGTCGGTTACCTGCTGCAGCCCGGTTCCGGGAGCCGCCTTGCTCGATGGCAGGGGTTTGTGCGGAAATTCTGCGGTCATCGCGTTTCTCCATCCAGGGTGGGAACCTAGACGATGCCCTGACAAACGCGTGCTGACAAGCCAACCCCGTGCGACACGAGCATTGCCGCGATATGCGACAGACGGGGATAGCGCCCAACGGCCCCCGACAGGTCACTGCGTTGCGGCCGCAGCCTCCTCCGGCGTCGGCCGGATCTCGAACGACATGCTGTCGAGGTCCCCCAGCGCCCAGGTAGCCTCGGGCGCACCAAGACCGGCCACAGTACCTGGATTGACGACCCAGGTGGTCCCGTCCTTCACATGCGGTTGCTGGCGAATTTCAGTCTCGTGGCTGTGCCCGCAGCAAACGAGATCGTAGTCTCCCGTGCAGGCCATTGCATGGGCGTAGTGGGGATAATGTGTGACAAAGATGCGGCGGCCACCGAGGGTGATGGTGGCATCCAGCCCGTAGTAATGCAGCAGGCCGTTGGACTGGTGGGCGATGCGCGAGATCGCGACCGGGTCACCCAGGTTGTTGCCATGCACCGCGTGGATCGGCACACCCAGCTTCAGCGAGGCGCGCAGCGTATTTCCGCCAATTACGTCACCACAGTGGATGACGGCCTCGGCCCCCGCGGCAATACCGGCCTCGATCGCCCGGGCCAGCATGGGGCCGCGGTCATGGCTGTCGGAAACAATGCATACCTTCATGGGATTCGCAGGCCTCTGTTTTCAAAATCCTGGCGCGAAACCATAACACTGCCGCGTCCATGCTCGCGGCCACTCCCAATCCGGGCCTCTCGCGAAACCGATCGCCGGATGCCCGATTGCTCCCGAAATGCCTTGTGGTGGACCCCCCGGAACTGCATAGTGGGAGTAACCCCGGGCGGCACACAGGGGGACGCAAGTATATCGTAATTGTCTAAACTTTCAAGGCGTTAACGATCTATGGCACAGACCCCGTCGCACGAAATCAAGAACACCACCTGTTACATGTGCGCCTGCCGTTGCGGCATCCGGGTGCACCTGCGTGACGGGGAGGTGCGCTACATCGATGGCAACCCCGAGCACCCGATCAACGAAGGCGTGATCTGCGCCAAGGGCGCCTCCGGGATCATGAAGCAGCACTCGCCGGCACGGCTGACCCAGCCGCTGCGGCGCAAGGCCGGCGCCGAGCGCGGCGATGCCGAATTCGAGCCGATCTCCTGGGAGGAGACCTTCGAGATCCTCGCCGAGCGCCTCGGGCACATCCGCGAGACCGACCCGAAGCGCTTTGCGCTGTTTACCGGGCGCGACCAGATGCAGGCCCTGACCGGGCTGTTCGCCAAGCAGTTCGGCACCCCCAACTACGCAGCACACGGCGGCTTCTGCTCGGTGAACATGGCCGCCGGCATGATCTACACCATCGGCGGGTCGTTCTGGGAGTTCGGCGGCCCCGACCTGGAACGCTCGAAGCTGTTCGTGATGATCGGCACCGCGGAGGACCACCACTCCAACCCGCTGAAGGTCGCAATCTCCAAGTTCAAGCGCCAGGGCGGGCGCTTTATCTCCATCAACCCGGTGCGCAGTGGCTACTCCGCGATCGCCGACGAATGGGTCCCGATCCGTCCGGGGACCGACGGCGCCCTGCTGCTGGCGCTGATCCACGAGATCATCAACAAGGGCCTGTACGACCGCGACTTCCTGGTGCGCTACAGCAATGCCGGCCAGCTCGTGAACATGGACGAGGAGCAGGACGAGTTCGGCATGTTCCTGCGTACCGAGAAGCCGCCTGAAGAAGGCTGCTACGACGCACAGAATCAGCTCTGGTGGGATCGCAAGACGGGTCGCCCGGTCGCCACCCATACCCCGGGGGCCGATCCCTTCCTGCTCGGCGAATTCACACTCGACGACGGGACACGGGCGAAGCCCTCGTTCCAGCTGCTGCAGGACCGGGTCGCGGAGTACACCCCGGAGTGGGCCGAGCGCGTCACCGGCATACCGGCCAAGGATATCCGCCGCCTGGCTCACGAGATGGGCGTGACCGCGCGTGATCAGCGCATCGAACTGCCGATCGCCTGGACCGACTCCTGGGGCGTGGAGCACGAGTCGGTCACCGGCAACCCGGTTTCCTTCCATGCGATGCGCGGGCTGGCCGCCCACTCGAACGGCTTCCATACCATCCGTTCGCTGTCGATCCTGATGTCGCTGCTGGGCACGATCGACCGCCCCGGTGGCTTCCGCCACAAGGCCCCGTTCCCGCGTCCGATCCCGCCCTGCGCCCGCACCCCGAAGGGGCCGGAGGGCGTGCAGCCCGGCAAGCCGCTGGACGGCATGGTGCTCGGCTGGCCGGCCAGCCCGGACGACCTGTTCGTGGACGACAAGGGCGAGCCGGTCCGGCTCGACAAGGCCTTCTCCTGGGAGTACCCGCTGGCCGTGCACGGCATGATGCACAACGCGATCACCAATGCCTGGCGCGGCGACCCCTACCCGATCGACACCCTGCTGATCTTCATGGCCAACATGGCGTGGAACTCGACCATGAACACGGAAGAGGTCCGCAAAATGTTGAACGACAAGGACGACAACGGGGAATACAAGATCCCGTTCCTGGTCGTCGCGGATGCCTTCCAGTCGGAGATGACTGCGTTTGCCGACCTGATCCTTCCGGACACCACCTATCTGGAGCGCCACGACGTGATGTCGATGCTGGATCGCCCGATCTCCGAGTTCACCGGCCCGGTGGATTCGGTGCGCATCCCGGTGGTGCCACCCAAGGGCGAGTGCAAGCCCTTCCAGGATGTACTGATCGAGCTCGGGTCGCGTCTGAAACTGCCGGCCTTCGTGAACGAGAAGGGCGACCGCAAATTCCGCGACTATCCGGACTTCGTGGTCAACTACGAGACCGAGCCGGGTTCCGGCATCGGCTTCCTCGCCGGGTGGCGCGGCAAGGGCGGCGAGAAGTCCCTGCGCGGCGAACCGAACCCCAACCAGTGGGAGATGTACGCGAAGAACAACTGCGTCTTCCAGTACGAACTGCCACGCAGCTACCAGTACATGCGCAACTGGAACAAGGGCTATCTCGAGTGGTCGCAGCGCAACCGCATCACGCGCTATGGCGAACCCGTGCTGATTCACCTCTACTCCGAGGTGTTGATGAAGTTCCGCGCCGCCGCCCAGGGCAAGGGGACCACACGCAAGGTGCCGGCGCACCTGACCAAGCGCGTCGAGACCTTCTTCGACCCGCTGCCCTTCTATTACGACCCGCTGGAACACCAGTCCACGGACAAACACACCTACCCGCTGGCCGCGGTCACCCAACGGCCGATGGCGATGTACCACTCCTGGGACTCCCAGAATGCCTGGCTGCGCCAGATCCACGCCCACAACTTGCTGTACGTAAACGCGCGCACCGCGCGGGCCGCCGGCATCGAGGACGAGGACTGGATCTGGGCGGAAAGCCCCTGGGGCCGAGTGCGCTGCATGGCCAAGTACTCGGAGGCCGTCGAACCCGGCACCGTCTGGACCTGGAATGCAATCGGCAAGGCCGCGGGGGCCTGGAACCTGACCCCGCGCGCCAACGAGGCGCGCAAGGGCTTCCTGTTGAACCACCTGATCTCCGAGGAGCTGCCGGGGCATGACGGCCCGATCTCGAATTCCGATCCGGTCACCGGTCAGGCGGCCTGGTATGACGTCCGCGTACGAATCTACAAGGCCGAAGAAGGGGAGCCGCAGGAGACCTCCCCCCAGTTCAAGCCGCTCAAACCGTATCCCGGCCAGTCCACACGGGCACGTGTTTTGAACTTCTTTGCGGGCATAGGAGGCAAGAAATGACCCAACTCGCCCTCGTCATCGATCTCAACGTCTGCGTGGGCTGCCACGCCTGCGTGACCAGTTGCAAGGAATGGAACACCTCCGGCGACGCCGGTCCGCTGGTCGACCAGAATCCCTACGACGCGGACCCTACCGGTACGTTCTTCAACCGGGTGCAAACCTTCGAGGTGGGTGAATACCCGAACACCGAGACGGTGCACTTTCCGAAGTCCTGCCTGCATTGCGAGGAGCCGCCCTGCGTACCGGTGTGTCCGACCGGCGCCTCCTACAAACGCGAGTCGGACGGCATCGTGCTCGTCGACTACGACAAGTGCATTGGCTGCAAGTACTGCTCCTGGGCCTGCCCCTACGGCGTGCGCGAGGTGGACGCCGAAAGCAAGGTGATGACCAAGTGCACCCTGTGCGTGGATCGCATCTATGACGAGGAGTTGCCGGAATGGGACCGCAAGCCGGCCTGCGTGCGGGCCTGCCCGACCAATGCGCGACTGTACGGCGATATCCATGACCCCGAGTCGGTCGTCTCGAAGGCGATCCGCGAGGCGGGTGGCTACCAGTTGATGCCGGAATGGGGGACCAAGCCGGCCAACCATTACCTGCCACGGCGCAAGACCCAGCTGACCATCCGCGAGGACGAGGTGGAACGCGCGGACAATCCGCTGAAGATCGACAGTCAGTTGCCGAAGCCCGGGCAGGACGAACCCTCGCTCGACGACGTCACCAGCTGGTAAACAGGGACGAAGACACTATGCATCCAGCCTTCTCGGTCATTTTTCTCACCACCCTGATCGGCGCCGGACAGGGCCTGTTTCTCGGCCTGTTCGGTGCCGAAGCCCTGAGCCTGCTGGGCGTGCTGCCGCCCCCGGGTTCGGACTTCCTGGCGCTTGGCTCCGCGCTCGCGCTGGCCTTCCTGGTGCTGGGACTGGTCGCCTCGTTCTTTCACCTGGGTCGGCCGGAACGCGCCTGGCGCACCGCCACCAAGTGGCGCACCTCCTGGCTCTCGCGCGAGGTGATCGTGCTCCCGGCGTTCATGGGCCTGGTGTTTCTCTACGGCGCGGCCCATGCATTCGGGTTCAACCCGCCCCTGGGTACGCTGGCCGGAGACATACCCGTGCTGCCAACCATGGTGCTCGGTGCGATCGGGGCGTTGCTGGCCATCGTGCTGTATGTCACCACCGCAATGATCTATGCCTGCATCAAGTTCCTGCAGGAATGGCATTCGCCACTGACGGTGGTGAACTACACCGTGCTGGGCGCCGCCAACGGCTTTACCCTGGCCGCCGCCTATGCTGCCTGGGCCGGTGTCCCGCTGGTCGCCTTCATGGCGACGGTGGCGATCGTGCTGACCGTTCTGGGGCTGGGCACCCGCAGCGCGTCGCTGGTGCGCAACGCCCGCATCAAGTCGAAGTCGACCCTGCAGACCGCGATCGGGGTGAAGCACCCGAAGATCCAGCAGAAGTCCCAGGGCTTCATGGGCGGGTCGTTCAATACGCGGGAGTTCTTCCACCACATGTCGGCGGCATTTCTGCGCGGGATGAAATGGATCTTCCTGCTAGGCGCGTTCGTGGTCCCGGCGATCCTGCTGCTGGTCGTGCTGGTCACTCGGGTCGACCCAGTCAACGTGCTGATCGCCGCGTTCGTGATTCAGTATCTGGGCATGGTCGCCGAGCGCTGGTTCTTTTTCGCCCAGGCCAACCACCCGCAGAACATCTACTACCAGTCAGTCGCCTGACCATGACCGGGGGCGGTCCGTCCGCCCCCGGTACATCATTCATTATCCGGGCACACCCGATCCGGCCCGGTCAGCCGGCAGGCCAGCCCTCGGTCGCAATCCCCTCGCCCAGGTCGACCTCGACCAGGCGGCGACGCACTTCCAGCAGCTTTTCTACAAGGGCCGGTTCGACACGCTCGTAGGCCTCCGCGTCCGGCACCCGGTTGACGACGACGCCCAACAGTTCGGTGATCGCGTTGCCGATTGAATTCTGACTAATGGTCACGATCAGACGGCCCTCGTCATTGCGGTAGATCAGCTGCTTGAAGGCCGGCTGCCAGCGGATCGCATGGGCGTACTTGGCATCCGTGAAGCAGCGATCACGTACCTTCTTCGCGGTCTTCAGGAAATCGTTGTTGAACAGCAGCACCTCCTCCACCGCATCGGGAAAATGTACGCCCTCGGGCATCGGCGCATTGCGGGTGGAGACCTGCGAAAAGAAGGTCCGGTAGAAGTCCAGAAAGCCCTGCAGGACCGCGTCGTATTCCCGCCAGAAGCGGATATCCTTCAGCGCCTCGACCCCACCCTGGATCTCCCAACTCGGGAGGCCGTGCGGGTAGCCGGTCAGCCCCAGGCGTGCCTGGTGATCCGTAGCGGGACGCAGGATTTGCAGATCCAGGGCCCGGGTAAAAAACGTCCGATAGACATCGCGCATATAGGCCTGGAACAAGCTGTGCTGGCCGCCATCGGTCAGGTTGGGGTTGCCGGGGTCCGCCAGTGGCGCCTCGGTCAGCGTCGCCATGGGAAAGACGATGAAGTGATTGTGCAGCATGCGGATGCTGGGCACGCCCGGCGCGGTCAGCGGCCAGGTCGCGTCCAGGCTGGCCTCGCCCGCCAGCACCAGGGCCTCGGCCGGGTCCGGATACTGCTCCAGCATGTACTCGATGATCACCCCGTTCATCCGATTCCAGACATGCCGCACCGGCTCCGGCACCTGGGTGCGCCGCACTGGGCGCCCCATCGGGTCGAGGATGGTCTGCGAGGTGTTGTAGATGATGGAGCAGTCGAATTCGTTGCTGTGCCCCAGCGCCTTGCGGTAGAGCAGGAGGTTCTCCGGATTCACCAATAATCCGTTGTTGTGGACCAGGTCGGCGAGGTTTTCGGTGCTGTTGAAGAACTCGTTGGGCTTCATGCCTTCCGGGATATCCAGGGGGATAGGCCGAAAGGGCGTGGTGATCTCGCGGGGGCCGGCTTGCATGTCGGTCTATGACTCCTTACGGGGCGGGTGTCAGATAGGCATGGGCAGGCTTGTACCCACAACCACAACCCTTGTACTGTAACTTGCGCGGCTCGGAAGCGTCCGCCGCGACCTTAGCACAACCACCCACTCCTCATAGGAGCGAGAGTATGCGACTGATTCTGTTGGGGGCGCCCGGCGCCGGCAAGGGCACTCAGGCCCAATATATCTGCGAGAAGTACAACATCCCGCAGATCTCCACCGGAGACATGCTGCGCGCAGCCGTCAAGGCGGGCACTCCACTGGGTCTGAAGGCCAAAGAGGTCATGGATGCAGGCGGCCTCGTCTCCGACGACATCATCCTGGGCCTGGTGAAGGAACGCGTGGAGCAGCCCGACTGCTGCGACAGCGGCTTTCTGTTTGACGGCTTTCCGCGCACCATCCCGCAGGCCGAGGCGCTGAAAGAACAGAACGTGCCGCTCGACTTTGTGGTGGAGGTGGATGTCCCCGACGAAGAGGTGATCCGCCGCATGAGCGGGCGCCGCGTGCATCCTGGATCCGGCCGCACCTACCACATCGAGTTCAACCCGCCGAAGGTCGAGGGCAAGGATGACGTCACCGGCGAGGATCTGATCCAGCGCGAAGACGACAACGAAGAGACGGTGCGCAAACGCCTGGAGGCCTATCACAGCCAGACCCAGCCACTGGTCGAGTTCTACTCGAAATGGGCGGACAGCGGCGAGTCCGATGCGCCGAAGTACGTCCACATCAAGGGAACCGGATCGGTGGAAGACATCCGCGACCAGATCTTCAAGGCTCTGGGCTAAAAAAAGACCCGCCTGGCATTCCGGGCGGGTCGTCTTGATTGGGGCCGCGGCCCCGCGCCTGCTGCCCCTGGCCCCGAACACGGGACCAGGGGCTTTCTTGTTACTAGCGACCGAGTACCTTGGTCACCTTGTTCTGACGCAGGCGATAGGCGTCCGGCATGCCCGAGCCCAGCAACGGGCGCAGATACATGCGGAAGGCGTCGGTGACGTCGGTGCCTGAGGCATCGATGAACTCGTCCGGCATGACCTTGGTCTTGCCGGCGACGGCCTCCAGCGGCACGTACTCGTAGTCCACCGAATAAAAGCCGGTACGCTTGATCGCGACCGAGCCGTCGCGGCCCTGCCACATCGCAAACTGCACGGCCTTCTCGCCCACCTCGCGGGCCTCGCGCTGGTCGACGTCCGAGACACAGCCAATAAAGGCACGTTGCAGATAGCCGAAGGTGTCGCCGCGCACGCGCTTGACCCCCAGCTTTTCCCGGATCTCGCCACAGAGCATGTCGGCCAGGGCGCCGGTGCCCGAGAGCTGAACATTACCGTGGGCATCCTTCTCGACATCCTTGGCGAGCTTGGTCGCAATCGGTTCTCCGTCCGCGTCGTGGATCCCCTCGCTGACCGCGATCACGCAGCGGCCGTAACGGTCCATGGTCGCCTTGACGTCCGAGAGGAAGCGGTCGACCTCGAACACCCGTTCGGGCACATAGATCAGATGTGGCCCGTCGTCCGGGAATTTCTTCCCGAGGGCGGAGGCCGCGGTCAGGAATCCGGCATGGCGGCCCATGACCACTGCCAGATAGATCCCCGGCAGGGCATAGTTGTCGAGGTTGGCGCCGACAAAGGCCTGGGCCACAAACCGCGCCGCCGAGGGAAAGCCCGGCGTATGGTCGTTCTCCACCAGGTCATTGTCGATCGTCTTCGGAATGTGCACGCAACGCATCGGATAGTTGGCCTTGCGCGCCTCCTCGCTGACGATACGCACGGTGTCGGAGGAATCATTGCCGCCGATATAGAAGAAGTAGGTGATCCCGTGGGCCTTCAGGACCTTGAAGATCTCCTTGCAGTAATCGAGGTCCGGCTTGTCACGCGTGGAGCCCAGTGCCGAGGAGGGCGTCCGAGCGACCATCTCCAGGTTGTGGGTGGTCTCCTGGGTCAGGTCCAGGAATTCCTCGTCGATGATCCCGCGGACCCCGTGGAAGGCCCCGTACACCAGTTCGACGTCGGTAAACTTTCGGGCCTCGAGGACCGCACCCACCATGGATTGATTGATTACCGCCGTCGGGCCTCCACCCTGGGCGATCAGAACCTTGGCCATCCTTACTCCTCCTTATTGCGACTGCAGTGCGAACAAACCGGGGACCCGCCGCGAAGCGACCGGGGCTTCTCGATTTCACGAAGCCCGAAGATAGCAAATTCCACAACGCCCGTATGCAAACGTCTTCTTTATTATCAAAGGCTTATAAAGGAGGCTGACCGAGCCCGCCGGACCCCATGACGGGATGCGCAGGGCTCGGTTCGATCAGGAAGGGAAAGCGCCCGAGGGAGACGCCGAGCAAGGCCGGCGCCCCTTCCCCGGGCGATGTCAGTCGTCGCGCAGGTGCTGATTGACGAAGCGGGTGACGCGGATCATCGCGTCACGCGAGGCCAGGTCGTCGGCGAAGGTGCGATTGTTGCCGTTGCGAAAATCGAAGCCGCGGCCAACGCCCGGATACTCGATCCAGGTCACATCACCACCGCGGCTTTCCAGCCCGTCGGCGGCCATCTTGGCGGTCCGGTGGCGCTGATACTGCTCGTCCTCGCCGATCAGGATCATCATCGGGATCTCGAGCTGGTTCACCTCGTTGGCATAGCGATACACCTGATGGGGTTCGCCGAGGTTCGGGTCCTGCAGATGCGGGTAATAGCCAGCCCAGCAGGCGACATCTTCGACCTGCCGCTCGTAGGTCACCGCCACCTTCAGCGTCTTGTAACCCCCGCGCGAAAGAGACACCAGGCAGGCACGGTCCCCAACGATGTCGTCGCGCTCGAGCAGGACATCCAGACCCTTGTTCAGATCACCTTCCAGCTCGTAGTCATGATCCAGCGGATGGCTCTCCATGAAACGACCGGTGTACATGTCCGGCGCCATCACCACGAAGCCCCGCGCGGCCAGACGCTTCACATGAAACTCGGCCAGATCGCCCAGGCCTCGCCGACCGTGGGCCCAGAGGATGGCGGGGTAGGCCTTGCCATCGGCAGGACGCGCGACCATGGCCGGAATGTCCACGCCGTCGCGTTCGTACTCGAAACGCTCGACCTGCACCTCGTGGTTTTCAAGATCGGAATACAGGACACCATCCTCCCACCAGTCGTCATTCCACCACCAGTTGTCGGAACCGGTGGGTTCGTCCGCGGCGAGCGGTGCGACAATGAGGCTGGCGGCAGCCAGCAGGCTGAGCGAGCGCAGAGCAGAAAACATAAACCCCGGACCTTTTTTTGAGACCACGCGGGCTACCCGGCGGGCGCCCCTCCCTGGGCGATTTCAGTCGTCGCGCAGGTGCTGATTGACGAAGCGGGTGACGCGGATCATCGCATCACGCGAGGCCAGGTCGTCGGCGAAGGTGCGGTTGTTTCCGTTGCGAAAATCGAAGCCGCGGCCAACGCCCGGATATTCGATCCAGGTCACATCACCGCCGCGGCTTTCCAGGCCATCGGCGGCCATCTTGGCGGTCCGGTGGCGCTGATACTGCTCGTCCTCGCCGATCAGGATCATCATCGGGATCTCGAGCTGGTTCACCTCGTTGGCATAGCGATACACCTGATGGGGTTCGCCGAGGTTCGGGTCCTGCAGATGCGGGTAATAGCCAGCCCAGCAGGCGACATCTTCGACCTGCCGCTCGTAGGTCACCGCCACCTTCAGCGTCTTGTAGCCCCCGCGCGTGATGGACACCAGACAGGCACGGTCACCCACGATGTCGTCGCGCTCGAGCAGGACATCCAGCCCCTTGTTGAGGTCGCCTTCCAGTTCGTAGTCGTGATCCAGCGGATGGCTCTCCATGAAACGGCCGGTGTACATGTCGGGCGCCATCACCACGAATCCCCGCGCCGCCAGACGCTTCACATGAAGCTCGGCCAGATCATCCAGGCCTCGCCGACCATGGGCCCAGAGGATCGCGGGGTAAGCCTCGCCATCGGCGGGGCGCGCCACCATTGCCGGGATGTCCACGCCGTCGCGCTCGTATTCGAACCGCTCGATCTCGACTTCGTGATTCTCGAGATCGGAATACAGGACACCATCCTCCCACCAGTCGTCATCCCACCACCAGTTGTCGGAACCGGTGGCTTCGTCCGCCGCGAGCGGCGAGACGATAAGACTGGCGGTGGCCACCAGACAGAGCGCACGAAGAGCAGAAAGCATAAATCCCGAACCCCTTTTTCTTTGAGGCCGCGAGGGCTACCCGGCCGGAGCCCCGCAGCGATGAGCTACGTCTCAGAGCTTAGAGCAAAGCGCGATGTCCTGCCTTTACTCCCCGCCCGGAAAACCAATCTGGCGCCAGGCCTCGTAGACCACCACAGCCACCGCGTTGGAGAGATTCAGGCTGCGGCTGTCGGGCTGCATGGGCAGGCGCAAGCGATGCTCGGGAGGCAGCGCTTCGAACACCGATTCGGGAAGACCGCGGGTCTCCGGGCCGAACAGCAGGGCATCGCCGGACCGGAACCCGGCCTGGTCGTAACGGGCCTGCCCGCGCGTGGTCAGGGCGAACACGCGTTGCGGCCGGGTCGATTCCCGCCACTGTTCGAGGCTGTCATACTCTTGCACCCGGGCCAGCTCGTGATAGTCGAGCCCGGCGCGGCGCGCGCGGGCGCTGTCCAGCTCGAAACCGAGCGGGTGGATCAGGTGCAACGCCGCCCCGGTGTTGGCCGCCAGACGAATAATATTGCCCGTGTTCGGCGGGATTTCCGGTTCATAAAGGACGATGTGAAGCATGAGTGATTCGCGCACCGATCCGCGGCTGGCCGTTGATTTCTGCGGGCTGCATTTGAACACGCCCCTGGTGCTGCTGTCCGGCTGTGTCGGCTTTGGCGAGGAATACACCCGGGTCGCCGGGTTCTCCAACCGCGACGCAGGTGCGATCTGTCTGAAGGGCACGACCGGCCAGGCACGCCTGGGCAACCCGCCGCACCGCGTCTACGAGACCCCGGATGGCATGCTGAACGCGATCGGGCTGCAGAATCCGGGCGTGGACAGGGTGGTGGACGAGATCCTGCCCGTGCTCGATTTTGAGGAGACGCGCTTTTTCGCCAACGTCTCCGGCTCGACCATCGAGGAGTACATCGAGGTCACCCGGCGTTTCGACGACTCGCCGATCGATGCCATCGAGATCAACATCTCCTGCCCCAACGTGAAAGAGGGCGGCGTGGCCTTCGGCAACGACCCGGAGATGTCCGCACGCGTGGTCGAGGCCTGCCGTTCGGTGACCTCCAAGCCACTGATCACCAAGCTCTCGCCCAACCAGACCGACATTGCCGAGAACGCGCGCCGCTGTATCGACGCCGGGACCGACGGCTTTGCAGTGATCAACACCCTGATGGGCATGGCGGTCGACGTCGAGAACCGCCGCGCGGTGATCGGCAACAACCAGGGCGGACTGTCCGGCCCGGCGATCAAGCCGATCGCGCTATTGAAGGTACAGCAGGTCTATCAGGTGGCCGCGCCGCACCACATCCCGATCATCGGCCAGGGCGGCGTGCTGACCGCGCGCGACGCGCTGGAATTCCTGATCGCTGGCGCCAGTACCGTGGGTGTCGGGACGGGGCTGTTCTACGACCCGCTGTGCCTGCCGAAGATCCTCGACGGCATCCGTGACTACATGGATCGCCACGGGATCGAGCAGGTCAACGAACTGACCGGAACCCTGCAGCTCAACAGCGGGATCTCCGCCTGCGCGGCACCGGCCCCGGAAGACCCCACGACCTGACCCGGCTCAAGGAAACACTGATCCATGTTTCCTTAGTCGTCGTCGATGCCCAGTTCCTGAATCTTGCGGGTCAGGGTGTTGCGGCCCCAGCCCAGCAGGGCGGCGGCCTGCTGGCGGTGGCCACCCGTCACATTGAGCGCCTCGCGGATCACCGTGCGTTCCAGTTGCGGCAGCACCCGCCCGAGCAGGTCGCGCTCGCCTTGCTGCCAGTGCGTCCGTGCCACCTGAGCCAGGTCGCTGGTCCAGTCGCGGGGCGAGGGATGGTGCGTATCGGCCAACTCGCCGCGCACCTCCGCGGGCGGGCTCTCGTGATGCAGCTCGGCCGGCAGGTCGTCCAGATGCACCTCCCGACCCGAGGCCATAACCGTAAGCCAGCGGCAGGTGTTTTCCAGCTGGCGAACGTTCCCCGGCCAGGGCAGACGTTGCAGCTCGCGCACCACCTCCGGACGCATGGTTTTCGCCTCGACCCCCAGCTCGCGCGCCACCTCGGCCATGAAATGCTGCACCAGCAGCGCGATGTCCTCGGGGCGTTCGCGCAACGAGGGCACATGGATGCGGATCACGTTCAGGCGATGGAATAGGTCTTCGCGGAACAGGCCGGCGCGAACGCGCTCCTCGAGGTCCTGATGGGTCGCGGCGATGATGCGCACGTCCACGCGGATCGGGGTGTGCCCACCGACGCGATAGAAGGTGCCGTCCGCCAGCACCCGCAGCAGACGCGTCTGCAGATCGAACGGCATGTCGCCGATCTCATCGAGGAACAGCGTGCCGCCATCAGCCTGCTCGAAGCGGCCCTTGCGGCTCTGACTGGCACCGGTAAAGGCGCCACGCTCATGGCCAAACAACTCGCTTTCCAGCAGATCTTTCGGGATCGCGGCGGTGTTCAATGCGATCAATGGCTGGTCGGCGCGCGGGCTGTGCTGGTGCAGGGCTCGCGCAACCAGTTCCTTGCCGGTACCGGATTCGCCATTAATCAAGACGGTGATGTTGCTGCGCGACAGACGCCCGATCGCGCGGAACATCTCCTGCATCGCCGGCGCCTCGCCGATGATGGGTGTGTCCTCGATCCGGGCACCTCCCTCGGCGTTTTGCTGTGCGGTCGCCCGCGCCTCCAGCGCCCGCTGAACCAGGGCCACGGCATCGTCGATGTCGAAGGGCTTGGGCAGGTACTCGAAGGCCCCCGTCTGGTAGGCCCCGACCGCGCTCTCGAGATCCGAAAAGGCCGTCATGATGATCACCGGCGGCGGATCCGGACGGGTCTGCATGCGCGCCAGAAAATCGAGGCCGTTAAGTCCCGGCATACGGATGTCGGCCACCACGGTATCCGGGGCCTCGTCCGTCTCGAGAGCGGCCCAGGCCGCGTCGGCCGTTTCGAACCCGCGCACCTGTATACCGGCACGCTGCAGGGCACGATCCAGCACCCACCGGATCGAGTCGTCGTCGTCAATGATCCAGACGATGGGGTCCATCAGGCAGCGGCCTCCTGGGTCTTTTCGGATTCGATGGGCAGCAGGATGTCGAACGAAGTGCCGCCCGGTCGGGAGTGACATTCAATGAGTCCGTTGTGCAACTGGATCAGGCTCTGCGCGATGGGCAGACCGAGCCCGGTGCCGGCGGCGCGCCCGGTCACCATCGGGAAGAAGATGCGCTCGCGGATCTCCTCCGGGATGCCGGGGCCGTTGTCCCGCACACTCAGGCGCGCCACCAGTCGGTGGCGGTGGCCGGAAATGGTGTACTGGCGCAATACGCGCGAGACCAGAGTGATCTCGCCACCCTCGTTCAGCGCCTGCACCGCGTTTTGCACCAGATTCAGGATGGCCTGCACCAGCATGTCGCGATCGGCGCGCACATCGGGGATGCTCGGGTCGTAGTCGCCGCGGATCTTCAGGCCCAACGGCAACTGCACGCTGACGAGGCCGCGCACATGCTCGAGTACTTCGTGCAGATTGACGGCCTCGAAACGGGGCAGGTTGTGAGGCCCGAGCATGCGATCGACCAGACCACGCAGCCGGTCCGCTTCGCGGATGATGATGCCGGTGTATTCCTTCAACCCGTCATCGTCCACCTCGCTGGCCAACAACTGTGCCGCGCCACGCAAACCACCCAGCGGGTTCTTGATTTCGTGCGCCAGCCCCCGGGTTACCGCACGCGTGATCGCCTGCTGCTTCTGTAGCTGCTCTTCCCGGCTGATGCGCTCATGGCGATCAATGGCATTCAACTCGAACAGAAGCTGTGGTCCCGAGCCGTCGTCGCCACGCAGCGGCGTGATGGTGATGTCCGCCAGAAAGGGCTCGGCGCGCAAGGGCTCCATCTGTCGTGCCCTCAGGGTGATCGGCTGATCGAGCGAAAGCACCGACCGCAGCCGGCTGGACAGGCTGCGGTCGAGCCGGAGCCACTGTCCCAGCCCGTGGCCGACAATGCGCTCGCGGCTGAGGCCCAGCAGGACCTCGGCCGCACTGTTCAGACTCACCAGGCGCAACTCGTCATCCGTCACCAGCACGGCGGTGGACAGGTCGTCCCACCAGGGCCAGGGAGCTGGAGCGGACTTGGCAACGGGATTGTTCATCAACGGACCTCAAGCAGGAATCGCGCCAAGCGGGGGTACCTCGCGGGTTGGATTGCCTGCGGGCGGGAAAGCGGTTATGGCGGATTCCATTAGGGCACCCAGCGAGGCCTGCCCCATTATAGTGCTTTATATGCACTATAATGGGGCGTTCGCTGCACGCCAATGGTGCGATCGGTGTCAGTTCGGCGGAGTCTGCGGGGCTTGCGGCTGCGGAGCCCGCGGGGCCTGCGGGGCACGAGGGGCCTGTGGCGCCCCGCCTTGGGGAAACTGCTGCGGACGCTGTTGCTGCTGCTGTTCGCGCGGAATGGCCATACGCAGCACGTTGAACTGAATGGGTTCGCTGCTGGCAAGCTCCTGCCCGGCGTCGTCCTCCACCCGGGCCTGCAGGCTGTACTCGCCGCGATCGAGACCCTCGAACGTGATATTGGAGCCACGGCTATCCCCAGCCTCCTCGCCGTTCAACAACCAGACCACACGGTGGCCGGCGTCGGCGTCCAGTGCCGGGTTCAGCTCGATCTCGGCAGTAACATTGCCATCGTTGGCTCGCACGCCGGAACCATCCTCCGGCTGCGTGATGGCGATGCGCTCGTAGCCTGGCGGCGCGTCCTCCTCCTGCTGCTGAGGTCGAACCGGGCGCTGCAGGATCTCGCGGGCGCCCTCCAGTGGCACACCGCGCATGGGTTCGCGCACATCGACCGACTCGCTGGCGCGGCCCTCGGGAGGACGGTCGCCAAAGTGCACATTGCCCTGGTCATCGGTCCAGCGGTAGATCTCGGCCTGGGTCAGCGCCGGGAGGCACAACGCGATTAGAAACAGCACCCAGACCTTGTTCATCGCCGATCTCCTTGGGCCGGTATCCTTGATCAGCCCCCTCTAGGGAGCACCGATCTGTCAGCCTGGGAAACACTGATCAGTGTTTCCCTAGGCGGCGCGCACCCACAATCCCTGCACGCGGGCCGCGTGCCCCTGCAGCGCAACGAGCCGTTGCCGCTCGGACTCGCCCGCCGCACCCGATTCGCGCCGGGCGATCCAGTCCTCCAGCGCCGCCAGGCGCAGCAACGTCGGTGCCGCGCCGCGCTCGATCGCGGCCAGCGGGCGCCTGGCATGGTAGCCCGCCAGCAACGCACGGTAGGCATCGCCACGGATCTCGCCCGCCTCGTCCACCGCGAGCGCCAGCGCGATGCGGGCGAGCTGCCAGAAAGCGGGCACCGGCGCCGGTGGCATCACCAGATCCGCGGGCCCCGCCCCATCCGGATAGACCCGCACCGAGTGCCAATAGCTCCCGGCCAGCGGCAGATCCTCGAAACGATAGAGGCTCTGGTGGCGGAGTTCGGCATCCAGCGTCTCCCGCTCGTCGGCCGACAGCGTCTGGCCCAGCGAATCGGCGCGTTCACGCAGCAGCTGTTGCAGCACCCCGCGGCGGTAGCCCGTGGCGTCCGGCATCGCACTCGCCGGATGCCGCGCCTGCCAGTTGGCGGCCTGCTGTCCCAGGGCATCGAGGCTTCCGGGGCCCTCGGCGGACAGCGGCTCGCGTAACGCCTGGCCCCGATCCAGCAACAAGGTTCGCATCCCATCGGCATCGGCCATGGCCAGCGGGCTGATGCCTGCGTCGTCAAGCGCAGCCTCGATACCGGAGGCGGCATCCGCCGACAAACGCAGACACTGAACGGGCTGCCCCGCCAGCAAGGCCTCGCCCTCGCGAAACTCGATGCTTACCCCGCAGGCCTCGGCACAGGCCTGGCAGTCGTTTTCGTTCATTACCATTGGAAGATCACCCAGGACGGCGGTACGAAATCGGGTTCCAGCTCGCGCTGTCGGCGATCGAGCAGGCCGTCGCCGGTGCTGTCGATCAGGTAGTAGGAGGGACCGGCCGCGGGGATCACCTCAACCATCACAAGCTGCCCGCCCATGCGGTACTCGCGCCGGGTCTCCCCATCGCGTTCGATGATCACGATGTCGGCCTCTTCCAGGCCGCGCTGCTCGCGCGCGCGTTCGTCGAGCACGGGCGGCGCGGGGTCGGCCTCGGCCTCGTCCGGCATCTCGGGCGGCGGCGGGGCATCATCCCACTCGCGCTCCTGCTGGGCAATGGCCAAAGCCGGCGCGAGAAAAAGACCGGCCAGGATGGCGGCGGAATAATGGGTGCACTTAGCGGCCATGCTCACAGCTCCATCATGCGTTTCTTTTCTTCCGCGGAAGGCTCGAAGCTGCGCGCCTCGTAATGCTCGAAGATCACGTCCACGACGTCTTCCGGGGCATCCACCAACGAGTATAGCTTCAGGTCCTCGGCATCGATTGTGCCTTCGGACACAAGAGTGTCGTCGAACCAGTGCAGAAGCCCCTTCCAGAACTCGGAGCCGACCAGCACGATCGGGATGCGCCGGGTCTTGCCGGTCTGCACCAGCGTCAGGATCTCCGCCAGTTCGTCCAGCGTGCCAAAGCCGCCAGGGAGCACCACGTACGCAGAGGCGTACTTCACGAACATCACTTTGCGCGAGAAGAAGTGACGAAACCCGAGGCCGATGTCCTGATAGGGGTTGGCGCTCTGCTCGTGAGGGAGCTGGATATTCAGGCCGATGCTTGGCGACCGGCCGGCGTAGGCACCCTTGTTGGCCGCCTCCATGATGCCCGGGCCGCCGCCGCTGACCACCGCGAAGCCGGCATCCGACAACTGGCGGGCAACCTCTTCGGCCAGCTGGTAATGCGGATGCCCCGGCGGAAAGCGCGCGGAGCCAAAGATGCTCACGGATGGTTTGATATGCGCCAGGCGCTCGAAACCCTCCACGAACTCCGCCATGATCTGGAAGATCTTCCAGCTCTCGCGGGTCAGGGCGGAATCGTCAATGGGGCGCAGGCCGGGGTGTTCGGCGCGTTCGCGGTCGTTCATGCGGCGGGTTCCTCGTGTCGAAGGCCAAGCGTAACGGCCGCCCCGGGTCCGTACAAATGGTCGTGGCCTGAGACGGGGCTGTAGAATGGCGCGCACCTTCCGTACGGATGCCGCATTGATGCCACAACCACCCCTTGTCCTGGTCGACGGCTCGTCATATCTGTTCCGGGCCTTCCATGCCCTACCGCCGCTGACCGCGCCGGATGGCGCCCCGACCGGGGCGATGATCGGTGTGGCGAACATGCTGCGCAAGCTGCGCGCGGACTACGGCCCGGAACACATGGCGGTGGTGTTCGACGCCAAGGGCAAGACCTTCCGCGACGACATTTACCCGGAATACAAGGCCACCCGCCCGCCCATGCCGGAGGAGCTCGCGGCCCAAATTGAACCGCTGCATGAACTGGTGCAGGCCATGGGGCTGCCGCTGCTGTGCGTCGAGGGGGTGGAGGCCGACGACGTGATCGCGACCCTGGCCGACCAGTCGGCCCGCGCCGGGCACGACGTGGTGATCTCGACCGGCGACAAGGATCTCGCCCAGCTGGTGAATGACCGCATCACGCTGGTCAACACCATGAGCGGGGTCACACTGGACCGTGAGGGCGTGCAGGAGAAGTTCGGCGTGGCCCCGGAGCAGATCGTCGACTACCTCGCTCTGATGGGCGACAGCGTCGACAACATCCCGGGCGTGGACAAGGTAGGCCCCAAGACCGCGGCCAAGTGGATCGCGACGTACGGCGACCTCGACACCATCCTGGAACAGGCCGGCGATATCGGCGGCAAGATTGGCGAGAACCTGCGCGCCGCGGCCGACCGCCTGCCCACCTCGCGGGAGCTGATCACGGTCAAGCGCGATGTCGAGCTGGACGTCGGCCCCGACGATCTCAACATCCGCGAGCCGGATCACGGGCGCCTGCTGGAGATGGTGCGCCGCTACGGCTTCACCCGCTGGCGCGCGGAGCTGGAGGGTGGCGAAGCCGAGGCCGGCGACAGCGCCGACAACGGGGGCAATCCGGGCCCGTCCCAGGCGAAGGGCGACTACCGCACGTTGCGCGAGGAGACCGAACTGGCCGAGCTGCTGGAACGCCTGGACAAGGCCGACCGGGTCGCCTTCGACACCGAGACCACGAGCCTGGATGCCATGCGCGCCGAGATCGTCGGCATGTCCTTCGCCTTCGAGCCGGGCACCGCGTACTACCTGCCGCTGGCCCACACCGGGCCGGATGCCAAGCCGCAGCTGCCACGCGAGAAGACGCTCGAGCGCCTGAAGCCGTGGCTGGAGTCGGAGCGCCACGGCAAGCTGGGCCACCACCTGAAGTACGACCGCAACGTGCTGGGCAATCACGGCATCACCCTGCGCGGCATCGTTGACGACACCCTGCTCGAGTCGTTCTGTCTGGATGCCGGAGCCAACCGCCACGACCTGGACTCCCTGGCCGAGCGTCACCTGGACTACCAGACCACGCACTACGAGGACGTGGCCGGCAAGGGGGCCAAGCAGATCCCGTTCGCCGAGGTGGATATCGGCATCGCCACCGATTACGCCGGCGAGGATGCCGACATCTGTCTGCAGCTGGATGCGGTGTTCCAGCCGCGCCTGCAGGCGGCCGAAGGCCCAGCATTTGTCTATCGCGAGATCGAGATGCCACTGGTCCCGGTGCTGGCGGATATCGAACGCGTGGGCGTAAAGGTGGACCCGGACCTGCTCGGCGAGCAGAGCCAGGAGCTGCTGGCCGAGATGGAGCGCATCGAGCGCGAGGCCTTCGAGGAGGCCGGCGGCGAGTTCAATCTCGGCTCGCCCAAGCAGATCCAGGAGATCCTGTTCGAGCGCCTGGGCCTGCCGGTGCTGCGGCGCACGCCCAAGGGCCAGCCCTCCACCGCCGAAGACGTGCTGGAGCAAATGGCGGACGACTACCCCCTGCCGCGCCTGATCCTCGAGCACCGCGGCCTGTCCAAGCTGCGCAGCACCTACACCGAGACCCTGCCCCGGCGCATCCACCCGGAGACCGGGCGGGTGCACACCTCCTACCACCAGGCGGGGGCGGCCACCGGGCGGCTGTCATCCTCGGAGCCGAACCTGCAGAACATCCCGGTGCGCACCGAGGCCGGCCGGCGCATCCGCCGCGCGTTCATCGCCGAAACGGGCCACCAGCTGCTGGCGGCGGATTATTCGCAGATCGAGCTACGTATCATGGCCCACCTGTCGCAGGATGCCGGCCTGCTGAAGGCCTTTGCCGAGGGCCAGGACATCCACCGCGCGACCGCCGCCGAGGTCTTCGGGCTGGACTCGGAACAGGTCTCCGGCGATCAGCGTCGCGCGGCCAAGGCGATCAACTTTGGCCTGATCTACGGCATGTCCGCCTGGGGCCTGGCGCGCAATCTCGGCATCGAGCAGGGCGAGGCGCGCGAGTACATCGAGCGCTACTTCAAGCGCTATCCCGGCGTGCACGACTATATGGAACGGGCGCGCGCCTCCGGGCGCGAGAACGGCTACGTCGAGACCCTGTTCGGCCGCCGCCTGTACCTGCCGGAGATCAACAGCCGCAACGGGGCGCGACGCCAGCAGTCCGAGCGCGTGGCCATCAATGCCCCGATGCAGGGCACCGCCGCCGACATCATCAAACGCGCGATGGTGGGGGTCGCGAACGACCTCGCAGGGGCGAAGATCGATGCCCGCATGATCATGCAGGTCCACGACGAACTGGTGTTCGAGGTGGCCGATACGTCGGTGGACGACCTGACCACGCTGGTGCGCAAGGCCATGAGCGGGGCCGCCGATCTCGAAGTGGAGCTGGTCGTGGACGTCGGTGTCGGCGCCAACTGGGACGACGCCCACTAGGGAAACACCGACTAATGTTCACCCACCGTTTCAACCGGATTGCCGCCTGGCTGGTGGCCCTGCTGCTGCTCGCGACGGCCTGGGTTCTGGCCGACCGTTACCTGGATGATGGCGGCTCGGTGGGTCTGCCGGTGGTCCAGCCGGAGGCCTGCGATCTGAATGCCGGGTCATGCACAGCCGAGTTAGCCGAGGGAGGCACAATCACGCTCGCCATCAGTCCGCGGCCTGTACCCATGCTGAGCGAGCTCCAGTTGCAACTGGTGCTGGATCAGCAGGCGCAGGAGGTCCTGGGGACGCACGATACGCTGGAACTCGATCTGGCGGGCGTGGAGATGTTCATGGGCTACCAGCGCCCGACACTGGAGCACACCGGCGAAGGCCGGTACCACGGCACGACCACCCTGCCGATCTGCGTGACTGAATCCATGACCTGGGCCGCCACGGTCATGCCCGCTGGCGCCCCGGACGAGGCCTTTGCACAATTCCGTTTTGTCACGGCGCGCGATCACTGATGAGTCCGTTATGAACCGTATACCCGTCAGCAGTCTGTTCTGGGCCTTCGCGGTGGTCGCCGCCGGAGCCCTGCTCGTGTACGTCACCCTGGAGCCGGGCGAGCCGCCGGCGCGCGATTTCGCGGGTCACGCACAACTGCCCGTTGCCGACGACGTACGGGGCGGACCCATCGAGCTGCCAGTGGCGACCCACGCGGAGCGCTTCGACCTGGACGACTACGCGGGCCAGTACGTCTGGCTGTATTTCGGCTATACCAGCTGCCCGGACGCCTGCCCGACCAGCCTGGGCTGGATTGGCGGGGCGCTGAACCGCCTGCCGGACGACATGCAGGGCCAGGTGAACGGCGTGTTGATCAGCGTCGACCCGGAACGTGATACCGAAGACCGTATGGCGGATTACGTGGGCCATTTTCATGCCGACATGCACGCGGCGACCGGGCCCGAGGACGACTTGCGGCCGGTGGCCGAGCGTTATGGCGTCTACTTCGAGCGCCATGCAACCGATTCCGCCATGGGCGATGTCATCGACCACAGCTCGTCCACCTACTTGATCGGGCCCGATGGCGAACTGCTGGAAATCCACCCTCACGGGACCAGCGCCGCCGAACTGGTCGAGTCCCTGCTGGGGCACGCGCAGTCCGGGGAAGACGCTGATTAAGGGGTGATTTCTTGTTGCCTGGCGCACGCGCTCAGGAGTGTGAAGCCAGTCACGGTCATTTAGGCGAACCGGTGGAACTCCAGCCGACAAACGCTTTCATATTCTACAAGCGCTCTAGCCCAGCGCGAGCCCGCTTCTCTCCCTGAGCGGGCAGGCCTCGCTCCCCCCTGTCGAGGCCGAATCTTGCCCCGGTCCCACCCCAAGGCCGGGGCATTTTTTTGTCTGGGGTTCATGGTTCGCGTCCGAAGGCGGGCCGCGGTCAGTCTGCAGCCGGTTGGAGCCACTCAGTCAGCAGACCGCGCAAATCGTCGACCCCCTGATTCTTCAATGAAGAAAAGGTCTGCAAGGTCGCTTCTACCCCCAACCCTTCCAGCTCGCGCTGGGTCGCGTGCAACTGTTTGTCGGCCGCCTGCCGCGAGAGCTTGTCAGCCTTGGTCAGCAGGCAATGCAACCGACAGCGGTCCAACGGCACCCATTCCAGCAGCTGACGGTCAAGATCGGTCAGGGGACGACGGATGTCCATGATCAGTACCAGCCCTGCCAGGCACTCGCGCGACTGCAGGTAATCCCCCAGCAGCCGATCCCAGCGCTGGCGCTGACCTGCGGACACCTTCGCGTAGCCATAGCCGGGCAGATCCACCAGTCGCCAGTCGTCCCCCGGAGGAAGTGCGAACAGATTGATCTCCTGGGTACGCCCCGGCGTGCGACCCACCCGAGCCAGGGCCTTGCGACCGCACAGGGCATTCAGGGCGCTGGACTTGCCGGCATTCGAACGCCCGGCGAAGGCGATCTCGATGCCGTCATCCTCCGGGAGCTGTTCGACCTGGGCCACGCCACGCAAAAAGCGGGCTTCACGGAATTGGGGTTCGGACACGAGAGAGCGTTCCTTGGCCGAGTGCGGTGCTCGGGATATTTTTGAGCGCAATTTAGCATTGTGCTATAAACTGCGCCGCTCAAGGAAACACTGGTCAATGTACACCCTCGCGTTGGTACCCCAGGTTTTCCGAGACAAGGCGCGTCGTGCAGCGGGTAGTGGTTCTACCCGCAAGCGGCGCAACGCAGGATCGGGGAACCTGGGGTACCAACCCCACAACCGATTCAATGCCGGGGCTCGGCCGCTTTTGCGCGCGAACGGCGTTGCGGCTCGCTTATGTAGCTCGGCTACACTGCGCTCACCGCGCCTTGTTCGCACGCAAAAGCGACTCGAGCGCGAGGGTGTACATTGACCAGTGTTTCCTTCATGTTGATCGCCCTGCCAAGGGGCACAAGGAACGCGGGTCCGACCCGGCACGCATATACATGCAGGAGAATTTTCGACCATGAACCACAAGCTTTCCGCTCTCTTTGCTGCCCTGTCCGTCTCCCTGCTGCTCCCGCTGTCGGCAGCACAGGCAGGCGATCCCCAGCGCGGCCAGGGAATCTCCCAATCCTGCGCGGCCTGCCACGGGGCGGACGGCAATTCGACCAATCCGGAGTGGCCGAAGCTCGCGGGGCAGCACCCGAAGTACATCGTCAAGCAGCTGCGCGACTTCAAGGAGGGCGAGACCCGCTCCGACTCCCTGATGGCGGGCGAAGTCGCGGACCTGGACGAGCAGGACATGCGTGACTTGGCCGCCTTCTACGCCGAACAGTCCGGCACCACCGAGACCGCCGACGAGGACGTCGTCGAGCGTGGCGAGCGTATCTACCGGGGCGGCATCCCGTCGAAGGACGTCGCGGCCTGTATCGCGTGCCACGGCCCGAACGGGCAGGGCAACCCGGAGGCCATGTTCCCGAAAGTCGCGGGGCAGCACGCCACCTACAGCGCGAACCAGCTGCGCAAGTTCCGTGACGGCGAGCGCACCAACGACGCCGGCCGCATGATGCGCAACGTGGTTCAACGCATGTCCGACGAAGACATCGAAGCCGTGTCGCAATACATGGCCGGGCTGTCGTCCGACTGAGCGTGCAGGAGCGGCCGTGCAGTGCAGGCGGCGAACCTCCCAGGGAAGGGGCGGCCATGGCCGCCCCTTTTTTGCTGTCCAGGGCGGACAAAACCCGCCACCGCCGGGAATGGCGAACGGGTTGTGCACGTCACACAGATCGGACCACAGAGGTCAGCCGCTTCTCATAACAGGGTTTGCGCGAAACTTCCGTGCAGTTTGTCTAGGAAATTGAACCCGGACAGGGGTGCTTCGCATAGTCGCGAAGGCTAAAGCAGGTTACAAAATGTCGAATAACGAACAGGTGGCAGGTTCTTCCCCAGCAGCCACCGCCCGCAGCAAATCCGCCCGCGCTCCGCGACGCAGCCGCATCCTGGTCGAGTTCATGGGGTCAATGAATCTGGCGATCACCTTGCTGGTGGCGCTGGCCATTGCCTCCGTAATCGGCACCGTGCTCGTCCAGAACCAGCCTTATACCGATTATCTGATCGACTATGGCCCGTTCTGGCACGAGATCTTCGCCGGCATGGGGCTTTACCAGGTCTATTCCGCCACCTGGTTCCTGCTGATCGTCACCTTCCTGGTGGTTTCCACCTCGTTCTGCGTCTATCGCCAGAGCCCGGGGATCCTGAAGGACCTGCGACGCTACAACCTGCAGGTGAAAGAGAAATCCCTGCGTTCGTTCCACTCCAGCGCAACCGGCGAACTGGATCAGTCGCAGGACGAGTTCCTGGATCATGCCCGGCGCGTACTGAAGGCTCAGGGCTTCAAGGCACGCGAGAAGAAATCCGAAGGGCAGACGGTGATCGCGGCCATGAAGGGCCGCTGGAATCGCCTCGGCTACCTGCTGACCCACGTCGGCATCGTGGTGATCTGTGTGGGCGCGCTCGCGGACGGGCAGACCCTGCTCAAGGTAAACGAGTGGCTGGGCAATATCGAGATCGAGACCCGTGGCATCCCGGTGTCCGAGGTGCCGAAGTCAGCCTGGGTGCCCGTATCCAATCCCTCGTTCCGCGGGATGGTCGAGATCCCGGAGGGCTCCTCCGCGGATGTGGTGTTCCTGCCGATGCGCGAGGGCTATTTCGTCCAGCAACTGCCGTTTCGCATCGAACTGGAGGAGTTTCGCATCGAGCGTTTCTCCACCGGGGCGGAAAGCTCCTACGAGTCGGACCTGATCATTCATGACCCGAACCGCGATGAGCCCCTGCGCCACACAATCTCGGTCAACCACCCGCTAATCTACAACGGCTACGCGATTTATCAGGCCAGCTTTGCCGACGGCGGGACCAAACTGGACATCGAGGCCATCCCGCTGGGGGCGGAAGCGCTGCGTTCGCTGGAGGTTCCGGGCCGGGTATTCCAGGAGCAGGAGATCCCGACGCCGCAGGGTGACACGCGGACCATCGAGTTCATCGACTTCCGTGACGAAAACGTCGTCCCACTGTTGAACGAGGAAGGGCAGCGAGAAAACCGACACCTCGGTCCCGCATTTGACTTCCGCCTGATGGACCGCACCGGCCACGGGCTGTACTACCGCAACTACATGCGCCCTGCGTTGCAGGAAGGCGCGATGTACTTCCTCAGCGGCGTGCGCGAGAGCCCGGGCGACGAGTTCCACTACCTGTTCCTGCCAGCAGACGCCGATGACTCGCTGGACCGCTTCCGCACCTACCTGGCGATGCTGCACAACGCCGAGGTGCGCAATGCCATCGCGCGCGAAGTCGCGGCCGATGACCCCTCCGGTGCCGCGATCGCCCAGACCACGGCGGAACTCATGCGCCTGTTTGCCGAAGGCGGCTACGGGGCCGTGCACGCCGAGCTTGACCGACGCGTACCGGAAGAACAGCGCGAGCAGGTCGGACAGCTCCTCATGCGGGTGCTGCATGCCGGGTTGCAGGCCCTGTACATGGAGGTCCTCGAGGATGAGGGTGTCGTCTCGATCCAGGAAGAGGAACAGCGCTGGCTGGAAGACGCCGTCTCGGCGATTAACGCGATCAGCCTTTATGAATCACCGTTCTTCTTCCAACTCACGGACTTCGAGCACCGCGAGGCTTCGGGTCTGCAGATCGCACGTGCGCCGGGACAGAGCACCGTGTACACCGGCAGCGTGATGCTGATCATCGGGATCTTCCTGATGTTCTACGTGTCCTATCAGCGTCTGTGGATTATCGCCCGACGCCGCGAGGACGGCGACGGAACGCAGGTGACCATGGCCGGCACCAGTAACCGGCACAAGGTAGAATTCGAGAAACGTTTCGCGCATCTTAAGCGCTGGATCATCGATCAAAAGCCGGCCAACGGGTCCGACGATGATCACCGTGAATCAACCAATAAGAACGACTAACCGGTAGCAGTCGGAGGAGCGATCCATGTCAGTACCCCACGAGGCCCTGGATTTTGAACGGCCCAGCATCTTCCGGCGCATCCGGCCGCTCGACTGGGCATACTTTGCGCTGGTGCTCGCCGTTGCCGTAATCGCGCACTGGCAATATGGCCACCTGATGGATCGTTATGACACCGGCGGGCTGATCCTGGCCGCCGGCATGAGCGCCTGGCTGGGCTGGTTCTGGCGGCCCTGGCAGCTCTTTTCCATCATCGTCGCCGCGCTCTCGCTGTTCGGCGTCTGGCTGTACGGTGACGACCTGGCCCGCGGCAGTACGAATTTCTGGCTGAACTACGTGGGCTCCGGTCAGGCGGGCGTGATGTGGATGAGCGTGATGCTCTACATGGCCACTGCGACCTACATCCTGGGCCTGTTCAGCAAATCCGACTTCCCGTCTCGCCTCGGGGCCGCGTTCGCCTGGATTGGGTCGGGCGCCGGCCTGATGGCGCTGATGGTCCGCTGGCGCGAGATCTATCTGACCGATCCGACCTGGGGCTACATCCCGGTGTCCAACCTCTACGAGGTGTTCATCCTGCTCGCGGTGATGACCACGCTGATGTACCTGTACTACGAGCAGCGCACGGGCCAGCGCACCATGGGCGCGTTCGTGATGCTGGTGATCGCGGCCTCGGTGACCTTCCTGCTGTGGTACATGTGGGATCGCCAGGCGCACGAAATCGAACCGCTGGTGCCTGCCCTGAACTCCTGGTGGATGAAGATCCACGTGCCGACGAACTTTGTCGGCTACGGCGGATTTGCCATCGCGGCCATGCTGGGCGTGGCCTACCTGCTGAAACACCGCTTCGAGCGCACCCGACCGGATGCCGCGATCACCCACCGGCTGCCCAGCAAGGAGGCACTGGACGGCGTGATGTACAAGGCCATCGCGATCGGTTTCGCCTTCTTCACCATCGCGACCGTATTGGGTGCGATGTGGGCGGCCGAGGCCTGGGGCGGCTACTGGACCTGGGATCCGAAGGAGACCTGGAGCCTGATCCTGTGGCTGACCTACGCCTCCTGGCTGCACATGCGATTCACCAAGGGCTGGCGCGGACCGGTCATGGCCTGGTGGGCCATCATCGGCCTGTTCGTGACCACGTTCACCTTCCTCGGCGTGAACATGTTCCTGTCCGGCCTGCATTCCTACGGAGAGCTGTAAATGAGGCGTCGTGATTTCCTGAGTGCGATGGGTGGAGCCGGGCTGCTGCTGGCCACCGGCACCAGCCTGGCGGCCGAGTATCGGGACGGCCAGAACTTCCGTACGATTCAGCCGCCTGTGCCAACCGGCCTGGACGATGGCAAGATTCAGGTCGTCGAGGTGTTCTGGTACGGCTGCCCGCACTGCTACTCATTCGAGCCCTATGTCCAGGAATGGCAGAAGGGGCTGGACGACGATGTCGAGTTCGTTTATCTGCCCGCGCCGATGAACGATGTCTGGGCCCTCCATGCGCGCGTGTTCTACACCGCGCAAAAGCTCGATGTCCTGGACGAAGTCCACCAGGCCTTTTATGACGCCATCCATGACCAGGGGCGCGAGATGCGGTCGGAAAGCGCGATTTTGCGTTTTATCAGCCAGCGCGGCCTGGACGCCGACGAGTTCCGCGACGTCATGCGCTCGGAAGAGATTCGCCGCAAGGTCACCGAGGCCGGTCAGGATGTACAGGAGTACGGGGTCGAAGGCGTGCCCACGCTGGTCATCGATGGCGAGGCCATCGTGTCGGCCAGCATGACACGCAGTCACCAGGAGATGCTCGACGTCGCCGATTTCCTGATCGAACGGGCACGGGGCTGATCCCGGCCGTGCCCCAATCTCCTGTCGGCCGGGTGACGTAACGCGTGAGCACGACCGTCACCACGGCCCAGCGGCTGGTCGAATGTCTGGAACAGGAACAGGTCGAGCGTGTATTCGGCCTGCCCGGCGAAGAGAACATGGCCGTTCTCGACGCGCTGGCCGATTCCCCGATCGAGTTCATCACCACGCGCCATGAGCAGGGCGCGGCCTTTATGGCCGACGTGCACGGCCGTCTGTCCGGACATGCCGGCGTCTGCCTGGCAACCCTCGGCCCGGGTGCGACCAACCTGATCACCGGCGTCGCCGATGCCAACATGGACCACGCACCGCTCGTCGCGATCGCGGGCCAGGCCAGTACCCACCGTCTGCACAAGGAGTCGCACCAGGTCCTTGACCTGAAGGGCCTGTTCCAGCCGATCACCAAATACAGCTCCAGCGTGGTCGAACCCGAGATCCTGCCAGAGGTCGTGCGCAAGGCATTCAAGTGGGCCGAGGGCGGCAAACCCGGAGCCAGCTTTATCGAACTGCCGGAGAATGTCGCGGCGCTGCCGTGTCCCAACCCCCCTCTCCCGGCCCATGCCGGCCCCGAGGCCGTACCCGCCGAGGCCTCGCTGGAAGCGGCCGCTCGGCTGCTCAATTCGGCGCAGCATCCGCTCATCCTCGCCGGCAACGGCGTGATCCGCTCGGGCGCCAGCGGCGCGCTGTCGCAGCTCGCCTCCGCGTTGAACATCCCGGTGGCCAACACCTTCATGGCCAAGGGCGTACTGCCCTTCCGCCACCCGCTGGCCCTGGGCTCGGTCGGACTGCAAAGCCAGGATTTCGTGAACTTCGGCTTTCACAAGGCCGACGTGATCGTCTGCATCGGATATGACCTGGTGGAGTATCCGCCGAAGCTCTGGCATCCCACCGGGGACCGCACGCTGATCCACATCGACTCCGCTCCGGCCGAGGTTGATGGCCACTACAATGTGTCCGCCGAAGTGATCGGCGACCTCAACACCTGCCTCGCACGCCTGATGGATCTGGTCGACCCACGCGAGGAGACCATCCTGCGCCCGCTGCGTCAGAGCTTGATCGACGACATGAACGAGCACTGCGAGGACACCCAGTTCCCGCTGAAGCCGCAAAAGCTGATCTGGGACCTGCGCACGGCAGCGGAGCTGGATGCGGTGGTGATTACCGACGTCGGTGCGCACAAACTCTGGATGGCGCGCATGTTCCGCTGCGAACTTCCCAACACCTGCCTGATCTCGAACGGCTTCGCCAGCATGGGCATCGCCCTGCCGGGGGCCATCGCGGCGGCACAACTCTACCCCGAACGCCAGGTGATCGCGGTCACGGGCGATGCCGGCTTCCTGATGAACGTGCAGGAACTGGAAACGGCCGTGCGGCTGGGTCAAAACTTCGTCGTACTGATCTGGAACGACAACGCCTACGGCCTGATCGAGTGGAAGCAGGTGCGCGAATACGGTCGCAAGGCCTTCGTCGACTTCGGAAACCCGGACTTTGTCCAGCTGGCACGCTCGTTCGGAGCCAGCGGCGTGCGCATCGGCCCTGACGACAGCCTCGAGGCCGCCCTGCGCGAAGCATTGGCGGCGCCCGGCGTCACAATCATTGACTGCCCGGTCGACTACAGTGAAAACCTGAAACTGACGGAACGTTTGGGCGAACTGGTCTGTCCATTCTAGTGCCGCCCCCCATGGGTCGCGGTCGTCGCACAGGGATTACACCAACCGATATGGGCAACGCCTCTGGAGCCAACGCCGAAGTCGAGCCGGCTGTTCCGGCGCCGGCTTCGCCGGGCCTCACCTATCAGCACGAGCAGGGTGCGCAGCGCCTGCGCTTGTTGAGCTTCAATGCGCAGGTGGGTATACCGTCCTCGCGCCTGCACCACTATGTGACCAATAGCTGGAAGCATGTCCTGCCCTACAAGGGCCGGCTGGGCAATCTCGACCGCGTTGCCCGCTTTATCTCGGACTTCGACATCGTGGGCGTTCAGGAGCTGGATGGTGGCAGTTTGCGGTCGAATTTCGTCGATCTTGCGTCGTACCTTTCCGAACGTGCCCGATTTCCGCACACCTACAATCGCATCAATCGCGACCTTGGGCAGTTCGCCAAGCACTCACTGGCGCTTTTTTCACGGCTGGAACCACAACGCGTGGAGATGCACCGGCTGCCGGGCCCGCTGCCCGGGCGTGGCGCCATCGAGGCACGCTACCCAATGGGCGATGGCCAGGAGCTCGTCCTGTTTCTTCTGCACCTGGCGCTGGGTCGCCGAGCCAGACGGGCACAGCTCGACTATGTCGCCGAACGCATCCGCTCCGAACGGCACGCAATCGTGATGGGGGACCTGAATTGCCAGCAGGACAGCCTGGAGATTCGTCACCTGGTCGCTCGCACCGGGCTGATGGAACCGATGAGCTGCCCGGCGACCTACCCCTCCTGGGATCCGCGTCTGGTCTTCGACCATATCCTGCTGACACCTGACCTCCATGTCAGCGACATGCGCGTGTACAACGTCGCGCTGTCAGACCACCTTCCGGTTGGCATCGAGATCGAGCTGCCACAAAGCCAGGCACTGCGAAGCGCCTGACGGCGGCCGTCCCAACCAGATCCCAAGCGCCACCGTCGGCTTTGCTGGCAACGACAGCAAATCCGCGCTTAAATAGGGCCAATTCAAATTCCCCGAGTACCCCGAGACCCCGCCATGTCCGCCTCTGACTTCCGCAGGACCATCATCGACCTGGAGCGGAGGCTGGATGTCGAACAGGCACGACAGGATGCCCTGCGCCGCGTCGCCCTGCGGGCCCTTTCAGTCGTCGCCGCCCGTGTCCCCGCGCTGGAGGGCGCTGCCCATGAGCTGACGCGCGCGATCGAGACGGATCCTGCGGATACCGCCTTGCTCGACCGGCTCGGCGGCCAACTGGCAGACGCGATGCGCTCCAGCGATCAGCGCGCGGACCTGGCGGATACCATCCTGAATGTGGTCGAGCGCGGCCTACATGGCTTCGAATTCCTCGATTCCGAAATGGGGGAGTTCGCCCGCGCGACCGACCACCGCGACACGATCGAAATCGAACGCACGCTGGCTCGCGTGTTCTCCGTCCTGCACGACAAGTGCCAGACCGCACTCCACGAACGGGAGGAATTGACCGAGGTGGTCGGCGAGATCTGGAGCCGCCTGGAGGAAGTCGACCAGGCCCTGTCGGAGGATGAGACGCGGGGTCAGCGGGCCCGTACCTCTCTAAGCGCACTGCACGAGGGGATCTCCGGCGATGTACAGGCCCTCAAGGGCGACCTGAACGCCAGCGACGACCTGCAGAGCCTGCGGGCACGCGCGATCGCGGGACTGGATCGCGTCGTGGTCCGCGTAACGGAATTTCGCGAACAGCAGGAGGGCGAACTGCGCTCGGCGCTCGAGCGCAATCGGCACCTGCGCGGCAAGGGCCGCGCACTCGAGTCGCAGATCCAGGTCCTGCACAAACGGCTTGAACAGGCGCGCGCGGAGGCCGCGCGTGACAGCCTCACCGGCCTCCCCAACCGCACCACATTTGAACGCATGCTCGAGGATCTCCGGGCCGCACTGGTCGGCGGGATGCACGCCAGCCTGGTGGTCTGGGACATCGACCGCTTCAAGGCGATCAACGACGAGTACGGCCACAATGCGGGCGACAAAGTGCTCAAGGCGGTGGCCGAGATCCTGGCCGAGGGACTGCACGGCTCCGACTTTGTCGCGCGCTACGGGGGCGAGGAGTTCGTGATGGTGCTTTACGGTTCGCCGGACGACGTGCGCGAACGTGCGGAGACGATCCGCCAGGCCGTGGATCGCCTGATCGTGCGTGCAGGCCATACCCGACTCAAGGTCACGATCTCGGCCGGCATGGCTTCGATCGATCCGGGTCTGCCGGCAGAGACCATTTTCGACCTGGCCGATCAGGCCCTGCTCAAGGCCAAGAAGAACGGTCGCGACCGCATCGAGCACGCATGACGACGAGGACCACGGAACCCGTGCTGGTCTTTGGAGAGGCCCTGTTCGACGTCTTCCCGGACGGACAGCAGGTACTGGGTGGCGCCCCATTCAATGTCGCCTGGAACTTGCATCAACTGGGCGCAACGGCCTGCTTTGTCGGCGGCGTTGGACGCGATGACGCGGGCGCCCAGATCCGCTCCGCGATGCGCGCCATTGGTATGGACGAACGCGGGCTCTATGACCACCCAAGCGCACCTACCGGGCGGGTCGATATCCACCTGGATCGGGGCGAGCCCAGTTACGACATCGTGCCGAACCAGGCCTATGACGATGTGTCCCCAAGTTGGGCCGAGACCCTGCCCGACCCGCCCGCGTTGCTGTACCACGGCACCCTGGCCCTGCGCGCGGGCAACCGCGGGCTGCTCGATCACCTGCGCAACCGGGCTCGACGCCGTTTCGTAGACGTCAATCTGCGCGCGCCCTGGTACTCGCTGGAGGATGTGCACACATGGGTGCGCGGTGCGGACGTCATCAAACTCAACCGCGATGAGCTGGATGAACTGATGCCCGGCTCCACGCCTGACCGGCGTGCACACGACCTCCTGCGCAAGGCGGAGGTCCGCGAGGCCGTAATCGTGACCCTGGGAGCCGAAGGTGCCGAGGTACATCCGGCGCATGGCGATGTGGTGAAGGCCCCGGCCCCGGACGTTACGGGGTTCCGCGATGCAGTCGGCGCCGGAGACGCCTTTGCCAGTGTCGCGATCATCGGGCTTGTTCAGGGCTGGGCCACACCGCTCATTCTGGACCGGGCGCTGGAGTTTGCCGCCCGCGTCTGCACGCTCCAGGGGGCCACCTCCCAGGATGCGGCGTTCTACCACGCCGCAAGGGAGAACTGGGAGTAGCGAGGGGCATCAAAGCCCCTACAGGGCCGTTCAGGGCCGCCAGCCGAACTCGTCGGCCTTCTGGCGGGCCAGCGCCGGGATGTCGGTGGCGACGAACTTCTCGTGCAGCACCTGCACCCCGATCATGTGGTTGATCACAGCATCCAGCTGGACCTGGGTGGCCGCCGGGGTGTTCTCGTCCTCGTGGATTTCGAACACACGACGCACACCTTCCGGGTCCAGCAGACCCGCCTCGGCCACCTTCTCGGGCGAAAGGTAGCGATCGGCCAGGGCCTTCATCGCCGCCCACTTGACCGGGTCGGTGTGCGCCGGCGGGGCCATGAACGCGAACTTCTCGCGCTCGTAGAGCACCTTGGGCAGCAGGCCCTTCATCGATTCGCGCAGCACATACTTCTCGGTGCGGCCCTTGATGCGCATGGTCGGCGGAAGGTGGGCACAGAATTCGGCCAGGTGGTGGTCGAGGAACGGCGGGCGCGCCTCCATGGAGTTGGCCATGTCCATGCGGTCACCACCCCAGGTCAGGATCTGGCCCTCCAGCATGGTCTTGATCCAGACGTACTGGGCCTTGTCCAGCGGATGACGGCCTTCCAGCATGTCGTCATCCAGGGCGTTGGCGATCGCCTTGCCCGGCTGGTAGCCCTCCATGCGTTCGCGGCGTTTCGGGTGCAGCAGACCCGGGACGTGCTCGGCCGCTGCCAGCCAGGGCTGCAGGCACGACGGGGTAAAGCCCATCATCTTCGTAAACTCGGGGTCGTCGACCTCGTCCTCGGCCAGCATGGCGCCGGAGAACAGCTCGTTGGACTCGTTCAGCATCTGCTGCCAGGCGGCGCGGTCGGCCTCGGGCAGGGTGTCCAGGCCGTGCAGGAACATGTCGCGGCGGAAGGCCGGGTAGCCGCCGAACAGCTCGTCCGAACCCTCGCCGGTGACCACCACCTTGTAGCCCGCCTCGTTCACGTGGCGGCTCATCAGCAGCTTGGCCACGCCGAGGGTATTGTAGATGGTGCGCTCGGCGTGCCACAGGGCCTCTTCGAAGTTGTCGTAGAGGTGGTCGGCGTCCAGTTTCAGGATGTCCTGATCGGCGCCGACGCTCTCGGCCATCTCGCGGGCGATCGCGGTCTCGTCGTAGTCGTCGTTGTCGAAGCCGATGGTGAACGCCTTGACCGGCGACTGTTGGCTGGCCGAGGCCAGGCCCAGTGTGATGCAGGAGTCGATCCCGCCGGAGAGGTAGCAGGCCACCGGTACGTCGGCCTCCAGGCGCAGCTGGACCGCCTCCATCAACTGACTGCGCACACCCTCGATCCAGTAGTTCTCGTCGGTGTTCTCCTCTGGTGGGCGCTCGCTGGCCAGCGGGAAGTCCATGTCCCAGTACTTCTCCTGACGCACCTTCAGCTTGCCGTGGGCGCGCTCGACGATGACCATGTGGCCGGGCTTCACCTGCTGGATGCCCTCGAAGGCGGTGGTGCCCGGGACCATAGTCTGCATCAGCTGATGATAAAGCCCGTCATCGGCGAACTGGCGCGGAACATCGGGGTTGGCGAACAGCACCTTCAATTCGGAACCGAACACGAAGCTGCCGTTGGCCTCGGTGAAGTACAGGGGTTTGATGCCGAAGCGGTCGCGGATCAGCACCAGGCGATCATGCTCGCGGTCATACAGCGAGATCGCGAATTCGCCGCGGAAGTGCTTGATCGCGTCCTCCAGGCCCTCGCGCCGGTACAGGTGCATGACCATCTCGGAGTCGCTCTTGGTGCGGAACTGCACCCCGCGCGAGGTCAGGTCGGTGCGGATACGCTTGTAGTCGTACAGCTCGCCGTTGACTGCGGTCATGATCGATCCGTCGGTCATGCAGAACGGCTGGCGTCCGCGGTTCTCGTCCAGGTCGATGATCGACAGCCGGGCGTGCGAGAAACCCACGCCACGATCGTCCTGGGTGCGATAGCCAAAGCCGTCGGGCCCGCGGTGATACTGGATCGCGGCCATATTGACCAGGGTCTGCGGGTCCACCTTGCGATTGGGGTCGGCGTGAAAGATTCCGGCGATGCCACACATGGCATGTCTCCTTGGTTCGATTACGTGATGCGAGCGGGGCGCGGTTCATGGCGCGCCACGCCGCTCGCGGTTCAATTGCTACGCTGAATCAGTCGTCCGGGGTGTCCATGACGGCACTGATGCGGCGGACCACCGTGGTCAACAGCGCCATGCGCACGAACACGGCCCCGCGGGCCTGGGCGAAGTACCAGTTGTGCGGGGTGTCGTCGAGATCCGTGGACAATTCGTCACCGCGGGCCAGGGGGTGCAGGATGACCGCGCCCTTCTTGAGCGGCGAATTGCGGTCCAGTTTCAGACCCTCGCCCATGGATTCGAAGGTATCGCCCACCCAGGCAATCGCGTTGATGTAGACGACGTCCAGTTCCGGCAGCAGCGGGTCCAGTTCGTGCACTACGCGAAGTTTCAGGCCAGCCTCTTCCAGTTCTTCGCGCTGGCCGGGATCGAAGTTCTCGTCCTCACGCGAGATGATCGCTACCTCTTCGACCGCATCCGGGAACAGGCTCAGCATGCGCAGCAGCGAACGCACGGTGCGCATGCGCGAGGGCACCCCGATGATCCCGACCTTGATGCGGTTCTCCGCGGCCACGGAGCCGGTGAACAGTTCCGGTCGCCACTTGGCCAGGGTGTAGACATCGGCCAGGGCCTGGGTTGGATGCTCGTCGATGCCGTTGCCGGCGTTGACCAACGGGATACGCAGGTTCTCCAGCATGTTGTGCGCCGCCTCGCCATCCGAGGAACGCAGCACCAGCACGTCGCCGTAGTTGTTGAACATCTCGGCGATGTCCGCTAGCGACTCGCCCTTGGCGATGCCGGTGCTCTTGGGGTCGGTGATCGACATCACCGCCCCGCCCAGGCGATGCCAGGCACTCTCGAACGACAGCCGCGTGCGGGTTGAGGGCTCGTAGAACGCGCTGATCAGGATCTTGCCGGCCAGCGGCAGATGCATCAGTGCCGGCGTGGTTTCGTACTGCGCGGCCAGGCGAAAGAGCTGCAGCAATTCGTCGCGCGAGAACTGCTGACTGGAGACCACATGCGCGGCTGCCAGCTTCAGGAGCGGGTCCGGGTCTTCCTCCACCGCCTCGACTAGGGCCTTCGGCCGGTCGGTACCGGCGGCGCCGTCTTTCGGGTGGAGCACGTGCAATGGATCTTCTGTGTAGTTCACCAGAGGCGTCCTTTTTTCCAGTCGCGAATGAACATCGCCAGCAGCAGGATCGGGGTCAGTGTGGCCACCAGCGTGGCCACCACCACGATTACGGACAGGGCGGTCGTCGAGATGATCATGCGGTCCGGACCTCCTCGGCCGTGGCGTCGCGGGACAGGCGATCCCAGTCAAACGGCCGCGGCGCCAGCCAGGTACTCAGCACCATCACGGCCAGGGAAACGGCCGCGCCCACCAGTGCCGCGACATAAAAACCGATCAGGAAATAGCTGGCCAGCCCAATGCCCGACCCCAGTATCATCGACCAGGCCGCGCCGTGCGGGTTCGCGCGCCGCCAGTACAGCCCGGCCACAATCGGCCAGATCGCCGAGGCCACGAACGCACCCGTGAAGTACAGCAGCTCGGCCAGCGAGCCGATGATCGGCAGCTCGCCGCGATAGCTCGCAGCCAGCCAGGTCAGCAGACCCAGCAGCACGACGATCACCTTGGTCGCGCGGAACTGATTCTGTTCACTGGCCTGCGGGCGGATGTGGCCCCGGTAGATGTCGCGGGTAACCAGGTCCGAGGTGGCCGCCAGCAGCGAGTCGAGACTCGAGGCGAGCGCGGCGAAGACCACGATGAAAACCACGATCGCGCCGGTCAGCCCGAGCACCTCGGCCGCGACCAGCGGCCCGACCATGTCCGCGGCGGGCACATTGATGCCCAGTGCCGGCGTGGCGAGGGCGATGAAGCCGGCCACGATCGGGATCGGCAACCACAGCAGTCCGCCCAGCAGGTAGGCACGGAAGCCGACGTTGCGCCCGAAGGCGAACGCGCGCGACCACCAGACGTTGGAGTGGAAGATCTCGCCCACCCCGAACAGCAGGTTGTTGAACAGGAACATGATCGCGGCCGGGAACAGCAGGCTCAGCAGTTCCGGACGCTCTTCCATCAGGTTGAAGTGGATCGCCTCGAAGCCAACCTTGTCGATGGTCAGCCAGGCGATGAACGCCGCGCCGGCGATGATGATGATGGTCTGGATGAAGTCCGTGCCGATGACCGCGCGCAGACCGCCCAGCAGGGTGTAGATCACGCAGACGGCCAGGATCACGGTCATGCCCACGCGGTAGTCGATCCCGGCCAGGGCATTGATCAGCACCCCGCCGGCCATCGCCATCGAGACCAGCCAGCCGAAGGCGTAGATCAGAGAGACCAGCAGGAACACGCGCCAGGTGAAGGTGCCGAAGCGCAGGCGTATGAAGTCCCCGGAGGTGAAGCCGCGTGGCATCAGCTCGCGGATGCGACGCGCCAGCGGCGCGAACAGGACCAGGCCCAGCGCGCCCAGCGAATACCCGAGCATGCCCCAGACCCCCAGCTGCAGCGCCAGCTGCGGGGCAGTCATCGTAGTGTTGGCCGTCACCCAGGTGGCCATCGCGGTCGCGGTGGCCAGCGCGAGCCCCACGTTGCGACCGGCCAGCATGTGGTCCTCGGCGGTCTTGTTATGACGACCCAGCCACCAGCCGAGCGCCACCCAGAGGATGCTGAACGCAATCAGCAGCCCCCAGGCGATGGAGGTCGGGAGGATCGGGTCGTCGAGGCCGGTCACGAGGCCTCCTTCACCTTCTTGATCTCGCGGATCGCCTCGTCGGTGGTCATCACGCGGGCGTAGCGATCCTTGATGGTGGTAATCGTCGCCTTCTGCATCTCCGGGGTCACCGTCGCGGTGGCGTCGTCCATCAACGTGACATAGAAGCCCAGATCACAGGCATCGCGCACGGCCGTGGATACACACTCGTTGGAGTACACGCCGACGATGAACAGCGCCGAAATGTTCAGGTTGCGCAGGATGTAGTGCAGGTTGGTCGAGTTGAAGACCCCGCTGGCGGTCTTGTCCAGCACGATCTCGTCGCCCACCGGTGCCACCTGCTCGACGAACTCCGCGTCCTTGGAGCCGGGCGCGGCATGCAGACCCAGGCGCTTGTGTCCCGGACTGCGGTCGCGGCCGTCGTGGGTCAGTGAGCGGATGCGCGTGTGGATGACCTCCAGCCCCTGCTCGCGAAACGCGTCCTGCAGCCGGCGCACGTTCGGCAGCACCGTCTGCTCCAGGCGGTTGAAGTAGTACTCCTGCGCCTCGGGCGGTACCCCCGACTGCACCGAGTCGGCGAACACGCCGTGACCGCGCGCGGCGTCGAGGTACTGCAGGTCGATACACAGCAGGGCGACGTGATGCTCGCGCAGCTCCTGACGCAGGACCGGGGTCGTGATCAGGCTCTCCTGGTACTGCTCGCGCAGCGGATCCAGGGAGTCGTAGTCGGTGAGCTGGGAGACGTTGTCGTTATTGGCCATGCCGAGCGGTCCTTGGGTCGCGGTGACGAGAAATGCTCACGAACGGGCGGCCAGGGCCAGGGCGCTTTGCAGCGTCAGGTTGGCGCCGGTCTCGATGTCCTCCCAGTTTGTCCATTCCGCCGCGGAATGGCTACGCCCCTGCAGGCTCGGCACGAAGATCATGCCGGTACGCGTGATCGCGCTCATGCTCTGCGTGTCGTGCGCGGCCCCGCTCGGCATGGTCAGGTACTCCAGGCCCATGCGTTCGGCCGTCGCCTCGATGGTCTGCACGATGCCCGTGTCGCAGCGCACCGGATCGATCTCGGAGAGCACATCGAACTCGAACATCAGGTCGCGCCGGCGCGCGAGGCTGGACAACGTGCGGCGGGCCGCGTGGGCCAGCGCGGTCAGGACTTTCTCGTCGGTATCGCGCACCTCGAAGGAGAACGTCGCCATGCCCGGCACGGTGTTCGCCGCCCCCGGCGAGAGCTCCACGCGGCCGATGGTCGCGCGCGAGTTCGGGCTGCCGTGTTCCTCCAGCAGTCGATTGATCTCGCCGCCGAACTCGGCCAGCCCCTGGAAGGCATCGATGCGCATGTCCATGGGCGTGGTGCCCGCATGGTTCGGCTGCCCCTTCAGGCGCACCTCCCACTTGAACAGGCCGGTGATCGCCTCGACCACGCCCACGCTCAGGCCGCGGCGATCCAGCACCGGGCCCTGTTCGATATGGGTCTCGATGAAGGCATGCAAGGTGTGCGGGTCGCGTCGGGCACTCAGCGCATCATCGGCGTTAAGTCCCCAGTCCGCCATCGCCTCGACCAGGGTGATGCCCTCGAGGTCACGGGCATGGCTGATGCTTTCCGGAGTCAGCTTGCCGGCAATCGCCTGGGAACCAAACATGCCGCCAAACCGGCCCTCCTCGTCGGTAAAGTCGATCACCTCGAGCGGATACTGCAGCTCGACCGCGTTCTCCTTGGCCGTGCGCAGGACCTCCAGCCCGATCAGCACACCGAGCGCACCATCCAGTGGCCCGCCACCGGGCACGGTATCGAGATGCGAGCCCATGGCGACCACCGGGCGCTTGCCGTCGTAGTCCAGGCGACCGTGCAGATTGGCGGCGCCGTCTTGCCAGACATCCAGCCCCGCGGCCTCCAGCCGGCCACGAAACCACTCGCGCCCGGCACGGTCACCCTCGCTGAAGGCACGCCGGTGCAGACCACGGTCGGCATCGCGCCCGATCTGGGCCAGGTCGCTGATGTCCTGTTGCAAGCGCGGCATGTTGATCTTGAGTTCGTGCATCGTGTTCTCCGTCAGGGCCTCCAGCCCCGGTCGCAGTGCACGCGGATCGACGGGGCGGGGCAGATGAATTCAGTCGCGCGGCCGGCCGCGCAGGATGGCCACGATCAGGACCAGGAAGACGACGCCACCCAGTACAAAGAAGCCGAAGGCCCGGGTCAGGCTGTGATGCGCCACCTCGACGCGGGCCTCGTCGGCCCAGTCGTCCGCGCCCTCGGCCCTGAGGCGAAAGCGATACTCGCCATCCGGGAGGCCGCTGATCACGCTGCTGGTATCCCCGCCGCGATAGATCACGCGGGCGTCATCGAAGTCCGGGCCGCTTGCCTGTTCGAGTTCGACTGGGCCCTCGGCGTTCCATTGCAGTGTCAGGCCGCCATCACGCGTGTCGCTGGGCGGGTCGTCGAATCGCGGCTCGGCCAGAGCAACCAGCGGCAACAGCAGCAACAGGCTGGAGAGCAGGAGAGAGCGCATGGCGCATTCCCGGCGGCAACGCCGCTCAGGTCTTCACCTCGAACGGCTGCAGACCGGCGCGAGGCTCGGTGGTGTTCATCGCCTCGACCAGCAGGGTCAGCCCCTGATCCAGCTCCGCCAGGCGCTCGGACGGGAGGGCGTGCAACGCGCGGTTCAACTCGCCCTGGGGGGCCGCCGGGGCATCGGACAGGAGCTCCTCCCCCTTGGGCGTGACATACAGCCGTACGATGCGCTGGTCCTTCTCCGGGCGGCGGCGCTCGACCAGCCCGCTGTATTCCAGCTTGTCCAGCAGGTTCGAGGTGGTCGAGGCATGGACCGACAGCCGGCGAGAAAGATCGCTGACATTCAGCCCGGGCGTACGCTGCAGCTCCCACAGGGCCCACAACTGCGAGGCGCTGATGCCACAGGCACGCTCGACGGCCCGCGAGTGCCCCTGCAGGGCGCGGATGATCACGCGCAGCTGACGGATCACGGAACGCGGCAGATCCGGTTTCCCTTCCGTCGCGGGGCGTTGAGGTTCGTTCTGGGCAGAAACAGCTGACATCACAGTCGGGCTCAGTGTGGCTATTGCCATATAGTTTTGTACAAAAATACTATTAGCGCAAGTCTGGGCTACTCAGTCATTGGACAAGACGTGTACATGCGTCTATCTAGGGGAGGGGCCACGGAGATGGTCCATTCGGCCAGGTACGGCGATCTATTCCTTGCCGGCAATGCCATCATTAAGGACCGCGCTCGCGGTCAGATCTTGGGACGCACTACTACAGGGGACAGGGACAGGCAGGTCGGCATCAAGAGGAGTTTGACCAAACCGGCAACGTCCGCGAAGCGCGGCCATCCATCAGAGGAGTGCATATGCTGTACACCAACCCTCTCGCGGCGGGAATGGGTCAGTCGTCTCCCCAGAATGCTTGACCTCCCTGACGGACCTTTTCGGGAGGAGAACAGCATGGACAAGTACACGTTGCGCCGGCCCCTGGGTATGGGGCTGTCCGGAGCCATGGCGCTAACCTTGGCCCTTAGCCCGCAGTCCGCGGCCGCCGAGTACGACGGCATCCAGGTGGGGAATCTGACCATCGGGGGCGCCCTGCGGGCGAACTACATCCTGGGCGACTACCCCGATGGCGATCGCCGCGAATGGGGCAAAGGGGGCGACTTCACCCTGGATACCGCCCGCATCAACCTGGATTACGAGAATGGCGCCTGGCTCGGGAAGCTCGAGTATCGCTGGTACGAGGGATACAACATGCTGCATACCGGCTGGGTCGGCTATCAATTCGACAACGAGAGCCAGCTCGAAGTCGGCGTGACCCGCGCGCCCTTCGGTCCCGGACCCTGGGGTGTCTCCCAGAGCTGGTTCTTCGACCAGCACTATTACCTCGGCCTGTCGGACAACATGAACCTCGGCGCCAAGTACACGATGCCGATGGGCGACTGGACCTGGGATTTTGCCTATTTCTATTCCGATGCCGGTTCCTACTCGGGTGATACCGAAGACAGCGCCCGCTACTCCTACGACGTCGTAAACGAGACCGGAGACGGTTACGAAGAGCGTAACCAGGTGAATATCCGCGGCATTTACAGCATCCCCGATACCGATCACGAGGTGGGCTTCTCGGCGCAGTACGGAGAGCTGCGAAGTCGCGGGCCTCAGGATGACGGAGACCACTTCGCAGTATCCGGCCACATGGTCAACAGCTGGGGCAACTGGACACTAGCCAGCCAGCTGACCTATTACAAAATGGATGTGGACGAACACACGCTGCTCGACGGCAGCGTCACAGACCGCCGCATTGACATGGGCGCGTACGACTTTCCGAATACCGTGGCCACCGAGGGCTGGGTGCCGGCAATCTCGCTCAGCTACTACCACGAGACGCCAAACATCGGATGGCTCGACTTCGTGATCCCCTATGCCGAATTCAGTTCCGTGGTGAAGCGCGAGAGCGATTTCAACAACAGCGATCTTCTGGTTCTGGGTGCCGCCTGGGGCCGAGGCAACTGGTACATCTACACCGATCTCGCATACTCCAACGGCAACGAGTTTGTTGGTGGCAACCGTCGGGGCGACAACCCGTTCGGCGACCGTCTCGGTGCTAACGAGGACGACAACTGGGAGGCCCGCTTCAACATCAACTTCGGCTACTACTTCTGACGCAGATGCAGGAAGTAGCGGGCTTCATGCGGATGAGACCATGCGCTTCGGGGCCACAAAAACAAGGCACATTCACGACGCCGGACCCCCGCAGCCCGTACACGGATGGACCAAAGGCTGTCGGCGGTTCCGGACCTGTTTTCCAAGGAGGAGATCGTGAGCGACAACGCACAAGATCCACAACGGGAGATCGAGGAGCTCGAAGCCCGTTACGAGACCGATCACGAGATCGGCGAACAGAACATCAACCCGCTGGGGCTGGATCTGCACAACCCGGTATTCGCCGTCAGCGCCCTGTTGATCCTCGTGTTCGTGATCCTGTCCCTGCTGTTCCCGGAACAGGCCGACGAGGGCCTGGGCGCCACGCGCGCCTGGATCGGCGAAACCTTTGACTGGCTGTTCCTGTCGGCCGGCAACCTGTTCGTGCTGTTCTGCCTGGCCCTGATCCTGCTGCCGATCGGGAGCATCCGGATTGGTGGTCAGGATGCGAAGCCGGACTTCGGGGTGCTGTCCTGGTTCTCGATGCTGTTCGCCGCCGGCATGGGCATCGGGCTGATGTTCTGGGCCGTGGCCGAACCGGTGGGCTACTTCACCGAGTGGTTCGGGACGCCGCTCGGCATCGAGGGCGGCACCGAGGCCTCCAAGCACGCGGCCCTTGGCGCCACGATGTATCACTGGGGCCTGCACCCGTGGGCGATCTATGCCGTGGTGGGCCTGGCCCTGGCGTTCTTTGCCTTCAACAAGGGCCTGCCGCTGACCATCCGCTCCGCGTTCTACCCGATCTTCGGCGAGCGGATCTGGGGCCCGATCGGGCATGTGATCGACACCCTGGCGGTACTCGCCACCCTGTTCGGCCTGGCCACCTCCCTGGGTCTTGGGGCGCAGCAGGCGGCATCGGGGCTGGAGTCGGTGTTCGGCATCGAGGCCGGGCTGAACACCCAGGTCGCGATCATCATCGGCGTTACCGTCATCGCCCTGTTGTCGATCATGCGCGGCATCCATGGCGGGGTGCGCGTGCTCAGCAACATCAACCTGACGCTGGCGGCCATCCTGCTGCTGTTCGTGGCCCTGTTCGGCGGCTTTATCGCCTTCCTCTCCAACACCGGCATCACGTTGAGCGCCTACGCCCAGTACATGTGGCCGCTCAGCAACCCGGTGGGCCGTGATGACCAGACCTTCTACCACGAGTGGACGATCTTCTTCTGGGCCTGGTGGATCTCCTGGTCGCCGTTTGTCGGCATGTTCATCGCGCGGGTCTCGCGCGGGCGCACGGTGCGTCAGTTCGTGACCGCGGTGCTGCTGGTGCCGACGGCCGTGACCGTGATCTGGATGAGTGCCTTTGGCGGGACCGGCCTCGATCAGGCCCGCGACGGAGTCGGCGCGCTGGCCGACGGCATCAGCGACTCCTCGCTGGCGCTGTTCCAGTTGCTGGAGCACCTGCCGCTGACCACGATCACCTCGCTGCTGGCGATCACCCTGGTGCTGGTCTTCTTCATCACCTCGTCGGACTCCGGCTCGCTGGTGATCGACTCGATCACCTCCGGCGGCAAGACCGATGCCCCGCAGTCCCAGCGCCTGTTCTGGGCCACGGTCGAGGGCGTGATCGCTGGCGTGCTGCTGGCGGTGGGTGGCGCGGCCGCGCTGCAGGCCCTGCAGGCCGGCGCGGTGAGCACCGGCCTGCCCTTCGTGATCGTGCTGCTGTTCATGTGTGTCAGCCTGATGATGGGGCTGTTCCACGAACTGAAGCTGATCCGGCTGAAGGAGGCGGCCGGGTAGTGCTCCATTCGAACGGATTTCGCCGCAATGCGTAATCCACGCCCCGCCGGTTCATGACCGGCGGGGCGTTTTTCCGTGGGCGAACGCACCGACCCTCTGCCGATGGTGCGATGCAATCGAAGCGGAACCGAAGTTTATGCGCCCGGTCCGGATAACAAAGGCCGGCCAGGCCCGGAGCTCACAGAAAACCAGGGAGTCCATGATGAAGCAGTCCGCAATCGCGGCGGCGGCCGCGTTTTCGCTCTTGGGGCCCGTGCTCGCACAGGCCTCGCCACTCGGGATCGCGCACGCGCTGGATAGTCAGGACCGTGTGCTCGTGCATGCCGACGGGATGACGGCCGATGATGCGTTCATGGTGCTCGGGGCGCTGGCGGTCAAGGGGCGGCTGATGCGCGACAGTGAGTTGGGGCATGACGGATACCGCCCCGAACTGGTCGATGACCCGATGCAGCAGGTCGGCGAGACCTGGCTCGGCCTGCTGGATACGGTGCACGGCAAGCTGGTGGAAGAAGGGCGCATCCGCGCCCAGTCCGGCAGTGACGACGAGGCCGATCCGGCGGCCTATGCCGATGCCGCGTATCTCTACCATATGCATCACAGTGGCGGACGTTTCGAACACCTGGGCCTGTACGACGAAATCACCCACAACCCGGCACCGCTGATGGCGGCGCTGACGGACCACCTGGTCAACGAACGCTACGCGGACGGCGAGGTGGCCGCCGCCAACGATTCGGATCTCGACGCCCTCGCCTTCGGCCTCGACGCCTTGCACGCCCCGGCCTACGCCTGGGTGCGGCAGGACAAGCCCGGTGGCGAGGACGACATGGGGCAACTGGAGCTCCAGACCCTCGCGGGCTGGCTGGGCCACTCGCGCGAGGACATGGTCGAGATCGCCCGGGCCATGGCGGACACCGCTGACGCGGCCTGGGACGACGATGCCGGGATGTTCGTCCGCAACCAGGGCGCGGAGTGGTCGGTGGACCAGGTCGGGGCGCTGCTGCGCGGCCTCAAGGGGATCTACGAGACGCTCTACCTGTTCGGGGATGCGGACGACCAGGCGCGCGCCGAGAGGCTGGCGGATCGCACCGCCTCTATCACCCGCGCCATCGTGGCCGAAGACGGGCCGATCCGCGACTGGGGCCTGCCCGCACGTATCGAGTTCGAGGACGGCGAGGCCCACGCGGCCTCCACCCACGTCGACGTCGCCGCGCAATGGCGGTTTGTCCACCAGGTCACCGGAGGCTTTTCCCTGCTGCGCGAACGCGAGGGGACCGCCAAGCTACTGAGCGAGCGCGCACCGGAGCTGGAAGACGAACTGGGTGCGGCGATTGACCGCCTGCTCGAGGGCGCTCTCGAATACCATCTTGGGTCCGACATCGTGCCCACCCGGCTGGCCTACAAGGATGGGTCGGTGACCGACCCGACCGTAACCACCCAATCCGTCACGGCCTTCATGATGGCCGTGGCCAACGGCTACCGCACGGGCGAGGCCTTCGACAACCCGGGTGCCTGGGGCGACGACGAGGCACTGGCCGAACGCAGCCGCGCGCTGTACGACGCCTTCCTCGATCATGGCGAGCTTCTCGCTCAGCAGCTGATCATCCGGGACTGACCCGCGATGCCCGGGCGGCTAGCAGGGGGGCGAATCCGGAGTCTCGGGGCCCCGGCTGCCCTGTTGCCGGTGCTGGGCCTGGCGGTCCCGATGGCCGTCGCTGAAGACGACGTGCCGGTGCTCGACCCGGTGGAGATCACGGTGACCGCGCCCAGGCTGGCCACACCGTTGGCGGACCTGCCGGCGGCGGTATCGCGCGTGGACGAGCGCCAGGCCACCGAAGGACGCCAGGGCCTGCAGCTGGACGAGTCGCTGAACCGCGTGCCGGGGCTGTTCGCCCAGAACCGCTACAACTTCGCGCAGGACGCGCGCATCTCCATCCGCGGTTTCGGCTCGCGGGCGCCGTTCGGGGTGCGCGGGCTGCGTATCCTGCAGGACGGGATCCCCGAGACCACGCCCGACGGCCAGTCACAGGTGGATGCGATCGACCTGTTGAACCTGCGCGACATCGAGGTCCTGCGCGGGCCCAGCGCCGCGCTGTACGGCAATGCCTCCGGTGGCGTGATCTCTGCGCGCACCCGCGACGGCCGCGACCCGCGTGGCTTTGGTGGCGGGGTCATGCTGGGCAGCTATGGCTATCGCCGCGCCGAGGCCATCGCCGAGCAGGATCACGGAACCCATCGCTATTCCCTGACCGCCCACGACTTCGCCATCGACGGCTACCGCGACCAGTCCACCGCCGAGAAGCGCTACCTGCGCCTGCACACCGCCTCGGAACTGGAGGCGGGTACGCTGAACTTCCACCTGCGCTACCTCGATGCCCCGCGCACCGACGACCCTGGCGGGCTCACGCGCGAGGAGATGCGCCAGAATCGGCGCGCCGCCGCGCCCCTGGCCACGGCCCTCGACAGCACCCAGGAGGCCGAGCAGCTGACGACGGGGTTGCAGTGGGAGCAGTCGCTCGGCCCCGGCGAGCTGCGCCTCGGCGGGTTCTGGACCCAGCGCGACTACGCGCAGCAACTGCCATTTCCCGGCGACTCGCGGGTAGCCTTTGATCGCGACTTCTACGGGCTCAACGCGCAGTACGAACAGGACATCGGCCCGACCCGGGTGCTGACCGGTATTGATCTGGAGGAACAGCGCGACGACCGCACCCGGCGTTGTACCGATATCCAGGGACAGGCGAACTGCCCGGGCGGCACCCCCTCGATCGACGATCTCGCGCTGGACCAGCGCGAACGCGCCCGCTCGCGCGGGGTGTTCGTGCAGACCGACACCGCGCTGGGGTCGGACTGGAACATGGTGCTCGGCGCGCGCCACGACCGTATCCGCATGTCCATCGATGACCATTTCTCCGAGCGGGTGGGCGAACCGGATCGCTCGGATGCGCGGACCTTCCGCGAGACCAGCGCGATGGCGGGGCTGATCTGGCACTTCCGGCCCGAATACCGAGCGTACGTAAACGTGGCCACCAACTTCGAGACGCCGACCTTCACCGAGTTCGCGAACCCCGAGGGCGGGGGTGGATTCAACGCCGATCTCGACCCCCAGCGAGCGCGCAGCATCGAGGTCGGAATCCGCCGCGAGACCGGCCGCCTGGCCTGGGATGCCTCGGTCTACGCGACCCGCGTGCGCGACGAGATCGCCCCGTTCGAAGAGCCCAACGTGGACGGGCGCACCTTCTACACCAACGCCGGGCGCACCGCGCGCAACGGCTTCGAGCTGGCGGTCGACTGGTCCGCAACGGAGCAGTGGACGCTGTCCAGCGCGCTCAGCCTGAACGACTTCCGCTATCGGGATTTCGTGGACCAGCAGGGCGAGCGGCGCGACGGCAATCGCCTGCCCGGGCTGCCGCGCGAGCAGTTGTTCGTGGAGGCCGGCTGGCGCCAGGGCCCGTACTTTGTCACCGTCGATGCGCTGTACACGGGCGGGCGCTACGTGAACGACGCCAACGACGAACGGGTAGGTGGACAAACCACGCTGAACCTGCGCGCGGGCCGCCACTGGCAGGACGGCAACGCCCATGTCGAGGCCTTCGTGGCCGCGAACAACCTGCTGGATGCGGACAACGTCGACAACATCCGCATCAACGACGGCAACCGCCGCTACTACGAGCCGGCCCCGGGCCTGACCCTGATGGCCGGCATGCGCATGACCTTCGGGCGGTAAGCGGGGCGGGGCCGGTGCGGTTCGCTGCGCTCACGGCACCCTACGAACCGTCGTCGCCGACCCCATCACCGTAGGATGCACTGAGCGCAGCGAACTGCATCAAGGACAGATGCCCTAATCACGCCGCCCGGGCCCCTCCGGCGGTTCTTTCGGCTCGATCTCGTCGAGCCGCCCCTGTTCGATCTTGCGCAGGGTCTCGGGGTCGGTGGGGTCGTCGTCCTCCCAGTCATGCCGGCGATACACCGGGAACGGGTCACGGCGATAGAGGAACCAGCCGCAGACCGCACCGACAACCGCGCCGAAAAGGTGCGCCTCGAACGAGACCTTGGGGCCGCTGGGGAAAACGCCCCAGAGCATGCTGCCGTAGAGAAACAGGATGATGATGGCCACCGCGATGGACAGCGCATCGCGCCGGCGAATCCCGATCACCACGGCGAAGAACATCAGCCCGTGGGTCAAGCCCGAGGCGCCAATGTGCAGCCCCTCGCGGGCGAACAGCCAGACGCCCAGCCCCCCCATCAGCCAGATCAGCGGGACTGCAACGCGCGTGGCGCGCGGGAAGCCGTAGAGCGTGAGCATGCCAAGCACCCACAGGGTCGGCACATTGGCGAGCAGGTGGCCCCAGGAGCCGTGGATCAGCGGCGAGGTGATGATGCCCAGCGCCCCGACCGCGTCGCGCGGCAGGATGCCCAGCCGCGACCAGTCCCCGCCGACCAGGTCGTGCAGGGCATGGATGACGATCAGGATGGCGGCCCCCAGCATGGGCCAGAGCAGCGCGCGCCGAATCCGCTCGCGCTCGGCCCGGGGGTCGGCCGGGGGTACCGGCCGGCGAAGGTTCATCATCCGCCTAGCCTGCCATGCCCCGGCGCGCGGTCCAATTTCTCCGGAAGTTGGGCGCTAATGCCCGCCGGGTTCTTGGCTGGCATCCTTGTCATGCAGGGCGAGGCGGTCGTGGAGTTCGCCGCTCTCGCCGCGCGGCGTCCTGACCTCGACCTCCATGCCGTTGCGGCGGAACTTGCCGACCACCTTGTCGATGGCGGCCACCGCCGAGCTGTCCCACAGCGAGGCGCGGGTCAGGTCGATCTCGATGTGGTGGATGCCCTCGCGGTAGTCGAAGCTGTCGATGAACTTGTCCACGGCGACGAAGAACAGCTGGCCACGCACGGTGTAGATGCGCGTCCGGCCGTCTTCGGACAATGCGCTGGTGACCTCGACCGCCTTGACCATCTTGCGCGCGAAGAAGATCGCGGAGAGCAGCACACCGGCGAACACGCCCAGCGACAGGTCGTGGGTGATCACGGTGGTGCCGACGGTCACGATCAGCACGGTGGCGTCGGTGCGCGGCAGCTTGTGCAGGGTGGTTAGCGAGCCCCAGTCGAAGGTGGCGATGGAGACCATGATCATCACCGCCACCAGCGCGGCCATCGGGATCATCGAGACCAGATCGCCGAGGAACACGATGAAGATCAGCAGGAAGATCCCCGCCGACAGCGTGGACAACCGCCCCAGCCCCCCGGACTTGATGTTGATTACCGACTGGCCAATCATCGCGCAGCCCGCCATGCCGCCGAAGCAGCCGGTGACGACGTTGGCGATGCCCTGGCCCTGGGCCTCGCGGTTCTTGCCCGACGGGGTGTCGGTCAGGTCGTCGAGGATGGAGGCGGTCAGCAACGACTCCAGCAGGCCGACGATCGCCAGCGCGAAGGCGGTCGGGAAGATGATCTGCAGGGTCTCCCAGTTCAGCGGGATGTCCGGGAACAGGAACACCGGCAGGCCGTCCGGCAGCTCGCCCATGTCGCCGACCTCCAGCGTCGGCAGGCCCATGAAGTAGACCAGGACGCTGAGCACCACGATCGCGACCAGCGGCGGCGGCAGCAACTTCGGGTAGCCCGGGATCATCGGCAGGCCGTAGAGGATCAGCAGGCCGGCGGTGACCAGCGCCCACATGGTGGTGTCGCCGTCCACCAGATAGGGCACCTGCGACATGAAGATCAGGATCGCCAGCGCATTCACGAACCCGACAAGCACCGTACGCGGGATGAACATCATGTAGCGGGCGAGCTTGGCCCAGGCGAACAGGATCTGGATGATCCCGGTCAGGATGGTCGCGGCCAGCAGGTACTGCAGCCCGTGTTCCGCCACCAGCGTCACCATCAGTAGCGCCATGGCCCCGGTCGCGGCCGAGATCATGCCGGGGCGTCCGCCGGCGAAGGCGATCACCACCGCCATGGTGAACGAGGCATACAGGCCCACGCTCGGGTCGACCCCGGCGATGATGGAGAACGCGATCGCCTCCGGGATCAGCGCCAGCGCGACCACGATCCCGGCGATCAGGTCAGCGCGCACATTGAACAACCAGATCTTGCGCTGGCGTTGCAGGAAGTCGGTCAGGGTCTGCTGCACGTGGGAATCCCCAATACGGATGCGCGCCGCTGTATCGACCGGGGCCGGGACAGGCGGGCGGACAGGCGCGAGGGGAGGCTCACCGGTATTCCACCTCTCGCAGGCGCGGTTGCAAGCGGTCTGATGCCAGTACAGACTGAAACCGCCGAAAGGGGGCGAAGTCTAGCACCTCGCACCACGACGCTGAACCGCGCGTCCCCTGTGGGGTCTCGCCGAGGCCCTTCCCACGACCAGCCCGACCACGACCAGTCCGAGGATCTCCATGCTGCAGCGCGTCATCATCGCCGTCGACTTCTCGCCTGCCTCCGCCGCGGCCCTGGCCGTCGCGCGGCAGCACTGCCCGGGGGCGAAGAAGCGCCTGCTCTACGTGATGAAGCCTTCGGACGTGGCGGGGCCCAGCGCGGCCGGCGCCTTCAGTGGCGCCGGTACCTCGCCGCTGAACGCGAAGGACATGCGTCACTCGGCAGAAGACAAGGTCCGCGCACAACTCGAGGACTGGGCCGAGGCGGACGACGAGGTCGCCGTGGCTATCGGCAGCGCACCGGAGGAGATCTCCCGCCATGCCGAGGAATGGGGCGCGGACATGATCGTGATGGGCACGCGCGGTCGCAGCCAGATCGCCAGCATGCTCTCCGGGTCCGCGACCGAGTGGCTGGTGCGCAACGCACGCCTGCCGGTACTGGTGGTGCACGACGTCCCGCTGTCCGAAGCCATGAAGGAAAAGCTGCCCCCGGAGGGCGCGGTCAACTGATTAGGCAGCGGATCATCAGGAGGAGCAGCTCAGCTGGATGCCGGCGGCCCAGGCGGGCGGCAGGTCCGCGTAGGCCTCGAACTCGGGCTGCTCGTCGAACGGGCGTTCAAGGATGGCCTGCAGCCGCAGCAGCTCGGAGGTATCGCCCGCCTCGGCCTGCTCGATCGCGGCCTGCGCCAGGTGGTTGCGCAGGATGTACTTGGGGTTGACCGCGTTCATCGCCGCCCGACGTGCCTCGAACGGGCGGGCCTCCGTCTCCAGGCGCGCCTGATAGCGCGACCACCATGCGCGCCAGGTCTCCGCGTCTTCCAGCTCGCCCTCAAGCTGTTCGCGGATCTCGGGCTGCTCCAGGTCCGGTAGCTGACGGAAGAAGCGAGTGTAATCGACGCCCTCCGCGGCCATGCGCGCCAGCAGGTCATGGATCAGCTCAAGGTCTCCTTCGCGCTCCTCCGCCAGCCCCAGCTTCGCGCGCATGCGCGTCAGCCAGGCCTGCTCGAACCGGGGCATGAAGTCCACCAGCAGTGCCTTGGCCCGCTCGATCGCGGCCTCGCGGGTGGTGTCCTGGAAATGGATTACCAGGGTCTCGGCCAGACGGATCAGGTTCCACTGCGCGATCGCCGGCTGCTGGTCGAAGGCGTAGCGGCCACCCTGGTCGGTGTGGTTGCAGATGTAGCCCGGGTCGTAGGCATCCAGGAACGCGAACGGGCCGTAGTCGATGGTCAGGCCCAGCAGGCTCATGTTGTCGGTGTTCATCACCCCGTGACAAAAACCCACGGCCTGCCAGTCGGCGATCATCTCGGCGGTATTCGCGATCACCTGTTCGAGCATCGCGGCCACCGGGTCGTCGGCGTCCGCCAGCTCGGGGTAGTCGTGCGCCAGCGCATAGTCGATCAGTTCACGCAGGCGTTCGCTGTAACCGTTGTAGAGGAAGTACTCGAAGTGCCCGAAGCGCAGGAAGCTGGGTGCCGCGCGCAGCACGATCGCCCCCGGTTCCACGCGCTCGCGCAGGACCTGGAGGCTGGAGCCGAACAGGGCCACCGCGCGGGTAGTCGGCACGCCCAGCGCGGCCATCGCCTCGGAGATCAGGTACTCGCGGATCGAGGAACGCAGTACCGCGCGGCCGTCGGCACCGCGCGAGTAGCGCGTGCGCCCGGCGCCCTTCACCTGCAGCTCCCAGTGTTCGCCGGAGACGGTTCGGACCTCGCCCAGGAGCTTCGCACGCCCGTCCCCCAGTTGCGGGACAAAGACGCCGAACTGGTGCCCGGCATAGACACTGGCGAGCGGGTCGGGGCCCTCCATCGGATGTCCTTCGGTGCAGGCCCCCAGCCACGGTTGGCTGGCCAGGTCGGTCTCGGCCAGCCCCAGGCGCTGGCACATCTCGGCGCTGGTCGCCAGGCACGTGGCATCCGGGAACGGGGCCGGCGCCGGACGGTCATAAAAGGCCTCCGGCAGGCTGGCAAAGCGGTTTACCCATTGCAGTTCGGGGGCGCTGGGTGCTGGGGCTTCGGCGCGGGACATCGATACCTCGGCAGATCGCGGCTTCAGGCGTTATGATGCGCGACGTTTCGATTTTGCACCTTTGGGCCCACACAGCCCGGGTGTTCCGTCACGCGGGCACGGCGTCCATGCCGGTGCCCCATTTCCGGGAGGAGACTCGTGACCGAAGAGCAGGACAATAAAAATCAGGGTGGCCTGAAGAACAGCGAGCGCCTGGCCTGGCTGGGCTTCATGCTGTTTTTCGTCATCATCCTCGCCATTTACATCGCCCGCGCCACCGGGCTGGAGCAGGATTTAACCGAGGCCCAGCGCGAGCTGTACCAGACGCAGGTGCAGCTGCAGGAGTACACCCGGCACGAGATTCCGCGCCCGGTCGAGCTGGGTCTGACCAATGCGCATATCCAGGATCTGCAGCGCCGCGGCATGGCACGTGCCGAGGAGCGCCTGCGTGACGATCTGATGGAGCATCCGGAACTGATCCCGCACGAGGCCGAGGGCGACGAGGGCTTTGCGTTCCGGCCCGACGGCATCCACGTGCTGAACCACCGCTGGGTACTGGCGAACTTCGAGGGCGACGGGGCCCATGGCCAGGTCCTGCTCGGCTACGAGGTGGTGCACGGGAACGTGATGTGGGAAGTGATCGACTCGACGCTGGACTACTAACGGTCCTGACCCATCAGGTGGTGCGGCTTCGCACCACTTCAATCTCGTCTCAGTCCAGCGTGCCCGCGAGATGTTCGCGCGCAGCCGCGACCTGGCGCCGGACCTGCTCCGGGGCCGTGCCGCCGGTCAGGTTGCGGGCGGCGGCCGACCCCTCGGGGGTCAGCACGGTATAGACGTCGTCGCCCACCGCATCGCTGATGGCCTGCAGGTCGGCCAGCGGCAGCTCCGCCAGATCGACCCCGCGCTCCTGCGCGACCCGCACCGCACGGCCCACGACCTCGTGGGCATCGCGGAAGGCCACACCCCGCCCGACTAGGTAGTCGGCGAGATCCGTCGCGGTGGCAAAGCCCTTGGTCGTGGCCGCCAGGGTGTTCTCCGCACGCACCTCCAGGTTGGGCACCATGTCGGCGAACGCGCGCAGCGAGCCGAGCAGCGTGTCCACGGTGTCGAACAGCGGTTCCTTGTCTTCCTGATTGTCCTTGTTGTAGGCCAGCGGCTGGCCCTTCATCAGGGTCAGCAGGGACATCAGGTGGCCGTAGACCCGGCCGGTCTTCCCGCGCACCAGCTCGGGCACATCCGGGTTCTTCTTCTGCGGCATGATCGACGAACCGGTGCAGTAGCGATCCGGCAGGTCGATGAACGCGAACTGCGCGCTGGTCCAGAGGATCAGCTCCTCGGCCTGTCGCGACAGGTGCATCATCAGGGTCGCCGCCGCAGCGGTGAATTCGATCGCGAAGTCGCGATCCGAGACCGCGTCCAGTGAATTGCGTGTAACGCCATCAAAGCCGAGCAGCTCGGCGGTGTACTCGCGATCCAGCGGATACGGTGTCCCGGCCAGCGCGGCCGCGCCCAGCGGGAGAACATTGACCCGCGCGCGGCAGTCGACCAGGCGCTGGGCATCGCGCTCCAGCATCTCGTACCAGGCCAGCATGTGGTGCCCGAAGGTAACCGGCTGCGCGGTCTGCAGATGGGTAAAGCCGGGCATCACCGTCGCGGCCTCGCGCTCGGCCAGATCCACCAGCCCGCGCTGGTAGCCCCGGATCAGGCCAAGGATGTCGTCGATGGAGGCGCGCAGCCACAGGCGGATGTCGGTCGCCACCTGGTCGTTGCGCGAACGGCCAGTGTGCAGCTTCTTGCCGACATCACCGATGCGCTCGATCAGCCGCGCCTCGATGTTCATGTGCACGTCTTCGCGGCCGATCTGCCAGTCGAATTCGCCGGCGGCGATCTCGTCACGGATGGCGTCCAGCCCCTGCAGGATCTGTTCGGCCTCGGCGTCGGTCAGCACGCCGACCTTCGCCAGCATGCGCGCATGCGCCTGCGAGCCCTGGATGTCCTCGCGGTACAGGCGCTGGTCGAACTCGACCGAGGCGGTAAAGCGTTCGACAAAGGCATCGGTGGGTTCGGAGAAACGGCCACCCCAGAGCTTGGCCTCGCCCTCGGGGGCCGGGGCCTGCGGCTTGTCGCGTGCGGAATCCTGCGTCATGGTGCACCCTGAACCGGGTTGGAAAGACACGGAAGTATAAGGGAGACACGTCACAGTGTCCCCCGGCCAACACAGGGATGGGCGGCACCCGGAGGGGAGACGGGTCGTGAGGGCACACAAGCCGGACGACGAAACAACCGAACTGGCGAATCCATCGCCGCTGCCGGATTTCTGCAGCGCCGAGACTCTGTTGCGCGTGTTGATGGTCGCGGTACTGCTGGCCCTGGCCGTGACCCTGCTGCGCGGGGGCGGGCAGGACTGGGTGCCGGGGCTGGCCCTGCATGCGCTGTTCATCTTCTGGGTCGCGCTGACCAGTCTGCTGATCCTGTGCGCCGGCAAGCGGCTGCTGGTGCGCCTGCCCCTGTGGGGCCAGATCGTCCTGCCCCCGCTGGTGCCGATCGCCAACACGGCGGCGGTCTTTCTGGGGGCCGAGGAGCTGCAGCTGGCAGACCCGGCCTGGCGCTGGCCGGCGATCGCGGTGGCCACAATCCTGAGCCTGGTGGCGATGCATTACCTCTACCTGCAGGCGGCCTGGCAGCGTGAGACCCAGGCCGTCTCCCGCGCTCGCGAGCAGGCCATGCGCGCGCGGCTGCGCCCGCACTTTCTCTACAACAGCATGAACACCATTGCCGGGCTGTGCCGCAGTGATCCCCCACGCGCGGAACAGATCACCCTGGATCTGGCGGATCTCTTTCGCGCCACCTTCGCCACCGGCAATCGCCAGGCGCTGCGTGCGGAACTGGAGCTGGTGCGGGCCTTCCTGAACATTGAGCAAACCCGCTTTGGCGAACGCCTGCAGGTGGAATGGGATTGCCCGGATCAGGCCGGCCTGGACGTCAGCGTGCCGACCCTGATCCTGCAACCGCTGGCGGAAAACGCGATTCAGCACGGGATCGGACCGGCCCGGGGCCCCGGCTTCGTGCGCGTTCGCTGTCGGCTCGACTCCGGCACGGTGATGCTGTCGTTGACCAACAGCGTCGACCCGGAGGCGCACAGCAAGGGGACCGGCACCGCCAGCGATGCCGTGCGACTGCGCCTGCACCATGCGTTTGGCGATCGGTTCCGCTTCGAAGCGGAGGCTAGGGAACGCGAATTCGAGGTCCGCATTCGCCTGCCACTGGAATGGGGGAAACGTCATGTCGACTGAAGCCTTGCGCGTCCTGATCGTGGACGACGAACCGATCGCACGCCAGCGCCTGGCCGGGATGATCAACGATGCCGGACACCAGGTGATTGGCCAGGCGGCCGAGGCGATCGGCGCACGCGACGCCATTAATCGCGAAGGGCCGGACCTGATCCTGCTGGATATCGAGATGCCCGGCGAATCGGGCATGGAGTTGGCCGCCGAAATCGGCGCGCAGCGCCCGGACCTGATGGTCATCCTGGTGACCGCACACGATCAGTTCAGCCTGGAGGCCTTCGAGGCCGGAGTACGCGACTACGTGCTCAAGCCCGTACGCGCCGAGCGCCTGACCCAGGCCCTGGAACGTGCGGCCCGGCACAAGGCCGGCTCGTCGGCACGCATGCCGCAGACCGTTCGCCTGACCATCGGGCGGCGCGAGGAACGCGTTCCCCTGGACCGGATCGGCTACTTCGTGGCCGAAGACGGTTACGTGATCGCCCGCGGCGAACAGCTCGAGGGGTTTGTGGATACCCGGCTGCACGAACTGGAGTCGCGGTTCGGAGAGGCGCTGCTGTGCGTGCGCCGGGGTTGCCTGGCAGTCCGCGCGGCGATCCGGGGGCTGGAGACGCGCGGTCCGGCCGACCACCGTCTGCTGTTTCACGGCGACATCGATCCGGTCGCCATCAGTCGGCGACAGCTTCCGCAGGTGAGGGCCTTCCTGCGCGGTGATCTGCCTTGAGAAGACACTGAAATCGGGCTTTCCTTAAAGAGGGATCGATAGCCCCGCGATCCGGGAGGATTCGGGCCACCGTGCCGAAACCGTTATACTACGGCGCTTTATCCTCCAGCCGCCGGACCCCGCATGAAACCCCTGCGCATCGCCACTCGAAAAAGCCCGCTCGCCATGTGGCAGGCGGAACATGTCGCCGCGCGCCTGCGGGAGCTGCACCCGGATCGGCCTGTGGAACTGGTCGGCATGACCACGCAGGGCGACCGCGTCCTCGACTCCCCACTGGCCCGCATTGGCGGCAAGGGGCTGTTCGTGAAGGAGCTGGAGATCGCGATGCTGGAAGATCGTGCGGACATCGCGGTGCATTCGGTCAAGGACGTGCCGATGGAGCTGCCGGCGGACCTGGTGCTTCCGGTGATCCTCGACCGGGAGGACCCGCTGGATGCGTTCGTCTCCAACACCTATGCCCATGTCGATGAACTGCCAGAGGGGGCGCGCGTCGGATCGTCCAGCCTGCGCCGCCAGTGCCAGCTGCGGGCGCGACGGCCGGATCTTCACATCACCGATCTGCGCGGCAACGTGAATACCCGACTGGGCAAGCTGGATGCCGGCGAATATGACGCAATCCTGCTGGCGGCCGCCGGGCTCAAACGCCTCGGGTTCGACGAACGCATCCGCGCCCGGCTGGAACCGGCGGTCAGCCTGCCGGCGGTAGGCCAGGGGGCAATCGCCATCGAGTGCCGCGAGAACGACCCGGAGATTGGGGCGCTGATCGCACCCCTGAACGACGGCGACACCTCCGACCGTGTGCGCGCCGAACGCGCGTTCAATCGTCGCCTGGAGGGCGGCTGCCAGGTACCGCTGGCCGCCCACGCAACCCTGGACGGCGACCGGCTGCACCTGGATGGTCTGGTCGGCGCGGTCGATGGCAGCCAGCTCCTGCGACGCCAGGTGGAAGGGCCGCGCAGCGACGCGGAGGCCCTTGGGGTGCAACTGGCCGAACAGCTGCTGGAACTGGGGGCCGGCGAGCTGCTGGCCGCCGCCCACGCCGAGAACGCAGCCTCCACGAAAGGATCCTGAAAAATGGCCGATCTGGATATCATGAAGCCCACCGCCGACGGCCCCCTGAACGGCTGCGGGATCCTGGTTACGCGGCCGGCGGCGCAGGCAGAGGAGTTCTGTAACCTGCTGGCTGGCGATGGCGCCGAGGTGATTCGCTTTCCGGTGCTGGAGATCCTGGCGCCCAGCGACCCGACCAATCTGCGCGCGGTGCTGGATCAGCTGGACTCCTTCGACATCGCGGTCTTTATCAGCCCGAACGCAGTGCAGCGGGTGCTGAACCTGGCGCTGGCCGACCACGCGTGGCCCGAAGGGACGCGGATCGCAGCCATCGGCAACCGCACCGCGAAGGAGCTGAAGGGCTTCGGCCTGAATGTGGACATCGCCCCGCCGCGGCGCTTCGACAGCGAGGCCCTGCTGGAACAGCCGGCGATGCAGGAGGTCACCGGCCAGCGCGTGGTGATCTTTCGCGGTGACGGCGGGCGCGAATACCTCGGCGATACGCTGAAGTCGCGTGGCGCTGAGGTCACTTTTGCCGAGGCCTATCGGCGCGGGCGACCGGACGGTGATACCGGCGCGCTGATGTATGCATTCTCGCGCGACCAGATCGACATCATCACCATCACCAGCGGCGAAGGCCTGCGCAATCTCTACGAGATGGTCGGGAAGCTCGGGCGCATGTGGCTGCGCAAGACGCCGCTGGTGGTGGGTTCCGAACGTATCGGCGAGATCGCGCAGGAGCTGGGGTTCAAGGCCGCCGTGGAGATCGCCGAGGATCCGACTGACGCCGCGATGCAGCAGGCGGTGCAGCGCCTGGCCGCGCAACTCGCGACCAGCTGATCAGCGAGGTCGCGCGCCCCTACTCGTGGGGCGCGGCCGGCTCGAAGCTGTCGTAGTAGAGCTGCTCGGTCGGCAGACCCGCGGCGAGGAAGGCGTTGGTTGCCGCCTCGATCATCGCCGGTGGGCCGGCCATGTAGACATCGAATCCGGACAGGTCCGGGTATTCGGCCAGTACCGCGTCGTGGGGCCAGCCCGTGACCGCCGGGAACCCGGCCGCCGTATCCGCCGGTACATCCGAGAGCACCGGCGTAAAGCGGAAGTGCTCGCCGTGTTCGGTGGTCATCCGGCCAAGCCAATCGGGGGCGTAAATCCCGTCTGAGCTGCGCGCACCCCAGAACAGATGATGCCGTCGGTCGAAACCCTCGACCGCCAGATGATCCAGCATTCCCTTGAGCGGGCCGAAGCCCGTGCCACCGCCAACGAACAGGCGCGGCCGCTGCGATTCCTCGTCGACAAAGAACGTGCCGAGCGGCCCCTCGATACGCAACAGCGCCTTGGGCTTCATCTCCTCGAACACCATCTTCGAGAAGCGCCCACCCTCCAGATTGCGCACATGCAGAACCAGTTGCTCGTCGTCATGCGGGGCATTGGCCAACGAGTAGCTGCGGCGACTGCCACCCTTGAGCAGGACATCCAGGTACTGCCCGGCGAGGAACTGCATGCGCTCGGTTGCAGGGAGCTGCAGGCGCAGCTCCATTACATCGTCTGCCAGGCGGTTCAACTGCGCGACACGACAGGGCAGCGTCTTCACGACAATGTCCTTGGCCGCGCCAATCTCGCGCACCTCGATCTCCAGATCATCCACCGGGACCGCCTGGCAGAACAGTGCCCAGCCGTCGGCCAGTTCGGCCTCGGTAATGCCCGGCGGCTTGTTCGGCCCGTGGTCGACTTCGCCCGCGATGACGCGACCCTTGCAGGATCCACAGGCGCCGTTGCGGCAGCCGTAGGGAAACGCAAAGCCCTGGCGCAGCGCGGCCTCGAGTACGGTCTCGTCGTCCTCGACCTCGAGCTGCTGCCCGCTGGGCTGGATGATCACGTCAAAGGCCATGCGCTGCTCCCGCTGCTGATCCAACAAGGGGGCTTATTGTCGCCACGGTCGGCGCGAACGCAAACAACCCCGGAAGCCGCATGCAGCGATGCTGCACGTGCAATCCACAGGCGGGATGGGGCAGACTCGGGGGCGCCAACCACAGGCAGGGAGAAAGGGAATGCAGGGAGAAAAATGGGCGGCCGCACTGGCCGCTGGCGGGCTGATGCTGCTCGGCGGCTGTGCGGCCAACGAAACCCGTGAAGCGGACTCGGGGGCCGATGCAGGCGCCGAAGCCGCCGAGGTCACTGATCCGGAGGTGATCGTGACGGTGCCGGACCGCTTCGCCTACAGCGAGGACGCGACAGTGGCGGAGGCCATCCGCCGCGAATGCGAGCTGGAGGAGCGCTTCCCCGGCTTCGTTCAGGAGTTCGGAGCGCGCCACGATGTGCGGGTGGAGACGGGGGCGGACGTAAGCCCCGGCGATGCCGGAAAGGTGCTGATGGTGGAGATCACCCAGGCCCGCAATGATGGCAATGCCTGGTCGGGACACCGTTCCCTGGCGGAGGCCGAAGGCACGCTGTACGAGAACGGCGAGGCGGTGGCCGAATTCACCTCGCGCCGGGTCTCCGGTGGCGGCGCATTCGGCGGGTTCAAGGGCAGCTGCTCGGTGATGGGGCGCACGGTTCGGGCCATGGGCGCCGACATCGCGGCTTGGGTGCGGCTACCCGAGGACGGCGCACACCTGGGCAACTAGGAGCCCGTCGGGTTCGGGCGGGGCGTAGCCAGGGCTACAGCCCCAGCTCGTGCCAGAGGGCGTCCACCCGCTCGCGTACGGCCGGATCCATCGTGATCGGTCGACCCCACTCGCGCTCGGTCTCACCCGGCCACTTGGTGGTCGCGTCCATGCCCATTTTCGAACCCAGCCCCGAAACGGGCGAGGCGAAATCCAGGTAGTCGATCGGCGTATTCTCCACCAGCGTCGTGTCACGCGCGGGGTCCATGCGCGTGGTAATCGCCCAGATCACATCGTTCCATTCGCGCGTGTTCACGTCATCATCGACGACGATCACGAATTTTGTGTACATGAACTGGCGCAGGAAGGACCACACGCCCATCATCACGCGCTTCGCGTGGCCAGGGTACTGCTTGCGCATGGAAACCACCGCCATGCGGTAGGAGCAGCCCTCCGGTGGCAGGTAGAAGTCCACGATCTCCGGAAACTGCTTCTGCAGGATCGGGATGAAGACCTCGTTCAGGGCAACCCCCAGGACCGCCGGTTCGTCGGGCGGGCGTCCGGTGTAGGTCGAGTGATAGATCGGCTGGTCACGATGGGTGATGCGGTCGATGGTGAATACCGGGAACTCGTCCACCTCGTTGTAGTACCCGGTGTGATCGCCGAACGGGCCTTCCGGCGCAGTGTCGCCGGGGTGGATGTGGCCCTCCAGCACAAACTCGGCCGATGCCGGGACCTCGAGATCGGAGCCGATGCAGCGGGTGACTTCGGTGCGGCTGCCGCGCAACAGCCCGGCAAAGGCGTATTCCGACAGCGTATCCGGCACCGGTGTGACCGCACCGAGGATGGTCGCGGGATCGGCCCCCAGGGCCACGGCAATGGGGAAAGGCTCGCCCGGGTGCGCCTGACACCATTCCCGGTAGTCGAGCGCGCCCCCGCGATGTGACAGCCAGCGCATGATCACGCGGTTGCGGCCGATCACCTGCTGACGGTAGATGCCGAGGTTCTGCCGCGACTTCTCGGGCCCGCGGGTCACGACCAGGCCCCAGGTGATCAGCGGCCCGGCATCCCCCGGCCAGCAGGTCTGCACCGGCAGGGTCGATAGGTCCACATCGTCGCCCTCAAGCACATGGCGCTGACAGGCGGCCCCGCGCGTCTTTTTGGGTGCCATGTCGAGCACCTTGCGGAAGACGGGCAGCTGCTCCCAGGCTGCGCGCAGGCCCTTCGGCGGGTCCGGCTGTTTGAGGAAGGCCAGCAACCGGCCGACCTCGCGCAGGGCCTCCACGGAGTCCTCTCCCATGCCCATGGCCACCCGCTCGGGCGTACCGAACAGGTTGGCCAGCACCGGGATATCGGAACCCTTGGGGTTCTCGAACAGCAACGCGGGTCCGCCGGCGCGCAGGACGCGATCGGCGATCTCGGTCATCTCGAGGTTCGGGTCGATCTCGGTGGTGATGCGCTTGAGGTCGCCGCGGGCCTCTAGCCCGTCGATGAAATCACGCAGGTCCCTGTATTTCACGGGTATCTCCCAGGGCGCGGCCGTCAGCCGAGCCTAGTCGCTGAATTCGGCCCAGACGGGGGCGTGGTCGGAGGGTCGCTCCCAACTCCGTGGCTCGCGGTCAATGCCCGCGGCGGTCAGGCGTTTCTGCAGCGCATGGCTGGCGAGCACCAGGTCGATCCGGAGGCCGCGGTTGCGCCGGAAGGAAGCGGCGCGGTAATCGAACCAGGAAAATTCCTCATCCGGCTGGTCGAATGCACGGAAGGTGTCCGCGAGGCCAAGGTCCGTGAGGGCCGCCAGGGCCTCGCGTTCCGGAGTAGAGCAGAGGATACGCTCGTGCCAGGCCTCGGGGTCGTGCACGTCACGGTCCTCCGGGGCGATATTGAAATCGCCCAGCACCACGAGATTCGGGTGGGCCTCGATCTCGGCGGCCAGCCAGGTGCGCATGCGCGCGAGCCAGTCGAGCTTGTAGGCGTATTTTTCGGTACCGACGTTCTCGCCGTTCACCACATAGAGGTTGACCACGCGGATATCGCCGACCGTGGCGGCCAGAATGCGGCGCTGGGCGTCCTGCAGACCGGGCGGGTCGGTGACCAGGTCCGTTGCCTGTTTGCGCGAGAGGATGGCCACGCCGTTGTAGGTCTTCTGTCCGGAATAGACGACCTGATACCCGGCGTCTTGGATCGCACTGACCGGAAAGTTCTCGTCGGTCAGCTTGGTTTCCTGCAAAGCGAGGATGTCGGTGCGCGAACTCCGAAGCCAGTCGAGGACCTGGGGCAGGCGGACCTTCAGGGAGTTGACGTTCCAGCTGGCGATCTTCACGCGGCATCCTCCAGACCACTGTGGCGCAGCAGGGCGTCGATCTCGGGATCGCGGCCACGGAAGGCACGAAATGAATCGGCCGCGGGTCGCGAGGCTCCAACCTCCAGGATCTCGCGCAGATAGGCCGCACCGACCTCGGGCGAAAACAGGCCCTCCTCCTCGAACCGCGCAAAGGCATCGGCGGACAGGACCTCCGCCCACTTGTAGCTGTAATAGCCCGCCGCATATCCGCCCGCGAAGATGTGCGCAAAACCATGGGGGAAACGGTTGAACGCGGGCGGCCGAACCACTGCGACCTCGTCACGCACAGTCTCCAGGAGATCGAGGATGGCCTGTGCACTGTCCGGTGCGGACCTCGCGTGCAGGCGCATGTCAAACAGGGAGAATTCGACCTGCCGCAGAAGCTGCATCGCGGCATGGAAGTGGCGGGTATCGACGAGGCGCTGATAGAGGTCATCCGGCATGGGTTGGCCGGTTTCGTAATGACGGGCAAACAGATCCAGCGCCTCGCGCTCCCAGCACCAATTCTCCATGAACTGGCTCGGGAGTTCGACGGCATCCCACTCGACCCCATTGATCCCGGCGATCTCCGGCTCGTTCACGCGCGTCAGCATGTGGTGGAGACCGTGGCCGAACTCGTGGAACAGGGTGATCACTTCGTCGTGGGTAAACAGCGCTGGCTTGCCATCCACGGGCGGGGTGGAGTTGCAGGTCATGAACGCGACCGGGACCTGCTGGGCCTCGGCCGAGACAAAACGCTGCCGGCAGACATCCATCCAGGCCCCGCCGCGCTTGTTCTTGCGAGCGTAAAGATCAAAGTAGAAACCCGCACGTTCGATGCCGTTCGCGTCAACTACTCGGTAGTAGCGAACGTCTTCATGCCAGCATTCGACATTCGGGTCGGCCTCGAAGCGCACGCCAAACAGGCGCTCGACCAGGCGAAACAGGCCTTCCACCGCCTGGCTGGCGGGAAAATAGGGCTTCAGCATTTCCTGACTCAGCCCGAGACGTCGCTCACGCATCTTCTCGGCGGCATAGGCCATGTCCCAGGCTTCGAGGGATTCGAGAGAGAGCTCTTCGCGGGCGAAGGCGCGCAGGTCGTCCAGATCCTGTTCGGCCCGGGGGCGTGCGCGCTGTGCGAGGTCGTGCAGAAAGGTATCAACCTGGGCGGCGCTCTCGGCCATCTTGGTCGCCAGCGAGCGCTCCGCGTAGTGCGCAAATCCCGTGATACTCGCCTTCTCCTCCCGCAACTGGAGGATCTCGACCATCACCTCGCTGTTGTCGAAGCGACCTGCATCGGATCCCTGGTCGGATGCTCGTGTCGCGAAGGCCTCGTAGACGCGGCGGCGCAGGTCTCGGTCGTCGGCATGGCTCATCACCGCGAAATAGCTGGGAAAATCCAGGGTGACAAGATAGCCGGTCTGTTCGTGGGCCCGGGCATTCTGGGCCAGCATGGCCTGTTCTGCGGCGGGTATGCCGGCGAGTGCGGCAGGGTCGTCGGTCTGCCAGGTCCAGGACTGGGTGGCATCGAGCACATTCTCCTCGAAGCGCGCGGTCAGTGCAGAGAGGCGGGAGTCGATCTCGCGCAGCCGTGCGCGCGCATCTTCGGGAAGAGCCACGCCGCTGAGGTGAAAGTCACGCAGGGCGTCATCGATCACCTTGCGCCGCTCGGGCGCGAGCCGCTCGTATTCGGGGCCATCTGCCAGGCGGCGGAAGGCGGCGTACAGGCCCTGGTGCTGCGACACCCAGCTGGCAAACTCAGACAGCTTGGGCAGACAGGCGTTGTAGGCCTGACGCAGGTCAGGGGTGTTCATCACCGCGTTCAGGTGACCGACCGGCGCCCACACTTGGGAGAGGCGGGCATCCAGGTGCTGCAATGGCGCGACGAGACCATCCCAGGTGGGCGAATCCCCGGCCTGCTGGACAAGATGCTCGATGCCGTCGCGGTTTTCCTGAAGGACGGTATCGAGTGCGGGGATCACGTGTTCGGGGGCGATGGATCGAAACGCGGGGAGGCGATCCGTTTGCAGTAGGGGGTTGGTCACGGTGACTCCTGATTCGGCCAGGTGGAATTATGCCATTCGGACCGCTGGCTCGGGAGGGTGTTCCGGTGGGGACAACCGCGTCGGCCATCCCACCCGCCTCTCCGAGGAGTCAACGCGAGGGATTGTCTGAAGAGGGAGGATTCAGCGGGGCGTAAGGCCCCATTCCAACGGCCCATGCGAGGGGCCCGTAGAAGGGAGAGCGTCGAGTGTGCTGATACGTCTCCAAGGCGGCGTTGTAGCGCACCAGATTGTCTCCGATGGCCTGGTCGAGGGCACCGACCCGCCTCTCGGCTTCGTCCATTATTTCTTCTTTAATATCAACAGGTTGTTCTAATATCAAATCCCAGGTGGCTCGAATCTCGCGCTCAGTGTCGGCGACGGTCGACAGGTCCCCCTGGCGGCGGGCCATTTCCTGACGTTCTAACAACCGGTGAAGGTTCTGGAGTGCGCACACGCGGCTTCCTGCTTCGGAGCATAGCCGCTGAAGATGGCCGTTTCGCTGGACCAGGAGGCGTTCCAACTGGTCCCATGCCCCGACGACCCGGCGCTCCTGAACAGCCAGGTGGGAATACATGCGGATGACAGCCAGTGTCAGGCTGACCAGCCCGACGATCGCAAGGATGACGAAGCCCGCCATCGGGAGCTAGACGTCGACGTTCTCCGCGCTCAGGGCTCGGGTCTCGATGAAATCGCGGCGCGGTTCGACCTGGTCCCCCATCAGGGTGGTGAAAATTTCGTCCGCCCGGATGGCGTCCTCAACACGAACTTGCAGCAATCGGCGGGTTTCCGGGTTCATTGTGGTCTCCCACAGCTGCTCGGGGTTCATCTCGCCCAGGCCCTTGTAACGCTGGGTACCCAGACCCCGGCGACCCTCCTGAAGCAGCCATTCCATTGCCTCGGAAAAACCCTGGATCCGATGAATTCGCTCGCCACGCTTGATGTAGGCACCATGCTCAAGCAGGGCATTCAGTCGCGCCGAAAGGTCGAGGATCGTCTGGAAATCGCGCGAGGCCAGCGTATCGTCGTTGATGAACTGGGAGAGCGCGGCGCCGTGCTCTATCCGGTCCAGACTCAGCTGAGCGTGGCCATCCACATCGGTAACCGGTCCCAGACTATAGCGTGTGGCGCCCGCTCGATCACTGGAAATCGTCTTGAGGATCCGGGAAAACCAAGCCTGAACGTCCGGGTTGGTTACGCTGCGGGGATCAGGTATGGCATCGGCTTCGAGCATGGCCCAGAGAATGCGGGAATCATACATCCGACCCAGGCGTTCGACCGCTCGGGCCGCCTTCTGGTAACCCTTCACCAGCTCTTCAAAGGCTTCACCCGTAACCGGCGGGGCATCAGGGCCTGGATGCAAAGCCGCCCCGTCCAGGGCGAGCGACACGACGATTTCACCCATCTCGGCCTCGTCGCGGACGTACTGCTCGCGCTTGCCACGCTTGATCTTGTACAGCGGCGGCTGCGCGATATAGACGTGTCCACGCTCGATGAGCTCGGGCATCTGGCGAAAGAAGAACGTCAACAATAGTGTCCGGATATGCGAGCCGTCGACGTCCGCGTCCGTCATGATGATGATGCGGTGATAGCGCAGCTTGTCCGGGTCGTATTCGTCTTTCCCGATGCCGCAGCCAAGCGCAGTAATGAGCGTGCCGACCTCGGCCGAGCCGAGCATGCGGTCGAAGCGCGCACGTTCGACGTTCAGGATTTTGCCTTTCAGTGGCAGGATCGCCTGAAAGTGGCGATCGCGACCCTGCTTGGCCGATCCGCCCGCCGAATCGCCCTCCACCAGGTAGAGCTCCGAATGGGCCGGATCCTTTTCCTGGCAGTCGGCGAGCTTGCCCGGCAGGCCGGCGACATCCAGCGCCCCCTTGCGGCGCGTGACCTCGCGGGCCTTGCGGGCCGCCTCGCGGGCGCGCGCGGCCTCGAGCACCTTGTCGGTGATCGCCTTGGCCTCAGTCGGGTTCTCCAACAGGAAGTTGTGTACCGCGTCGGACAGGACACTGTCGACGATCGGCTTGACCTCGGACGAGACGAGCTTGTCTTTGGTCTGTGACGAAAACTTCGGGTCCGGTACCTTCACCGACAACACAGCCGTCAGGCCTTCGCGCATGTCGTCGCCAGCGGTCGCAACCTTGGCCTTCTTGATCAGGCCTTCGTTCTCCAGGTACTGGTTGATCGTTCGTGTAAGGGCCGCGCGAAAACCGGCCATGTGGGTCCCGCCGTCACGCTGCGGAATGTTGTTCGTGTAGCAGAAGATGTTTTCCTGGTAGGAGTCATTCCACTGCAGGGCAACCTCCACGACATAGTCATCCTCGCGCGTCTGGTTCGCGTAGACCACGGTCGGATGCAGAGCGGTTTTCTTCTGATTCAGGTGTTCGACAAAGGCGCGGATACCCCCTTCGAACAGGAATGTCTCTTCCCGGTTGTCACGCTGATCACGAAGCGTAATGCGAACCCCGGAATTCAGGAATGAGAGTTCGCGCAGGCGCTTTGCCAGGATCTCGTAATGGAACTCGATATCGCTGAAGATCTCGTCGCTGGGCCGGAACCATATCCGGGTCCCGGTACGGTCCGTCGGACCCGCAACGGCCAGCGGTGAATCCGGCACGCCGAGGTGGTAGATCTGCTGGTGCCGCTCACCCGCTCGGTGAATCTCGAGTCGAAGCTCTTCTGACAAGGCATTGACTACCGACACACCGACGCCGTGGAGCCCCCCGGATACCTTGTAGGAGTTGTTGTCGAACTTGCCCCCGGCATGCAGGACCGTCAGGATGACCTCTGCGGCCGATTTACCTTCTTCCTCGTGAATATCCACCGGGATACCACGACCGTTATCGGAGACTGATACCGCATTGTCTTCGTGGATCGTGACCTCAATGGTGTCGCAATAGCCCGCCAGGGCCTCGTCGATCGAGTTATCGACGACCTCAAACACCATATGGTGAAGTCCGGTGCCATCATCGGTATCACCGATGTACATCCCCGGCCGCTTGCGCACGGCATCGAGACCCTTGAGGACACGGATCTGTGAAGAGTCGTAGGTTTCGGGGTCGAGCGGTTCAGTTTCGGACATGGAGTGCGGTATCCGGCCGGTGGCAGACACTGCAGTATAACGCAAAGGAGAGTCCCGGGGCGGGGTCAGTCCCGAGTCACCACACCGTGTTCCACGTGAAACAATTGCGTCGATTGGGACCCGTCCAGCCCGGGAATATTCGGATCTACTGCCGACACAAAAACCTGCCAACCTGATTCCAGCAGTCCCGCCATCAGCCCTTCCACAGCCACAACGTCCAGTTCGGATACCACATCATCCAGCAAGACAACCGGCGCCCTGCCGGTCTCCACCTCCAGCATTCGGGCCTGCCCCCCCGTCAGTGCCGTCACCAGCCGTTTTTGTTCGCCCCTCGACGCTTCGATCGCCGATCGACCATCGAAGCGCAATTCAATATCAGCCCGTTGCGGCCCCACCTGCCCAAAGCCCCGTTCCTCGTCCGATGGTCGACTGCGTTCAATGGCCTCTGCCAGTGAGTATTCCCGATCCCAGCCCACCCGAAGACGAATCCGGAAACCATCCAGGCGGCCCGAGAACCCGAACGACTCTGCGGCCTTTGCCGTGCTCGATTGCCAGCGATGGATATACGCCTCTCGTGCTTGGGTGATCGATTCACCCGCTTCGACCAACGGACGTTCGAATTCACGCGCCGCCCGATGGTTGCCCTTGCGCAGGGCCGCATTTCGCTGTTCGTGGGCTCGGCGCCATTGCTGCCACTGCCACCTGTACGGACCCGTCGCATGAAAGCAGCCCCAGTCCAGCAGCCGCCGCCGTTCCTCGGGCGCGCCGGTCAGTAATTCAAAGGACCCGGCATGCAGCACCCGCACAGGGAGCCATTCCGCGACGCTTGCATGCCCCTCCATCCAGCGTCCATCCAGCCGCGACCGCCGACTGCCCTCCCAGCTAAGACCCAGCCGATGGACTCCACCTTGAAGGTCTCGCACCTGCCCCCCAACCCACAGGCGCTTCTCCCCAGTGGTGATCACCCTGCGAAGTTGCGATGTCCGGAAAGAACGGCCCGCCGCGAGTACATGGCAGGCCTCGAGTACCGAAGTCTTGCCCGCCCCGTTCGGGCCCACCAGACGGTTGATCCCCCTCCCCGGCTCGAACGTCTGCTCCGAGAGATTGCGCACACCATGCCACCAGAGGGCTTCCAGCACGACCGGCAATCACCCCACCGCGGCTACAGTCGCATCGGCATAACGACGTAGCGCGCGCCGCCCGGTGGTTCCGCCTGGACCAGAATCGAGGAATTGCCATCGCGCAGACCAATGCGCACCCGATCGGTTTCGATGGCGTTGAGAACATCCACCAGGTACCCGAGATTGAATCCAATCTCCATGGCCGGCCCTTGATATTCGGCCTCGACCGATTCCTGGGCCTCTTCTCGATCCGCATTGTGCGTCATCACCTGACACCCTTGGTCCCCGAGCGTCATGCGAACACCGCGGTACTTGTCCGATGCCACGATCGATACCCGCGAGAGCGCCTGTTTCAGCCGCTCTCGCTCCACCGTCAGGGTGGCCGGGAGATCGGTCGGGATCACGCGCTCGTAATCCGGAAACCGCCCTTCGATCACCTTGCTCCGCAATACGGCGCTCCCAAGATCGAACAGTACCTGATCGTCACTGAACCCCACTCGGACCGGGACCTCATCATCCGACAGATTGCGGCGCAGCTCCGCGACAGTCTTGCGGGGAACGATCTTCTCCACTCGCCCGTCAATCGCCTGATCCAGTTCCGCCTCGGCCAGTGCCAGCCGATGCCCATCAGTGGCCACGGCCCTCAGACTGTGTCCACTGGCCACCAGCAACAGACCCTGCAGGTAGTAGCGCACGTCCTGCTGCGCCATGGAGAACATCGTCGCTTCCAGTAATCGACGCAGGCGGTTCTGGGGGATGTCCAGGCTCCATTCCGGGCTTTTGCCCTCCCAGTCAGGAAAATCCCCGCCCGGGAGCGTCGCCAACGAAAATCGCGAACCTGCGAATCCCACCGACATCCGTTCACCGTCGATCGTCGCACGGATCTCGCAGTCCTCCGGCGCCGCCTTGACCACATCCAGCAGCTTGCGGACCGAAACGGTCACGTCGCATTCGCCCGGGATACTTCCGGCCGCTTCGCCTTGCCAGGCGAGTTCCAGGTCCGTCGTATCCATCCGGATACCGCCACGTTCGTCCGACCGTAAACGGACGTTGCCGAGGATCGGCATCGTCAACCGTTTTTCGGCCGCCCCGACAATCCGTTGCAGGGCATCAGTCATCGCTTCGCGCTGGAAAGTGAGTTCCATGGCGGTGTCCTGTAATTGGGTTTAAGTAATATAGAACTGATAATAATAAGGCCCGCTTCTCCTTGTGCGGAAATCCTTTATCTATTTGAATATACGACACTTTATGGCCATAAATCGGCCTTGAAACCTCTGTGTTGGCTGTGTCTATCCTGTGGATGAAATTGGCTGGAAAAATCTTTGGCCAGATACCAACGTCTTCTACCCATCTTATCCACAGTTTGTTCCCGATCCACGATGTCGCATCCCGAAAGGCCTCAGCTGCTCAACGTTCGCAGCAGATTGGCGTAGTCCTCGTCCAGGCTGGCGTCCGCTTCGCGTAGTTCCGTAATCTTGCGGCAGGCATGTATAACCGTCGTATGGTCGCGACCGCCAAAGGCCTGCCCGATCTCCGGCAGGCTGTGCTGGGTCAGTTCCTTGGCCAACGCCATGGCCATCTGCCGCGGCCGGGCGACAGAACGGCTGCGGCGGGTCGACAGCAGATCCGCTACCTTGATGCGATAGTAGTCCGCCACGGTTTTCTGGATGTTTTCCAGCGTGATCAACTTGCTTTGAACCGCGAGCAGGTCGCGCAGGGCCTCCTTGGCGAAGTCCAGGGTGATGGGCTTGCCGGTGAAGTGCGCATTGGCGATCACGCGCCGCAGCGAACCCTCCAGCTCGCGAATGTTGGAGCGGATGCGCTTGCCCATGAAAAAGGCCACCTCGGTTGGCAGCTCGATCCCGGCCTGTTCCGCCTTGCGTTGCAGGATGGCTACGCGTGTCTCCAGCTCCGGAGGCTCGATGGCGATGGTCAGGCCCCAGCCAAAGCGCGACTTCAGTCGTTCCTCCAGCCCTTCGACCTCCTTCGGATAACGATCCGAGGTCAGAATGATCTGCTGCTGACCTTCCAGCAACGCATTGAATGTGTGGAAGAATTCTTCCTGTGACCGTTCCTTGTTGGCAAAGAACTGGATGTCGTCGATCAGCAGGGCATCGGCCGAGCGGTAGTGCTGCTTGAAGTCGTCGATCGCGTTGTGCTGCAACGCCTTGATCATGTCGGCGACGAAGCGTTCCGAGTGCAGATAGATGATCCGTCCTTCGGGCTGTCGTGCCAGGATGCTGTTGCCGATCGCGTGCATCAGATGGGTCTTGCCCAGGCCGACCCCGCCATAGATGAACAACGGGTTGTAGGCCACACCCGGGTTTTCCGCCACCTGCAGGCTCGCGGCTCGCGCCAGCTGGTTGGACTTGCCCTCGACAAAGGTGTCGAAGGTGAAGGCCGGATTGAGGTTGCTGACAGGTCCCTTGGGCACCGCCGCCCGGCGCGGCGCCGAGGTCGTCTGGACCGAGGGCGGGGCAGCGTCTTCCGTCGTCTCGGCCGACCATTCCGCACCACCGATGCCCAGGCGCACGCGCTGCCCGTCGACCCCGTCGGCGCCAGGACGGACCTCGCTCACGGCTTCCTCGATCGAGCCGAGCAGGTGGTCACGGACGTGCTCGAATACGAACTGGTTCGGCGCCAGCAAGCGCAAGGCCCCACCATCCTCTTCGGCATGCAGGGGCCGCAGCCAGGTGTTCAGCTGTTGCTCACTCACGCGACCCTGCAGGCGATCCAGACAGGCTGTCCACAGGGTATTGGCAGTCACACGCGGGTCTCCGGAATCACGAGAGGTTCAGGGGATCCCGAGTCTACGCCGATGCCACCCTGCTGCGCTAGCCGCGGCTCGCCCCATGATTGACTTCGTGCACGGTTGACGGTAGTTTTCTCCGCCCTTTATCCCATAGTCCGAGATTCGTCATGAAGCGCACCTTTCAACCGAGTCGGCTTGTCCGCGCCCGTACCCACGGCTTCCGTGCCCGCATGGCCACCCGTGGCGGCCGCAAGGTCCTGAACGCCCGTCGCGCCAAAGGCCGCAAGCGTCTCTGCCCGACCAACTGATTGCGCTGACCGGCCGGCCATTATGACCGCCCGGGCGCAGGGCTTCCCGCGCCAGGCGCGCCTGCTGGTCGGTGCTGATTTCCAGCATGTCTTTGCCGATGCGCGGCCCGTCCGTGGTCGTTACTTGACGCTGCTGAGTCGCGCGCGCGAGGGTGCCGAGGAGCCGCGCCTGGGGTTGGCCATTGGCAAGCGTCATGTCCGGAACGCCACGGACCGCAACCGGATCAAGCGCATCGCGCGCGAGGCCTTTCGCCAACGCCGCGCTGTGTTGCCACCGGTGGACCTGATTGTCCTGGCCCGGCCAGGGGCCGGAGCCTGTGACCGTCGAGCCCTGCGCTTGGAGATGGAAACGCTGCTGGATCGCCTGCAATGACGCTTGTACGCAAGATCGCCCTGCTGCCGGTGCGTGCCTATCAATACGGTCTTTCCCCGTTCATGGCCCCGCACTGCCGGCATTATCCGACGTGCTCCGCCTACACCGTCGAGGCGGTGGAAAAACACGGGGTAGCACGTGGCTTCTGGCTTGGCCTGCGGCGAATCCTGCGCTGCCACCCGTGGTCGCCCGGGGGCTATGATCCCGTGCCGGAACCCCGTCTGTCCGCCCATTCGCATCGACCCCGGAAATAGTCGCGCTCATGGATAACTTGCGTCCCCTTTTGTGGCTCAGCCTGGCCTTCGTCCTGTTCCTGATGTGGCAGGCCTGGAATCAGGATTACGGCACCCCTGCGGAACCCGAGACCGCCGAGCAGGAAGTCGAGGATCCCGAGGCGCGCCCCGAGGACGTGCCCGATGCCCCGCAGTTCGAGGACGAGGATGATCCCCGCGCCGCGGCCGAGGACGAGCCCGATCTCAGCCCGATCCAGGAGCCGGATCGCCGCCAGTTCACCGTTCGTACCGACAAGCACGAACTGCTGATCGATACCCGTGGCGGCACTATCCTGCGGGCTGATCTCCTCCAGTATCCGCGCGACCTTCAGGACGACCCGCTGGTGCCCGTGCGCCTGTTCGACCACCGTGTGCGGGGCTATGTCGCCCAGAGCGGCCTGACGCACGACCGCGTCAACGATCGGGCGATGGAAGGCCGGGCCCCCTCGCACCACGCCAACTTCGAGGTCGAAGGCGATCATTTCGAGATGGCCGAGGGCGACGATACCCTCCAGGTGCCGATGCGCTGGGTCTCGGACGATGGCGAGATCGAGGTCATCAAGACCTACACCTTTACCCGCGGGACCCACCTGATCGAGGTGGATTACGAGGTCCGCAACCAGGGCGATTCCACCTGGAGCGGACGCCAGTATCGCCAGCTGCGCCACGGGCCAACCCCGGATCGCGAATCCTGGTGGTTGTACACCTTTACCGGCGCGGCCTACTACGACGGCAGCTACCAGCGCGAGCGCTTCGAATCGCTCGCCGATGACCCGATCCAGCAGCGCTTGCATGGCGGCTGGGTGGCGATGATCCAGCACTATTTCGTCTCCGCCTGGGTTCCGGGCGAGGACGAGGTGAACGCCCTGTACGCGCGCGCCGTGCCCGGCGAAGTCGGCGAGGAATACCTGATCGGCCTGCACTCGGCCGAGCCCCTGACTGTGCGCCCGGGCGAAAGCGGGCAGCTGCAGACGCGCCTGTGGGTCGGGCCGAAGCTGCAGGATGAACTCTCCGAGATCGCCCAGGGGCTGGAACTGACCGTCGACTACGGGATGTTCACCTTCCTGGCCAAGCCGCTGTTCTGGCTGCTGGACCTGATCCACAGCGTCGTCGGGAACTGGGGCTGGTCGATCGTGCTGCTGACCATCCTGATCAAGATCGCGTTCTTCAAGTTGTCCGCGACCAGCTACCGCTCCATGGCGCGCATGCGCAAGGTCGCGCCCAAGCTGCAGGCACTGAAGGAGCGCTACAAGGACGACAAGCAGCGCATGAACCAGGCGCTGATGGACCTCTACAAGAAGGAGAAGATCAACCCGCTGGGTGGCTGTCTCCCGATCCTGGTCCAGATCCCGGTGTTCATCGCCCTGTACTGGGTGCTGCTGGAGAGTGTGGAACTGCGCCAGGCCCCGTGGTGGCTGTGGATCCAGGATCTGTCCTCGCGTGATCCGTACTTCATCCTGCCGATCCTGATGGGCGTGTCCATGTTCGTGCAGTACAAGCTGAACCCGCCGCCGATGGACCCGGTGCAGCAGAAGATCTTCATGGCGCTGCCGTTCGTGTTCACCGTGTTCTTCGCCTTCTTCCCGGCGGGCCTGGTGCTGTACTGGTTCACCAACAACCTGTTCTCCATCGCCCAGCAGTGGTACATCACGCGCAAGATCGAGGGCGGCGAGGACCCGGACAAGCAGAAGAGCTGACCGGGCCGTGACCGTGGCGGATACCATCGTCGCGGTTGCCACCCCGCCGGGGGTCGGCGGCATCGGCGTGGTCCGCCTGTCGGGCCCCGAGGCACTGACGATCGCGCGGCGCCTGACCGGGCGCGACCGCCTTCGACCGCGCCATGCCCACTACGGCCGCCTCCTCGATCCGGGCAGCGGCGAGGCGATCGACGATGGCCTGATCCTCTATTTCCCCGCGCCTCATTCCTACACCGGCGAGGACGTGATCGAGTTGCAGGGCCACGGCAGCCCGGTGCTGCTGGAGGCGCTCGTCGCGGCATCAGTCGATCTCGGCGCCCGCCGCGCGCGGCCGGGCGAATTCACCGAACAGGCCTTTCTGAACGGCCGCCTCGACCTCGCGCAGGCCGAGGCCGTCGCCGATCTGATCCATGCCCAGACGGCCCAGGCCGCGCGCCTGGCCCGCTCCAGCCTCGATGGCGCGCTGGCCGCGGAGCTGGAGCCGGTCTCCCGGGCCATCCGCGACATGCGCGTGATCATCGAGGCCGAGATCGACTTCGGCGAGACCGACCTCGAATCCGAGGCCGCCCCGGATATCGCCCGGCGGGCGGAGAACCTGCACACGACTATCCTTGCGCTCCTCGAGCGTTTGCGCCCGGCCCGCTACTTCGCCCAGGGCCTGCGTCTGGCCCTGGTGGGTGCCCCGAATGTCGGCAAGTCCAGCCTGATGAATCGCCTGGCCGAGAGCGAGGTGGCGATCGTCACCGACCGCCCCGGGACCACCCGCGACGTGCTGCGCTCACCCATCGCCATTCACGGCATCCCGGTCGAGCTGATCGACACCGCCGGACTGCATGCCAGCGACGACCCGGTGGAGCGGATCGGCATGGAGCGCGCCCGCGAGGCCGCGACGGGGGCGGACCTGATCCTGGAGCTGCGGGATCTGACCCGGCCGGACGCCGTCCCCGATCTGGAGGCCCCGCCCGAGATCCCGCGGCTCACGGTCTGGAACAAGCAGGACTGCGTTGCGGATTCCCGACCTGCAGAGGGGATCGCCATCTCGGCGCGCACGGGTACGGGCATCGATGAACTGAAGCAGGCGATCGTCGAGCGGCTGGGTGCCGGCGAGGGCGGACAGCAGCGGTTCAGTGTGCGGGCACGCCACCTTGATGGCCTGCGCCTGGCGGCGCTGCATCTGGGTCGTATCGAGGCCAGTGCTGCGCCCGACCTGATCGCCGAGGAGCTGCGCCTGGCCGAGGCCGCGCTGGATGCCCTGCTGGGTCGCCAGGACCACGAGGCCCTGCTCGGCGAGATCTTCGCCGGCTTCTGCATCGGCAAGTGATGGCGTAGCAAAACCCTGATCCATGTATACGCTCGCCTTGTTACCCCAGGATTCCGCGATCCCGTTGCGGCCGCTTCGATGCCGCCGCCACTCCTGCTAAACTGCTGATTTTACGTTTTCGGGCCGACCATCGGTCGGGCTTATAGAGGTCATGGCAGAAGAATTCGATGTCATCGTGATTGGCGGCGGACACGCCGGCACCGAGGCCGCACTGGCCGCGGCGCGCGCGGGTGCGCGCACGCTGCTGCTGACCCACAACATCGAGACCATCGGCCAGATGAGCTGCAACCCGGCGATCGGCGGCATCGGCAAGGGCCACCTGGTGAAGGAGATCGATGCCCTGGGGGGCGTGATGGCGCGTGCGGCGGATGCCGCCGGCATCCATTTCCGCATCCTCAATCGGCGCAAGGGCCCGGCGGTGCGCGCAACCCGCGCCCAGTCCGACCGGCAGCTCTATCGCCAGGCCATTCGCCAGCTCGTGGAGGCCGAGCCGAATCTCGAGATCTTCCAGCAGCCGGTGGCCGACATCACCATGGAGGGCGATCGCGTGACCGGCGTGGTCACCGAGGCCGGCATTGCGTTCCAGGCCCGCGCCGTCGTGCTGACGGTGGGGACCTTCCTGAATGGTCAGATGCATACCGGGCTCACCCAGCAGCCGGGCGGCCGCGCGGGCGATCCGCCGAGCGTGCGCCTGGCCGCGCGCCTGCGCGAGATGGCCTTTGCGGTCGGGCGCCTGAAGACCGGAACCCCGCCGCGCATCGACGGGCGCAGCGTCGATTTTTCGCGCCTCGAGGTGCAGCCGGGCGATGACCCGCGCCCGGTGTTCTCGTTCACCGGCTCCGCCGACGACCACCCGGCCCAGCGCCCCTGCCATATTGCGCGCACGAGCGAGAAGACCCATGACTTGATCCGGGCGAACCTCGATCAGGCCCCGATGTATTCCGGCCAGATCGACAGCACCGGACCGCGCTACTGCCCCTCGATCGAGGACAAGGTCGTGCGCTTTGCCGACAAGAGCAGCCACCAGGTCTTCGTCGAGCCGGAAGGGCTGACCACCCACGAGCTCTACCCGAACGGCATCTCCACCTCCCTGCCCTATGCGATCCAGGTGCCGCTGGTGCAGAGCATCAAGGGCTTCGAGCACGCCCGCATTACCCGTCCGGGCTACGCGATCGAGTACGACTACTTCGACCCGCGCGGCCTGCGCCCGTCGCTGGCCACGCGCGAGGTCGCCAATCTGTTCTTCGCCGGGCAGATCAACGGCACCACCGGATATGAAGAGGCCGCCGCCCAGGGCCTGGTCGCCGGGCTCAATGCCGCCCGCCTGACCCGGGACGCCGAACCCTGGATCCCGCAGCGTTCCGAGGCCTACATCGGCGTGCTGATCGACGACCTGGTCACCCGCGGCACACAGGAGCCCTACCGTATGTTCACCTCGCGCGCCGAGTACCGGTTGCTGCTGCGCGAGGACAACGCGGATCTGCGCCTGACCCCGATCGGCCGCGAGTACGGCCTGGTCGACGATGCCCGCTGGGCACGGTTCGAGCGCCGCGCCGCGGCGATCGAGTCGGAGATGGGCCGGCTGGCCCAGACGCGGCCGGACCGCGATCAGCGCACTCGCCCGGCCCTGGCCGAGCTCCTCGGCAAGGCCCCGGAACCGGATGCCACGCTGCTCGATCTGCTGCGCCGGCCGGAGGCCGACTATGACGGGTTGATGCAGGCCCTCCCGGAGCTGGATGCGGGCTGCACGCCGGACGTGCGCGAGCAGGCGGAGATCCAGGCCAAATACGCCGGGTACATCGAGCGCCAGCAGGCCGAGGTCGCACGCCAGGCGAAGGCCGACCAGACGGCGCTGCCGGATAACCTCGACTACGCGCGGGTACATGGCCTGTCCAACGAGATCCGCCAGAAGCTCGCCGAATTCCGACCGCATACGCTGGGCCAGGCCCAGCGCATCCCGGGCGTAACCCCGGCTGCGCTGTCCGCCCTGGCCGTACACCTGAAACAGCGCGCCAGTGGCGAGTAACGACTGGCGCGCGGCGCTGGGCGCCGTGGCCGACGAGTGGGCGCTGGACAGTGCGGCCATCGAGGCCCTGGCGGTCTATCTGGAGCAGCTCGGGCGCTGGAACCGGGTGCACAACCTGACCGCCGTGCGCGACCCCGAGCAGTGGATCCCCCGACACATCCTCGACAGCCTGACCCTGCGCCCGTATCTTCACGGGGACCGCATCCTGGATGTCGGGACGGGCGCCGGCCTGCCGGGCTTCGTGCTGGCCGCCTGCGAGCGCGCGCGCGATTTCTGCCTGCTGGACAGCGCGGCCAAGCGTATCCGCTTCCTGCGCAACGTGATCGGGCTGGCCGGCCTGACCCGCGTCGAGGCCGTGCACAAGCGGATCGAGGATTTCCGACCCGCCGCGCCCTACACCACGGTGCTGGCGCGGGCATTCAAGGCCCCGGCAGACATGGTGGCGCGCGTCGCACCGCAGGTGGCCACGGGCGGGCGGGTGCTGGCCATGCTCGGGCAGCGATCGGTGGCGGACGCGCCGCTGCCGACCCCATGGTCGTACCGGAGTGTGGACCCGGTTACCATTCCCGGCGAGACCGCCGAGCGGCACATCGCCATTATCGAGAGAGCCGACACGTGACCGATACGCTGGCCATCACCAATCAGAAGGGCGGGGTGGGCAAGACCACGACCTGCGTGAACCTCGCCGCCTCGCTTGCCCGGCTGGGCAAGCGCGTGCTGGTCGTGGACCTCGACCCGCAAGGCAATGCCACCACCGGTTCCGGCGTCGACAAGCACGCCGACGATCCGACCTCCTGCGAGGTGCTGCTGGGCCAGGCCACGGTACCGGAGGCGGCCCATCGCGTGGAAGGCGGTTTCGATCTGGTGCCGGCGAACGGGGACCTGACCGTGGCCGAGGTGCGATTGATGGACCAGGAGCGACGCGAGTACCGCATGCGCGAGGCGCTGACCCCGGTGGCCGCCGATTATGACCACATCCTGATCGACTGCCCGCCCTCGCTGAACCTCCTGACGGTCAACGGGCTGGTGGCCGCCGACGGGGTGGTGATCCCGATGCAGTGCGAGTACTACGCGCTCGAAGGCCTGACCGCGCTCATGCGCACGATCGAAAGCATCCAGAAGGGCCCGAACCCGCAGCTGCGCATCGCCGGGCTGCTGCGCACCATGTTCGATCCGCGCAACCGACTGTCCGGTGACGTGTCCGACCAGCTCACCGGCCATTTTGGCGAACGGGTGTTCCGGACTGTGATCCCGCGCAACATCCGTCTGGCCGAGGCCCCCAGCTTTGGTCAGCCGGCCTTGTTGTATGATGCCTCTTCGCGCGGGGCGGTGGCCTACCTCGCGCTGGCCGGCGAGATGCTGCGCCGCTGATCGCGCCCAGGGAAACACTGATTAATGCACACGCTCGCGTTGGCACCCCAGGTTTTTCGAGACAAGGCGCGTCGTGCAGCGGGTAGTGGTTCTACCCGCCCGTTTTCGATTGATTCGGGGCGCAACGCAGAATCGGGGAACCTGGGGTGCCAACCCCGAAGGGGCTCGGCCGCCCGTTGTTATCGCAAACGGGCGCGCGCACGGCGTTGCGGTTCCCTTGTGCAGAATGCTGCACGGCAGTCACCGCGCCTTGTTCGCACGCAAAAGCGACTCGAGCGCGAGCGCGTGCATTAATCAGTGTTTCCCTAGACGAGCAGGACTGAAACGATGGCAAAACGTGGACTGGGCCGCGGGCTCGATGCCCTCCTGTCGGGGGCACAGAGCGGCGGCGACGAGAGCGACTCCCTGGCGCAACTGCCGATCGAGCAGATCCGCCGCGGTCAGTATCAGCCGCGCGTGCATATGTCCGAGCCCGCGCTTGCGGAGCTGGCCGAATCGATCCGCGCCCAGGGCATTGTCCAGCCGGTGGTCGTGCGTCGGGTCGAAGGTGGCTTCGAGCTGATCGCCGGCGAGCGCCGCTGGCGCGCCGCCCAGATCGCGGGACTGGAGAGTGTGCCCGCCGTGGTCCGCGACATCCCGGACCAGGCCGCGGCCGCGATGTCGCTGATCGAGAATATCCAGCGCGAGGACCTGAACCCGCTGGAAGAGGCCCAGGCCATCCGGCGCCTGATCGACGAATTCGAGATGACCCACCAGGCGGCCGCCGATGCGGTCGGCCGTTCGCGCACCTCCGTCACCAACCTGCTGCGTCTGCTCGAGCTGCACGACGTGGTCAAGGAACACGTGAACGAGGGCCGGCTGGAGATGGGTCATGCCCGTTCGCTGCTGGCCCTGCCGCTGGACGATCAGCCGGGTGTGGCCGCGACGGTCGTCAAGCGCGACATGACCGTTCGTGCCACCGAACAACTGGTCAAGAAGGTCCTCTCGGCGCAGCCGGAACCGCGCAAGGAGGCCGGCCCCTCGGCCGAGGTCAGGCAACTCGAAAGCCGTCTGTCCGACCGCCTCGGGGCGCCCGTTCAGGTCCGGTACAACCGTCAGGGCAAGGGCCGGCTGGTCATCGAATACAACAGCCTCGACGAACTCGACGGCATCCTCGAACACATCCAGTAGACTGCCCGCCCGCCTGCCCCAAAGCCCTTCGCCACAAGGCTTTGGGCGACCCATAACGGTTTGACCTAATAGAAGGGTGCACTTATAATGCGCGCACTTTTTGGGAGAGGGGTGGGTGTGCCCATCCGCTGAATGACACCGCGACGCTACAGACACGCCCTACAATCGCTTGGTCTGCAGCTCGCCCTGACGCTGATACTGTCGGGCCTTCTTCTGGCCCTGTTCCCCCCGATCGTGGCGATCTCGGCCGTGGTCGGCGGTATGACCGCGACTCTCGGCAATGCCGTGGCCGCGGTCGTTGTGTTTCGAGCCTACCGTTCCGATCAGGTGGGCTCACTCACGGCGCGCATGATGGGCGCCGAGCTGGGACGACTCGTAATCATCGCGGTGGCATTCGGGGTGGCGTTCGCTCACCTGGACGAGCCGAATCTGCTGGCTTTGTTCGGCGTCTTCCTCCTGGTGCACCTGGCCCCGCTGTGGTGGCTGCACCGGGTTTCTGATCAAGCAATGACGAGATAACTGCATGGCTTCAGAAAGCGAACTGCCCACGATGGAAGAGCACATTGCTCACCATCTCACCAACCTGACCTTCGGCTATCACCCGGAGCAGGGGCTCGGGATCGCCACCACCAGCACCCAGGCCGCCGAGATGGGTTTCTGGGCCATCCATGTCGATTCGATGCTCTGGTCGATCGGTCTTGGGTTGCTCTTCCTGCTGACGTTCCGCGCCGCGGCCAAGAAGGTTACCGCCGGCGTCCCGGGTGGCTGGCAGAATTTCGTCGAAATGATCATGGACTTCGTCAATGACAACGTCCGTGGTTCCTTCAAGCACAAGAACGACATGGTTGCGCCGCTTGCGCTGACCATCTTTGTCTGGATCTTCCTGCTCAACCTGATGGACCTGGTGCCGGTGGATCTCCTGCCGCACATCGCCTATCTGCTGGGCATCCCGTACTTCAAGATTGTGCCGACCACGGACATCAACGTGACCGCGGGTCTGGCGTTGGGTGTGTTCGTCCTGATCATCTACTACTCGCTGAAGATCAAGGGCCCGGTCGGCTTTATCAAGGAACTGACGGGTATCCCGTTCCAGACCAACATCGTGTTCCTGAAGCCGATCTTCTGGGTGATCAACTTCGTGCTGGAGTTCATCAACCTGCTGGCCAAGCCCGCATCGCTCGCCCTGCGACTGTTCGGCAATCTGTACGCGGCCGAGATGATCTTCATCCTGATCGGCGTGATGTACTCCGCGGGCCTGATCCTGGGTCTGGCTGGCGGCGTGCTGCATGTTGGCTGGGCGATCTTCCACATCCTCGTGGTGCCGCTGCAGGCCTTTATCTTCATGGTGCTGACCGTCGTCTACCTCGACATGGCGTACAGCGAAGACCACTGATCCGATTCACCTTCAAACTGACCGTTTCAACACTCGACTGGAGATACAAAAATGGAAATGGCTAACGCTCTGATCGTCCTGGCTGGCTCGCTGCTTCTGGGTCTGGCCGCTGTCGGCGCCGCCATCGGCGTGGGTACCCTGGGTGGTCGCTTCCTGGAAGGCGCCGCGCGTCAGCCCGAGCTGATCCCGATGCTCCGCACCCAGTTCTTCATCGTGATGGGTCTGACCGACGCCGTGCCGATGATCGGCGTGGGTATCGGCCTGTACGTTCTGTTCGCCCTGGGTTAACAAGGCTGAGCGAGTCCCGAGGTCCCCTCCACTCGTCAACCTGAGGTAGCAGGATGAATATCAATCTGACCATCATCGGCCAGCTCCTCGCGTTTGCGGTCTTCGTGTGGTTCACGATGCGCTACGTTTGGCCGCCCATGTCCGCCGCCCTGGAAGAGCGCCGCAAGAAGATTGCGGACGGCCTGGCTGCCGCCGAACGCGGCGAAAAGGAACAGGAGCTCGCCCAGGAGCGAGCGACCGCGGTGATCAAGGAGGCCAAGCAGCAGGCCAACGAGATCATGGCCTCTGCGCAGAAGCGGGCCACCGAGCTGGTCGAGGAAAGCAAGACCACCGCGCGCGAGGAAGGCGAGCGGATCAAGGAACAGGCGCACTCCGAAATCGAGCAGGAGATCAACCGCGCGAAGGAAGAGCTGCGCAAGCAGGTCTCCCAGCTGGCGGTTGCCGGTGCCGAGCAGATCCTGGCCAAGGAGATCGATGCCAAGGCCCATGGCGATCTGCTGAAGAAGCTCGCGGCCAAGCTCTAAGGAGACGTTATGTCAGACCTGATTTCGGTCGCCCGACCCTACGCCCGCGCCGCGTTCGAGCGGGCCCAGGAGAAAAACGATCTCGCTGGCTGGGCCGAGCAGCTCGAGTTGCTGGCCGCGATCGCCCGGGACTCGCAGATGCACAGTCTCCTCTCCAACCCGCGGCTCCCGCGTGCCGATCGCGCGCAGCTCGTGCTGGATGTGGCCGGCGACAAGGTCGGCCCCGAGGCCGGCAACCTGGTTCGGCTGCTGGCCGAAAACGGTCGCCTGCCCGCGCTGCCTGCTGTGTTTGATGCGTTCTCCACGATGAAGGCCGACGCCGAAAAGCGCGTGCACGCCGACGTAATCGCCTTCCGCAAGCTCACGCAGGCGCAGGAGAAAGAAATCCACGATGCCCTGGCCAAGGGCCTGGGCTGCGAAGTCGATCTCGAGTGTTCGGTCGACAGCTCCCTGCTCGGGGGAGCCATCATCCGCGCCGGCGACCTGGTAATCGACGGCTCCGTGCGAGGCCAGCTGAACCGCCTGGCTGCCAATTTGAGTCGCTAAGAGGATATTTAACATGCAACTGAATCCCTCCGAGATCAGTGATCTGATCAAACAGCGCATCGAGAAATTCGATGCCTCCTCCGAGGCCGCCAACGAGGGCTCCGTGGTCAGCCTGACCGACGGTATCGCTCGTGTGCACGGCCTTGGCGATGTCATGCAGGGCGAGATGATCGAGTTCCCCGGCGACACCTTCGGCATGGCGCTCAACCTCGAGCGCGACTCTGTCGGCGTCGTGATCCTGGGTGACTACAAGCACATCAAGGAAGGCGATACCGCCAAGTGCACCGGCCGCATCCTGGAAGTGCCGGTGGGCGAGGGCCTGCTGGGCCGCGTGGTCGATTCCCTCGGCCGCCCGATCGACGGCAAGGGTCCGGTAGACACCGGTGTCACCAGCCCGATCGAGAAGATCGCCCCCGGTGTTATCGACCGCCAGTCGGTTGACCAGCCCCTGCAGTCCGGCATCAAGGCGATTGACGCGATGGTCCCGGTCGGCCGCGGCCAGCGCGAGCTGATCATCGGTGACCGCCAGACCGGCAAGACCGCGGTGGCCATCGACGCGATCATCAACCAGAAGGACTCCGGCGTTAAGTGTATCTACGTCGCCGTGGGTCAGAAGGCCTCGTCGGTTGCCTCCGTGGTGGCCAAGCTGGAAGAGGCCGGTGCGATGGAGAACACGATCATCGTCGCCGCCAACGCCTCCGAGTCGGCCGCGATGCAGTTCATCGCCCCGTACGCCGGCTGCGCGATGGGCGAGTACTTCCGTGATCGCGGCGAAGACGCCCTGATCGTCTACGATGATCTGACCAAGCAGGCCTGGGCCTACCGCCAGGTGTCCCTGCTGCTGCGTCGTCCGCCGGGCCGCGAAGCCTATCCGGGTGACGTCTTCTACCTGCACTCGCGTCTGCTGGAGCGCGCCTCGCGCGTGAACGCCGACTACGTCGAGCAGATGACCGACGGCGAAGTGAAGGGCCAGACCGGCTCGCTGACCGCGCTGCCGATCATCGAGACCCAGGCGGGCGACGTCTCCGCGTTCGTGCCGACCAACGTGATCTCGATCACCGACGGCCAGATCTTCCTCGAGACGGACCTGTTCAACTCCGGTATCCGCCCGGCGATCAACGCCGGTCTGTCGGTCTCCCGAGTCGGTGGTTCCGCACAGACCAAGATCATCAAGAAGCTGGGTGGCGGTGTGCGTCTGGCGCTGGCGCAGTACCGCGAGCTGGCCGCGTTCTCGCAGTTCGCCTCGGATCTGGACGAACTGACCCGCAAGCAGCTCGACCGCGGCAAGCGCGTGACCGAACTGATGAAGCAGGGCCAGTACCAGCCGATGTCTATCGGCGACATGGCGTTCTCGCTGTTCGCCGCTAACGAGGGCTACCTCGATGACGTCGAGGCCGAGAAGGTCGTGAGCTTCGAAAAGGAACTGATCTCCTACGCGCGTTCCTCGCAGAAGGACCTGCTTGACGAGATCAACAGCTCTGGCGACTACAACGACTCCATCCAGGAAAAGCTGAAAAAGGCCCTGGAAGAGTTCAAGGCCAAGCACAGCTGGTAACGGGAGCACGCAATGGCGGGCACTAAGGAGATTCGGACGCAGATCAAGAGTATCCAGAATACTCAGAAGATCACCAAGGCCATGGAGATGGTCGCCGCGTCCAAGATGCGCAAGGCCCAGGACCGCATGGAGGAGTCCCGGCCTTACGCCCAGAAGATCCACGACGTGATCGGTCACGTCGCGATGGCCAATGCGGAGTACAAGCATCCGTTCATGGTCGAGCGCGACGTGAAACGCGTGGCGCTGATCATCGTCTCGACCGATCGCGGTCTTTGCGGCGGGTTGAATACCAACCTGTTCAAGAAGGCCGTCGGCGAGATGCGGCGCTATCGCGAAGAGGGCGTCGAGGTCGACCTGTGCGTGATCGGCAACAAGGCGCTGCAGTTCTTCAAGCGCCTGGGTGGCAATATCGTGGCCGAGGCGCGCGATCTGGGCGACCGCCCGCACATCACGGACCTGATCGGCTCCATCAAGGTCGTGCTGGACAACTTCCGCGACGGCAAGGTCGATCGCGTCGTGCTGCTGGAAAACAAGTTCGTCAACACGATGACCCAGCAACCGGAGGCGACCCAGCTCCTGCCGACCGCGCCGAGCAAGGACGAGTCCCTGAAGCATCACTGGGACTACATCTACGAGCCGGATACGGTTCCCGTGATGGATACCCTGCTCGAGCGTTATGTCGAGTCGCTGATCTACCAGGCAGTGGTCGAGAACGTGGCCTGCGAAATGGCCGCGCGCATGGTCGCGATGAAGTCCGCCTCCGACAACGCCGGCACGATGATCAAGGACCTGCAGCTCGTCTACAACAAGGCGCGCCAGGCCGCGATTACCCAGGAGATCTCCGAGATCGTCAGCGGCGCGGCTGCGGTCTAGCGCCCGCCGGCACGATTCGATCGGCTCGGCACGAATTACGACTTACGAGGATGAACAAATGAGTTCCGGAAAAATTGTCGAAATCATCGGCGCCGTCGTGGACGTGGAGTTCCCCCACGGCGAAGTGCCCAAGGTCTACGACGCTCTGACCCTGGAGAACGGCCTGACCCTGGAAGTCCAGCAGCAGCTGGGTGACGGCGTCGTGCGTACGATCGCCATGGGGACCACCGAGGGTGTGAAGCGTCAGACCCCGGTCACCGCGACCGGCAAGCCGATCTCCGTGCCGGTCGGCAAGGGGACCCTGGGCCGCGTGATGGACGTCCTTGGCCGCCCGGTGGACAACGCCGGCGACGTAGAGGCCCAGGAGACCTGGTCGATCCATCGTGCCGCCCCGACCTTCGACGAGCAGGCGGGCTCCACCGAGCTGCTGGAAACCGGCATCAAGGTTATCGATCTGCTGTGCCCCTTCGCGAAGGGCGGCAAGGTCGGCCTGTTCGGCGGTGCCGGCGTGGGCAAGACCGTGAACATGATGGAGCTGATCCGCAACATCGCGATCGAGCACTCCGGTTACTCCGTGTTCGCCGGTGTGGGCGAGCGTACCCGTGAAGGGAACGACTTCTACCACGAGATGAAGGACTCCAACGTCCTCGACAAGGTGGCCCTGGTTTACGGCCAGATGAACGAGCCGCCGGGCAACCGTCTGCGGGTCGCGCTGACCGGTCTGACCATGGCCGAGTTCTTCCGTGACGAAGGCCGCGACGTGCTGATGTTCATCGACAACATCTACCGCTACACCCTGGCCGGGACCGAGGTCTCCGCGCTGCTGGGTCGTATGCCGTCCGCGGTGGGCTACCAGCCGACCCTGGCGGAGGAGATGGGTGTGCTGCAGGAACGCATCACCTCCACCAAGAAGGGTTCGATCACCTCCATCCAGGCCGTCTACGTGCCGGCGGATGACCTGACCGACCCGTCCCCCGCCACGACCTTTGCGCACCTGGATGCGACCGTCGTGCTGTCGCGTCAGATCGCCGAGCTGGGGATCTACCCGGCGGTGGATCCGCTGGACTCCACCTCGCGCCAGCTGGACCCGCAGATCATCGGGCAGGAGCACTACGACACCGCCCGCGCGGTGCAGGGTACCCTCCAGCGCTACAAGGAGCTGAAGGACATCATCGCGATCCTCGGCATGGACGAACTGTCGGAAGACGACAAGCTGGTCGTGGCCCGCGCGCGCAAGATCCAGCGCTACCTGTCGCAGCCGTTCTTCGTGGCCGAGGTCTTCACCGGTGCGCCCGGCAAGTACGTGTCCCTGAAGGACACCATTCGTGCGTTCAAGGCCATTGTCGCGGGTGAGTACGACCACCTGCCGGAGCAGGCCTTCTACATGGTCGGCACCATCGAGGAAGCCGTCGAGAAGGCCGAGAAGCTCGGCTAAGGAGTGAGCAGCATGCCCATGACGATGCACGTGGATGTGGTCAGCGCCGAGGAGTCCATCTACTCCGGCACCGCGCTGATGATCGCGGCCCCGGCCGAGGGTGGCGAGGTTGGCGTTTATGCCGGCCATACGCAGATGCTGGCCCGCCTGAACCCGGGCGAGCTGCGCATCCAGGAAAAGGAAGGCGCCGATCCGCAACCGGTGTTCGTCTCGGGCGGTATCCTTGAGGTCCAGCCTTACCATGTGACCGTATTGGCGGACACGGCGGTGCGGGCCAAGGATCTGGACGAGGCCGAGGCGCTTGAGGCGAAGAAGCGTGCGGAAGAGGCCCTGGAAAACTCCAAGGCCGATTTCGACTACGCCAAGGCCCAGGCGGAACTCGCGGAGGCTGCCGCCCGCCTGCAAATGATCCAGAAGTTGCGCCGGCAGTAATCCGGCAAATTGCGACGGATGACCGACCCCAAGGGCCAACCAACTGTGTTGGCCCTTTATGATTGTACCCATGCCTGAAACGACACCCCTTCATATCGCGGTCCTTGCGGCCGGCAAGGGGACGCGCATGCGGTCCCGCCTCCCCAAGGTCCTGCAAACCCTGGCCGGACGTCCCTTGCTGGCCCATGTACTCGAACGCGTCGCGCCCTTCGAGGCTGCGGCCCTCCACGTCGTGGTCAGCCACGAACAGGAACGGGTCCGTGCCGCTTTTGCCGATCACCACCCCGTTATCGACTGGATTGACCAGGGCGAGCCACGCGGTACCGGGCACGCTGTGTTCCGCGTGCTCCAGGAGATCCCGGATCCCGCGCGGGTCCTGGTTACCTACGGGGACGTGCCGCGGATTCCGGTCGCTGACCTGGAGGCCTGTGTCCGGGGCGAGGGCGTGACGGTGCTGGCGGCGCAAGTCGCGGACCCGAGTGGCTACGGGCGCCTGATCCTGGACCCTTCCGGCGGGCTCGAGCGTATTGTCGAGCACAAGGAGGCCACTGCCGCCGAGCGGGCGGTGGACCTGATCAATACCGGAGTACTCGCCGCTCCCGCGGGTGATTTGCGCCGCTGGCTGACAGCCTGTGAACCGGACGCGGCCGGGCCTCGGGAGTGGTACCTGACGGACATCGTTGCGCAGGCGCGCGCGGAAGGGCGAGGTGTCGACGTGGTCCGCAGCAGCGACCCGGCCGCCGTACTGGGTGTGAACGACCGCGAGCAACTGGCCGTTCAGGAGCGCCTGCACCAGGCGGAGCAATGCGCACGCATGATGCAGGAGGGCCTCTGCGTGGCGGATCCCGCACGTCTGGATGTGCGCGGTGTCCTGAAATTCGGACAGGACTGCGCGATCGACGTGAACGTCGTGATCGAGGGCACGGTCACCCTGGCGGACGATGTCTATATTGGCCCCGGCTGCGTGCTGCGCGATTGCGATATTGGATCCGGCACGCAGATCGCGGCACACAGTGTCCTGGAAGGTGTGCGCATCGGCGATGGCGCGAACGTCGGACCGTTTGCCCGCCTGCGACCGGGGACCGAACTGGGCCCCGGCGCGCGCGTCGGCAATTTTGTCGAGATCAAGAACGCCACGCTGGGTCCCGGCGCGAAAGCCAACCACCTGACCTACGTCGGGGACGCGAGCGTCGGGGCCGGAGCGAACCTGGGGGCAGGAACGATCACCTGCAACTATGATGGTGCGAACAAGCATCGCACCGAGATCGGCGAGCGTGCGTTCATCGGCTCGAATACAGCCCTGGTGGCGCCCATTCGCATCGGCGATGATGCGACGGTGGGCGCGGGCTCGACTTTGTCGGACGACGTGGACCCGGGCGCGCTGGCGTTGACCCGCGCCCGACCGCGCATCATTCAGGACTGGCCGCGACCCAAAAAGAAATCCGACTAGGGAAACAATGATGAATGTACGCATTCGCGTTGGTACCCCAGGTTTTCCGAGACAAGGCGCGTCGTGCAGCGGGTAGTGGTTCTACCCGCCCGTTTTTGATGGATTCGGGGCGCAACGCAGGATCGGGGAACCTGGGGTACCAACCCCACCATTTAATAAACGAAGGGGCTCGGCCGCCCGTTGTTATCGAAAACGGGCGTGGGAACGGCGTTGCGGTTCCCTTGTGCAGAATGACTGCACGGCAGTCGCCGCGCCTTGTTCGCACGCAAAAGCGACTCGAGCGCGAGCGTGTACATTCATCATTGTTTCCCTGAGGAGTTTGCATGTGCGGTCTGCTGGCAGGCATTGGTGAGCGCAACCTGGTCCCCATCTTCATCGAGGGTCTGCATCGACTCGAATACCGTGGCTACGACTCCGCCGGCGTAGCCGTCGTCGCCGACCATGCGGTGCGCGCGGTGCGCGCCGTCGGCAAGGTGGCCGCGCTCGAGGAACAGATCCAGGCTGGGGGGCTGCAGGGGCCGGTCGGGATCGCGCATACGCGCTGGGCCACGCACGGCCCACCCAACGAGGTGAATGCGCATCCCCACCGCTCGCGCGACGGCCGTGTGGCCATTGTGCACAACGGCATTATCGAAAATCATGCGGCTTTGCGCGCCGATCTCGATGCAGCCGGCTGGTCCTGTGTCTCCGCGACCGACAGCGAGGTGATCGCCCACCGCCTCGAGCAGCTCCTGGTGGATGGGGCCTCCCCGATGGCCGCCATGCGCCGCGTCTGCTCGGAACTGGAGGGCGCCTACGCCCTCGCGGCGGTGTTCGCCGATTGCCCGGACGAGCTGATCGTCGCGCGCTCCGCCAGCCCCCTGATCCTGGGGCTGGGGATCGGCGAGTTCTTTGCGGCCTCGGACGTCCAGGCACTGCTGCCGGTCACCCAGCGTTTTGTCGATCTGGAAGACGGGGACGTCGCACGGCTCACGCGTGCCGGTGTGGAAATCCAGGATGTTCACGGCCAGCCTGTGGAACGTGCCATTCGTGAGGCACGCACTCAGGCGAGCATCGCCGATCGTGGCGAGTATCGTCACTTCATGCTCAAGGAGATCTACGAGCAGCCCCACGCCCTTGAGGAGACGCTTTCCGGCCGTCTGGGCGAGGATGCCGTGCTCGAGAATATCCTGGGCCCCGGTAGTGACGAGCGCCTGACCGACGTCGGCGCCGTCCAGATTGTGGCCTGCGGTACGAGTTACCACGCGGGGCTGGTGGCCGCCCACTGGATCGAAGAGCACCTGGGCCTGCCCGCCCGCGTCGACGTGGCGAGCGAATACCGCTATCGGCGCCATGTCCTCGCCCCGGGCACGCTGCTGGTCGTGATCTCCCAGTCGGGGGAAACCGCTGACACCCTGGCCGTTCTGCGCCAGTCCCAGGAAGAGCCTTTCCTGGCACGCCTGGCGATCTGCAATGTCCCCGAAAGCACCATGGCCCGTGCGGCCGATCTGGTGCTGATGACCCATGCCGGCCCCGAGATCGGGGTCGCATCGACCAAGGCCTTTACCACCCAACTGGCCGCGCTCGCCACGCTCGTGCTGCTCCTGGGGCAGACTGCCACCGCCGCCCGCATGACCGCCGAGGAACGCACGGCCGCTGTCACTGCCCTGCGCAGTCTGCCCGATCAGGTGGCGCGCATCCTGGCCCTGGACGGTCCGATTGCGCGCATCGCCGAGGACCTCCTCGAGCGGCAACATGCCCTGTTCCTGGGGCGGGGTGCCTATTTCCCCATCGCACTGGAAGGCGCGCTCAAGCTGAAGGAGATCTCCTATATCCACGCGGAGGCCTATCCCTCGGGCGAGCTGAAGCACGGCCCACTGGCGCTGGTCGACACCGAGATGCCCGTGGTCGCCGTGGCCCCTGACGATGCGCAGCTGGAGAAACTCTCCAGCAACTTGCAGGAGGTGCGCGCCCGTGGGGGGCAGTTGATCGTGATTGGCGAGTCCAGCGCCGCTCGCACCCTGGCCCCGGAGGACATCTGGATCGGCCTGCCTCAGAGCGAACCCCTCAGCCCCTGGTTGGCACCGGTTCTGCTGACGGTACCCTTGCAATTGCTGGCTTACCATACGGCCGTGCTCAAGGGCACGGATGTCGACCAGCCGCGCAACCTGGCGAAATCGGTGACGGTTGAATAGCGCCCCCCGCCTGGCACTACCGGACTTTCTATCAGGAAACGCTTGTATTCGCCCGGCGGGTCGGCTAGATTCGGGCGCGCTTGAATAACCGTACGATCAGGAGTACCCCATGGATCAGCAAGAGCTCAACAACCGTTGCGTCACCCTGTTTCAGTCCCCGCGTATCCAGACCAAGCTCTGGAATCCGCGCATGTTCTGGAACGTTGGCCGCAAGCTGAATGTGACCCCCGACGAACTGACCGAGCCGAAGGTCGACCTCTGCGAGCTCGAGGTGATGCTGTCCGCGGCTGCCTATGAGCCGTCCCAGTGCGCCGACAACCTGAACGACCGCGAAACCGGTCGCGCCGACTTCATCCGTCGGGCTGTGCAGTCTGGCCAGCGTCCGTTTCTGCGTCGCGCCGCCTGATCCGGTCTCCTGACTGGTGATGTCGAAGACCCGGCCCTTGTGCCGGGTCTTTTGTTTGGCGTGTCAGCCACGCGTCTCCAGCCAGAAGGTCACCGGGCCGTCGTTGACCAGGCTGACCTGCATGTCCGCACCGAAGCGGCCGCTGGCGACCCCCGGGTGTGAACCCCGCGCCTGAGCCACCAGGTATTCGAACAGGGCCTGCCCGTGCTCCGGGCTGGCGGCGGTCGTAAAGCTCGGACGCATCCCCTTGCGCGTATCCGCGGCCAGCGTGAACTGCGGCACCAGTAGCAGACCACCGCCAGTGTCCTGGAGGCTTCGATTCATGCGCCCCTCGTCATCCGTGAACACGCGATACCCGAGCATGCGCTCCAGCAGCCGTTTCGCCGCCGATTCGTTGTCCTGTGGTTGCACCGCGACCAGCGCCAGCAGCCCCGGCCCGACCGCGCCGACGCGCTCACCACCGATGTCTACCGCGGCCTCGGTCACCCGCTGAATCAGGGCGATCACGTCGTGGTTGCCCCGGTCCTGCCCGCGACCTGCCCTTTAAGTTCGTCGGCCAGCGTGTCGGTCGCAGCGACCAGCTCGCGCACGATGCCGGTCTCGGCCGCGGAGTGCCCGGCATCGGCGACGATTGCCAGGCGTGCCTGCGGCCACGCCCGATGCAGCTCCACCGCCTGCTCCACCGGGCACACTACGTCGTAGCGCCCGTGCACGATCCAGCCCGGTATGTCGCGCAGGCGCGGTGCGTCGCGCAGCAACTGATCCGGTTCCAGGAAGGTGTCGTGCATGAAGTAGTGGCATTCCAGCCGCGCCAGGCTCACGGCCACGTCCGGGTCTTCAAAGTGCGCGATCACGTCGTCGTTCGGGATCAGGCAGGAGGCGTGTCCTTCCCAGCCCGACCAGGTGCGGGCAGCCGCTCGGCGGATTTCGGGATCTGTGTCGGTCAGCCGCCGGTAGTAGGCCCCGACCAGGTCGTCGCGCTCCTCCGGCGGGATGGGCTTCAGGTAGTGCGCCCAGGCCTCCGGGAATAGACGGTCGGCCCCTGACTGGTAGAACCACTGGATATCCCGCGGCCGGCACAGGAATACCCCGCGCAGGATCAGTCCCAGTACGCGATCGGGATGGCTCTGGGCATAGGCCAGCCCCAGCGTCGAGCCCCAGGAACCACCGAACACCGCCCAGCGCTCGATCCCCAGGTGTTCGCGCAGGCGTTCGATATCAGCCACCGCGTGCCAGGTGGTGTTGGCCTCCAGGCTCGCGTGCGGCGTCGAGCGCCCGCAGCCACGCTGGTCGAACAGCACGATGCGGTAACGTTGCGGGTCGTAGAAGCGCCGATGCCACGGCTCGCAGCCCGAGCCCGGCCCGCCGTGCAGGAATACGACCGGGATCCCGTCGGGTGTGCCACATTCTTCAAAGTAGAGCTCGTGGCCGTCACCTACCGCGAGCCTTCCTGTGCTGTGCGGTTCGATCTCCGGGTAAAGGGTGTCCATTGATCAGTGCTTCCCTAGATTGCGGGCCCCGAGTGTCGCCAAAACGCTCGCGCAGGGAAAGTGCGCAGTCCGTCTATTCGTCGATGATCTGTCCCCGGTAGACCCGGCGCCGTTGCGGTTCCACGCGGCGCTCCGGCGTGTCCGGGGCCGCGCTCGGCGGTGCCAGGTGTCCCGAACGGTGTAATTCCGTTCGCAGCGCAAGCGCCGCGGCCCGGGCGGTGCTCGATTGCGAGCGTGAGGCGTAGTCCAGGATGGCCTCCATGAAGTCCGCGTTGGTGACCGACAGCCGCGCCACCGCCGGGAACTCCGCACGCAGGTTCCGGCGCAGCTCGGCGGCCAGACTCAAGCTCTTGCGATCGTGCATACCCGTCCCCAACCGTTGATTCGTCCGTCCATCATCGTATGCAAGCGGGATGCCATGGGTTTGGTCCCGGCTTGGGCGATATGCGCGGGTACCTGTTGCATCCACGGTGTGCAGAAGGGCGTGCCCCTGCACCGACAATGGGCCCCACCCGGCAACCGCTGCGGGTATGGCGGCGCTTGCGAAGCGGGCTTCACCGCCCTATGTTGCGGGCCATGGAAACGCCCACCGTCCCCGCCTCCATCCGCCGCCTGGCCGGCCGTGCCATCGCGGACTTCGACATGATCCGCGAGGGCGACCGCATCTTGGTCGGGTTGTCCGGCGGCAAGGATTCGCTGACGCTGCTGTGGCTGCTGCATGGCCTGGCGCGGCGGGCGCCCGTGCGCTTCGAGGTCGGCGCGGTCACGATCAATCCGGAGATCGAGGGCTTCGAGCCGCAGCAGCTGATGGACTATCTCGGCGGGTATGGCATCCCGTACTACTTCGTCTCCGAGCCGATCGCGGAGCTGGCCGGCGAGCACATGGACAACGACTCGTTCTGCTCCTTCTGCTCGCGCATGAAACGCGGCCTGATGTATCGCACCGCGCGCGAACACGGCTACAACGTGCTGGCCCTCGGCCAGCACCTGGATGACCTGGCCGAGAGCTTCATGATGAGTGCCTTCCACGGTGGCCAGCTGCGCACAATGAAGGCCCACTACGCGATCGACGCGGGCGACCTGCGGGTGATCCGCCCGCTGGTCTATGTGCGTGAACGCCAGACTCGCGATTTCGCCGAGGCCGCCGGGCTGCCGGTGATCCTGGACAACTGCCCGGCCTGCTTCGCGATGCCCACCCAGCGCGAACACATGAAGCAGCTGCTTGCGCAGGAAGAGGCACAGCACCCGCGGTTGTTCCGCAACCTGCGCACCACCCTGAAGCCGCTGATGACCGAGGGCGGCATCCCGCCGCGGACCCTGGCCGACCCACCCGAATCCCGCGATCATGGCCGAACGCCGGCATCTGCGTGACCGGCTGATCGCCGGCGGTCTGCGCCTGCTCGCCCGCCTGCCGCTGCGCGTGAATCATGCGCTGGGCGGGTTGCTCGGCGCGCTGGCCTGGTACTGGCCGACGCGCTCCGCCCGGATCACCGGCCGCAACCTCGAACTCTGTTTCCCGGACAAGGACACCGCCTGGCGCCGTCGGGTCGGGCGTCGATCGCTGATGGCGATGGGCCGGGCGCTGACCGAGTCCCCCTGGCTCTGGCAGGCCTCGCCGCAGACTCTCTCACGACTGGCGGTCGAGCCGCCCCGCTACGCCCGCCTGCGCGAACGCGAGGGCGGGCGGGCACTGTTCCTGTGCGCCCCGCATCTGGGTTCCTGGGAGTTCGCCGGGCTGCAGGCCGCCTGCCACGGGCCGATGGCCACCCTGTTCAGCCCGTTCAAGACCCCCGAGATCGACCGCTGGGTGCGCGAGGCCCGCGCCTCGACCGGCGCGACCCTGGCCCCGGCCGACCGCTCCGGGCTGCGCGTGCTGCAGCAGGCGCGCGATCGCGGCGAGATCATCGGTATCCTGCCCGACCAGAGCCCGAAGGGCGCCTCCGGTACGCATGCACCGTTCTTCGGCCGCCCGGCGCTGACCATGACCCTGCTGCCGCGCCTGCTGCGCGGGCGCGAGGACCATGTCGTGTTCCTGTTCGCCGAACGTCTGCCGAAGGGGCGCGGGTTCCGCTATCACGAGATCGAGGCCGGGCCGGAGGTCGCCGACCGCGACTTTGCCCGCGCGGCGGCCGCGATCAACGCCCATGTGGAGGCCCTGGTCCGGCGCTGCCCGGAGCAGTACAACTGGGCTTACAAGCGTTTCCACCCGGCCCCCGAGGGTCAGCCCAGCCCTTATAGAAGCGCTGAATAAAGCCATCCTGGCTTTCGGAGCCGCACGCGGCGCTACAACGTTCTGTATGTCTTTGCACGGGTAAAGGGGGTTTGCGGCTTGCTTCGGAACCAACCACTACGGTGGCCGGTTCCGGCGGCACGTACCTGTGCCGCCGGGAAACGCCGATAAATCAGCGTTTCCCGGTCGCTGAAACGCGGTCGGGTCGGATCCCGCGCACAAAAAAGCCGCCGGACCCGGAGGTCGCGGCGGCCAGTGCCTCTGGCCCCGAGGGGCCGGAAGCGGATGCCTTACAGGCTGAAGTACATGTCGAACTCGACCGGGTGGGTGGTCATGCGCATGCGCGTGACTTCTTCCATCTTCAGGTCGATGTAGGCATCGATCATGTCGTCGGTGAACACTCCACCCTGGGTCAGGTACTCGCGGTCCTGGTTCAGGGCTTCCAGCGCCTGGTCGAGCGAATGGCAGACCTGCGGGATGCCCTTTTCCTCTTCCGGCGGCAGGTCGTAGAGGTTCTTGTCCATCGCGTCGCCCGGGTGGATCTTGTTCTGGATACCGTCCAGACCGGCCATCAGCATCGCGGCGAACGCCAGATACGGGTTGGCGGTGGAGTCCGGGAAGCGCAGCTCGATGCGGCGGGCCTTCGGGCTCATCACGAACGGGATGCGCAACGACGCGGAACGGTTGCGCGCGGAGTAGGCCAGCATCACCGGCGCCTCGAAGCCCGGCACCAGACGCTTGTAGCTGTTGGTGGACGGGTTGGTGAAGGCGTTCAGCGAGCGGGCGTGCTTGATGATGCCGCCGATGTAGTACAGCGCGGTCTCGGACAGGCCGCCGTACAGGTCACCGGAGAACAGGTTCTTGCCGTCCTTGGACAGCGACTGGTGCACGTGCATGCCGGAGCCGTTGTCGCCGACGATCGGCTTGGGCATGAAGGTCGCGGTCTTGCCGTGCATGTGGGCAACGTTCTGCACCACATACTTCAGGACCTGAACCTCGTCGGCCTTCTGGGTCAGCGTCGCGGGGCCGACACCGATCTCGCACTGGCCAGCGGTGGCCACCTCGTGGTGGTGCACCTCGGTCACGAGGCCCATCTCGGTCATCACTTCGCACATGGTCGAGCGCAGGTCGTGCAGGCTGTCGACCGGCGGGACCGGGAAATAGCCGCCCTTCACGCCCGGGCGGTGGCCGATGTTGCCGTCCTCGTAGACGCGCTCGGAGTTCCAGGAGGCCTCGGAGGAGTCCACTCGGCAGTAGGAGCCGGAAAGGTCGGCACCCCATTTCACGTCGTCGAACACGAAGAATTCGTTCTCCGGACCGAACAGCGCGGTGTCGGCGATGCCGGTGCTCTGCAGGTAGGCCTCGGCACGGCGCGCCAGGGAGCGTGGGCAGCGGTCGTAGCCCTGCATGGTGGCCGGTTCGACCACGTCGCAGCGAATGTTCATGGTCATGTCCTCGAAGAACGGATCGATGACCGCGGATTCCGCGTCCGGCATCAGGATCATGTCGGATTCGTTGATGCCCTTCCAGCCGGAGATCGACGACCCGTCGAACATCTTGCCTTCCTCGAAAGACTCTTCGTCGAGGTCATGGGCCGGCACGGTTACATGCTGTTCCTTGCCCTTGGAGTCGGTGAAGCGGAAGTCGATGAAGCGCACTTCCTTTTCCTGGATCTGCTTCAGCACGTCGGCTGCGGACATGGGAGTCTCCTTAAGGTTTGCTCTTGGTCTTTGGATTCGCCGCATCGATTCGAGGTCGGGCGGCGTTGAAGCGGTTCTATGCAGGCATCATGCCACTTCGCCCGGATGGCCCTGTGACGGAGGTCCAGGGCCTGCCAGACGAGCGCCGAACGTGGCGTTGCACGATATCCGTGCGACATTGGCACCACATTAGTGCATCAAGGCTTTTGTTGCACACCTGTAGTGCACGGGCGGTAGAGGATCTTCACCTCGCCCAACCGCCCCTTGAGGCGCGGGTGGCCTTGCAGCAACTGTGACAGGGTCTCGCCACGCGCGTTCAGGTCCGCAAGCGAAGATGCCCCGTCAAGGCGCAGGGTCAGGGTCAGGTGAATACGCCCGTTCAAATAGTGCAGGGAAAGGTGCTCCAGCGACTCCAGCTCCGGGGCATCCATCCAGGCCTCGCGCACCGCTTCGGCGACATCCGGACGCAGGGGCAGATTCGAGCTGCGCGCCTGCTCCTCGTCGTTCTCCGGGTCAACGTGAACGGTAAAATCGCGCAGGCGCTCGTGGCGCTGCGTGACGGCCCAGTACACAGCATCGGCGATCCGGTGCCCTTCGGAAACCGAGATCATCGGGGCGACCTGAATATGCACATCGGCGACCACGTCGCTCCCGTGACGCCGCGTGCGCAACATGTGCGCATCCTTCACCCCGGGCACTTCCATGATGGTGTGATGGATGCGCAGGACCTCGTCCCGGTCCAGTGCCGTGTCGATCAGTTCGGCGGCGCTGCGTACGATCAGGCGTCCGGCGATATGCAGGATGAACAGGGCGACGATCAGCGCGGCCAGGGCGTCGGCCCACGGGAAGCCTGCGACCGCGGCTCCGACCCCGACCAGCACGAACAGCGACGAGATCGCATCCGTGCGGTGGTGCCAGGCGTTGGCATCCAGCATGCGCGACCCGATCCGTTTCGCGACCCGGTGGGTGTACTGATAAAGCCCTTCTTTGGCCACCAGCGTCAGCACCGCAAAGGCGAGCGCGGCCGGGGCCGGTCCGGTCGCGGCTGCGGTATCCACCAGCCGTTGCCCCGCGGCCCAGGCGATCCCGAGGCCGGCCAGCGCCAGAAACACGCCGACGACCACGGTGGCCAGGGTCTCGATGCGCCCGTGTCCGTAGGGGTGGTCATGGTCGGGCGAGGCGGCGGCCTTGCCGGCGGCGAACAGCACCACACCATCGGTGATCAGGTCCGACAGGGTGTGTACGCCGTCGGCGATCAGGGCCTGCGAGTTCAGCAGCCATCCGCTCAAAAGCTGTGCCAGGGCGAGGAAGGCATTCACCACCGCACCCACAACGGTCACCCGGCGCGTGGCACGGTAGCGCCGGCCGTTTTCTGGCGTGACTGCGGTTTCGGAGTTGGCGTGGGGATTGCTCAGGGCGGCTCTCCCGAAGAGAATCCAGACCCCAGTATGGGCGTGCTTCCGCCACATGCAAGACGCTTGCACGGCCGTCAGCGGTGGCCGCAGCCGGAGCCCGGCCGATATACTGTCTGCTTTGCCCTGATCCGGGACCCCGCATGTCGCAAGAACGCAATCCGTCCAGCAGCCGCCCGACCTTCCAGGACCTGATCCGTCGCTTGCAGGACTACTGGAACGACCACGGCTGCGTGGTCCTGCAGCCCTACGACATGGAGATGGGGGCCGGCACCTTTCATCCGGCGACCTTCCTGCGCTCGATCGGGCCGGAGCCGTGGCGTGCGGCCTATGTGCAGCCCAGCCGCCGTCCGACCGACGGGCGCTACGGCGACAACCCCAACCGCCTGCAGCACTACTACCAGTTCCAGGTGCTGCTGAAGCCGTCGCCACCGGACATCCAGGATCTCTACCTCGGCTCCCTGGAGGCGCTGGGCTTCGACACGCTCACCCACGACGTGCGCTTCGTCGAGGACAACTGGGAATCCCCGACCCTCGGTGCCTGGGGCCTGGGCTGGGAGGTCTGGCTGAACGGCATGGAGGTCACCCAGTTCACCTACTTCCAGCAGGTGGGCGGGCTGGACTGCCACCCGGTCTCCGGCGAGATCACCTACGGGCTGGAGCGTCTGGCGATGTACCTGCAGGGGGTGGAGAGCGTGTTCGACCTGGTCTGGACCGTCGGCCCGGACGACCGCCCGGTGACCTACGGGGATGTCTATCACCAGAACGAGGTGGAGCAGTCCGCCTACAACTTCGAGCACGCCGATCGCGATGCCCTGTTCGCCGCCTTCGATCAGCATGCGAACGAGAGCGACCGCATGATCGAGCTGGGCCTGCCGCTGCCGGCCTACGAACAGATGCTGCGCGCCTCGCACAGCTTCAACCTCCTGGATGCCCGCGGCGCGATCTCGGTCACCGAGCGCCAGCGCTACATCCTGCGTGTGCGCGAGCTGTCGCGAAACGTCGCCCAGAAGTACTACGAGTCGCGCGAGGCCCTGGGCTTCCCGCTGTGCGCCGACGACGACACCAACAAGCCCGACGCCGCCTGAACCCTCTTCCCGGATCGCGCGCCCTTGCGCGCGGTCGTGATGGACCCGACACGGACCCGACATGGCTGAAGCCCGCGAACTCCTGATCGAACTCGGCACCGAGGAGCTGCCCCCCACCGCCCTGCCGCGCCTGCGTGATGCCCTGGCCGAGGGCCTGGCCACCCGCCTGCGCGAGGCCGGTCTGGAACCGGGCGCACCCGAGGCCTTCGCCACCCCGCGGCGGCTGGCCGTGCTGTTCCCCGACGTGCCCGCGCGCCAGCCGGACCAGCTCCAGGAGCGTCGCGGCCCGGCCGTGGCCGCCGCCTTCGACGCCGCCGGCGAGCCGACGAAGGCGGTGCTGGGCTTTGCCCGCTCCTGCGGCGTGGAGGTCGAGCGCCTGGAGCGCGAGACCACCGACAAGGGCGAATACCTGGTCTTCCGCCAGATGCAGCCGGGCCGCGCCCTGGGCGAACTGCTGCCGGAGATGCTGGAGGCCGCGCTGGAGGCCCTGCCCACGCCCAAGCGCATGCGCTGGGGAAGCAGTCGCACCGAATTCGTGCGTCCTGCGCACTGGCTGGTCGTGCTGCACGGGACCGAGGTGCTGGAGCTGACGGTGCTGGAGCAGACCTCCGGACGGGCCACCCATGGCCACCGCTTCCATCAGCCCGGCGCGCTGGAACTCAAGCGCGGCAACGACTACGCCGAACGGCTGCGCAGCCCCGGCTTTGTCGAGCCGTCGTTCGAGGCGCGGCGCGAGAATATCCTCGCGCAGGTGCACGAACAGGCCAAGGCCCTGGGCGGGCGCGCACTGGTGGATGCCGACCTGCTGGACGAGGTGACCGCGCTGGTGGAGTGGCCGGTGGCCCTGACCGGCGGCTTCGACCCGCGTTTCCTGGATGTCCCGCAGGAGGCGCTGATCTCCACGATGCAGGACAACCAGAAATACTTCCCGGTGGTCGACGAGGCCGGGCGCATGCAGCCGCACTTCATCGTGATCAGCAATATCGAGTCGCGCGACCCGCACGCGGTGCGCGACGGCAACGAGCGCGTGCTGCGCCCGCGCTTCGCCGATGCCGAATTCTTCTGGCAGCAGGACCGCAAGAAGCGCCTGGAGGAACGGCTGGACGCGCTGGACTCCGTGGTGTTCGAGAAGCGTCTGGGCACGCTGCGCGACAAGTCCGTGCGGCTGGAGGCCCTGATGCAGCGCCTGGCCGGCCTGATGGGGCTGGATGCCGGGCTGGCCGCGCGCGCTGCGCGCCTGGCCAAGTGCGATCTGGTCACCCAGATGGTGTTCGAGTTCACCGAGCTGCAGGGCACGATGGGCCGCTACTACGCCCTGCACGACCGCGAGGACGACGCGGTCGCGGCCGCGATCGAGCAGCACTACTGGCCACGCCAGTCCGGCTCGGAACTACCGGATGTCCCACTGGCCCAGGCCCTGGCACTGGCGGACCGACTGGATACGCTGGTCGGGATCTTCGCGATCGGCAAGCAGCCCACGGGCACCAAGGACCCGTTCGCCCTGCGCCGCGCCGCGCTGGGACTGGTGCGCATCCTGGTCGAGCGCGAGTTGCCGCTGGCCCTGACCCCGCTGCTGCAGGCGGCGGCCGAGCCGATCCGCGACCGCGTGCCGGAGGCCGACCAGGCGGTGGAGCCGGTACGCGAGTACATCCTGGAGCGTCTGCGCGGCTACCTGCTGGAGCAGGGCCAGGCACACGAGACCATCGAGGCGGTGGCCGCGGTCGCGCCCGATACGCCGCTGGACTTCGTCCGCCGCGTGCGCGCGGTCAGCTTGTTCCGCGAGCGCCCGGAGGCCGAGGCCCTGGCCGCGGCGAACAAGCGCATCCATAACCTGCTGCGCAAGGCCGGCGAGGAGGCCGAGGCCGACCTCGATCCCGAGGCCCTGGCGCTGGACGAGGAGCGTCAGCTTTACCAGGGCCTGCAGGCGGTGCGGCCGGGGGTCGAGCAGGCGGTGGCCGACGGCGACTACCTGCATGCCCTGGGCGAGCTGGCGAGCCTGCGTGATCGTGTCGATACCTTTTTCGACCAGGTGATGGTGATGGCCGAGGATGCCGCCGAGCGGCGCAACCGTCTGGCCCTGCTGCGCGAACTGCGCCGCGCCTTCGAGACCGTGGCCGACATCGGCCGCCTGGCCACGGGATAGCGCCGCCGCATGCTCCCCCTGATCCGTGGCCTCCTGTTCCAGTTCGGGTTCATCGGCTCCACGCTGGTGTTCGGCCTGCTGGTCCCGCCGCTGATCTGGCCGCTCTCACGCCCGATGCGCTATCGCGTTCTGACCCAGTGGGGGCGTTTCAACGTCTGGTGGCTGCGCATCACCTGCGGGCTGGATTACCGGGTGCGAGGAGCCGAGCACATCGACTCCTCGCGACCGCATGTGGTGCTCTCCAAGCACCAGTCCGCGTGGGAGACGGTCGCCTATGTTGCGATCTTTCCGATGCAAACCTGGGTGCTCAAGCGCGAGCTGATGCGCATCCCCCTGTTCGGCTGGACGCTGGCCATGCTGGACCCGGTCCCGATCGACCGCGAGGCCGGGCGCCAGGCCCTGGAGAACCTGGTTGCGGAGGGCCAGCAGCGCCTGGACCAGGGCCGCTGGGTGATCGTCTTCCCCGAGGGCACGCGCGTGGCTCCGGGCGAGCACGGCCGCTACCGCCAGGGCGGCGCGATACTGGCGGCACGCACCGGCTATCCGGTGCTGCCGGTGGCGCTCAACAGCGGCAGCTTCTGGCCGAAAAAGGGCCTTCGGCGCTACCCCGGCACCATCGAGGTGGTGGTCGGCCCGCCGATCGAGACCGCCGGGCGCAAGCCGGTCGAGGTGCTAAGCGAGGCCGAGGAATGGATCGAGGCCACCATGGCCGGGATCGAGCCGCGTCCCGCCAAACCGTCGTCGGAGGAGTCGCATGGGCAGTGAACCGCTGATCAGTGCCCCGCTGGTCGAGTTGCGTGACCGCAGCATCTACCGCGTGGGCGACTCGGACCCGGCCGTCTGGCTGATCGACGATCGCGAGCTGGGGGGTGTGCTGGTCAATGCCCCGGCCTACTCCGACTCCCTGCTGGAGGCGATTCGGGCGGTCACGAAGCCCGCCTACCTGTTCCTGCCCAGCCGCCATGGCGCGCAGGACCTGGATGCCTGGCGGGCGGCTGGCCTTGAGACCCTGGCGTTCGAGGCCGAGGCCCCGGCGATCCGTGCCGCCGGCGGCGAGATCGATATCGCCTTCAACCGCAAGCAGCGGCTGTCGCGCACCATTGATTTCCTGCCGATGGCCGGGGTGACCGAGGGTACCTGTGCCCTGCGCCTGAAGAATCTGCCGGGGGTCGTGTTCTTCGGCCCGGCGCTGGCACCGGGGGAGGATGGCTGGCCCACGCTGATCCAGACGCCGGAGGATCACTCCTTCGAGGCGCGCCTGTTCGGCGCCCTGGGCGTGAAGGACCTGAAGTTTGCCTACGCCTTCTGCGACCGCTTCGACCCGGCCAGCACGCAGTACGGCCCGGACGCCGACCAGCATATCCAGGCCCGCATCGAGGCGGTCTTCGACGAATAGCATCTTCGTAGGGGGTTGGGTTGTCCTGGCCTGTGGGAGCTCAGCCCTCTGGTCGATGGGGTCGGGCCGCGCCGTATCGCTCAGGGGGCTGAGCTCCCACAGGGCAGGACGATACTTGTGGGCGCAGGGGTCTGACGGAGCGAGCCGTGTATGGCGGTCAGGCGCGGGCGATCAGGGTCTGGATCACGTGGCCGGCGGCGGTCAGGCCGAAGATCGCGGGCAGGTAGGAGATCGTGCCGTTGACCGAGCGCGGGCGGCCGCCCTCGACCGGCCGGTGTTCGGTGCCCTTGCGCGGCTGCTCGATCGAGAACACCACGGGGTAGTCGAGCCGCGCGTCCATGCGGCGCAGGTTCTTGCGCATCTGCCGCGCCAGCGGACATACGCGGGTGGACTCCAGCGGGCCGACTCGCACGGCCGTGGGGTCGATGCGCCCGCCGGCCCCCATGCTGGAGATCACCGCCTGGCCGCGGCGCTGGGCCCCGGCCACCAGCGCCGCCTTGCAGGCGATGGAGTCGATCGCGTCGAGCACGAAGTCGGCATCTTCCGGCACCAGGTCGACGATGCTGTCCGGGCGCAGGAACTCGCGCTGGATGGTCAGCTCGATCTCCGGGTCGATGTCGCGGATGCGGGCCTCCATTACCGCGGTCTTGGGCTGGTCCAGGGTGGAGCGCAGCGCGACCAGCTGGCGGTTCAGGTTGGAGGCGGCGACGACGTCGTGATCCACCAGGGTCATGCGTCCTACTCCGGCGCGCGCAATGGCCTCGGCGGCATAGCTCCCGACGCCGCCCAGCCCGGCAATGAACACATGCCGGTCGCGCAGGCCGGCGGTGACATCGGGACCCAGCAGGAGGTCGGTGCGTTCGCTGTAGGGATTGTTGGACGTGCTCATGAATCCGGGTCGCTCGGGAGCCGGAGGACCCGGCGTGCGTTTTGTGACGTGATTATAGCCATCTCGGCCGGGTCGATGTCCCGCAGGCGGGCCAGATGGCGGTTCACCTCGGCGGTCATCATCGGTTCGTTGCGCTCGCCCTGGTGTCCGGCCAGTGGCTGGTCCGGGGCATCGGTCTCCACCACCAGTGCCTCCAGCGGGGCCTCGCGCACCACGCGGTGCAGTCGTTTCGCCCGCTCGTAGGTCACCGGCCCGCCGATGCCCAGGCAGCAGCCGAGATCCGCCGCCTGCCGGGCCTGCTGCGGCGAGCCGATAAAGGCATGCAGGATGCCGGTCACGCCGGGGTGCTCGCGCAGGCCCTTGAGCACCGCGTCCAGCGCGCGCCGGCTGTGGATGATCACCGGCAGGTTGCGTTCGCGGGCGATGGCCAGCTGCCGCGTGTAGAACCGCCACTGGCGGTCCCAATCGAGACCCTCCTGATAGCCGTCCAGCCCGATCTCGCCGACTGCGATGGTCTCCGGGTGCTTATCCAGCCAGGCCTCCAGGGCTTCGAGGTCCGCGTCCGCATGGTTCTGCAGGAAGATCGGGTGCAGGCCGTAGGCGACATGCAGACCCGCGTGCTGGCGGTGCAGGGCGTCGAGGTCCGGCCAGCGCGTGCGGGTGACGCCGGGCAGGACCAGTTCCCGCACCCCGGCGGCGCGGGCGCGGTCCAGCACCGCCGGGCGATCCGGATCGAACGCGTCCAGGTCCAGGTGGACATGCGTATCGATCAGGTGCACCGGCGGTGGTCCTACGGACAGGGGTAGGTATAGCGGGCGTGGATGGCCTCGATGGCCTCCAGCACGGCATCGGACAGGGTGATGTCGACGGTCGCGATGTTCTCGCGCAGCTGCTCCATGGTGGTCGCCCCGATCAGGTTGCTGGTCACGAAGGGCTGCTGGTTGATGAAGGCCAGCGCCAGCTGGGACGGGGTCAGGCCGTGTTCGCGCGCCAGGCGCGCGTACTCCGCGGTCGCGGCCAGGCCGGATTCGTTGCTGTAACGCTGGAAGCGCTCGAACAGCGTCAGGCGCGCCCCCGCGGGCTTCGCGCCGTCCAGGTACTTGCCGGAGAGCATGCCGAAGGCCAGCGGCGAATAGGCCAGCAGGCCGGCATCCTCGCGGATGGCCATCTCGGCCAGCCCCGCCTCGAAGCTGCGGTTGAGCAGATTGTAGGGGTTCTGGATGGAGACGATGCGCTCGGACAGGCCGCGGTCATGGGCGCGGATCCATTCCATGAACCCCCACGGGGTCTCGTTGGAGATGCCGATGGTGCGCACGCGGCCGCTCTCGACCAGGGCCTTCAGCGCGGCCGCGGTCTCCTCGATCGGGGTCGCGCTTGCGTCCGGCTTGTGGACGTAGCCGAGCTGGCCGAAGAAGTTGGTGGCGCGCGTCGGCCAGTGGACCTGGTAGAGGTCCAGGTAGTCGGTCTGCAGACGCTTCAGGCTGTCGTTCAGGGCCTGCTCGATGTGTTCGCGGTTCAGCTGCGGGCCGCCGCGCAGGTAGTCGATCATGCCGGGGCCGGCGACCTTGCTGGCCAGAACCACGCGGTCGCGGTTGCCGGTCTTGGCCAGCCAGTTGCCGATGTAGCTCTCGGTCAGCCCCTGGGTCTCCTCGCGCGGCGGCACCGGGTACATCTCGGCGGCATCGATCAGATTCACGCCCTGGCCGAGCGCGTAGTCCAGCTGCTCGTGGGCTTCGGCCTCGGTGTTCTGCTCGCCCCAGGTCATCGTGCCCAGGCCGATCAGGCTGACCTCGATGTCGGTACGTCCCAGTTTGCGGTATTGCATGTCAGTCCCTTGGTTCAGGTGAACAGGGTGAGGACCCCGGTGTAGCCGTACAGGCGGTTGGCGAAGATCTCGCCATTGGCGAAGAAGCCGACCAGGGGTACATCCCCCAGACCCTGCTGGACGATTGCCAGTTCCGCGCCCTCCTGGCCGAACTGATGGCGCCCGCGCCCGATGCAGGAGACATAGATCGCCCCGCGGATCCCGTTCGGGGCCTGGGTGCGAATCTGCTCCAGCATGCGCTCAAGGTCGTCGCGGGCGGCCTGGCCGTCGCGGCGCACGAACAGGATCTTCTGTCCGGGCTCCAGCAATTCGCCGACCGCGAGCACCTGCTGGTCGAGGTCCACGCCGATGATGTTGCGGACCCGGTAGTCGCCGGTGTCCGAGCCGGGGATCGGGAAGCCGACCAGGATGTACCCCAGCGCCCGCTCCAGGTCGCGCGACAGGACATCGCCGATGATGCCCTTGAATGCTGGCAGTGCTCGCTGACCATCCAGCTGGACGATGATGTTGCGCCAGGTCTCGGTCAGCTCGTGCTGGCCGGGCAGCGGGGTACAGCCCTGGCTGTGGCGTGCGGCAATCGCGACATCGTCGCGCAGCGCGAGCCCGGTGATGCCTGACGCGACCACACCATCGGCGATCTGCACAGCCCCCTCCTCGCCGGAGTGGATACCGCCGGTCGCGAACCAGGCGGTCTGGTCGCCGATCTCGGTCAGCACGGCCTCGACACCCTCCATGCGTGGATCGGCATTAAGCAGCAGGCGCCCCGGGGTGGCGGGGTCGAGGAAGCCGTCCAGGGCCTGCTTCAGCTCGTCCAGGCTGTGGACCGGACGCTGGATCACGCGCGTGGAACCGGCCGGGAAGTCGCCGATCATCAGGGTAATCGCCGGGTTCTCGTAGAATTCCTGGGTCGGCCCGATCACTGCCATGCCCATGCCGCCGACGAAATGGTCCACCCCGAGTTCCTTGCGTAGCGTGTCCATGACCAGCCGGGCATTGCGGGCCAGTGCGTCCGACACGTAGATGAACCCTACGCGCACGGTCTCCGGGTCCCGGGGCGGCAGCGGGCCCAGCCCCTGGATCAGTTCCGCGGCGAGGGCGCGCGGGTCACTGCCGCTGGCGGCGGTACTGACAAAGCGTTCCATCAACGTTCAGGACTCCATCAAAGCCCCAGCTGCTCCAGCATGCTGAGGGCCTCGTTGTCGGTTTCGGGGATGCCGCGCTGGACGGTCATCTGGTCGTTCTCCTTGAACGCCAGGCGGGCATGGTGGCGGGTGTCCAGCTCTTCCAGGAACCAGGCGATTTCGGAGGGATGGACCGCGCGTTCACCCCGCGTCAGGTGGCGCGCGAGGATCGCGTCCTCGCGGATGTCCAGATACAGCGGCTGGGGCAGCGCCAGGGGCAGCACATGGGTCTGTACCAGCCACTCGATCGGCGTGGGGCGCCGCGCCGGCAGGCGGCGACTGTCGATGCGGAAGTGCCCGCCGCCGCCGGGCTGCTTCAGCAGTTCCTCCAGCCAGTCGCCCTCGAAGCCCTGGTGCACAATCAGCGAGCGGCCGGTATAGCGGCTGCGAAAGCGCTCCATCTGTTGCGCGGGGCGCGGCCCGAACAGTCCGAACACGGCAACTCCATGAGTCCAAGTGGGATGGCCGGAATGCTAGCCCAACCGTCGGCGACCACAAAAAAGCCCCGCCGGAGCGGGGCTTGGACACCGTCGATACGGTGCTGCGATCAGCCGCGACTCTTCAGCATGTCATGGATGATCGGGGCGAGGATGACCTCCATCGCAAAGCTCATCTTGCCGCCGGGTACCACGATGGTGTTCGGCCTGGACATGAAGGAGTCGGGCAGCATGTTCAGCAGATAGGGGAAGTCCACGCCGAACTTCTTCGGCTCCTTGAAGCGGATTACCACCATGCTCTCGTCCGGGGTGGGGATGTCTCGGGCGATGAACGGGTTGGAGGTGTCCACCGTCGGCACGCGCTGGAAGTTGATGTCGGTGTAGCCGAACTGCGGGGTGATGTAGTTCACGTAGTCCGGCATGCGACGCAGGATCGTGTCCACGATGGCCTCGGCGGAATAGCCGCGTTCGGCGTTGTCGCGGAAGATCTTCTGGATCCACTCGAGATTCACGATCGGCACCACGCCGATGCCCAGGTCCACGTGCTGCGCGGCGTTCACGTCACCGTTCACGACCAGGCCGTGCAGGCCTTCGTAGAACATCAGGTCGGTGCCCGGCTGGATCTCTTCCCAGGGGGTGAACTCGCCCGGGCCGAGGTTGGTGCCGAGACGCTCGTTGTGGGCGGCCGCTTCCTCGTCGGAGTGCAGGTAGTAGCGCTTCTGGCCCTGGCCGGTTTCGCCGTAGGTCTTGAACAGGTCCTCGATGCGATCGAACAGGTTGGCCTCGGGACCGAAGTGCGAAAAGTGGTGGTTGCCTTCGTCGGCGGCCTTCTGCATGGCCTCCTTCATCGCCTTGCGGTCATAGCGATGGAAGCTGTCGCCCTCGATGACGACCGGGTTGATCTGCTCGCGGCGGAAGATCGACTCGAACGAGCGCTTGACGGTGGAGGTGCCGGCCCCCGAGGAGCCGGTGACCGCGATCACGGGATGTTTTTGCGACATGGGGTTTCTCCTTGCATAGCTTCTTGCGACGAATAGTGTACGGACGAGTTTAGAAAACGAGATTGAGCATCAACATGGCCACGATACCGAACAGCAGCGTCATGATACCGCCGGCCTTCATGTAGTCCTTCACCCGGTAGCCGCCGGGGCCCATGATCAGGGCGTTCACCTGGTGGGTCGGGATCAGGAAGGAATTCGAGGTGGCGATCGCCACGGTCAGCGCGAACACGCGCGGGTCGGCGTCCATGCCCGCGGCCTGGGCGGCGACCGCGAAGTTGATCGCCAGCGGGACCAGCAGCACGGTGGCGCCGACGTTGGACATGACTAGGGTAAAGAACGTGGCCAGCGCGAAGATCGTCGCCTGCAACACCCACGGCGGGACGGTCCCCAGCAAGTCCAACGTGTTCTGCGCAATCCAGGCGGCCGTGCCGGTGTTTTCCACCGCCATCCCCAATGGTATCAGCGAGGCCAGCAGGAATACGGTCTTCCAGCTCACCGAGCGGTAGGCGTCGTCGATACTGATGACCCCGGTCAGGATCATGCCCAGTGCGCCGGTCAGCAGTGCCACCGACAGCATGATGTCGGTGAACAGGATCAGTCCGACGGTCAGCGCCAGGAAGAACAGCGCATGCGGGACCTTGGAAGGGCGCAGTTCCTCGTGCGGGTAGTCGGAGGTGATCACGACAAAGTCGCGATCCTTGTCCAGGCGGGCAAGGGACTCCCAGGTGCAGTGGACCACCAGGATGTCCCCGATCTCCAGCGGGATGTCGCGCAGGCCCTCGCCAAAGGTCTCGCTGCCCCGCTGGATGCGCATCACCGACAGGCCGTAGGTCTGGCGCATGGCCAGTTCGGTTACGGTCTTGCCGGCGAGATTGGAGCCGGGCGCGATCGCGACCTCGGCGACCCCGGAGCGGCCGGTATCCAGGGCGTTCGCGAACACGTCCAGGCGGGTCGTCGGGCGCTTGCGCGTGTCCGCGCACAGCTTCTCCATGCGTGCGGGGCTGGCCAGCACGGCCAGATGCGAGTTGGGCTGGATCTCGTAGCCGGTCCAGGGCGCCATGCGCAGTTCGTCGTGCTTGTAGGTGCCGACGATCGCGATCCCGCTCTCGCGCTCGATCTCGGCCACAGTACGGCCGACCAGCGGATCCTTCTCGGGCACGAACACCTCGTGGATCTCGTAGGACAGGCCGTAGACGCGCTGGAAATACTCCTTCGCGCTCTCGCCCTGCGTGGCCTTGGACTTGACCGAGGGCAGCACGAAGCGGCCCAGCACCACGAAGTAGACGATCACCGTGACCAGCAGCGCCAGCCCGATCGGTGTCACGTCGAACAGCTGGAAGGGCTCCATGTCCGACGGCAGCAGGTCGTTCAGCAGGATCAGCGGACTGGAGCCGACCAGGGTGATGGTGCCGCCGACGATCGCGGCGAAGCCCATCGGCATCAGCAGTCGCGACAGGGGAATGCCCAGGCGATTGGAGATCCGGCTCATCACCGGCATGAACAGAGCGGCCGCGCCAATGTTCTGCATGAAGCTCGAGATCACGCCGACGGTACCGGAGACGGTCGGGATGATGCTCTTCTCGGTGGTGCCGCCCACGCGCATGATGAACGCGGCCACTTTGTGCATCACGCCGGTCTTGTCCAGTCCGGCCCCGATGATCATTACCGCGATGATCGCGATCACCGCGTTGGAGGCAAAACCGCTGAACAGCTCGTCCTGCGCGACCAGCAGCCCGAGCCCGGGCACCAGCGTCAGCAGGCCGAGCAACACCATCACCGAGATGGCGGCCAGGTCCACGCGGATGATCTCCGTGACAAACAGGAAGATGGTGAACGCAAGAAGCGCGAGCACCACGATCATCTCGGTGGTCAGCGTAAGGTTTTCCATGTATCGAGTTCGTGTCCTGAAGACCCGCGCCGGACGGCGCAGGGTCGGGGCCGAGGGGACTGACGGGAGGGCCTCGACCGCTGGCCGAGGGTGCGGCAGTTACCGCCAGCACTACCCCTTGAAAGCGCGGGATTATTTCATCCCGGGCGGTCGGACGCAAAAACCGGGCCGCTTGCGCCGTTCGCGAAATGCCGGCTGCCGTATCCCGGCCGGTCGGTTATGCTGGGCAGAAACCGTCAGGGAGACGCCCCATGTCCGACACTCCGCTTTGCCGTTTCGAGACGGTCGTGCTCGCGACCGACGGGACCGAGTTCAGTGCGTCGGCCGAGGCCGTTGGCCTGGATCTGGCTCACCGTTGCGGGGCCCGACTGATCATCGCACGCATTATTCAGACGGATACGCAGCACGACGCGCTCTCGCCCCGGCGCAGCCACGATGCGAGTGTAGCGGCGCAGGGCGACCTGGACGCGATCGAGAAAAAGGCGCGTGCGCTGGGTGTCGATGCCTCGCCGATCCTGCGCCACGGGGTCGATCGGTACAAGGAAATCGTCGGTATTGCCGAGGAATACAAGGCCGGACTGGTCGTGATCGGACGCCGCGACCGAAGCGATCTCGCGCGCCTGATGGTCGGCGATGCGACGCGCAAGGTGGTGGGCACCGCACCGTGCAACGTCATGGTCGTTCCGCGTGGCGCGCAGCCGCCGCACCGCGGTCTTCTGGTTGGGACCGACGGCTCCGAGTTGGGGGACCAGGCCGCGCGGGCCGCCATCGAGTTGGCCGGCCATTGCCAGTTGCCGATCACCATTGCTTCGGTTGCCGTGCCCGGCCAGAGCGACGAGCGTCGTCAGGAGGGCGTGGATGCAATTCAGCGCCTGCAGGGCGAGGCCCGCGAGCAGGGCCTTACGGCGGACGCGACCTTCGAGGAGGGGCGAGCCGAAATCACCCTGATTGATCTGGCGCGACGGGACAACCGCGACCTGATTGTGGTGGGCAGCCATGGACGCACCGGTCTCAAGCGCTTGCTAATGGGCTCGGTGTCGGAACGCGTGATCGGCGGTTCCGAATGCCCGGTGCTGGTGGTCAAGAACGCTAACGTCTGATCACGTGTCGATGCGGCGCGTCTGCCCCTGAAACCCTTCTCGCTCGGCGCCTGCCGGGTTCTTCAACTGGATTCCTCTAGGGAAACACTGATTCATGTACACACTCGCGTTGGCACCCCAGGTTTTCCGAGACAAGGCGCGTCGGGCAGCGGGTAGTGGCTCTACCCGCAAGCGGCGCAACGCAGGATCGGGGAACCTGGGGTACCAACCCCAAGGGGCTCGGCCGCTTTTGCGCGGGAACGGCGTTGCGGCTCCCTTGTGCAGAATGACTGCACGGCAGTCGCCGCGCCTTGTTCGCACGCAAAAGCGACTCGAGCGCGAGCGTGTATCATGAATCAGTGTTTCCCTAGATCCCGATGGCTCTGCTGACCCTGCGCGATATCCACCTGGCCTATGGCATGGCGCCGTTGCTGGATGGCCTGAACCTGAGCCTGGAGCCCGGTGAACGCGTGGCGGTAGCCGGGCGCAACGGCGAGGGCAAGTCGACCCTGCTCAAGGTGATCGCGGGCGCGATCCAGCCGGATTCGGGCGAGGTGGTCCGCCAGGACGGCCTGACAACCGCCTGGCTGACCCAGGAGCTGCCGCCCGGGGTCGAGGGGACGGTGTTCGATGTGGTCGCCGAGGGGCTGGGCGATGCCGGGCAATTGCTGGAGCGTTTTCATCACCTGAGTCAGGCCGCCGCCAGCGGGGATGCCGAGGCCCTGGAGAAGATGGGCCCGGTCCAGGCCCGGCTCGAGGCGATCGACGGCTGGAGCCTGCAGAACCGGGTCGAAACGACGCTCTCGCGCCTGGAGCTCGACCCCGACGCCGGTTTCAGCGCGCTCTCCGGCGGGCTCAAGCGCCGCGTCTGGCTGGCGCGCGAACTAGTGCGCGAACCGCAGCTGTTGCTGCTGGACGAGCCGACCAACCACCTGGATGTGGCTGCGATCCGCTGGCTGGAGGAATTCCTGCGCGGGAGCGGGCTCACGGTGGTGTTCATTAGCCACGATCGCCAGTTCATGGAACAGGTCGCCACCCGCATCCTGGAGCTGGACCGCGGCAAGGTGCACGAACATCCGCCCTCGATCGAGGCCTTCCGCACGCGCCAGGCTGAGCGCCTCGAGGTCGAGGCACGCCAGCGCGCCGAGTTCGATCGCAAGCTGGCACAGGAGGAGGCCTGGATTCGCCAGGGCATCAAGGCGCGGCGTACCCGCAACGAGGGCCGGGTGCGCGCCCTTCAGGCCCTGCGCAAGAAGCGCGCCGAGCGCCGCGAGCGCAGTGGGCAGGTGCGCATGCAGCTGTCCCCCGAGCAGCGTTCCGGGCGTCTGGTGATCGAGGCGGAACATGCGGACTTCGGCTACGGCGACCAGCCGGTGGTACGAGACGTGAACCTGCTGCTCCAGCGCGGCGATGCCCTGGGCATTGTTGGCCCGAATGGCGCCGGCAAGACCACGCTGCTGCGCGGGCTGCTGGGCCAGGTGGCACCGCTTGCCGGCACGGTGAAGCTGGGTACCCAGCTCGAGATCGCCTATTTCGACCAGGCCCGGGCGCGTCTCGACGAGACGACGACCGTGCAGGATGCGGTCGGCGAGGGCCGTGACCGGGTCACCGTGAACGGCGAGACCCGGCATGTGCTGAGCTATCTCGGGGACTTCCTGTTCCCGCCGGAGCGCGCGCGCCAGCCCGTATCGGCCCTGTCCGGTGGCGAGCGCAACCGGCTGCTGCTGGCCAAGCTGTTCCTGCGCCCGGCCAATCTGCTGGTGCTCGACGAGCCCACCAACGACCTGGACGTCGAGACCCTCGAGCTGCTGGAGCAGCTGCTGATCGAGTACACCGGCACGGTGATCGTGGTCAGCCACGATCGCGCCTTCCTCGACAACGTCGCCACCAGCACGCTGGTACTGCCGGGAGATGGCACGGTCGAGGAATTCGTCGGCGGCTGGTCGGATTTGCCCGCCCGCGTCACGCAGCGCCTGCTGACCCGCGAAGCGGATACCGGGGTCAGGGAGACTCCCCCCGCGCCAGCCGCTCGAGCCCCGTCCGAGTCGACGCCTGCGGCCCCTGAACCGGCGCCCCCCCGCGCCCGCAAGCTCTCTTACAAGGAATCCCGCGAACTGGAGGCGCTGCCGGGCCGGATCGAGGCGCTGGAAAACGAGCACCAGTCGCTGGCCGAGGCCCTGTCGGACCCGGAGGTGCTGCGCGACGGCGAGCGGGTGCGCGAGCTTCAGGCCCGGCTGGAGCAGGTCGAACGTGACCTGGCGGTGGCCTTCGAGCGCTGGGAAGCGCTGGAATCACCCTGATCCTTCCTGCGTCACTCGGTGTGATGTAATTCTCAAAACGGTTGGGGCTCAACTTCAGGGGAGTGCGGCCGTAACAGGGGATGAATCGTCTCTACAGGCAGCGGAATAGTCCGCTTGCGTATGCAGGCATGCGCCCGGCAGAAGGCGCTGAGGAAGGAGTCAACCCATGCTCGACAAACTCTCCATTCGGGGGCTGCTGATCGCCGGCTTCGGCCTGGTCGTCGCCATCCTGATCATCAATTCGCTGCTGGCGCTGCGTGCCCTGAATGTGGGCGGGCAGGGCGTAGCCGAGCTGACGCAGTCGGATTATCCGGCCGTCGCGCGTGTCAACCAGGTGGAGCAGCTCCTGCAGGAGAGCGCGGCCTTTCTCGGGTTCTACCTGATGAGCGAGGAAGACGAGCACCGCGATGCCTGGCTGACCGCGATGGACGAGCTGGACGTCGCCATGGATGCACTGGTCAACGATCCGGTGGTGCAGGCCTCGGACGAACTGAGCGCCTCCGCGGAGCAGGTACGCGCGAGCGTCGACGGTTTTGCCGGTCACCGGGAGCGACTGATCGAGATCGCCGAAGACGTGGCCCAGAACATGCCGGCGCAGGGTGTTGCAAACTCGCGAGCCAACCCGGCAACCATGCAGATGACGCAGCTGACCAGCACCATGATCGACGAGGAGATGGCGCGGGCACGCTTCCAGCGCTCGTTCGAGCGCCTCAACGATTTCTACAGTCTGCGCACCAACCTCCTGCAGATCACCTCGAACCTGCGCGGCTTCATCGCGTTTCGTGATGACTCCTTCGAGCAGAACCTGAGGCTGTATCTCGGCCAGACCCATGACGTGCTGGCGCGACTGCTGGAACAGTACGACGAGCTCGATTTCGAACAGCAGATCGCGGTCGAGGACTTCGAGGGGTTGCTGAGTGATCTGGACAGCGCGATTCAGGAGATCGTCCGCATCCACGGCAGCGAAGAGGCCCTGCAGGACGCGTTCCTGATCCGCACCGAGGTCGGCCCGGTCATCCTGGAGGCGCGCACCGAGTTGCAGCAGTTGTCGGAGCGGATCACCGACCGGGCCGAGCGTTCCGCCGAGGAGCTGACCGCGACCATGCGCAACACGCAGATGACCCAGGGCGTGCTCGCGCTGATCGGCGTGACCCTGGGTGTGGCCGGCGCGGTGTTCATCATCCTGGTGGTGCGTCGTGCGCTGGCCCACTCGACCGAAGCGCTGGAAGAAATCGCCGACGGTGACGGCGACCTCAGCCGTCGCTTGGACGAAGACGGCCTGCTGGAGACTGCCCAGCTGGGACGCGCCTTCAACCGCTTCACCGACAAGATCGCGCAGGCCGTGGGTAATGCCCGTAGTGGCACCGAGACCCTGAATCGCGCGACCGAGAACCTGAACCAGGAGGCCTACCAGGCCCGCGAGGCGGTCTCGCGCCAGCGCGACGAGACGGAACGCGTCGCCACCGCGATCAACGAACTGCAAAGCAGTGCCGAGGAGATTGCGCGCAACACCGACGCCACCTCCCAGGCCGGGCAGGAGGCCAGCGGGGCGGTGAACAACGGCTCCGAGGTGATGGAGAAGAACATCACCTCGATGTCCTCTCTGCTGGGCACGGTCGAACAGGCCGCCGGTACGGTTGCCAAGCTGGGCGAGGACTCCAAGCAGATCGGCACAATCCTTGAGGTGATCCGCGGCGTGGCCGAACAGACCAACCTGTTGGCGCTGAACGCAGCGATCGAGGCCGCGCGTGCCGGCGAGCATGGTCGCGGGTTCGCGGTTGTGGCCGACGAGGTGCGCAAGCTGGCGACCCGGACGCAGGAATCCACCGACGAGATCGAGAGCATGATCTCGCGCCTGCAGACCGCCACCAGCACGGCAGTGAAGGCCATGGAGCATGGCCAGGAAGAGGCCGAGACGACCATGGAGCACACCGCCGAGGTGAACGGCGCCCTGCAGCAGATCCGCCAGTCGGTGACCACGATCGTGGAGATGACCGACCAGATCGCGGTTGCCGCGCGTCAGCAGACCACCGTAGTCGAGGACATCAACCGCAACATCGTGCAGATCTCCGACGGGGCCGACCAGTCGGCCAACACCGCGGATCGGGTCAGCGCGGCCTCCGACGAGCTCAAGCAGGTCGAACGCGAGATCCAGCAGGCGCTGGCCCAGTTCCGCCTGTAGTGTCGCTGGCGCACCCCGGGCTCACGCCTCGGGGTGCGCCAGCCAGGTCTGCGCGGCCTGGCGCAGGCGCCGAATGGCCTCCCGCCGTCCGGAAAGCCCCAGTTCACGGGCGAGCGCCTCGCCATCCAGGGACTCGATGGCGGATTGCAGCAGCCTTCCTTCCGGCCCTTGCGGCGGGTGCGCAACAAGGGAGCGTCGCAGGGCAGCGCGTATCCATTCGAGTGGGCGTTGCCGCAGTGCAAAGGCCCCAATCTCTTCGATGTCCCGGGCGTGATCCCGGACGGGTACCGTGACGGTGGACGGCTGGATGGCTTCAAGGGCCCGGCGTTGCCGCCCCGTCTGATCGCGTAGTAGCGCGGCCCCGCCCTCGCGCCAGTCGCGCGCGAAAGACGCTGCGGCTGCATCGACGAGGGCGGCGGTGTCTTGTGTCATCGCCCGGATCAGTACGATCGACACCTCGCCGCTGGCGGGATCGGGTCGTTCCCCGACCCGCACCGGCCGCCAGCCCGTCTGCCCCCAGAACCGTACTAATGCCGGTTGCAGTCCGAAGCTCGTGCCGAGCAGCGCGATGTCGTGGTGTGCCGCGCATTCCTCGACTGCGCGCAGCAGGCGGCTCCCAAGTCCTCTGCCTTGCCAGGAGGGGTGTACGGCGAGCCGTTGGATGCGCCACCAGGCCCGGGTGGCCAGCGCGAACTCGCCGCGAGCCGCCAGTGTGCAGGGCAGGAAGTGTCCCTGGGGGCGCCGCTCCCCGGCCCAGACCGCTTCTGCAAGTTTGGGCGCAAGCCCCCCCTCTTTCTGGACCAGGGCAACCCCGAACAGCGCCCGGTCCTGCGCACCGACGAGCAGCATCAGGTACGCGTCAGGATCGTCCAGCCAGCGGGTCAGGTCCGACGGGCGTGTGCGATAGTGGGCGTCGGCGAGCAGGCCGGCCACGTCCTCGAGCCGACGCGCGTCACGGGCGAGCTCCTTGCCACGCAGCCAGTGAAATCTCACGGCCTGAGGGGCGGGGGCGCGACTCCTGGCCTGCATCAGGAACAGGCCATCCAGCCAGGCCTCCAGCGGGTCGCCGCTCGCCCAGCGCACAGGCTGTTCAAGCCAAATCTGCCGGATTCGGAAGCCCAGGCGCTGCAGGGCGGGAAGCGCGCGCAGGCGAAAGCCCTGTCCGCTGCCCTCGAAGCCGCCGGTGGTCGTCGCCAGCACCAGTCGTCGGACCCGTTCCGCCAGCCGCACCAGGCGGTCGACCGGAAGAGCCGCCGCCTCGTCGATCACCAGGGTGTCGGGCGGAGTGGCGAGGGCTTCGACCTGGTCGGGGGCGAAAAAGGACACTGATGGTCCCGGGTGGCATTCCAGCTGACGAAAGAGCGCTTGCACCGCACCTGCGCCTGGTGCCGTGACGATGACCGGGGCGCTGGTGCTGCGCTGGCCGGCGATCCATTCCCCCAGCAAGGTCGACTTGCCACGTCCGCGATTGGCGACCAGTGCGCCGCACTCCCCGGGGCCAAGCTCATCCAGGGTCGCGAGCCCACGCCGCTGACCTTCCGTCCAGGCCCAGGGGGGCTGGACGCCCGCGGTGGGGATTGGCCATTGTTCGACATCGTCATCCACCCAGTGAACGGATGCGTGCCGCAGGGCTTTCGCCCAGCGCCGGCCAAACGCTCCGTCGCCAGGTGGGGCGACTAGCAGCAGGAGTACGCCGCCCCCGCGCAGCAGCCCCCCGACGATGGCGAGGGCGTCCGCCGGGAGGGGCCAGGTGGCCTCGAACACGATCGCGTCGATCTCGCGTCCCAGCCAGTGACCCGCCTGCGCGGGGTTCACGCGCGCCACGTCCGCTGGTGCCCCGTGGCCGACCCAGAGCGAGCTTGTCCCACTGGGCATCCGTCCGAGCCAGGTGGCGGCTTGCTTGCGGGCCGCCTGCGACATCGGGTGGGCCAGTAGCCGCCGCCAGCCAAGGGTGGGTTTCTCCTCCGCTTGTCTCATAGAGGTCCTTGTCGCATTTCGGCGTGGCGCCAGAGATGAATCTGCGCGCCGCTCCTGAGGGTATCAACACGAGTGTCTACATTGATCCGTGTTTCCTTGTGCGGCCGCGCCGGTTCGGTCTGGGCACGATGCCCGAAGGGGAGTCTTATGGCGAGCGAAAGGGGTTCCGGTTAGCCTGCACGTTTGTTCCATCCCGGCAGGAGAAATTGCATGAGCAATGGTGTCATTGGTACAGCACTAGTGACGGGCAATTCCAGTGGTTTTGGTCTTGGACTGACGCGGGTGCTGCAGGGGCAGGGTGCGCGTGTCTACGGGATGAGCCGCAGGGGATGCCCGGAACCGGGTGTGGCGGGTGACGAGCGCGCAGATCTGTCCGACTTCGACGCCACCGCCGCTGCGATGGAACGTCTGCTCGAAGGGGTCGACGAGCTGGATCTGGTGATCCTGAATGCCGGGCTGCTGGGCCACATGCAGCGCATGCAGGACGCTCCGATGGACGAGCTGCGCCTGCTGATGGACGTGAACACATTCGCCAACAAGGTCATCCTGGACGCCCTGCTACGCCGCCGCGTGCGCGTCGGGCAGATCGTCGCGATTTCGTCCGGGGCCTCGGTGTCCGGCCATGCCGGCTGGAGCGGCTATTCGCTGTCCAAGGCCGCACTGAACATGATGATGCAGCTTTACGCCCACGAGTTTCCCGAGGACACCGCGATCAACGCCCTGGCCCCCGGGCTGATCGATACCGCGATGCAGGATTACCTGTGCGATGAGGCCGACCGCGAGGCCTTCCCCGTGCTCCAGCGGCTGAAGGCCGCGCGCGGAACCGAGACCATGCCGACGCCGGAGAAGGCCGCTGAGGCCGTGCTGGCGGTGCTGCCGCGCCTGCGCCGGACGGCGCGGGGGAGTTTTGTGGACATCCGGCAGCTGGACTAGCCAGACATCGATGCAGGAGGTATTCCAGCCGAAGCCCCTGAATGTCACGTAAATTTCTTGGAAGGCGGTTGGCTTTTGCCGGAATGCAGGCGTATAGTCGTGATCGTGGTCTGCGGATGAACGGCAACACTAGGAAGTCTCTAGTTTCTGAACCAGTGCTCCCGTTGATCTGTTGGCAGCATCCCGCGACCACATTTGTTAGTTACATTGAAGAGGTTACAAGTTGTGAATACTGGTGTTGTTAAGTGGTTCAACGAGAGCAAGGGTTTCGGTTTCATCACCCCGGATGATGGCGGCAAGGACGTGTTCGTTCACTTCTCCGCGATCAACGGTTCGGGTTTCAAGACCCTGGCCGAAGGCCAGAAGGTCTCCTTCGAAATCCAGGAAACCGCCAAGGGCCTGGCCGCCGGTGAAGTGACCGCCCTGTAAGGCGCGCTTCCCAAGGCTGACGGCCCCTCGCGGGTCGTCCAGAAAAGGTCGCCTCCGGGCGGCCTTTTTTTGTGTCCGCGCTTCTGTCATTGCGAGGCGTCGAATAACGGCCGAACAGGGCCGACGCGCCCCCCTTTTGAACGCTGCGCACGGCCGGGAGTATTCGATTGCAGTACACTGCGGGCCTTTGTGCATGGATCCGCGCTGCCCGCGATGAATCGCCTGTTCCGCTCCACCGCCGTTGTCAGTGGCATGACCATGATCTCGCGGATCATGGGCTATCTGCGCGACATGGTGCTGGCGGTCACCTTTGGCGCCGGGGCCGCCACAGACGCCTTCTTCGTCGCCTTCCGCATCCCCAATTTCCTGCGCCGACTGTTCGCCGAGGGCGCGTTCAACCAGGCCTTCGTGCCGGTGTTTGCGGAGTTTCGCGAGAAGCGCGGGCGCGAGGCCCTGCGCGACCTGCTGGATCACACCGCCGGCACGCTGATGGCCGTGGTCGCGGTGGTCACGCTGATCGGGATCCTGGCCGCGCCGCTGCTGATCTGGGTGTTCGCCCCGGGGCTCGCCACGCAGGAGGAGGGGCGGCAGGACCTTGCGGCGCAGATGCTGCGCATCACCTTCCCGTATCTGCTGTTCATCTCGCTGACCGCGATGGCTGCGGGGATCTTGAACAGCATCGGGCGCTTTGCCGTCCCCGCCTTTACCCCGGTGTTCCTGAACCTGGCATTGATCGTCGCGGCGCTGTGGCTGGCGCCGATGTTCGCGGAGCCGATCGTGGCGCTGGCCTGGGGGGTGTTCGCCGCCGGTGCCTTGCAGCTCGCCTTCCAGATCCCGTTCCTGTTGCGCGCGGGGCTGTTGCCGCGGCCGCGTTTCCGCCGTGCACACGAGGGGGTGCGGCGCATCGTCAAGCTGATGCTGCCGGCCATCCTCGGGACCTCGGTCGTGCAGATCAACCTGCTGGTGGACACCCTGGTGGCTTCGTTCCTGGTCGCCGGGTCGATCTCCTGGCTGTATTTCGGCGACCGCTTCGTGGAGTTGCCGCTCGCGCTGTTCGGCATCGCGATCGGTACCGTGATCCTTCCGCGGCTGGCGCGGCAGTACAATCAGGCGGACCCGGCCGCTTACGGGCGCACGCTGGACTGGGCCCTTCGCCTGGCGATGCTGGTGGCCCTGCCCTCGATGGTCGGCTTGGTCGTACTCGCGGTCCCCATCCTGGCCACGTTGATCCAGTACCAGGCCTTTACCCAGTGGGACACCTACATGGCCGCGATGGCGCTGGCCGCGTATGCACTGGGTCTGCCGGGCTTCATCCTGATCAAGGTGCTCGCCCCGGGGTTCTTCGCCCGCCAGGACACCAAGACCCCCGTGAAGATCGCGATCATCGCGATGCTCGCCAATATCGTGCTGAACGCCGCGTTCGTGCTGCCCTGGTACCTGTCCGGTATCCCGGGCGCGCATGCCGGGTTGGCGCTGGCCACCTCGGCCTCCGCCTACATCAACGCGGGTCTGCTCTATCGCGGGCTGGTTCGAGAGGGGATCTATCAGCCGGGGGCCGCGCTGAAACGCCTGCGCGTGGGGTTGCCGATCGCGCTCGGGGTGATGGCCCTGGTACTGGCCGCGCTGTCGCCGTCGTTCGGGCAGTGGACCGACTGGACGGTCAGCACGCGTCTGCTCGCGCTGACCGGTCTGATCACGGCCGGGGCTGGCGCGCTGCTCCTGACGCTGCTCGCCGCAGGGCTTCGCCCCCGACACTTCCTGTTACGGGAGGCCAGCGAATGATGCCGGGGCGCTTAGGGAAACAATGGTTAAGGTACACGCTCGCGTTGGTACCCCAGGTTCCCCGATCCTGCGTTGCGGCACTTGCCGGTAGAACCACTACCGGCTGCGCCCCGCGCCTGGTCTCGGAAAACCTGGGGTGCCAACCCCGAAGGGGCTCGGCCTCCCGTTGTTATCAATAACGGGCGTGCGCACAGCGTTGCGGCTCCCTTGTGCAGAATGACTGCACGGCAGTCACCGCGCCTTGTTCGCACGCAATAGCGACTCGAGCGCGAGTGTGTACCTTAATCATTGTTTCCCTGACGGGTTATACTCGCGATTTTGCGCAGGATCGGGGCGATGCGGCTGATTCGCGGCCTGGGGCCGTCCGACAGCAGGGCTTCCACGGCAGCGGCCGTGCATGGCGCGGTGGTGACCATTGGCAACTTTGATGGTTTCCATCGTGGCCATCAGGCTGTTCTGGGGCGCCTGCTCGAGGCGGCGCAGGATCGCCAGGCGCCGTCGGTCCTGATGACCTTCGAGCCGCTGCCGCGCGAGTACTTCGGCAGCCGGCCCGAGGCCCCGGACCCGCCCGGGCGCCTGCAGCGCCTGCGCGACCGCCTGATCACGCTGGGGGATACCGCGCTCGAGGCCGTCTGGATCCTGCGCTTCGATGCGCAGCTGGCCGGGCTGTCGGCGACCGCCTTCATCGAGGAGGTGTTGCACCAGCGCCTCGGCGCGCAGCATGTACTGGTCGGGGACGACTTTCGCTTTGGCCGTGGCCGCGAGGGCGACCAGGCCTTCATGCGCCGCGAGGGCGAGCGCCTTGGCTTCAGTGTCGAGGGTACCCCGACGGTCGCGGATGCCGAGGGCCGGATCAGTAGCACCCGAGTACGCGCGGCGGCGCTGGACGGCGACTTCACGCGCATGGCCGAGTTGCTGGGCCGGTCCTACCGACTGCACGGGCGGGTCGCGCACGGCGACAAGCGCGGCCGTACGATCGGCTTCCCCACCGCGAACCTGCGCATGGGGCCCTGGCCGCTGGCGCTGCGCGGGGTCTATTCCGGCTGGCTGCGCCGCGCCTCGGGCGAGGCCCTGCCGGCAGTCGCCAATATCGGCTGGCGGCCGACGGTGGCGGGTACCGAGCAGCGCCTGGAGGCGCATGTGCTCGAAGGCAGCCCCGACCTCTACGGCGAGGCCGTGTGCTTCGAGCCGATCGCGCAGGTGCGCGGCGAGCAGCGCTTCGACGGGTTGGACGCCCTGCGCGCGCAGATCGCGCGCGACGTCGAGACGGCCCGCCAGCAAATTGCAGAATTCAGCTGAAACGCGGCCCCGAGGGCCGATCCGGAAAAAACATGGCACGCAAACCGGCACCGCCGAATCCCTACAAGGACACCCTTAACCTGCCCGAGACGGCCTTTCCGATGCGCGCCGGCCTCGCCCAGCGCGAGCCGGAGTGGCTGGAGGCGTGGAAGGCGGAGGATCGCTACCAGCGCCTGCGTGAGCACTGCGCCGGGCGCCCCCGCTTCGTGCTGGCCGACGGCCCGCCTTACGCGAACGGTTCGATCCATGTCGGGCACGCGGTCAACAAGATCCTCAAGGACGTCATCGTCAAGAGCCGCACCCTGTCGGGCTTCGACGCCCCCTACGTGCCGGGCTGGGACTGCCATGGTCTGCCGATCGAGCTGAAGGTCGAGCAGAACCTGGGCAAGGCCGGCCGCGACGTGGATGCCGCGACCTTCCGCAAGGCCTGTCGCGAGTACGCGCAGGAGCAGGTCGACGGCCAGAGCGCGGACTTCCAGCGTCTCGGCGTGCTGGGCGACTGGGACCATCCCTACCTGACGATGAACTATCAGGTCGAGGCGGACACCGTCCGCGCGCTGGGTCATATCTTCAAGCGCGGCCATGTGCAGATGGGCGAGAAACCGGTGCACTGGTGCGTGGACTGCGGCTCGGCGCTGGCCGAGGCCGAGGTGGAGTACGAGGACAAGATCTCGCAGGCGATCGACGTGCGCTTCCGCGTGATCGACGACATCGACTTCCTGCGTCGCTTCGAGGGGGCCAAGGACTCGCGTGGCCCGATCAGCGTGGTCATCTGGACGACCACGCCCTGGACGCTGCCGGCCAACCAGGCCGTGGCCCTGCACCCGGAGCTGGACTACGCGCTGGTGCAGCTGGACAACGAGCGCCTGCTGCTGGCCGAGGCCCTGGTCGAGGACTGCCTGGCGCGCTACTCGCTGGGAGAGGGGGCCGTGGTCGCACGGGTCAAGGGCCAGGCCCTGGAGGGCCTGACACTGCAGCACCCGTTCCTCGAGCGTGAGGTGCCGCTGATCCTGGGTGACCACGTGACCACCGAGACGGGTACGGGCGCGGTGCACACCGCCCCCGGACACGGCCAGGAGGACTACGCGGTCGGCCTCAAATACAGCCTGCCCGTGCACAACCCGGTCGGCCCCGACGGCCGCTTCCTGCCGGACACGCCGCTGTTTGCCGGCGAGAACGTGCACCAGGCGAACGGCCATGTGATCGACGCGCTGAAGGAGCGCGGCGCACTGGTCGTGGCGGTGAAGTTCGAGCACAGCTATCCGCACTGCTGGCGGCACAAGACGCCGATCATCTTTCGCGCCACGCCGCAGTGGTTCATCAGCATGGAGCGCGCCGAGCTGCGCGCGGACGCGCTGAAGGCGATCGCCGATACCCGCTGGATGCCGAACTGGGGCGAGGCGCGCATCCACGGCATGGTGGTCAACCGCCCGGACTGGTGCATCTCGCGCCAGCGCAACTGGGGCGTGCCGATCCCGTTTTTCGTGCACCGCGAGACCGGTCGGCTCCACCCGCATACCCCGGAACTGATCGAGCTGGTGGCGCAGCGTATCGAGCAGGCGGGCATCGAGGCCTGGTTCCAGCTCGACCCGAAGGAGCTGCTGGGCGACAAGGCCGATGACTACATCAAGCTGAACGACACCCTGGATGTCTGGTTCGACTCCGGTGTGCTGCACAGCACCGTGGTGGAGAAGCGCCCGGAACTGGGCGGGCTGCCGGTGGACCTGTTCCTGGAGGGCTCGGACCAGCACCGCGGCTGGTTCCAGTCGAGCCTGCTGACCAGTGTCGCGATGCGTGGCGAGGCCCCGTACCGGGCCGTGCTCACTCACGGCTTCACCGTGGACGAGAAGGGCGAGAAGATGTCCAAGTCGCGCGGCAACGTGGTCGCGCCGCAGGAGGTCGTCTCCACCCTGGGGGCGGATATCCTGCGCCTGTGGGTGGCCGCGACCGACTTTTCCGGCGAAATGGCGATCTCCCAGGGCATCCTTGACCGCACGGCCGACGCCTACCGCCGCATCCGCAACACCACGCGCTTCCTGCTGGGCAACCTGAACGGCTTCGACCCGGCCGAACATGCGCTGGAGCTGGACGAGCTGCTGCCGCTGGATCGCTGGATCGTCGCGCGCGCCCTGCAGGTGCAGGAGCAGGTGACGAAGGCCTACGACGACTACCTGTTCCACCAGATCTACCAGCGCGTGCACAACTTCTGCTCGGTGGAGCTGGGGTCGTTCTACCTCGACGTAATCAAGGACCGCCAGTACACCACGCAGGCGGACTCGCGCGCGCGGCGTTCCGCACAGACCGCGCTGTATCACGTGGCCGAGGCCCTGACCCGCTGGGTCGCCCCGATCCTCACCTTTACCGCCGAGGAGATCTGGCAGCTGCTGCCGGGCGAGCGCGCGGACAGCGTGCTGTTCGCCACCTGGTACGAGGGCCTTGCCCCATTGCCGGAGGGGGCCGAGTTCTCCAGCGCGGACTGGGACGGCATCCTCGAGGTGCGCACGCATGTTGCCCGTGCGCTGGAGCTTGCGCGCAACGAGCACGGGATCGGGGCCTCGCTGAATGCCGAGATCGAGGTCTACCTGCCGGCGGGCTCCGCCGCCCATGGGCGCCTCGCGCGTCTGGAAGACGAACTGCGCTTTGTGCTGATCACGTCCGAGGCCCGGCTGGTGGACGGCGCGGCCCCCGAGGGGGCGCATACCGCCGAGCTGGAGGATGGCACCGCCATTGGCGTAGTCGTCCACAAGAGCGAACATGCCAAGTGCGTGCGTTGCTGGCACCGCCGGCCGGATGTCGGCCAGCATGACGCCCACCCCGAGCTGTGCGGGCGCTGCGTGACGAACGTGGAGGGCCCGGGCGAGACCCGGCGCTTCGCCTGATGGGGCTGGCGCAATCGGGCCTGCGCCCGGGGCTGCTGATCGCGGTCGCGGTTGCGCTGCTGGACCAGGTGACCAAGTGGTGGGCAGAGAATGCCCTGACCCTGTACGCGCCGGTCGAGGTGACGTCGTTTTTCAATCTCTCCCTGGTCTACAACCCGGGGGCTGCGTTCAGTTTTCTGGCCGGCGCCGGGGACTGGGGGCGCTGGTTCCTGTCCGGCGTGGCGGTCGTGATCGGGTTGCTGATCCTCTGGTGGCTGGCACGGCTGCCACGCCAGGCGCGCTGGTCGGTCACCGCCCTGGGGCTGGTGCTGGGCGGCGCGGTCGGCAATCTGATCGATCGCATCGCCCATGGCCGGGTAATCGATTTTCTCGATTTCCACTGGGCCGGCTATCACTGGCCGGCGTTCAATGTGGCCGATATGGCCATCGTCGTCGGCGCGGTCACCCTGATCGTGGCAACCTTTATTGAAGGTGACCGTAGCGGGTCACCAACGGATTCGCGGGAGTAAGGCATGACAACGGTAACCAAGGGCGCGACGGTGGAGATGCACTACCGCCTGATCCTGGACAGCGGCTTTGTCGTGGATGGCACCGACGAGGAGGCCATCCGCCTTGAGGTCGGGGCGGGCGAGATCCTGCCCGGTCTGGAGGACCTGCTGGTGGGTCTGGAGCCCGGCGATCACCGGGAATTTGCGATCGAGGCCGGGGCCATGTTCCCGTTGCGGGATAATGCGGCGGTGCAGACGATGCCCCGTTCACAGTTTCCGGCGGACATGCCGCTGCAGAAAGACTACATTTACGAGTTCACCAGCCCGTCGGGTGATGCGGTCCCGGGCCGCATTGAAGAGGTCGGCGACGAGAGCGTCACCGTGGATTTCAACCACCCCCTGGCCGGGCAGTCGTTCACCTTCGAGGTGGATGTGGTATCGGTTAGCGAACCCCAGTAGTTCGCGGGAGCCACTATGAGTATGCAGGTCCAGCTCGCCAATCCGCGCGGTTTCTGCGCTGGGGTCGAGCGCGCCATCGAGATCGTCGAACGCGCGCTGGAGATCTACGGCGCGCCGCTCTACGTCCGCCACGAGGTGGTGCACAACCGCCATGTGGTCGGGCGCCTGGAAGCGGCCGGCGTGAAGTTCGTCGAGGAGCTGGACGAGGTCCCCGATGGCCAGGTAGTGATCTTCTCCGCCCACGGCGTGCCCAAGCGCGTGCAGCAGGAGGCGGAGAACCGCGGCCTGACCGTGTTCGACGCGACCTGCCCGCTGGTAACCAAGGTCCACCTCGAGGTCGCGCGCTATGCCCGCCAGGGTCGCGAAGTGGTGTTGATCGGCCACGCCGGCCACCCCGAGGTCGAGGGGACGCTGGGCCAGTTCGATGACACCCAGGGCGGGCGAATGATGCTGGTCGAGACCGTGAATGATGTCGCCAGCCTCGAGGTCGCCAACCCCGACCGCCTGGCCTTCGTCAGCCAGACCACGCTGTCGATGGACGACACCGCCGAGATCATCGACGCCCTGACCGCGCGCTTCCCGAAGATCGAGGGCCCGCGCAAGATGGACATCTGCTACGCGACCCAGAATCGTCAGGATGCGGTAAAGGACCTGGCGCAACAGTGCGATCTGCTGCTGGTCGTCGGTTCGAAGAACAGCTCCAACTCCAATCGCCTGAGCGAGATTGGTGCCCGCCTGGGCGTCGAGTCCTACCTGGTGGATGGTGCGGCTGACGTCGATCCGGCCTGGCTGAAGGACAAGCAGCGTATCGGCGTGACCGCCGGCGCCTCCGCCCCCGAGATCCTCGTCAACGAGGTGCTGGACTTCCTGCGCGCCCAGGGCGTCGAGGTGGTCTCCGAACTCTCCGGTCGTGAGGAGACCATCACCTTCTCCATCCCCTCCGCCCTGCGCCGCGAATCCGCCTGACTGGCCCCGTTTTTTCCGGTGCTGCTATTGGCACCATGAAGCCCACGAAGGCCGCCGCGCAGTGGCGATTTCCGCATGTGGCCCCAGTGCCGGATCGGCTATGCTCGGCGCTGCACCCCGCTACCCTTCGTGATCGCGAGACATAGATGATTGAACGTCCCCGCTTTCGCCTCAGCATTCGCTGTCCTGACCAGCACGGGATCGTCTCGCGTATCGCGGCGGCCATTGCCGATACCGAGGGCTGGATCACCGAGGCCGCCCAGCACACCGACGAAGAGGCGGGCTGGTTCTTCATGCGCTGGGTGTTCTCGCTGCCCGCCGATGGCGAGGCCCTGCTCGAGCAGCGGCTGGCCTCTCTGGCGCCCGCGCTGCGCATGGACTGGTGGCTGAACAATGCCGACACCCGTCCACGCGTCGTGCTCCTGGCCTCGCGCGAGCCGCACTGCCTCAGCGACCTGCTGGCCCGCTGGAGTACCGGCGAACTGGCGATGGAGATTCCCGCGATCCTCTCGAATCATCGCGATCTGGAACCACTGGCCGCCTGCCACGGCATCCCGTTCGAGCACATCCCGGTACCGAAGGATGATCGCGAGGCCGCCTTCGCCACGCTCCAGCAACGCCTGGCCGTCCTGGAACCGGAGACCATCGTGCTCGCGCGCTACATGCAGATCCTCCCGCCGGGGCTTTGTGCGGAGCATCCCGAGCGCATCCTCAACATCCATCACAGCTTCCTGCCCTCGTTCGTCGGTGCCCGTCCCTATCACCAGGCCTTTGCCCGCGGGGTCAAGCTGATCGGAGCGACTTGCCACTACGTGACCGACGAGCTGGACGCCGGCCCCATCATCGAGCAGGACGTCACACGCATCCGCCACGACGACGGTGTGCAGGACCTGATCCGCAAGGGTCGCGATGTCGAGCGCTGGGTCCTCGCCCGTGGCCTGCGTTATCACCTCGAGGGCCGCGTCCTCACCCACGGCAACAAGACCATCGTCTTCGACTGACCGCCTTTCCGGGGCTGAGTATGGCCCTCCTTATCGTCGCCGAGCGGGTGAGTTATTGCATGCCCGGAATGCCCGTCGCGCCGCGCGCTGCGCGCTATCCTTGAGGGGGTTGGTAACGGGGCTGGAGGGCGCGGCATGTGGGGATGGGGACACCTTCTTGAGGGCCGTCGATGGCCCGTCCGTTGCCAGCGCCCGCGGGCCCCGTTCTGGATGGCGATACCGCTTGCGCTGGTCGCCCTGGTGCTTGCGCCGGGCCAGGCGCTCGCTGATCCGCTGCCCGACACGGCCGAGCGGGTGAAGGCCTCGGTGGTGAGTATCGCGACCTATCAGCCCACCCGCAGTCCACGCGCCCAGTACCTCGGGACCGGCTTCGTCATCGACGATGGCCGTCTCGTGGTCACCAACGATCATGTCCTCCCCGGAAATCTGGACCAGGACAACCGGGAACGTCTGGTGGTGGTGAGTGGCCAGGGTCGGGACAACACGATCCATCATGCCGAGGTCGTAGCCCGAGCCGCGAGCGATGACCTGGTCCTGCTGCGTATCGCCGCACCCTCCCTTCCCGCGCTGCAACTTGGCAATTCCAGCCGCGTGCGGGTTGGAGAAGAGGTCGCGTTCACCGGCTATCCCATCGGCATGATCCTGGGGCTCTACCCGGCCACGCATCGCGCGGGCATCTCGGCGATGACCCCGATGGCGATCCCGGCGCGTCGCGCCGCGGAGCTGGATGACAGCCGCATACGCGCCCTGCGCAATGCCCCGCCGATGGTCTTCCAGCTGGATGCCACGGCCTACCCGGGCAACAGTGGCAGCCCCCTGTATCGCAAGGACACCGGCGAGGTGATCGGGGTGATCAATCAGGTCTATGTCCAGGGCGGGCGCGAAGCGGCCGTGCGCAATCCAAGCGGGATTACCTATGCCATCCCATCGGACCGTATTCGTCCCCTGCTGGAACAGTACCGCTCGCAGGCGGGTGGTTAGGGAGACGCTGATTCAGTCGCGCGTTCGCATTCGCACGGCGTTGCGACTCCCTAACCGTGCTGTTCCGGCTGCGGCTGGGCCGTGGCCGTCTCCGGTTTCTCGGCCAGGAAGGCCTTGTGGAACAGGTGTCGCGCCAGCAGGCCGGCCGGCATCTTGAGCCAGTGCCCACGCAGAAACAGCATGCCCCGCGCGACCGCATCGCGGCGGGGGGTGATCGAGCCGGCGCGCGTGTGCAGTCCGTGTACGAACGACCATCGGCCAAGTCCCCGCAGGGCAATGCCCGCGCGTGCCCGGGCCAGCCGTTTCACGGGCTCGGCCGGGATTTCGGTCAGCAGTAGTCGGTTTGCGGTCCACAGCGCGCGCTCCGCCATCCAGGCGATGTTCAGGGCCTCGGCCTCCGCGACGAAATGCTCCCAGAAGGCATCGCCGTCACGTGTGCTGAAATGGCGGAGCAGCACATGGATGTCGTAGAGGTCGCGCAGGCCCCGGTCCCATTCCGTCTCCGAAAACAGGTGCACGATCGCGTGGAGGACCAGGTGCGCCGGGCACAGGATCCGGAACCGGAACGGTTCCGGGAGTGCCTGGCTTTGCTGCCGCAGGCGGGCGGGATCGGGATGGCCGCGAAAGGTCTCCGGCAGGATGTTGTGGTGCAGGTCCAGCGTGGTGCCGCGGTTCTGGTGCACCAGTGGCGGCAGTTCGTGCATCCACTCGCGGTAGTAGCGCTGGTCGTAGACATTGTGGTGCGTGCCCGACCAGCCCTCGAAGAACAGGAGCTTCTCGGCCCGCTCCACCTCGTTGCGGGGAAAGAGGAGATCGATATCGTTGGCCAGGCGCCCGCGCGCGTTTGGCAGCCCGGCCGCCAGGTAGGCCGCCCCTTTCAGCACAACACCCGGGCTCATCCTTGAGAGCAGCCCGTCCGCCAGGCCGTGCAGTTCCCAGACCAGTGCCCGCGATCGATGTTCGGCGATCAGGGCGGCTCCCCAGAGGTGGCTGGCCACTGGTTCCGGCAGGCCTTCCGCAAGACCCGCGTCGTCCGCGAGGTGCCAGAGCGTACCCAGCAATGCGCTCTCGCGTGCGGCCGCCAGCAACGGGGCCCATTCGGCCGTCGTGCGCTCGGCCATGCTCTCTGGCCGTGCCAGGGCCAGGCGCAGTGCGGTGTCAGCGTCCATCGGCCAGCCTGTCGAATTGCTGCATGGCCTCGTCCAGACGGCTGTAGGTAAAGTCAAAGCATGCGGACTCTTCGGCCAGTCGCCCGGCACTATGAAAGGCTCGCGTGCCCAGTGCGGCGTAATTGAAGGCGTTGGCGATCAGCTGCATGAACCCCGAACCCGCCGCGCGCGGTTTCAGCTGAATGGAGGCGCCCGGCCGATAACGCGGGAAGACGATCCACCCGGGTCGGGCGGTCTCGTGACTGCGATGCACGGCATCCGTCGGCGGGCGCATGTGCGCCACAGCCCCTTTCAGCGTATCTGCGATCGGCGTACTCAGGACGGCCGATGGACAGGACTCGCGTATCACCCGGATCGAGTCGTTCTTCAGACTCACCGGCCGCGCAGGCCCGGATACCTCGTTGGTCGCCAGGTCCACCAGCACGGATTCATCCGTCAGCAGGCGCCAGCCGTGATGGGCCAGGGCCGCGCAAAGCGTGCTTTTCCCGGCGCCCGGCGGGGCGGGGAGAATCAGGGCCTTCCCGTTGCGTTCCAGGGCCGCTGCGTGCAGCACCAGCCGATATGGCACCTGATTGGCGATGCACCAGTTCAGCCCCCATTCGAGCATCGGGTATGCCTGCTGGCAGGCCAGAGGCTTGAAGACGCTGCGCCGGTCGGAAAGAAACAGGACCTGGGGCCGATAGAAGCGGCGGTGGGAACGCGGTGCGCGCAGCTCGCAGTGGAAGTCGTAGAAACTCGAGTTGTCGGCTACTTCGAAGTCCCGGTACAGCGACTCGATGCCCCGGGCCACGCTGGCGATGGGACTCTGGATGCGGCTGGTGAAGGGGCCGGTGCGCAGATAAAGCCCGCGGCCCGCCAGGCTTTGCTGGAGTCGGGCCAGCCCGAGATCGGCGATCCGCATCAGTGGCGGCCCCGGATCAGGTCGGCACTTTGCAGGCTGGACAGCCAGCGCCCCAGTTCGACGTCCGTGCCATCCGCCGGCAGGCCGAGCTGCCGGGCCAGTTCGGCCTCGTCCATCGCCACGCCTGCAGTCAGGCAGTCCATCAGCGCGGCGGCCGCGGGCGTCAGCAGGTGGGTTGTGCCGGCCCCGGGATGAAAAACAACGCACTCCTGCCCCAGGGTGCGCTGCTGCAGCCCGTCAGTCCGTTGCCACCTGCGGCGCGACATATGATTCCCCCTGGTGTCCAGCCATTACGCAAGACCGAATGGCTCAGGCGGATCCCCAGCTCGGGAGGCCCATGGTGTTTTCCAGGAATCGGTATACCTGTTCCGGGTACAGGCGGTCACCACCATCGGTCTCGTAGTGGCCATTCTCCAGCGTGTCGGTGACGATGTCCCGCACCAGACGTTCGGACAGCGGGTACCCGTTGGTGTACTTGGCATTCAATAATGCGGCGGTGCCGTAGCGGATCACTTCACGCTCGGCTGCCCCCTGCACATCCAGTACGAACACCGAAGCGGAGACGGCCCCGATCATGGTGAGGTCCCCCTCCTCTTCCTGGAAGCCCCGGCTCACGCCCGGGAAGCCATAGTTCGAATCGAACAGGACCCCGGACTCCACAGCCACACGCCACTCCGGGTGGCTGTGGAAGGATGCGCTGTTGAACAGGTGGCCGCCGCCCTGACTGCTGGCGCTTACATTGCTCGCATGGCTGGCGTGGGTCGGGTCATAGCCCCCGCTCCAGTAGTCCGGCGAGTGGCCCCCGCAGTCCTGTGGCCCATCGTGGCGTGACACATTGCCGGACGCCCAGCCCGAAGGCATGCAGTTCGCGCCGGCCGCCTTGAGCGGCGACGCGTGCAGGGTCATCAACAAGGGGGTCGCACCGAGCATCGCCCGGCTCAGGCGGCGTCGGCTCTGGCCGTGTGTATCCAGCCTCTCCTGGCGACGGTTCGGATCCTGGTTGTCGTTTTGTTCCATCGCGTCCCTCCAGAATTATCGGGACCGGGCCTTGGTTGGAGTGGTATCGCGTCAAGGGAGACGCGGGCAGTCCAGGCCTCTTGGCTTGATCCTAGTCCGGGTCACCCGGGATTTCGCATTCGGTCGCTGAATTTGTGTATGCCGCACGCATTCGCGACGACAACCAAAACACAGAGCAATATCTATACCCCAAATCAGCAGCGGTGTAATCCACTGTTTGGAAGGCTTTTTCTAATACCAGGGAGCCCACGAAGGTCTACGGCTCGAAGGAAATGTAAAGCACACTGACACTTCGGCGGTGAGGGTGTGCCGGTACGGGAGGGGCCTGTGCGGCGGTGTCACAACTCTTTACACCGGCTCCCTTCGCGCACGCAGGATGAACGAATGGCACAACCGTTCCGCGAGCCACGGTGATGTTCTCCACAGGGCCTTGGCCCAGCGACTCTCCATGGGCTCCTGGAGCCAGCGCAGCCGTCCCGGGACCAGGGGCAGCCAGTAACATGACGCCGGCTGCAGGCCGACCGCACGTGCTGCCGCCTGCAGGGAGTCGCGGGTCTCGTATCGCAGATGCGGTGCCTTCCCGGCCCTGATCCGCCGGCGCTCCTGCAACACGGTGGGCCATGTCCTGGCGTTCAGTGCATCGACCCAGATCTCGCCGCTGGGGCGCAGGACCCGGCGCATCTCCGCGAGGGCCGGGCGAGAGTCGGCCAGCGCCTGCATCACCCCGAAGCAGAGCACGCCATCAAACTCGCCATCGGCGAACGGCAGGCGGTGAACATCCGCCGCGAGCCAGTCGATCGCGGTGGGGCTGCGCTGCCGGGCCTTGTGCAGCGAGGGGGCGGAGTAGTCCAGCCCGACCGGGCTGCGGCCCTCGGTGTGGAGCAGCCGCGTATAGGTGCCGGCCCCACAGCCGATATCCAGCCAGTGCGCGCCCGCGGGTCGGGCCTGTTGCCAGAGCGCCTGGAACTGGCGTACCCGACTGGCCAGCCCGGTGGGCGTCCAGCCCGCGATTGACGCGTCGTCGTCGCACTGGCTGCCGCGCTGGGTAAAACGCTGGCGCCAGCGCTGCTCAAAACTGGAGTTCGTCACGTTGTTGTTCCCGCTGTGATCGTTCGGTGTTGACTGTAGACCGCGCTGCCAGGCCCGGCGCCGAGGCGGATGGCTGGACCCGACGCCGACCCGTGGCAGCGGGTTCGATGGTGATGTGTGTCATGAAGTGCAGTATTGCCGCCATGGTCCAGGCGGCCGCGGGGGCCAGCACCAGGCTGGCCGGGTCGGGCCGCAGCCCCACGACCAGCAGCTTGCCCCCTTCCACCAGAAGTGCCACGAGCAGCGCGCCCAGTGCCGCGAGCCATTGCAGCCGGCGGGCATCCAGTGGGCGTCGGATCTGCGCCAGCCATATCAGTGCGCCCAGCGGCAGATACATGGCCACATGCAGTGCCGCGCTGCGCATCGCGACCGTCTCGCCGACGAAGTAGTGGTAATAGAACGGCCAGAGATTGAGTTGATCCCATTGTGCCGCTACGGCGTCCCGGTCCCAGTGGTAGGGACCCAGGTCATGGTTCAGGGCGAGCAGTGCCGCCCCGTACAGCGGGGCCGCAATGACCAGCAGCGGGAGTGCGGTGCGACGCAGGGCGTGCATGGCCTGCCGAGGTGAAAGGTATGCGTACAGGAGCATCCCCACGATGAATCCGGTACCCCGCAGTACTGCCGAACGACCCTCCGCAATCCCCGACAGCGTGGCGAGATTCAGGGCTTCCAGCAGGGTGGCCAGCAGCGCGGCGAGGGTCAGCAGCAGGGCCCAGTTCGCGTACGGCAGCCGCCTTAGTCCGTACGCGAGCAGAATTCCGACCGGCACACTGGCCGCAAGTGTCAGGCCCAGTTCGGAGATACAGCGAAGACCGGATGTACAAGCCCCGTCAGCGACCCACAGGCCCCATGCGCTGGAGCCGAGACGCTGGCTCCACTCGGCGGTGGACAGCACCAGGTCGAACGGGGCCAGGCCAATCACGACGTACAGGATTGCGTAGGCGATCAGGACCGCGATTGCGGTGGTTCGACCGGGGTTCGCCAACTGGCTCCGCCAGTTGAGCATCGGCCGGCGAAGCCCCCACCACATCAGGGCCCCGACGACCGCACCGAGAAAGTTGCCTGCGATGTCCGCCCCGGCCGGATGGCGATAGGGCAGCCAGACCTGAAGAAACTCCACCGTTGCCGTGGTTGCCAGCCCGACAAGCGCGACCAGCGCCAGGGCCCCCAGTCGCCAGATGGGGCCATCGCGGCCATGGGTGAGCCAGGCCATCCAGAAAAAGCCCAGCGGCATGAACATCATGACATTGGCCATGAACTGGGCGCGCCCGCTCGTGCCGGGCCCCTGCAGGCTCATGTCGCGGTAGAGCGACCACGCCTCCTCCAGGCTCACCTCGCCGAACTCGAACGGCAGCAGGGTGAGATAAAGGGCAAAACCGAGCGACAGCCATGCCCCGATGACACAGGTCCGAAAGGCCAGTGGTTCGCGCGTGTGCATCATGGTTTCCTGCGCTGGCGCATGGTCTAACCTGACAAGGGGGCGTATACCGGAGTATGGCCCCGCCAACAGACACGGAACCGCCTCGCATCACGGGGTCGGGGTGAGGAGTGCGTTGATGATGGTGCGGTGGTCAATGGTCCTCTCGCTTGCGTTCTGGGTATGGGTGCTGGCGGGCGTGCTGCTGGTGACCACGGTACCGCTGAGCGCCGATGCGCCCCGTCCAGGCGGGGCCTCGGAGCCGCCCGCTGCTGCCACCCGTGTCCTGCATACCGATCCCGAGGGGTTGCGCCGCGCAGTGCGCCAATTGCGCCCGGGTGACCACCTTCAGCTCGCCCCGGGTGAATACCCCGAGCCGTTGGTGCTGCGGGGCATTAGCGGGACGGCCGAGCGGCCGATCGTGATCACCGGCCCGGATTCCGGGGATCCGGCCATCCTCCGCGGCCGTTCGGGCAGCAATACCATTCGTCTGATCAATACCGCGCACCTTGTGATCCGGCACCTGACCCTGGAGGGAGGCGGGCACAACATCGCCGGAGTCGTGGTCGAGCACGACAGTGAATACGCCCACGACATCACGCTGGAGCACCTGACCATCCGCGGCTATGACCGTTCGCAGGGCAACAGTGGTATCACCACCCGCGCGCCTGCCTGGAACTGGACCATCCGTCACAATGACGTTCGCGATGTCGGCACCGGCATGTATCTCGGTCGTCCGGACGGGACGGGGCCGTTTGTCGCGGGCCTGATCGAGCACAACTTCTTTGCCCGAACGCTCGGCTACAACGTGCAGATCAAGCACCAGCGTTCGCGAACTCCGCGCGCGGGGATGCCGACCGAGCCCCATGCCACCATCATCCGCCACAACGTGTTCAGCAAGGCGGAGCGCGCGAGCAGCGGCCATCGTGCGCGTCCCAACCTGCTGGTGGGGCATTTCCCGCCCGAGGGGCCGGGCCAGCACGACTGGTACTGGATCTACGGCAACCTCTTCTACCAGAACCCCCACCAGCGCCTCTTTCAGGGCGAAGGCCGCCTGGCCCTGTACAACAACCTGTTTTTCAACGACGCCGGTAGTGCCCTGATCGTGCAGCCACACAACCACATCCCGAAGGATGTCCTGATCGTCCACAACACCGTGGTGGCGCAGGGATTCGGGATACGGCTGATCCCGGGCGATCGGCGCTATGAACAGATCATTGCCGGCAATGCGGTCTTCGCGGACCCGGCGATTGATGCCGCCCGCACGGCGCATACGGAAATCAACCACGAGGCCGGCTTCGAACGGGCTTCGGCCTACCTGGCGCAGCCGCACGCGGCGCTCGCGGAACTCGACCTGTTCCCGCTTGAGGGGGTGCTGGGGTACAAGGGCCTTCCCGAGTTCCAAAGTCCGGTTCCTCCCGGTCTGGATCGCGATTACAACGGCCGCGATCGCGCCTCCCCCCGCTACGGGGCCTATGCAGGCGATCGCGAGTCCAACCCGGGGCGGCGCGAAGGGATCGGCCCTGAGGCTCTCGATTGAAGCCCTGCCGCCTGGAGCTCGTCACAGGCGCAGGTCGGTGGCCTCCCGCGGGAAGGCCGATTTCACGTCGAACAGCACCGCTTGCGGGTGTGCGAGCGCACGGATCGCTTCCACCCCCATGTCCAGGAACGCCTGATGTGGCACCGCCACGATGATGGCGTCGAACGAGTCCGCCTCGGGGGCCGAGGTGATCGGAGTGATGCCGTATTCGTGCTCGGCCTCCTCCGGGTCGACCCAGGGATCGAACACCACGACCTCGGTGTTGTATCCGTGCAGCGTATGGTAGATGTCCATCACGCGCGTATTGCGCAGGTCCGGGCAGTTCTCCTTGAAGGTCAGGCCCATCAACAGGATGCGCGCCCCCACCGGATTGATCCCCTTGCGCACCAGCGCACGGATGGTCGCGTCCGCGATGTGGGCCCCCATCGCGTCGTTCACGCGGCGCCCGGCCAGAATCATCTCCGGGTGGTGTCCGACGGCCTGGGCCTTGTGCGTCAGGTAGTACGGGTCCACCCCGATGCAGTGCCCGCCGACTAGCCCGGGCCGGAACGGCAGGAAATTCCACTTGGTCCCGGCGGCCTGCAGGACCGCCTCGGTGTCGAGTCCCAGGCGCTCGAACAGCAGCGCCAGCTCGTTGATCAGGGCGATGTTCACGTCACGCTGGGTGTTTTCGATCACCTTGGCCGCCTCGGCGACACGGATGCTCTCGGCCTTGTGCGTACCGGCCGTGATGACGCGCGCATACAGGGCATCGACGAAGTCCGCCACCTCCGGCAGCGACCCCGAGGTGACCTTCTTGATGGAGGTGACCCGGTGCGTCTTGTCCCCGGGGTTGATCCGTTCGGGACTGTAGCCGGTGAAGAAGTCCTCGTTGTGGGTCAGCCCGGATTCCTGTTCCAGGATCGGGACGCAGTCTTCTTCCGTTGCCCCCGGATAGACCGTTGACTCGTAGATCACCACGTCGCCGCGCTTGAGCACCTGTCCCACGGTATGGGTGGCCCCGAGCAGGGGGCGCAGGTCGGGTCGCCGGTGGGCGTCGATTGGTGTCGGTACCGTCACCACATAGACATTGCACGGGCGCAGTGCCTCGAGCTCCGTGGTGTAGTCCAGGTGCGACGCGGCGGCGAGATCTTCCGGTTCGACCTCGCGGGTGCGGTCGATACCGTTTTTCAGTTCCTGGATGCGGTTGGGCTGGATATCGAATCCCAGGGTAGGCCAGACCCGGCCGAACTCGACCGCCAGGGGCAGGCCGACATAGCCCAGTCCGATAACCCCGAGGCGAATCTCTTCCGATGAGGGGAGTGCATGCATGAGTGAAGGCTCTTCCGTGCAGCGGGTTGAGTAACGGGCGTCTTGCCGGGTCGGTTTCCTTTACACCCGGGCAGCCAGCGTAGTGCGAGCTTAGGCACAACATGGATGGCGGGACAATGATGAAAAATCTGGACAAATTTCGTCCTTTCGTCCTATGCCCATTTCCCTCAATTCGAACTACATTGAGCGCTAATGCCCCAGCCAAACCGGTGTGTCGGGGCTTCAACGGGATCTCTTATGCCTACAGATTCGCAATGCGACATCCTGTGCGTCGTCGGGGCGCGCCCGAACTTTATGAAAATCGGTCCGGTGATGCGGGCCCTGCAGCAAGCCGGGATACCGGCACAACTCGTGCACACGGGGCAGCACTACGACCCGGCGATGAACGAGCGGTTTTTCACCGATCTGCAGATCCCCCGACCGGATATCAATCTCGAGGTGGGCTCCTGTTCGCATGCCGTGCAAACGGCCGAGGTGATGATGCGTTTCGAGGGCGTGCTGGACCGCGTGCAGCCCCGGGCCATCCTTGTGGTGGGCGATGTGAATTCCACGATCGCCTGTGCCCTGGTGGCGGCCAAGAAGGGGGTCGGGGTGATCCATGTGGAGGCGGGGTTGCGCAGCTTCGATCGCAGCATGCCGGAGGAGGTGAACCGGGTGCTCACCGACCAGATCTCCGATCTGCTGTTCATCACCGAGCGCCATGCCCGCGACAACCTGGTACGCGAGGGCATCGACCCCGGCCGGGTCCACTTTGTCGGCAACGTGATGATCGATACCCAGCTCTACAACCTGGAGCGTGCCGTGCCGTGGCAGGAGACGCTGCGGTCGGCCGAGGTGGAGACCGATGCGTTCTCCGACGACCGGGCTTACGGGGTGCTGACCCTGCATCGCCCCTCCAATGTCGACCATGCGCCGGTGATGAAGCGTCTGGTCGACAGCCTGGTGGCCATCGCCCGGGAGCTTCCCCTGGTTTTCCCGTTACACCCTCGAACCCAGGCCCGTTTGCAGGGCTTCGGACTGGAGTCTGCCCTGCGCGAGGCGCCGATCGCCGTGCTGCCGCCGGCCGGCTATCTGGAGATGCTGGGGTTGATGAAAGATGCCCGAGTCGTGCTCACCGATTCCGGGGGTATGCAGGAGGAAACCACCGCCCTCGGGGTGCCCTGCATCACCCTGCGCGAGAACACCGAACGGCCAATCACGATCGATGAAGGTACCAATATTTTAGTAGGCAATGATCCGCAACGACTGATGGAGTCTTTCCGCGAGGTCATGGACCATGGGGGCAAACAGGGGCGCATCCCGGAGTATTGGGACGGCAATGCCGCAGAACGCATCGTGGCCGTCGTGGCTGACTGGCTGAATCACGCAAGAAAATCCTGACCGGTACGTTCGCGCCCTCCGACCGACGCCCCCAGCGGGTTCAGGAGATCGTGAGCGCATGCTGCGAGTACCGTTGTCCATGCTGTCGCCGCAAGGCCGGCGCGCGCGCCTGACGATCCTCGCCTATCACCGCGTGCTGGCGGACCCCGACCCGCTGCGACCCGAAGACCCGGTGGCCGAGACCTTTCGCTGGCAGATGCGTCTGCTGGCGAGGGAGATGAATCCGCTGCCGCTGGACGAGGCCATCGAGCGCCTGCGGGAAGGCCGGCTCCCCGCCCGGGCCGTTGCGGTCACCTTCGACGACGGTTATGCCGACAACGCGGAGATCGCGTTGCCGATCCTGCGCGAGGAAGGGGTGCCGGCAACGTTCTTTGTCGCCACCGGCTATCTGAATGGCGGCTGCATGTTCAACGACATGCTGATCGAAACGGTTCGCCAGATTCCCTCGGCGGCGTTGGATCTGACTCCGGAGGGCCTGGGCACGCGTTCGCTGGATTCCATGGCGCAGCGCAGGGGCACGATCCATGCCCTGATCGGGGCCCTCAAGTACCGGCCGCTGGCCGAGCGCGGTCGCTGCGCCGAGGCGCTGGGAGCACGGTTCGGTATAACGCCTCCTGACGACCTGATGATGACCGACGCCCAGGTTCGCGAGCTCGCCGATGCCGGCATGGGGATCGGCGGGCACACCGTTCTGCACCCGATTCTGGCCGAAACCGATGCCGCGACCGCGCAGCACGAGATTGCGGAGGGCAAGGCCGAACTCGAGGCCCTGGTGGGACGTCCCGTACGGCTGTTTGCTTACCCCAACGGTCGCCCCGGCAAGGACTATGCGCCGGAGCATGTCGAGATGGTGCGTGCCAGTGGGTTTGACGCCGCCGTATCCACCATGGCCGGTGCCGCCGGCCGCGACACGGACCCGCTGCAACTTCCTCGCTTTACCCCCTGGGACCGAACGCCTCTGCGCTTTGGCCTGCGGCTGGCGCGCAATCTGGCCTCTGCCCACTGAAGGTGCGAACACGATGACGACCCGCGTTCATTTGACCGTTGATACCGAGTTCAGCATCGCGGGGGCCTTTCGCGAGCCGAAAACCCACCAACCGGTCGGGCCGCCGTCGGTCTACTGCCATCGCAACGGGCGTTCGGAGGGGCTTGGCTATCTGCTGGACACCCTCGACCGGTATGCGATTCGCGCCACCTTCTTTGTCGAGACACTGAACACGACGTACTTCGGCGACGAGCCCATGGGTGAGATCGCCCACGAGATCGCCGGCCGCGGGCACGATATCCAGCTCCACCTGCACCCCTGCTGGACGTATTTCGGGCACCCGGACTGGGTTCAGCGGCTGCAAAGCGACCCGCCAAATGACAATGTCACCCGGCGCAGTGTCGAGGAACTGGCCGACCTGATCGAACAGGGAAGGGCGACGTTCCGCCGCTGGGGGCTGGATGCCCCAAGTGTGCTGCGTACCGGTGGGCTCAAGGTCGACCTGAAGGTCTACGCCGCCATGCGCCAGGCCGGGCTCCCCCGGGCCTCCAATATCGGGCTCGCGATCTATCCGCCGGCCGAGCCGGAGCTGCAGTTGCGGGGCGGCTGCCATGTGATCGACGGGGTACTCGAGTTCCCGGTGACCACCTACACCGATTTCCAGTGGGGGCCGCGGGCCCATCTGAAGTCGCTCACCATTACCGGCACCTCCTGGCCGGAGATGCGCAGGTTGCTGTTCCAGGCCCGACGCCAGGGTCTTAGCGACGTGGTCGTGCTCACCCACCCGTTCGAGTTTGTGCGCTATCGGGACGACCAGCCGACACCCGGCATCAATCCGCTGACTCGCCGCCGCCTAGAACGACTGTGCCGCTTCCTGAAGACGGAACCGGGGTTCAGTCCTGCCTGTATGGCCGATGTGCTGGCCACGCCGGCGCCTCGGGAGGCGACCCCCATGCTCACCGTTCCCGCAGCCCAGGCAGCACTGCGTGCACTGGAGAACTGGACCAGTCAGCGGGTGTTCTGGGGATGAAAGCCGACCACCCAATGGCCGGACATTCTGTGGCCCGCTATCCGGTCGAGCGGGTCCGTCTCGCCCTGCGCATCGGCGAGATCACGCTGGGCGACGTCTCGCTGCGAATGTCGGTCGACAGCCGTCATTTCCTGCAGCGCCCGGCGGCCCAGGCCCCGTACGCCGGGGATGCGGTTGCCGATGGCCACCTGGCCCGCTCGCAGCCCGTCGAGGCGCCCTTGCCACGGCTGTCATGGGTGGAGGGCTATCTGCGCTACGTCCCCAGCCAGTACATGCGCCACTACATCGATCTGGACATGGGCTGGGAGGCGTATCAGGCGAAGTTCTCCTCCAAGTCCCGCCAGACGCTGCGGCGCAAGGTGCGCAAATTCGCCGATGCTTCCGGGGGCACGATCGACTGGCGCACCTATCGCACGCAGGAGGAGATCGAGACCTTCCGCAGCCTGGCGCGCGAGGTCTCGCGACTGACCTACCAGGAACGACTGCTGAACGCCGGCCTCCCGGACGATGACGCGTTCGCCGAGCGTGCCGCGCGGCTGGCTGCCGCCGACCAGGTGCGGGCCTACCTCCTGTTCCTGGACGGCGAGCCGGTGGCCTATCTCTATTGCCCGGCCCGGGACTCGGCCCTGCTCTATGCCTACCTGGGCTACCACCCGAAGGTGGCCGCCCTGTCGCCGGGCACGGTACTGCAATGGCTGGTGCTGGAATCCCTGTTCCACGAGGGCCGGTTTCGCTTTTTCGATTTCGCCCCGGGCGACAGTCCGCACAAGGCCCTTTTTGGTTCGGGCCACCAGCTCTGTTCGGATATCTATTACCTGCGGCGCCGCCCGCGCCCGCTCGCCCTGGGTCTTGCCCATGCCGCCACGACGCTGGGCTCGGACGCCGTCTCCGCGGCCCTGTCCCGGCTCGGGTTCAAGCAGTCGCTGAAGCGTTTCCTGCGCCGCGGCGGGACGGCCCGCCCCGCGGGTCACGAACGGGAGGTGATCAAGAAATGATCCTGAAGCGCCACCTTCGCAAGGCCTACACCTGTGCCAGGGGCTACTACCTGGCGGTATCGCAACCGACCCCGGACGCTCCGCGCGTCACAACCCGGCTGCATGGTGTTCTCAAGGCCCGGTTTCGGCATCGTATCGGGCCGCGTTATTACTCGCTCTTCCGCCTGGCAGCGGTCGAGTCCGCGCAGTGGGACGACTATGTGATCGACAACGAAGCCTACCGAAACCACTTTCGCGCGTGCAGCGCCGAACGGTACCGACGCATCCTCAACCACAAGAGCCTGTTTTTTGAACATTGCCAGCGCCATGGTCTGCCCACCCCGACGTTGCGGGCCATTATCCCGACGAGCGCGGCCACGTCGGCTGGGGATGGTCTCGATGTTTCCGGGCCGGTCACGCCAACCGTCCAGCACTGGCTGGAGTTCCTTGGCGATGGCACCGATGACCTGTTCATCAAGACCGATGACGGGTCGTATGGCGACGGGGCGTTTTCTGCCACTCGGCGGGGCGATCGCTGGGAATACTGCGGCAGGACCACGACGCTCAGCGACCTGTTCCATTTCGTCCGTGAGCGAGCCGACCAGAGCCGCAGGCCCTATATCGCCCAGTCGCGCATCCATGTCCATCACGGGCTCCGGCACCTGATGTCGCCCACGGCCGTGGGCTGTGTGCGGATCGTGACCTACATGAAGGATGGCGAGGTCCATTTCTTTCGCGCCGAGATCAAGCTGACCGCGGGGGAGGGGGATATCGACAACTTCGTGCTGGGAACCACCGGCAATGTGGTTGCGGCGGTGGATATCGACAGTGGTCGGATGTCGGTTGGCTATGCCTCGCGCAGTCCTGCCTGGCCGGTCATACAACCGGTGACCGAGCATCCAGATACCGGCGAGCCTATCGAGGGCACTCCGGTGCCGCTGTGGGAAGAGGTCAAGGCGCTCGCGCTCCAGGCCCAGCGCAGCCTGCCCGAGGTCAGGACGGTTGGCTGGGACATCGCGATTACCCCGGACGGGCCCGTGATCCTGGAAGGCAACTCGACCTACGGGCTGGATATCCTCCAGATCGCCCATCAGCGCGGGTTCAAGCGGGAAATGGAGCAGATCTTTCGTGGGTGACATCCGCCCGCTCGATCAAGATCGAGAGGTGATCAAGAAATGATCCTGAAGCGCCACTTACGCAAGGCCTACACCTGTGCCAGGGGCTACTACCTGGCGGTATCGCAGCCGACTCCCGATGCCCCGCGCGTCACGACTCGAATGCACGGCGTCCTCAAAGCCCGATTCCGGCATCGTATCGGACCGCGTCATTACTCGCTCTTCCGTCTGGCCACGGTGGACCCTTCGCACTGGCAGGACTATGTGATCGACGACAAGGAGTATGGCGATCACTTCCGTGCAATCAGTGCGGAGCGTCATCGAAGCACCGTGAGTCGAAAGAGCCTGTTTTTTGCTCACTGCGTGCGCCATGGGCTGCCAACCCCGCCGGTGCAGGCGATCATCCCCCCGGGCCATGAAACCCCTCCCGCGGAGGGCAGTCCCGAGGGGGCAGGGACGGTTGTCACAAGCGCCCGCCGCTGGCTGGAAGTGTTGCAGGCCGGTGAGGAGGACCTGTTCATCAAGCCCGATGACGGCGCGTATGGGGATGGCGCCTTCTCCGCCACTCGACGGAATGATCGTTGGCATTACTGCGGTCGGCTCACGGCTCTGAGCGACCTGTTCTATTTCGTACGGGCGCGTGCCAGCCAGAGCCAGACCTGTTTCTCGCCCAGTCGCGCATCCAGCCCCACGACAAACTCAGCGGCTTGATGTCCCCCACGGCCGTGGGCTGTGTGCGGATCGTGACCTACATGCGTGACGGGAAGGCCCGCCTGTTCTGTGCCGAGATCAAGCTGACCGCGGGTGAGGGAGACACCGACAATTTCGGGCTGGCGGCCAACGGAAACATGGTTGCTGCCGTGGATATGGACAGCGGTCGGTTGTCTCTTGGATATACCTCGCGCAGTCCAGCGTGGCCGGTCATCCAGCCGGTGACCGAGCACCCGGATACCGGCGAGCCTATCGAGGGCACTCCGCTGCCGCTGTGGGAGGAGGTCAAGGCACTCGCGCTGCAGGCCCAGCGCAGCCTGCCCGAGGTCAAGACGATCGGCTGGGACATCGCGATTACGCCCGAGGGCCCGTTAATCCTCGAGGGCAATACGACCTATGGGCTCGCCAGCCTCCAGATCGCGCATCAGCGCGGGTTCAGGCGCGAGATGGAGCAGATCTTTCGCGGGTAGTTGCCCGTTCCGTGTTTTGCTAGAGCAGGAAAGGCAGTGGGTCGCGCATCGCCTGCCACAGGCCGCGCAGGTTGTACGGAGCGATCCCGCGCCACTGGCGGGGCTGCCAGAGCAGGTGTTTTACTAGATGGCTGTGCAGGTGGTAGGCGCCGGCCACGGGGGAGGCGCGCACAAACGAGCCCCCCGCGGCCAGCGCAAAACCCGCCTCGACGAAGTTGATCCCCGCCCACAGCGAGGCCTGCAGGGTGTACCAGAAGCGCGGGTTGCACTCGAGTACGCGAACGTCCCCGGTCGATTCGTCCACGCGCAGGTCGATATTCGCCACGCCGGTATAGTGCGCCGCCCGAACGATCCGGCGACCGATCTCCAGCAGCCGCTCGTCGGCGAAAAATTCCAGCGAACAGGGATTCCGGCGCGATTGCAGGAGGTGGCAGACCACCTCCCCATCCCGGGCCAGCAGGCTCAGGTCCGCGTCGAATCCGGGCGCATATTCCTGCACCACCAACGGGAAGCGGGCATGCCGGCCACCTCGCTCCAGGTGCGCCTCGATATCCTCGAGCCGCTTCGCCTGAAGGATTCCATGACTGGACTCGCCGTACAGCGGCTTGACCACGAGCGGGAACGTCATCCCGGCATCCTGCAGGCGTTCCGCGTCTCCGGGGCCTTCCAGGCGCAGTGCCTTTGGGCACGGGATTCCGTGGGTCTCCATGAAACGCTGAAAGGTCCATTTGTCGTCCAGCATGCCCAGCACCTCCAGGCTGCTGGAGGGAAAGGCCGTCACGCCCGGCAGGCGCGGTGCGAGCGCGTGGACTACGCCGGCTCCCAGGATGTCGGCCCCGACAATTCCGTCGATACGGTGCCGTGTGCAGTAGTCGCGCAGGCGGCCGCCAAAGGTTTCCAGGGTTTCCGGCTGAGTGTCCGGCAGGGGCATGCGCTGGTAGCGATCGCGGTACCGGGAGTGACGTGCGGCCCCCGGGGACTTGAGCTCCAGCAGGTGGATCTCGGTGCCCATTCGCTGCAGGCAGTACAGCACCTTCAGGGCGAGCGGCGAACCGTCCGAGAGCACCGCGACGCGCTGCGGCCTGGTGGTTTCGGTCATACCGGCAGGCGAAGCTGGATGCGTCGGCGGAACGGGCAGATCTCGATGTAGGAACCGGCAATCCGCCAGCCGGTTTTCTCGCTCACCCGAATCGAACTCTTGTGGCTGTGCCAAATGCGGCTGTACAAGCGGGTGAAGCCGCGTTGCGACATCAGGTAGGCAGTTTGTCGTTTTAGCAGGGCTGCATATCCCTGCCCGCGATGCTGGGCCAGGGTGTAAAGCCCGGTGGATTTCGCGGCGCCCTCGGGCAGCCTCCAGCTGCGCCCCTGGCGTTCGGCCTCGTAGCGTTTGCCCCACCAGTACCACTGCACCGCCACCAGTTCATTGTCGCGAAAAAGGCCGAAGCCCTGGGCCCCTTCACCTCCGAACTCCCGGCGTTGGAGCATGCCTTCATCCACCACGCCGTCCAGGTCCTCGGGGGTGATCGGCTCGACGCGGATACCGGCGGGCATCTCGACCTCGGGCTGCGGGAGGTCGATATAAAAGACCTTCCAGTACTGATAATCGCCCAGGCCCAGATGCAGGGCCTCCTTTAAAAGGCTACGCGGACTATAAACATTGACGGTGGCCACACGCTTCCCCCATTGCGAGCTTCGCTGACGACGCGAGTGCTGAACAAAGCGGTCCTGGATTTCTGTGCATGCTACCCCGCTGGCGCGGTTTCAGGATGGCCTTTGAATCAATCACCTATGGGGCTTGTGCTGGTAAAACGCCCATCATTCTTCAGCAAGCGATCATCAATCAGCGCTTCCCTAGCATATATCGCGTTGTTGCACTTGTCGGTACGGTTTTTTTGGTACGCGAAAGCCCTTTTCGTGCAGCTTCAAGCTGCTAATCTGAAACGTCCGGATCGGGTGTGTCCTGGCGCCGGTCGCGCCGCTTGAAATGGGCTCGTATGAAGGGGAGCACGTGCATCCACGAGACTGGGAACGTGCGGATGGTTGCTTGAATGCTGTGGAGGGTGTCGTGGGTAAAGTCTCGGGGTTGCTGGCATCCGCGCTCTATCGTTCCAACCATATCGTGCGGCACTTTTGCCGCTCCGATGTGTGGGGCCAGTTTCAGGCGGCCGCCGACCACTATGGTTCGTCAACACCGGTCATCGCCTGGCGGGCGCTGCGGTTGTATGGGGCGGGTCGTTTTCTGCCTGGCGAATCGCTCTGCCGGGGGCTGCTGGACCCGCGGCTGCCGGTGAACGAGCACCTGGCGCACGTCAGTGAGGAGCGCCTGCACGGGCTCCAGCTCGCGGTAAATTCGCCGCATGCGGCGATGTGTCGTGACAAGCTCATGTTCCACGACTTCTGTCGCAGCCATGACTTGCCCGTGCCCGACCTGCTCGGCGTCGTTTCGCGCCATGGTTCGCGCGACGCCCGGGGGGAGCCTCTCTCCACGTCCGCACAATGGGAGGCCTTCGTGCGCCGGTTGCCCGCATCGTTTCTCGCCAAGCCCAGACATGGGCGTCAGGGATACGGGATTACCGCCCTGGGCTTGGGCGCAAGGGGAGGGATCGTACTACCCGACTTTGCCCGGGACGTGGCGGCTCTGGCCGATGATGGCGAGGACCGCATCCTCGAGCGGCGCCTACAGTGCCACGATCGGGTCGCCGAACTGACCGGCACTCGGTCCATTTCGGCATTGAGGCTGTTTACCCGGGTCAGCCCGGAAGGCGAACCGGAGGTGCTGGACTGTCACTTCCGGCTGATCGTCGGCGACTCGGTGACCGACAATATCAGCGACCCGCGAACGGGCCGTTTCACGGCCAATGTAGTGGCCCTGCCGCAGCTCGGCGATGGGAGGCTGGGGAAGGCCTGGACGTTCAATGCCAATGGGCTGGGGTACAAGTGGGTTACCCACCACCCGCGGACGGGCGTCCTGATCGAAGGCTTCGAGGTACCGTTCTGGCCGGAAGTGTTGCAACTGGTCAAGACCGCCGCGAGGGACCTGCTGCCGATCCGGACCGCCGGCTGGGACGTGGCCCTGACCCCGAACGGCCCGGTCCTGATCGAGGTGAACGAGCGTTTTCAGCATGTCGGGTTCGGTGATGGCATTCAGCGCATCCGGCAGGCCCTGCTGGCGGACAAGCACTACCTGGAAACCGCTGGCTTCTCGTGTCCCCCTTCGTCTTCGCAGCTGCATTAACCGCCATGACTATGGTGTCAACTCATTACGCGAATCGGCGAAACCGCCTCCAGGGCCACCGGTGGCTCTCGCGGAGCACACAATGGCTTTCTTAGAAGTTATCGGTCGCCAGTGCCTGGGGCAGGTGTCGCATCATCTGGAGTTCGACTGGTTAGCCGGAGGCCCGACGCTCGTCGCGGGCTGGTCATTCGACGGGGCGAGTCTGTCCGTCTCGGCCGATCGGCTCGGATTCATCCCGCTGTTCTATGCCCGCGAGGGCAGTCGCCTGATCGTGGCCGACTCCCTGCAGGAGGCCGCGGCGCGCTTGTCGGCCCCCGCCTTTGACGACGAGGCCATCGCGGTATTCATGGCGCTGGGTTATCTCGTGGGCGACCAGACCCCGCTGGCGGGCGTAAAGGTCCTGATGCCGGGAGAGACCCTGCTGTGGCGAGAAGGCGTGCTCTCCGGCGAACGCCCCGCCATCCCCCTGATACCTCCATTTTCCGGAGATCCGCACGAGGCGCGGACACGATTCACGGAGCTTTTTGCGCGGGCGATCGAGCGGCGCGCCGCTGGCGGTGTGGGGCGCCTGCCGCTGTCCGGTGGCCGCGACTCGCGCCATATCTGTCTGGAGCTGGCGCAACAGGACACCCCGCCACCCCGAACCCTGGTCCTGCGGGCGAAGAGGGGGGACGAGAGTGGCGTGGCGTGTGCGTTGTCCCAGCACCTCGGCATCGAATGTCAGGTGATCGACAATCCCCAGGATCGTATCGCCGCGGAGCGACAGAAAAACCGCCTGAACCACTACTCCACCGACGAGAACAGCTGGTACCTCGCGTTGATGCCGCATCTGGAGGGCCCGGTATTCGATGGCCTGGCCGGCGATGTGTTGTGCAACGGTTCCTATTTCGACGCACGTCTGGCCGAGTGCCTGGATGCCGGTGATCTCGAAGGGGCGGCAAATCGTGTGTTGATGGCGGGCAGTTACACGTCGTTTCTGAAGCGGACCTTCCAGGATCGCTGGCGCCTGCAGGTCGCTCGTGATGCGATCATTCGGGAGCTGGGCGCGCACGTCGGTACGCCCGATCCGGCCAAGTCGTTTGTTTTCTGGAATCGGATTCGCCGCGAGATCGCCCTGTTGCCGATCGCCATGGCCGGACAGCAGCAGGCCGTCTGTCTGCCCTATCAAGACCCTGACGTGCTGGAGTTCCTGCTGAGCCTGCCGTGGCAGTCGTTCGCGACGCGCGCGTTCCACGACGAAGTGATCCGGGGCTGTTATCCCCACGCCGCGCATATCCCGTACAGCCAGAAGGCCACGGGATCACCGCCACGGGTCGAGTGGGCGAGTCTCAGCCGCCGGGTGTCGCATCTGGCGCGGCCGTTGTTCAACGGCTTTACGCGCCCCGAGCGTGTCGTCGGGTATACCCTCGAGGCCCTGCGCACGGGCCATATCCGCCCGCTCACGCCGACCTTCGTCAAGGTGATGCCGCTCCTCCAGGCGGTACAGGAGCTGGGGGTCGACCCTCACTGTCACAAGGCGGCTGCCCACCCAGCCGGAAAGGCTGCCTGATGCGCCGGCTCGCGCGTCGCAGCACCGTCTGGTTGCTGACCATCCTCGCGCTGGCGCTCGCGACCAGCCAGGCAGCGGCCAGTGACAGCTCGTTGGGGCGGATGGCGGCGGGTCTGCAGCCCGGGGAGCTGGCCCCCCTCGATGCCGGCTTTCCAGAGGGGTTCCAGCGCTACTACGACTTCCTGCGCTCCAGGTCGAGCGATCCGGATACCTGGAATGACAGCGCGCACTGGGATGCCAGCCGGCGCCAGGTCTTCATGTATGGCGATCGCGGATCGCGACCGGTATTCATTACCTACCGCGAAGACCAGCATGCATGGCAGCACCTGTCCGCCGAGGGTCCGCCCCCCTTCGCGCATGTCTATGGCGGCGTGGCGCTCGACCCCGAGCGGGGGCATTACTACAAGATCAGTGCCGGCCGTTCGCAGCGCACCCTGTATCGCTATTCCATTGCGGATGATCGCTGGGAACTCGCGACGCGCAGTTTGCCCGGGCCCGGCGGGGGGTGGGAACACACCGACCCGATCGAGTGGCACGACGCGCTGGACCAGCTGATCTACCTCCGCGAGAACCAGGTTTACGGCCTTCGCGATGGTCGCTGGGTCGAACACGGCAAGGCCGCGGTCGATGGCTATCACTCCTCGGCCCAGTACAACCGCGTGCGCGACGAGATGCTGTTTATCGGTGGCAACAAGTCGCGCAACAAGGTCTCCCTGCTGGATGCGAATGGCACAGTGCGTGATCTCGGCGATGCGCCGTTCGTGTTCGGGATCATGAACGAGAGCCTGACCTACGACCCGCAAACGGGGAACTACCTCGTGCTGCGGGCCGGCCGTGTACGCGAGTTGTGGGAGCTCGATCCGGACAAGGACGAATGGCGCAAGGCTGCGGACTGGAGCGGCCAGCGCTGGCCATTCGACCGCTATGGCGGGATCGTGCCGGTGCCGATTGACGACCACGGGGTGGTCCTCTGGCTCAACCAGGCCGGCCCTTTGCTGCACCGGCACCAGTCTGCGTTCAGCCAGGAGCGATCGGGGGCCGACACCCTGCCCCCGGCCGAACCCCGCGCGGCGTTCCTGAAGGTTTCGGCCAGTGCGCCAGCGCCCGCGTCGGAGAAGCGCTCAAAGCTTTACGACATTGCCGAGACGCTGGAGCCTGGCGAGTTCCGCCGTGTCGAAACCCGGCTGCCGGAAGGTGTGCCGGACATGGCGCGAATGAACAACACCCAGTGGCACGACCCGGACAAGCGCGGCACGTTCGGGGTGGGGTGGACCGACCGCCATATCTTCGATCCGGAGACCGGGCGGCTGTTCAATATCCTGATGCGGGACAATTCCGTCCGCTCGGTGACCTGGCTGGAGCCGGATCTGTCCTGGACCGGCGTCGTAGCCCCGCCGGGCCTCGACTATGACGGGGGCGAACGGCGTCCGTACAACCGCCTGATGGATGGCGGTGATGGCTACATGTACTTTTCGCCGAGCGAACCTCGTCGATCCGATATTGGACGTCTGGTGCGCGCCCCGTACACCGATCCGACCGCCTGGGAAGAAGTGGGTCTGGGCGCGGGCCAGGGCAATGCGCACGCGGTGGGCGACCACTCCACCGTGTGGCATCCCGATATCGAGAAATTCGTCCTCTACACGCTGGGGTCTGCCAGCTACGACCACCTGCCGGGCGACGGTATCGAGGCCCACACGATGGGGCAGGTCCGTGTCTGGGGGCATGGTGACCGGGCGTGGACCTATCCCCGGAATCATCCGGACTACCGGGGCCCCGAGGGCCGCACCCAGTCCTCCGGATATGGCGGGACCATGCTCTACAACCCGGTCCACCGCGAGGTACTGATCTACGGCGGGATGACCCAGTACGGTGGCAACCACCGACGCGGGGCCGAGGCCACGGCCACCATCGACCGCGAGGGCCGATTCCAGCGGCACGGGGCCTCCGGACAGGCCTATGTTGCCGGCGGCAGCCGGCTGACCTATCACCCGAAGACCGGGGACTACATCCTGTTGCAGAACAATGCCCGGCAGATGTACATCGGCGATCCGCCCCGCGGCAAACCCTGGCGGCTCCTGTACAACTGGCAAGATGTGGACTTTGCCGATCGCCCGTTTGACCGCTACGAGAACTGGCATCGGGTCACCCCGCTGCCGGGAACGGACGTGCTGATCTGGTCCGACCTGCGCCGCGGGATCATCCTGCAGCGCCTGCCCGAAAGCGACTAGGCGCTCAGTCGCCCCAGCCGAGCGTCAGCCGATGGGCGTAGGGGCCCGGGTGCAAGGGCTTGGGCGGCAATGCGCAGCCCAGCCCCGGGATTGTCGAGGGCAGCGGAACACTGACGATCGAGGGCCCGGAGGCAGGAAACAGGACCTCGGTCCACTGGCGTGTCAGGGGGTCCTGCTGCTGAAAGCGCCGCGCGGGGGGAGGTTGATCGGCGACCAGCGCATGGCCACCCGGATTCAGGTAGTGGACCGGATCATCACCCCGGCATTCGAGCCGGATCTCCTGGCGCAGTGAGGGTCCCGCGGGGTCAAGCCACAGCGTAATGGCCCCGAACAGGGCCGATGAGCGTGGGCGGCGCAAGGCCGCGCCGCGCCCCAGGGCCCCATCGAACCAGCGCCAGTCCAGCGCCGCAAGGCCACGCCTCCAGAGGGTGCGGGCCGCTGCGCGCACCACGGGCACCGCCCGGCCGCCGTCCAGCTGTATGCGCACGGCAGGCGCCGCCGCGTCGACCGCAATCGAGCGAAAATCGGCCAGGGCCCAGATCTGGTCCCCAATCTGAAACAGGGGTACCCACCCGGCCAGGGCCGGGCTGCGCGACAATGATTCGGCGCTGACCCTCACCGGTGGCGGGCACAAGACCCGGTCGCGATAGCGGACATGAACGGGCTGACCGCCTGCGTAGCGCAACTCGGCTGTATCTCGGCTGTAGGCCTGGGGCGCCTGCCCGCGGGTACTGATGATGGCGCACAAGTCCGGCCCCGCCTGGGCGCGCAGCACACCCGCCTGAGCGTCCTGCTGGCAGACCTCTGTGCGCCCTCCTGCCCACTGGAGGCCCGCGATCTCTCCGGGGATCCCGTGGCGACGCTGCCGGTCGCTGGCCCAGGTCAGGAGTGCCGCCGCCCAGGCGTTGTAGACCGACAGATGCATGTAGTCGTCCCATCCTGCAGGGCGGGTTCCGGTTTCGGAAACACGATCCGCGGGCGTCAGATCCAGCAGCCCGTCGATCCGGCGTTGCCGTTCCCACCGTCTCAGGACGCCACGCAGCGCTCGCCCTGGCGGGGTATCCGCCTGCTCGGCGCCGGCCAGCCCGAGGAGCTGCAGACTGGCCACCAGACAGGCATCGCCGAACAGGGAGTGTGTGCTGCGGCCGAGGCCACCTGCGTATTCTCCGCCATCCCAGGTCAGGGCGACCCAGCCATAGAGCTGCTGGGTGATGTTCGCCAAGGCAGGCGCGCGCGTATAACGCACCGCGATCGAGGCGATCAGCAAGGCCTTGTGGTGGTAGGCCATCGGGGTGGCCACGCCGTGTGGGTCGGGTCGGGCAGGAAAATCGATGAACCCGCCGCGAGCGCTCGTCCAGCGCTCCAGAAGCGTGATCAGCCGTTGTGCCGCTCGCTCCCGCGGGTGACCGGGCTGGGCCTCGATGAGACGGCACAGCTGCGCCAGCAAGGTCCAGTTGTTCGAAGGATAGTGGCGGTCCAGGCGACACCGCTGCAGAGCCTCGTCGAGCATCGTTTCGAGGGCTGGCGTGACGGGTTGTGCCCCGGTAATCACTCGCTCCCGCAACAGCAGCAGCAACAGCCGGTTGAAGGGTGCGTGGCCGGCACGGCTGCCACAGCGATCGAGCCAGGCCCGCAGGGCCCAGCCCCACTGTTCCATTTCGGGGCCGCCCTGCAGGTACAACGCCAGCGCGGCGCTGGTCTGACCGTAGTGATCGGCAGGGCTCGGGCGTTGTTCGAGGGCATCCCAAAGTCCGGTGTCCGGGCGTACATGAGCCGCAACCGCCTGGGTCAGGCGGTCGACCCAGGGCTGGAGCACGGAAGCGCCCAAGGTTGCGACCTCACTCACGAGGGGCGAACCGGGTCGGGAAACACGATGCCCGGCGCAACATGTGTCAGCGCGAGGTCCCGGGTGCCTCTGTCGCATTGTCGTGCGCGGCAGTCCCCGGGAAATAGTCCGTCGCGGTGTGTGCGGGTGCGGGCGCCTCGGCGACCCGCGGTGCCTCCTCCAGTTCGCGGCGCATGATGACGGCCAGGGCGATGAACGCGAACAACAGGTTGAAGTAGATCACGTCGAGGAATGTCCCGGCGGCCAGGTAGCCGACCAGGCCTATCTGGATTGCCCACGCGTATTCCGCCAGCCAGACCTGCCCGGTCACGGCCCGCGCACGCTTGCGGATCCGGTTCAGCGTAAAGAACGTGAAGCCGACCAGTAGCAGGAAGGTCGCGAGGCCGCCAAAGCCGTGTTCACCCATCAGACCGAAATAGATGCTGTGCGGCGAGAGCACATGGCGCCAGTCCCCCTCGAAGTTCGCGTAGCGGACCCACCAGTCGTACCCGAGGTGGTGGTTGCGGAAGCCCATTCCGGTCAGGGGCCGTTCGGTGGCCATGTTCCAGTTCACGCCCCAGGCCTGGATGCGCTGCATGGCGGAACGGTCTTCTTCGTAGGTCTCGATGGTGCCCCAGCGATCGAGCAGGCGATCGGGAGCAGTGACTCCGATGACCCCGAAGACCAGCACGCCGACCACCACCATCGCCAGTTTGTGGCGCATATGCCAGAACAGGAACGGGGCCACCACCAGGATCCCGAGCAGGGCCCCGCGAGAGTAGGTCGCGAGGATCGCGATCGCGGTCAGCCAGAAGACGCCGTAGATGGCCCAGCTGATCGGCCGGTAGAAGCGCTCCATGCCGGGAATCTCGAGATCCACCCAGCGCTCGCGGAACAGCCGCGCACTGACCAGAATCAGCGGCAGCACCATCACCATCGCCAGCCCGATGTAGGTATTTCCGGAAAGATAGGAACCCGGCGGACCCAGCACCATGAACTGGCCGCCCGTGGAGAGTGTGAATAGGCCCCCCTTGAATCCGTAAAAGGCGATCGAGAATGTAATAACTAATAACAACCAGACTATACGAAGCTGACCAAATATCAGCATGGGTGTGATAAATGTAATCAGCAGGATCTTAAAAACGTGCTGCCAGAAGTCCCATGCACCGCTGGGATTTACCGCAAAATACGAAGTCATGGTGATGTAGCCGAGAAAAACCCAGAGCATCACCATTTCGCGGGTCATCGGCATTGGGCGCCGATCCTTGGCCAAGAACAGCGCTGCAATCGTGGTCATGCCGATCACAGCGGCCACGGGGAAGCTGCGCATGAACGACCAGGTGAGGCCGTGCGGGGCCATAAGGCCCACCCAGAACCAGGCAGGGATGCCAACCCAGGGCCTTGCCAGGATCACCGGGATCAACACCATAATTATAAAAAACAGCAGGTAGTCGCGCATTCCAGAGAATTCCGCTATACAGCAGTACGGGTGTGTCGCGACACATCGCGAACACGTGAACGTGGCAATATGATTCAGCCCACTCGAAGAGTAGCCTATTTGTAGAACGTTTGGGTATTTTTGCAAAAGATTCGTAATACACTGCACGCCAGAGCATTTGATCCTCAGATTGAAGGAGTCCACCCTGATCATGCGTCCCACGACCCTGCTGCACGATGGCGTCCTGCATAGCGCCGAGCGAACCCCAATGGCCTCGGCGATTACGCATCGGGGCGTCACGCAGTCCTACGAGGCGCTCGCCAGCGACATCGAGAATGCGGCACAGCGGCTTCTGGCAGCGGGAGTCCGGCGACACGACCGGGTGGCCGTGTATCTGGACAAATGCCCGGAAGCAGTACACGCGATGTTCGGAGCCTCGCGGGCTGGCGCGGTGATGGTCCCGGTCAACCCGCTGCTGAAGGCCTCGCAAGTCGCGCACATCCTCCAGGACTGCAAGGTACGGGTCCTGGTGACATCCGCGACACGCTATGCCGCACTGCGGGATGTCCTGGCGCAATGTCCGGATCTGGACACGATCCTGCTCGTGGACACACTGCCTGACGCCGGCGCATCGGGTGGTGCGCAACTGGCTGCCTGGCAATCCAGGACGGATTTCGGGATGGGGCCGTCGGCACACCGGGTCATCGATACGGACATGGCGGCCATTCTGTATACCTCCGGCAGCACCGGGCGGCCCAAGGGTGTGGTGCTGTCGCACCGCAACCTGGTGGCCGGAGCGCAAAGCGTCGCGCATTACCTGCACAATCGTGCGGAGGACCGCATCCTCTGCGTACTGCCGTTCAGCTTCGATTATGGCTTCAGTCAGTTGACGACCGCGTTCCTGACCGGGGCCCATGCCACGCTGCTCAATTACCTCCTGCCTCGCGATGTGATCAAGGCGGTGGGTCAGGGCGGGATCACCGGGCTGGCGGCGGTGCCACCGTTGTGGATCCAGCTCGCCGAGATGGAGTGGCCGGAGGCGGCACGGCGATCCCTGCGCTACATCACAAACTCGGGTGGCGCGATGCCCCTGAAGACCCTGAGACGCTTGCGGGCGCATCTGCCGCGTACCCAGGTGTATCTGATGTACGGGCTCACGGAGGCCTTTCGCTCCACCTATCTGCCGCCCGAGGAGGTCGATCGTCGCCCCGACTCGATGGGGCGGGCGATACCCAATGCCGAGATCATGGTCGTGCGCGAGGACGGCAGCCGTTGCGCACCCGGAGAACCGGGTGAACTGGTCCATCGCGGGGCCCTGGTCGCGATGGGCTACTGGAATGATGCCGTCCGCACGGCGGAGCGCTTCCGGCCCGCGCCGGGGCAGCCCGGTGGCGTGCCGGGCCAGGAGATGGCCGTATGGTCCGGCGATACGGTGCGCATGGACGAGGACGGATATCTGTACTTCGTCGGCCGGCGCGACGAGATGATCAAGACCTCGGGGTACCGGGTGAGCCCGGTGGAGATCGAAGAGGTTGCCTATGCAACGGGGCTGGTGACCGAGGGAGCCGCGTTGGGCATCGCGCATCCGCAACTGGGCCAGGCGGTGGTCCTGGTGGTGTTGCCACACGACCCTGCGGTGACCCATGACCAGATTCTGGCCCTTCTGCGCGAGCGCCTGCCCGCCTTTATGGTGCCCACCCACCTGGAGTTGCGGACCGAGCCCCTGCCCCGCAATGGCAATGGCAAGATCGACCGCAAGGCGCTGGCGCTGGAGTTCGAAGGCCTGTTTCAGGAGGTCGCCCTGCCATGAACCGGGAGGTGTCCCTAACGCCCGCCCCTCGTCATGCAGCAATGGCCGCCTTCGAGGTGCGTGAGCACTCGCTGCTGATCGGCGGTGTGCCCCTGCCCGAAGTCGCCCGCCGCGCGGGGCGGACCCCGTTCTATGCCTACGATCGACAGGTCATGACCCGCCGCGTCCAGGCCCTGCGCGAGGCCCTGCCCCGGGACCTGTCGGTTCACTATGCGATGAAGGCGAATCCGATGCCGGCGGTGGTCGGCCATATGGCCTCGCTGGTTGACGGTCTGGACGTGGCTTCCGGGCGCGAGCTGCAGATCGCCCTGGATGCCGGGGTATCCGCGGCCGATATCAGCTTCGCCGGGCCGGGCAAGTCCCCGGCGGAGCTGGAGATGGCGGTAGCCGCAGGGATCACGATCCACCTCGAATCCGACACCGAACTGACGCGAGTGGCGGTGATCGCCGAGCGCACCGGCAAGACCCCCTGCGTCGCGGTGCGTGTGAACCCCGACTTCGAGTTGAAGACCTCGGGCATGAAGATGAGTGGTGGGCCCAAGGTATTCGGCGTGGATGCCGAATGCGTGCCCGAGATGCTGGGGCGCATTGACGAACTGGGGCTGCACTTTCGCGGCTTTCACATCTTTTCCGGCTCGCAGAACCTGCGCGCCGAGTCGCTGGTGGAGGCCCAGGGCCTGACCCTCGACCTGGCATTGCGCCTGGCCGACCATGCCCCGGGGCCGGTGGAGACCCTGAACATCGGGGGCGGTTTTGGCATCCCCTATTTCCCGGGCGATCAGCCGCTGACCCTGGGGCCCATCGCCGAGCAGCTCGAGCAACGCCTGCCGGAGGTGCGTGCGCGGATGCCGCGGGCCGAGATCATCCTCGAGCTGGGTCGCTACCTGGTGGGGGAGGCGGGCGTTTACGTGGCCGAGATACTGGACCGCAAGGTCTCGCGCGGCCGGGTGTTCCTCGTTACCAACGGGGGCCTTCATCATCACCTGGCGGCCTCGGGCAATTTTGGCCAGGTGATCCGCAAGAACTACCCGGTCGCCATCGGCAACCGCATGGGCGAGACCAACACCGAAGTCGTGGACGTCGTCGGACCACTGTGCACGCCGCTGGACGTCCTTGGCCAGCAGGTGGAACTGCCCCGCGCGGAGATTGGCGATCTGGTGGTGGTTTTCCAGTCCGGTGCCTACGGGTACACGGCCAGCCCCAGAGGCTTTCTTAGCCACCCGGAACCCGCGGAGATCCTGGTCTGAGGCAGCCGTCAGGCGTGACCGGCGGCCAGTTGCTGGAAGTGCGTGCTGCCATCGGCGAGCATCTCCCAGCTGCCCTGGTCGACCAGCCGTCCGTCCTTGAGCACGTAAATACGGTTGCAGGGCTTGACGGTGCTGAGCCGGTGCGCGACCAGGATGATCGTTTTGTTTCCGCTCAGGTTGTGGATGGCGTCCATCACGGCACGCTCCGTGGCGTTGTCCAGGGCGCTGGTCGCCTCGTCGAAGAACAGCACCGCCGGGTCGCGGTAGAGGGCCCGGGCGATGCCGATCCGCTGGCGCTGCCCGCCGGACAGGCGTGTCCCGCGTTCGCCGATCAGGGTGTCGTAACCCTGCGGGAGGTCGTTCACCACGAAGTCATGCAGGTTCGCCAGGCGTGCGGCCCGCTCCACCGCAGCATGATCAATCTCGGCCTCCGGTACGCCCAGAGCGATATTGGCGGCGACGCTCTGGTCGGCCAGAAAGATGTGCTGCGGAACATACCCGAGCGCCGCCTGCCATTGGCGCACGCTCGCTGCGGTTAGTGGCTGGCCGTCGACGAGAATCGTGCCCTCGTCGGGTTCCAGCAGTCCCAGCAGCAAGTCCACCAGTGTGCTCTTGCCGGCCCCGGATGATCCCACCAGGCCAATGGTCGTGCGGGCGGGGATTTCCAGCGAGAGTTTGTCCAGCGCGGGGCGGTCATGCTGTGGATAGCGATACGTCACGCCCTCGACCCGAATCGCCCGTTGCAAGGCCAGCGCAGGAGCGGCCCCGTCGTGCAGGGGCAGGACGTCGCCGCCGCGGTCGCCCAGATCCTTAAGGATGTTGTCGACGGCCGCAAAGTTGAAGCGCAGGGCCGCCACGTTCTGAAAGACCTTCTGGAAAGCGGGAATCAGCTGCTTGCCCGCCAGCGCATACAGGCCGAGCAGGGGGAGGGCCTGGGCCAGCCCCCCGTCGCCTGCCATCAGGTACAGCACGAGCAGCAGTACGCCGCCGAAGGCGATCGCCTCGATTGCGTATTGCGGGGTGTCCTGCAGGAGCACCGCATTCGCCTGGTGCCGGGCATAGCGCCTGGACGGGTGGCGGTAGCGTTCCAGGTAGTCACGCTCGCGTCCCAGCAGTCGGATCTCCTTGGCGCCCGCGAAGGCCTCGGCCGCTGCGGTGAAGCGTTCGCGGTTGGCCTCTACCCGGTCTTGCCCGATCCGGTTCAGCCAGATCCGGGCCACGACGTAGATGGCCGCATAGACGCTGCCCAGGCCCAGGGCCACGGTGAGCGCGAGCCACGGCTCCACCAGGATGAGCAGGACGATAATCGAGAGCGCCAGGAGGCCCTGACTGACCAGACGCATGGCCGGCATCAGCGCGCCACTGATCGCGTGCGTGGTCTCCTGCAGGATCGTCTTGGCCAGATCGCCGGAATTGCGGTGCAGAAAGAAGGTAAAGGGCCGCCGCAGGTAGTCGCCCATTAGGCGGCGCGACAGCTCGTATTGCTGCATGTGGGAGAAGCGGGTGATCGACCACTGCGTCAGCGCTTGCAGCAGCGTCCCGAGCATGAACATTACAAATGCTGCCACGCCCAGAAAGTAGAGGAACTCTCCGGTCGACCCGAACCCGAGGGTGCTGTACGCCTGACTCAAGAGTGCGTGTTCATGAACCATGTCAGGGTCCGACAACACGGCGAGAAACGGCATGATCGCAGCGACACCCACGGTCTGCATGAATGCCGTGATGATCATCAGGATCACCAGGAGCCCTACCTTGCGCCGATCCCGGGGGTGCAAAAGTGCATTCAGCTTGCGCAAGGTCCTGAACATGAATCAACCGGTTTTCGTTGTCGCGATCCTTACGACGTATAGCGTTTTTTTGCCGTCGAGGAAACGGAAAAGTCGGGTCTGGCGGGGTGGAATGGACTGTAAATTAAAAAACTCATGCAACTGTCCGGTCCGGATCATCAGGTAAATCCCTCGCACTCGGGATTGCGTGATTTCACGGGTTTTTGGATCCTCCAGTTAGGGAAACACTGATTAATGTACACACTCGCGTTGGTACCCCAGGTTTTCCGAGACAAGGCGCGTCGTGCAGCGGGTAGTGGTTCTACCCGCAAGGGGCGCAACGCAGGATCGGGGAACCTGGGGTACCAACCCCAAGGGGCTCGGCCGCTTTTGCGCGGGAACGGCGTTGCGGCTCCCTTGTGCAGAGTGACTGCACGGCGGGCGCCGCGCCTTGTTCGCACGCAAAAGCGACTCGAGCGCGAGTGTGTACATTAATCAGTGTTTCCCTAGGGGATGGACAGACAGGTGCCGGCGATCAGGTTGCATGGAGTCTCGCCACAAGCCGCGACTGCCACCCCATGCCTGTTTACGATTTCAAGGGGTGGTCGGATGGCCATGGACGCGTTCGGTTTGCATGCCGGGTTCCTGAGTTCGGCAAGGGGGTTCCCGGAACGTCCGGCGCTGGATGTGGAGGGTAGTGCCACTTCCTACCGGGATCTCTACGCCGCCAGTGCAAACCTGGCCTCGGATCTGCAAGCCGTTTTGCCCGCGGGCGGGCCGCACACGATCGGGATCCTGGCACAGCGCTCGCGGATCATGTACCAGGGGCTGCTCGGGGTTCTGATGGCCGGTCACACGGTGGTTCCGCTGAATCCCTCGTTCCCCTCCGACCGCACGCGCCGGATGATCGAGCTGGCGGAGCTGGCGGCCCTGGTCGTGGATGCCACGGGGGTGGAGTCACTGGATGCCCTGCTGGGGCCGGAGATCTCCGATTGTGCGATCTGGCTCCCTACCCTGGAGGATTGCAAGGCCTTCGGGCCCCGCTGGCCCGGCCATGCGTTCCATGCCCTGGACGAGAGCTCGCGGCCCGAGGAGTGGGCTCCCGCCGAGGTCAACCCCGATGATCTCGCCTGTCTGTTCTTCACCTCGGGCAGTACCGGCGTGCCCAAGGGCGTGGGCGTGCGCCATCGCAATGCGGCGCGGTTCGTGGCCATGTCGCGGGAGCGCTACGATGCGCTCGGCCTGAGTCAAGAGGATCGCTTTTCGCAGTTCTACGACATTACGTTCGACTCCTCGATGTTCGACCTGTATGTGGGCTGGGCCTACGGGGCATGCCTTTGCTGCCCCTCCGCTCGCGAGTGGTTCAACCCCAACCGGTATATCGTCGACAAGGCCCTGACCGTCATCGACATCACGCCTTCGGCCGGCCATGGCATGAGTCGCCGCAACGGCTGGGCCCCTGGCCGGTTCCCCCAACTGCGGCTTTGTCGCTTTGGCGGCGAGGCCCTGTCGGCGGAACTGGCAAGGATCATGGAGAGCGCGGCCCCCAACGCTGCGATCGACAATGCCTACGGGCCGACCGAATGCACCGTCGATGCCTGCTTTTACCGCTGGGATCCCGAGCGGTCGCCGGCGGAGTGCATACACGGGATGGCCCCCATCGGCTATCCGGGCAATCAGGTCGGGGTTCTTGTGGTCGACGAGGCCTTTCACGAGGTACCGGAAGGGGGCGAGGGCGAACTCCTGATCAGCGGGCCGCAGGTCAGCGCCGGGTACTGGAAGGACCCGGAGCGCACCGCGGCCGCATTTATCCGGCTCGGGGACGACAGCACCCTGTATTACCGCACGGGTGATCTCGTGCGGTGCCCGTATCCCGGAGAGCCCCTGCAGTTCCTCGGGCGCTTCGATCACCAGATCAAGATTGGCGGCGTGCGCATCGAGCTGGGAGAAATCGAACAGGCCCTGCGCGAGGCTGCGGCGACCGACCAGGCTGTTGCGATCGGCTGGCCGCGTACCGCGAGTGGGGCCTCCGGCATCATCGCGTTCGTGGTGGCCGAACACGCCGACGTCGAGGGGATTCGGGAAAAACTGAGGCAGCGGCTCCCCACCGTGATGGTGCCACGGGAGATCCATCTTCTGGACGAGCTGCCACTGAATGCGAATGGCAAGGTCGACCGCAAGATGCTCGTCGAGACGCTGCAGGCGGCCGAAGCGTGAATAGCTCAGTGCTTTCAGACTCTGCCACTGCGGGTACCGCGAGATGATGGATGCGCTGGTTCAGTTGCGCTCCTCCCTGCACCGGCACGGCTGGTGGCGCACCCTGGCCCTCATCCCGCGGAACATCCTGTTCCGGCTGACGGACTTCGACCGCAAGCATGGCACCAATACCGGCATGCAGGCCGAAGACGATGCGGGCCTGCCGCAGGAGCACGAGGGCTACGAGGGCGCCCCACCGCGCTTGTTCCATCGGATCATCTGGTCCCTGGATATTGCCCCGGCGCGCTACGCGTTCATCGATCTGGGGTCGGGCAAGGGCAAGGCGCTGCTGCTGGCCTCCCACCATCCGTTTCGCCGGATCATCGGAGTCGAGTACAACGCCCGTCTGGATGCGATCGCCGCCGCGAATGCGCGGATCTATCGGCACCCCGAGCGCTGCATGCACCGGATCGAAACCGTCTGCGGTGACGCCGGTGCATTCGAGTTGCCGCCGGGCGACCTGCTGATCTACCTGTTCAATCCCTTCAAGGCCGTGATCATGGAGCGCGTGCTGGCGAACCTCGAGAGCGCCCTGCAGGCCGACGCCGAGCGGGACGTGCTGGTGGTGTACCAGAACCCGACCCAGAGAAGGCTGCTGGACGAGGCGCCGTTTCTGGAGCGGGTGGCCTACCGGGAATACCGCACCAGGCGGCTGCGAAAGATGCCGATCGGCCGTGTCGCGGTTTATCGAAATCGCTGGAGCCCTGCTCGCGCTTAGCTACGCGCGAGCAGGGCCTTCACCGTACTGGCCCCCAGATACCCCCAGGTCTTCATGCGTCCCGGTCGGCGGACCAGGGCCTGAAAGAACGCGCGCCGGGCGATCCGTGCGTCTCCCTCCCAGTAGTGGTGGTAGCCGAAGGTGAAACAGGCATCGCCCAGGCGCTCGCGGACCCGGGACCAGGGGGTCGTTTCGCCATTGGGTCCCACCAGACCCCAGCGGCCCAGCGCCCGCTGGACCACTTCGACCTCGTAGTTCACATCCGGGTACTTGGTCATGCAGCCACGCCCGTGCAGGCGATAAAGGGCGGTGACCCGGTCCAGCTGGCGGTATTCGGTCAATCGCGAGGCTCGAATCCAGTAGTCATAGTCCTGGCCGCGTTTGAGCTGCGGATCGAACGAGCCGACCTGTTCCACCAGCTCCCGCCGCATCATTACCGTGATGGTATGCGGCAGGGATTCCATCAGCAGCTGGTTGTACACCCAGCCCGAACCCTCCGGGACAATTCCCGGCGCCTCGGTCACCGGGACCGGGGGGTCGGCCAGGGTATGGGCCGGGGCGAACTGCCCGCTGGCATCCGGCTTCCACGCCAGAAAATCCGTGTGCACCAGACCGATCTCCGGGTGCTGCTGCATATACAGCACCTGGGCTGTGAGCTTGCCGGGCAGCCAGACATCGTCGGAATCGATAAAGGCGATGAAGTCGCCCCGCGCCATTGCGATGCCGGCATTGCGGGCCACGGCTGCCCCCTGGTTCTGCTGGGTCAGCAGCGTCAGGCGGTTGCCATACCCGCGCAGGATTTCGATCGTTCCGTCGGTCGAGCCGTCGTCCACCACGATCAGTTCGATGCTGGGGTAGTCCTGATCCAGAACGCTGTCGACGGATTCCGCAATGTAGGCCGCCGTGTTGTAGGCCGGCATGATCACCGACACCAGTGGCTTGTGCAGGCGGGTCTCCGGTTCGGCCGGGACTGTACTGTGCGCCAGGGACGTTTCCACGGGTGACATCATCCCGCGCTGCGCTCTGGCGACCGGTGCAGCCAGTCATGCGTCCATATGGCCACCTGGTCGCGCCATTCGCGGCGGGCAAAGGTGTGGTTGGCGTCGGGCAGTTCGCGCAGGGTAACCCGTGGTTGTCGCAGCAGGCCGCTCCATGCCGGTGCGCTGGTGGCGACATCTCGAAATTCGGCGGCTGTCAGGTCTTCTCCACTCAGAATCACCAGGATCGGCCCCTGGAAGCGGCGCCACCCCTCGGCCATACGGTCCGGCAGGGGGGCAGGCTGGATACCGTTGGTGTCATGGTCGCCCGAGTCTCGGGAGCCCCCCGCACGAGGGCCCACGACCGTACCGACCATTCGTCCCAGAGAGCGCAAGGATACCCAGGGGTTGAAACGCCCCTTCAGGGCGCCCGACCAGAAGTCGCGCGAGAACAGTCGCTGGAGGTAGTAGGTCTTCAGGTAGGCGCGGGCCAGCCCCTCGTCGGTGCGGACCCAGGGGTTGGCCAGCACAAGGCCCGCTACGCGAGGGTCCCGCCAGGCATAGAACAAGGCCGCAGAGGCCGCACCGCACAGGCCCCAGATCGTCACCTCGCTCATCTCCGGCACCTCGGACGAGAAGGTATCCATCGCCGCGCGCAGGTCATCGTGCACCGCTTCGTAGTCGCGCTGGGGGCCGGAAGAGTCGCCCATGCCGCGGAAGTCGAAACGGAATACCGGGATCCCCTGGGCCGCCAGGTAGCGGGCCAGGAGCAGAAACTGGCGATGACTGCCGACGCGATACTGCGGGCCGCCCACGGCGATCAGCACACCTCGCGTGGCCCCGGCGGCACCGGGGTGGAGGATGCCGAGCAGCTCATCCTCGCCCAGCCGGAAGGTGACGGCCCGTTCGCTCATGCCGCACGTCCCAGACTGGCCGAACGCCGCAGGCAGCCCATGGTGTGGTCCAGCAGTTCCGGGGCCTCGAGGATGTCCGGCGCGTTCCAGAAGGGCTCGCCGGCTATGACCGATGCGTGGACCTCGACGCCCTGCTGGCGCCACGCCTCCAGCACTCGAGTACTCGCCGGCGACAGGGCGGCGCCTTCGATGTCGTTGATCTCGCACCAGTGCAGCGGTCCATTCTGCGGTGGTGCCAGGCGGGCCTTCGCCAGGGCGGCCGCCAGCTCCGGCGCGAGGGTATAGCCGGCGACTTCGACGGCTTCTCCGGATTCCAGGCGGGCGCGCAGCTGTCCCGTGCTTTCCTTGTCACCACCCATCATTGCGGCCGCCATGCGCAGGCGAAGGAACTGGGTCAGGTGCTGCTCGCCGTTGGTGATCGGTTGCCACAGCACGGTGGCCGCCACGGGCGGGGCGTGTGTGGCCAGAAGGTCGCTGATCAGCAAAGCGCCCGCGCGCAGTCCCCAAAGGATCACAGGACTCTCGTCGCCCGATGCGGACTCCAGGTGATCCAGGCAGCAAGTGAGGTCATCGAGCCAGATCTCCCAGCGCGCATCGCTGAAGTCGCCGCCGCTGTCCCCGCAGCCGTACAGGTCGGGCAGCAAGACCGCGAACCCCTCGTGGGCCATGCGCCGTGCCTGCAGTGCCACCATGCGTCGTGCCTTGTTCAGTTCCTCGGCGAACGGGGGGACAAACAGAACCCGTCCACGGACCGGGGTCCGGGATGCCGGGTGCAGTACATAAAAGATCGGGCTGGCGCAGCCCTGCAGGAAACCGGCTTCCACCTAGCCACCATTCTTGTGTTCAACGAAATCGACCAGGGCGCCGACGGTCTCGAAGGTCTCCGCACTGACGTCGTCATCATCGATCACGATGTCGAACTGTTCCTCCATCTCGTTGATCAAGGAAACCACCGCCATGGAGTCCAGCTCGGGGACCCCGCCCAGCAGAGGTGTGGAGCGGTCAAAGTTCTGGGCGCGGCCGTTCAGGCCGAGGGCGCTGTCAAGCAAGGCCTTGATGTGCTCGAGCGTCGACATGATGCAGATCTCCTGTTCCCTGGGGGCGCAATCCGTACAAAATCCGGAATCCCTATTCTGAAAGCATATGGCCGACAACTGGAGGCCTTCTGGGTACCAAATAATCAATACTTTAAAGTGGTCGGCAGCCCCTCCATCATTGAGTTTTACCTTTTGGCGGCATTTCTTTGCTGGAGGGTAAACGCGGAAACTTGTATATCGGCATGCCCACGGGAGCCATCACAGGCGGGCACTTGCTGCTGTTTCCTTAACGCCACTTCAGGCGACAGGAAGGCCAATGGCGGGACTATGTGGATGGTTTGGTGCGCCCAGGGAGGCGACGGGCGATATTCTCGGCCTGCAGGAGGCCGGGCTCCCTTCGGTCCCGGGTGAGTCCAGCGCGCGCTGCGATGGCCCCCGGGGCGGGTGTCTGGTCCAGGGCGGCTGGGTGGCCCAGGCCCCGGATGGGCTGATCGCGGGCATCACCGGCCATCCCCGGTGGCGGGAACAAGGCCTGCAGCGCCTGGCGCTGGAACAGTCGCCCGCGCATGCCTTGCTGGATGCCTATCGGCGTTTTGGCGAGGCCCTGTTCAGTCAGCTCGCGGGCGATTTTGTCGTGGCGATCCTGGACCCGGAGCGGCCGCGCCTGCTTGCGGGCGTAGACCGCATGGGACAGGCCTCGCTGCACTGGGCGGCGGTGCCGGGCGGGGTCGTCTTCGGGACAACGGCCGGCAGTGTGGTTCGCTATCCCGGTCTGAGTCGCGAGCCGACCCCTTCGGGGCTTTATCACTACCTCTTCTTCCATATGCTGCCCGCACCGGTCAGTGTGTTCGCGGGCGTCGAGAAGCTGCGCGCCGCGCACTACCTGGAACGCCAGGCGGACACAATCCGCGTGAAGCCGTACTGGCTCCCGCATTTCCGCGAGGCGCGCATGGGCAATGCCGCCGAGATGGGGACGGCCCTGCGGGATCAGCTGCGCAATGCCGTCAAGCAGCAGCGGGAGACGCCGAAGCCTGGGGCTTTTCTCAGCGGAGGGCTGGACAGCTCGACCGTGGCCGGGCTCCTGGCCGAGACCACCCCCGAGCCGCCGCCGACATTCAGCATCGGTTTCGATGCCCCGGGTTACGACGAGATGGAGTATGCACGCATCGCGGCCCGGCACTTTGCGACCCAGGCGAACGAATATTACGTGACGCCGGACGATGTCGTCGCCGCCGTGCCCCTGATTGCCGGCAGTTACGACGAGCCCTTTGGCAACTCCTCGGCACTTCCCGCCTATTTCTGTGCACGCATGGCGGCACAGGCGGGCGTGACCCGGATGCTGGCTGGCGATGGTGGTGACGAGCTGTTTGCCGGCAACGCGCGTTATGCCAAGCAGGGCCTGTTCGAGCACTGGCAGCGTCTGCCGCGCCCATTGCGCCAGGGCATGCTGGAGCCCCTGATGACGCGCATCCCGCAACAGGCGGGGTGGCTGGGCAAGGCGCGTCGCTACGTGGAGCAGGCGCGTATCCCGCTGCCCGATCGGCTGCAGACCTACAACTACCTGTATCACCTGTCGCCCACGAGCATGTTCGAGCCGGAGTTTCTCGCGGCGGTGGACACGCGGGCGCCATGGGATTTGATGCGCGAGATCCACGATCAGCCGGCGCACGCCTCGCCGCTCAATCGCATGATGTACCTGGACTGGCAGCAGACCCTGGCCGACAACGACCTGCGCAAGGTGACGCGCATGTGCGAGCTGGCCGGCGTGGATGTCGTCTTTCCGATGCTGGATGACGACGTGGTGGAGTTCTCTCTGGGCATCCCGTCCGACCAGAAACTGCGCGGGCAGCGGCTGCGCCACTTCTACAAGGAGGCGATGCAGGGGTTCCTGCCCGACGCCATCATCGACAAGAAGAAGCATGGCTTTGGTCTGCCCTTCGGGGTGTGGATGCACGACCACGCGCCGCTACGCGAACTGGCCTATGACAGCCTGCTGCGGCTCAAGGGGCAGGGCTTTCTGCGGCCGCAGTTCATCGACGAACTCATTTCGCTGCACCGCGACGGACACGCGGCCTACTACGGCGACATGGTGTGGGTGCTGATGATGCTGGATCTCTGGCTGCACGCCCCGTCGAGCGAGATGCCAGCCGAAGCGCGCGCCCAGGCGGGCGGTTACTGAACCCGACAGACCACGTGCCGGTGCTTGCCACCGGCTTCCGGGGCGATCGCCTCGACTTGGCGGACCTCCACCGTCAGGGGGTCCCCCAGGGTCTGCGTGAAGGCGCGCCGCAGGCGCTGCTCCACGGCCTCGGGCAGTGGCTTGTCGAGGACCAGCAACAGCTCGATCCGGTCCGGCGCGTGCTGGATGATCTTGTAGGAGCGCAGGCCCGCGATCTCGCGCAGGCAGTAATTGAAATGACTGCCGTGTACCCAGCGGCCATCGAGCGCGATCAGGCCGTCGTTGGCCCGCCCCTCGATCTCCCGCAACAGGGGCAGGCCGCGGCCGCAGGGGCAGGGCGCCGGGTCCAGCGCGCCACGATCATCGGTGCGGTAGCGGATGAAGGGATACTCCGGACCCATCAGATTGGTGACCACGATCTGCCCGGTCTCGCCGGCCGGAAGTGGTCGCCCGGCATCGTCCAGGATCTCGACGATCAGTGCCTCGGCGGTCAGGTGCAGCCCGCCATGCGGGCATTCGCGTGCGATCAGGCCGGCATCCCGGCCACCATACTCGTTCGCGACCCCACAACCCAGTACGTCGGTAATGATCGCTCGCCACTCCGGGCGCAGGACCTCCGACGTGGTAAAGGCCACCCGAATGCCCAGGTCATCCAGGCGCCGGCCCTGTTCCCGCGCGTGCGCGCAGACCCGTGCCAGCACGGAGGGATAGCCGAAGATCATGCGCGGGCGGAACTCGCGAATCTGGTCAATGATGGCATCGACCCGTGCCCGGTCGAGGTCGCGGGCCGGGACCAGGCGCGAGCGCAGCACGCGGTCGCGCCAGGACCGCAGGCGATTCTGCGCGTCGGTCTCGTTCGGCGCGCCCCACAGGACCAACTCGCGATCGCCAATGTCGACATCCCACCACCGGGTCGCGCGCCACTTGGCGGCGATGTCCATCGCAATGCGCTCGCGCCCCAGCCAGAAGGCCAGCGGTTCGCCGGTCGAACCGCTGGTACGTTGCGCGACCAGGCCTTGTGCCCCGTCCGCTCGCCACTCATGGCCTGCCTGGCGCAGCACGGCCTTGTCGATGACCGGCAGGCGCTCAAGATCCGCAAGGCACGTCAGCGCGCGGGGTGACCAGTCCTGGTCGGCGAACCACTGGCGATAGAACGGAATCTGTTGTGCCACGCGTTCGAGCAGGATCTGCAGGCGGGTCAGCTGCAGGTTCTCCAGCGCCTCGGGCGTCCACCACTGGGTCGCCTCCAGCGCCTTGCGCAGGGGCACCGTCGGGTGCCCCTTCAGCCGTTCGTGCACGGGAAAGGCGCCATGTGCGACCAGCGATGTGTACAGCCCCATCTTCAGGCGCGCCGTGGCAGGCGATGTCCGACGGGTCCGGCGATCGTTTCGAAGGCCGCGACCAGTTCCGGAATCCGCACCCGCCAGTCATTCGCCCGTGCATGGGACAGGATCACCGAGCGGTCCCATTCGCGACCCAGGGCCTCGTGGATCGCTGAGCGCAGTGCGTCATGATCCCCGTACGGGACGATCAGCCCCACCTGCTCCGAGGCGACCACCTCGGCGTTGCCTCCCACATCCGTGGTGACGATGGGCAGCCCGCAGGCCGAGGCCTCCAGGAAGACATTCGCCCAGCCTTCAAAACGCGTGGCAAGCACGAACAAGTCCCCTGCGGAGTACACGAACCGCAGCTCGTCGGGCGCGACGGGCCCGAGGAACCACACCCGGTCCTGCAGCCCCAGTGACTGGACCTGCTGGCGCAGCTCGGGCTCGTTGTTTCCCTCGGGGGTGCCGCCTCCGGCAATCACCAGATGCAGGTCCGGGTGCTGTTGCAGCAACTCCGGCAGGGTCGCGATCACCCGGTGAAAGCCCTTGCGCTCGGACAGCCCGCCGACGGAGATCAGGAATTGCCCCTCAGCGGGCAGGCCCAGGCGCTTCCGGGCCTGGGCCCGCTCCTCCGGCTTGAAGCGGTCGAGATCGGCCCCGTTTCCCACGACCTGCACGTGGTCGGGCTCGATGCCCCAGTCCAGTGCCTCGTCGCGCAGCGCGCCGGCCACCGAGAACACTCGCGCTGCATCCTCCAGCGCCCGGCGAATCTGCACCCGGTGCAGCGGCCGGTTGCGGAAACGGTTCAGGCTGCCGCGCAGGGTGATGGTATAGGGGCGGTGCAACCAGCGTGACAGCCAGCGCGCGGCGACCCCGTCGGGATAGATGAAATGGGCATCGATCACGTCGAAGCCGAACTCGCGCTGCAGCCGGCGCATCAGGCGCAGACTGCCGAGCGCCTGAAAGAAACCGTCGGTCCACTTGAACAGGCCCGGGATACACAGGAAACGGGGGTGGTAGACGCGAATCGACCCCTGCATCTCGAAGGCCGGCAGCGGCGGTCGGGCGTGCGGACGCAGGCGTCCCAGCCAGTTCTGGAACGGGAACCAGGGCGCCGGGGCGACGACGACCAGATCGAGATGTTCGGCGACACGGCGCATGCGCTCGCGCACGAACAGCCCCAGATTGGGCTGCGCCGCGCTCGGGTACACGCGGGTGTAGACCACCAGACGTGGGCGCCCGTCATCCGGCACGCAGCACCTCCGGCCGGGCCCGCAGCCCGTCGTAGACCGACTGGTAGCGCGCGACACTCGCCGCCCAGGTGCGCTCCTGCTCCACGAAGCGCCGCCCGTTCTCCCGCACCCGTGGCCAGTGTTCCGAGTGCTCCAGCGTTTCCAGCACTCGGGCGGCCAGGGCCTCCGGGTTGTCGGCGGGGAACAGCCAGCCGGTCTCGCCATCCCGGATCAGTTCCCGGTGTCCGCCCACGTCCGATGCCACCAGCAGGCGTCCCTGGGCCATTGCCTCCAGTGGTTTCAGCGGCGTGACCAGATCGGTCAGGCGCATCGAATGGCGCGGATACACGAGCAGGTCGACCAGGTCGTAGTAGCGCTGCACCTGGTGATGCGGGACGCGCCCGGTGAAGATGACACGATCCTGGATGCCGAGGTGTTCGGCCCGGGCCTTCAGGCGCTCGGCTTGCGGCCCGCCCCCGACCAGCAGGATGCGGACATCGGGCGCTCGGGCCCGGATGCGCGGGTAGGCCTCGAGCAGGATATCGAGCCCCTCGTAGGCATAAAAGGACCCGAGAAAGCCGAGCACACGGGCGTCGCCCAGACCCAGTTCGGCCTTCAGGGCGGGATCGGGCTCACCGCCCAGGTGGAAGTCATCCGCGTCCACCGCATTGGGGATCACAGTGACCCGCTCGGCCGGGATGCCGCGCGCGATGATGTCGCGGCGCAGCCCCTCGCAGATGGTGGTGACATGTCCCACGCGCTTCAGGGCATAGGTCTCCAGCTCCCGCGTCAGGCGGTAGCGCAGGCCATGTTCGCGGGCGGTGCCATGGTCTACCGCGGCGTCCTCCCAGAATGCCCGCACCTCGTAGACCACCGGGATCCCCAGCCGGCGACCGGCACGCAGGGCCGGCAGGGCATTCAGTGCGGGCGAGTGGGCATGGATGATGTCGGGCGCGACCTGGCAGGCGACGCGGGTCAGCCGCTGGGTCAGTGCCTGCATCAACCCCCATTGTTCGATACCCGGGATCGCACTCGCGTTGTGGGCCGTTCGGTAAAAGTGCAGGCCGTCGATCGTCTCCTCGTCCGCCTGGGCCACCGTGTGCTTGGGGCTGGTCAGGTGAAAGGTCCGCCAGCCCCTGCGGCGTTGCTCGCGCAGGATGGCCGCGGTGCGAAAGGTGTACCCGCTGTGCAGTGGTATGGAGTGATCGAGGACGTGGAGGATTTTCATGCCGCAGCCCTCGCTTCGCCGCCCGGCACTGGTCGGGTCACTACGAGCCAGAATCCCAGGCAGCGTAGTGTGTCCGCGTCGAGCCGGCGAAACGGCTCGGCCAGATAAGGCGTCACTGCCGCCACATCCTCGTCCAGTGCCTCGGCCGTGGATTCGAAATGCCGTATCACCAGCCCTGCGTTCTTGATTGCATGCTGGTAGCGGTCCAGACGCCAGCGGTTCGGTACACCCTTGCCGGCATACATCCAGTGCCACAGACCGACCGGCCAGGTGAGAAAGTCGAGTGGGTTCTCGCGGTGCAGGCCGTGGCTCTTGAGGTCCACCTGGTGGACCGCCAGCCCCCCCGGTTTCAGGGCCGTCGCCATGTCGCGGAAGGTCGCGTCCAGGTCGTTGACGTGTTCCAGCACCGCGCGCGAATAGATCAGGTCGACCTCGGAGTTCAGGCCCGAAAGTCCATCCCGGGTCACGCGATATTCCAGTCGCTCGCTGCGAAAACCCGAGGCCGGATCGCCTGGGCGCTCAAAGCACGCGGCCGCCCGTTCATGGGCCTCGGGATCCAGGTTGTCCAGCAGGCACTGCAGGACCTCCAGCTGAAAGGGGCTGCGCTGCGACAGGGCAAAGCGGTCGACACAGGTCACCCGGGCCGCGCCATGGGCCAGCATCAGCAGCGCCACGCCGGGTACATCGCCGGGCCCGTACTCCAGCAGGTACTTGTCGCGAAGGCTGCCCTCGATCGCCTCGGGCGGGACCGCCAGCTGATCGAAGTAGTCGAAGAAACAGGTGGTGAAGTACTGCGCCACGGATTCCGCCGTCTCCGCGCCCCGACCACGGCCGGTCTCGTGGGTCAGTCGCACATAGAGCCCCGGGGCCCCTCGGGCCAGGAGGTTGCTGAGGATGGCGCGGGTGGCACGCGAGGCATCGGCAACGGGACGACGTCCATACATGGCTAGGCTCCAGGCAGGACACAGCCGCTGCGCGGGCTGGTCGGTTGCACCTTTTCCAGAAAGGTCTGGAACATCATCAGTGACCACAGCGCCGCGCTGTGATCGCGTGCGCCCCGGCCGTGCTCGTCGACCAGACGCCTGAGGGTGTGCTCGTCGAACAGCCCGGAATCACGCATCTGCTCGCCCAGCACCCGCTCGTGCATTGCCTCGCGCAGTGGCCCCCGGAACCAGTTGGCCAGGGGTACGGCGAAGCCCCGCTTGCGCCGATAGAGAATCGAGTGGGGCAGGTAGGGTTCCATCGCCTTTTTCAGGACCGCCTTGCCTTCGCCATCGCGCAGCTTCAGTTCCGGTGCGAGCGTGGAGGCCCACTCCACCAGCGGGTGATCCAGCAGTGGTACGCGAACCTCCAGTGAGTGCGCCATGCTGGCGCGGTCGACCTTGGTCAGGATGTCGCCCGGGAGGTAGGTCTTGAGGTCCAGGTACTGCACCAGCGAGAGCGGGTCATCGGTCGGGGCCCGCCCGGCATGGGCACGCAGCACCTCGACCGCCCCGTAGCCCTGCAACTCGCGCCGGAACGCCGGCGAGAATAGTGTGCTGCGCTGCTCGTCGCGCAGCACCGACACACCCTGGAAGTAGCCCTCGACCGCATCCCGCGCCAGTGCCTGGAAGGTGGCTCGGGCGCGCAGCGGACGCGGGGCCCAGTCCGCCTTGGGGTAGACCTGGGCCAGGCCGCCGAACAGCACGCGTCGCAGGCCCAGGGGCAGCGGGTTGCGCAGGCGTTCCTCGGCCAGGTGATGCCGATACCGGCGATAGCCCGCCAGGTTTTCGTCGCCCCCGTCGCCGGACAGCGCGACCACGACCTGTCGGCGCGCCTGCTCGCAGACGCGGTAGGTCGGCAGGGCCGAGCTGTCGGCAAACGGCTCGTCATAGAGATCGCCCAGGCGTTCCAGCAGCGCAAAGTCATCGGGGTCGACCTCGCGGTTGTGATGGTCCGTCGCGTAGCGCTCGGCGACCTCCCGGGCATAGCGCGACTCGTCATATACGGGGTCGGAAAAGCCGATGGAACAGGTGCGCACGGGCTCGGTGGAGAGCCCGGCCATCATCGCCACCACGGCGCTGGAATCCACGCCCCCCGACAGGAAGGCGCCCAGTGGCACCTCGGCAACCATGCGGATGCGTACGGCCTCGCGCAGGCGTTCGGTCAGCTCCTCTGCCGCCTCCGACATACCGATGGGGGCGGCTGTCGCAAAGGGGACATCCCAGTACGCACGCGGGCTGGCGGCGGAGCGCTGGTTGCGGCGTACGGTCAGCGTATGCCCCGGTGGCAGTTTGTGGACGCCGGCCAGAATGCTGCGCGGCTCGGGCACATAGCCAAAGGCGAAGTACTCCTCTACCGCGCAGGGGTCGAGCTCACGCGTCTGCCCGGGGTGGGCCAGCAGGACCTTCAGCTCGGAGCCAAAGATCAGCTGGTCATCTGGCAGCTCGCTGTAGTAAAGCGGTTTGATGCCCAGGCGATCGCGTGCCAGAAACAGGGTTTGGGTGTGGCGGTCCCAGAGGGCGAAGGCGAACATCCCGCGAAAGCGCTGCACGCAGTCTTCGCCCCATTCCTCCCAAGCGTGCACGATGACTTCCGTATCGCAGTGGGTACGAAAGCGATGGCCTGCCCGCTGGAGTTCGTGGGTCAGCTCCGGGAAGTTGTAGATCTCGCCGTTGTAGGTGACGACGACGCTCCCATCCTCGTTGAACAGCGGCTGCTGGCCACCTTTGAGGTCAATGATGGACAGGCGTCGATGCGCCAGCCCGACCCCCGGCTCCAGGTGGATACCGCCCTCGTCCGGGCCCCGGTGGAACTGGGTGGCGTTCATGCCCTCCAGGCAGGCGCGATCAATCGGGCGCCGTCCATGCAGATCGAAAATGCCTGCGATACCACACATGTCAGCGCCCCATCGTTCCGTGTTGTCGCCGGCGGCTCCCTGCCCGAACCGAGGGGGTCCGGGCGTTGGCCTTGTCCAGCAGGTTGTCGTAAACCCCGAGATAGCCCTCCACCATGGCATCCATGCTGAACTGCGCCTTGGCACGGGCGCGGGCCGCCTGACCCATGCGCTCGCGGGCATCGGGACTGGCGAGGCCGTCAGCAATGGCGTCGGCGAGGGCGGCAGGCATCCCAGCGGGCACCAGGGTCCCCGTTTCCCCCGGGGCCACCAGGTCGGGATTACCGCCCACCTTGGTCGCAATCACCGGCAGCCCGGAGGCCATGGCCTCGAGAATGGTGTTGCAGATGCCTTCGGCCAGTGACGGGAGGATAAAGAGGTCCATGGCTCGCAGGCACTGCGGAATATCCTCGCGGGCACCCGGTAGCCATGCCTGTTGCGCGACACCGGCGGCTTCCAGGCGCTGGAGGGCGCTTTCCCTCAAGGGACCCTCACCCACGATCACCAGGCGAAGGCGGTCGAAAGGCACAGGAGCGTTTTCGCGCAGGGCAATGAACGCCTCCACGAGATCCAGCGGGGCCTTCACCGCCTGCATCCGCATTACACTCCCGATCACGATGTCCTCGGGTCCGGCAAAGTTCGAGGGCCAAGGTCCGGTGCGCACACCCTCGCGTGGGTGGAAGCGCCGGGTATCCACCCCGTTGTAGATGTGCGTCAACCGCTCGGGGCTGACACCAATCCTCTGTTGCAGGTAGTCCATCTGGTGTCGCGACAAGGCGATATACCGGCCGACCAGGGGCCGCACCAGCCTTCGCATGTGGCGATGCTTGTCGCGGGAGCCGTCCAGGTCCGCGATATCCCATCCATGCTCGCCATGCACCCGGGCACGCACTCCGGCGAGCGTAGCGATGACCTGTGCCTCCAGCGTGGCGAGATTGCGGGTATGGACGATCGCCGGGCGCAGCTCGCGCAACAGCCGCCAAAGGCGCCGGTGCACGCCAAGGTCCTTGCCTTCGCGCTTGTGCAGGGCGTGCAGGGTGACGTCCTCGCGTTGCAGACGTTCGCTGAACCGCGTGTAGTCGGTCATGCAGATGATCGCGTGTCGGTAGCGCTCGGCCGGCATGTGGTTAAGCAGGTTGACCAGACCGTTCTCCATGCCGCCGACATCCAGGCGATGGATGACATGGGCCACGCATGGGCGCAGGTCAGAGGGGCTGTCCTGGGAGGCGCGGGCGTTCATCGCTGGTTGACGTCCTGCAGCTGTTCCAGCATCTGCGGCATTGCGGCTTCCACATAGGCCCGCATCGCGTCCTCGGCCGGCTGCGGGTCGTCGCGGTACTCGGCATAGATCACAATGAGTGCGGCATCGTCACGCCCGCCCAGCACGCGGCTGATGGCCTCGCGCGCCTTGACTTCGAAGGGACGGGTGGTGAGGTGCCCGTTCACCCAGTACCACTGCCAGGCCACCATTTGCTGGTGGCGGCCGCGCAGCAGGACTCGTTGCGGGTCGGGATATCCCGCCACCTCCGCATGGCCGCGGCGGGCCTGGCTCCATTCCGCCCGCTCGCGGCCTGCCAGCGTGTTGTGCCAGCCAAGCATGTTTCCGTGGCGTGCCTGTTCGCGGTAGAAGCCCAGGTGCATGCCGACCACCGCCCGAGAATCGTTCACGACCCAGCCGCCGCGCTCGGCGCGCATGAACTGATAGCCGGGCTGCCAGCCGGGCCGGTCCTGAGTGGGCACCGCGGCCCATCCCGATGGCACCACCGGTCCGCTGCCCAGCCCCTGCACCGGGCCGAGGTCCCGAGTGTCCATCCAGTAGGTGTATACAGGGCCCAGCGTGACCACCAGTGCGGCGATGACCGCCACATGGGCAAAGCTCATGGCTCCGGCCTGCGGGGTGTTCGCAGGGGCCCGGCGAGCGGGTTTTGTGGCTGCCCCATCCTCGCGCCAGATCGCGCCGATCCAGAACATCAGGAAGATCACGATGCCAAAGAAGACCCACCCGTAGATCAGGTGATCGGCGCCCGCGGCATACTCCATGCCGCTCAGGTGGCCCACCATTACGATCATGTATGCGCGCAGGCCATTGGCGACGATCGGCACGATGATCGCGACACCGACGAAGGCGAGCCGCCGCCAGAGGCTGCGGTACATCAGGTAGGCATACAGCGTCCCCAGCGCGACCGAGGCGATCAGATAGCGCACGCCGCTGCAGGCCTCGACCACCGACCAGCGTCCGGTCGGCAGCTCGAAATGCAGGCCGTCTCGGTAGATCGGTATCCCGGACAACTGCACGGCTGCAACGGTGAAATTCGCGGTGAAGTCCATCAGCGGGGGCACCAGAAATTCGCCAAAGGGGACGGCGAACAGCAGGTAGGCCAGGGGAAACTGCAGTACACGCACTACCGCGGTGCCCATCACGAGCCACACCAGGAAAGGGATCACCAGGGTCGCGGAGAACTGGCGTACCGAGGTGACATCCACCAGCTCGCCCATCACCCAGGCCAGCCCAAGCAGCACGATGGGGATCAACGCCAGGGGAAAGGGGTGGGGGGATGCAGCCGCCAGGTCATCACGCTTGAGATACATCAGAAACAGCACGATCGGCACGATCAGGAACCCGTGCGCGAAGGTGTCCGAACGCGCCCAGGTATCCACCATCGAGAGATAAGTGGGTGCGAACACGATCAGCACGATGGTGATCAGGGCAGTCAGGGCCAGCGCGGGCGCCCACCAGCGCTGTGCTTGTGGCCGGGTCATTACGGCAGGCGGTGCGCTCATGCATCCCCCCGGGAGGCGATGGCCTCGCTCTCGGGTGCCAGCCCGCTCTCGAGATAGTCGCGCAGGCGAGCGAGATTGTGCCCCCAGTCGTAGTCCGTAGTGATGCGTCGGCGGGCACGAGCGGCCATCTGGGGATCGGGCTGTTCCAGACACTGCAGGACCGCACGGGCGAAAACGTCGGGATCGGTCTCGGCCTCGATCACCTCGTCATTGCGTACGGCGGTGATTCCCTCGAGCGCCTGCGGGGAGGCGACGACCGGGCGTGCCAGGGCCATGGCTTCCAGCACCTTGTTCTGGACGCCGCGCGCAATCCGCAGGGGCGCCACCGAGACCGCGGCACCGCCGACCCAGGGGCGCATGTCCTCCACCGGCCCCACGACCTCGACGCCCGGCTGGCGTTCCAGTTCGCGGACCTCCGGCGCGGGCCGGCTGCCGACAATATAAAAACGCACATCCGGGTGTACCTGGCGAATGCGTGGCAGGACGGATTCCGCGAACCAGACCACCGCCTCCACGTTCGGCCAGTAGTCCATGGCCCCGCTGAACACGATCGGCTGGAAATGATCCGGATAGGGGCTCTTGTTCGGTAGCTGCTGTGGGTCGAAGTACGCCGCGTCCACGCCGTTGTTCAGTGCATGTACTCGATCGGCGCTTTCCGGTGCCAGGGCCCGGAACGCCGCGGCCTCGTCGGGAGACACAAACAGGCTGGCCTCGCTGCGCGCCGCGACCTGCCGTTCATAGCGCAACAGCTGGCGGCCCTCGCGGCGGTAGATCGCGCTCATTGGCCAGGGCTTGCTGGCGGCGTACTGGGTCCACTTGTCGGAGTCGACATCCACGAAGTCCACCACGCGCGTCAGGTCGGCCCGGTGCGGCAGGTATTGCGCCATCGCCGAGGAGAACACCAGCGCACGGGTGATCTCGTGCTGCCCCAGCACCTGGTCGACCCAGCGCTGCAGCTCCGCATCGCGATACCAGGGCAGGGTCAGTGGTTGCTGTGTCAGCAGGCCCCGCAGCGCACGCCATTTTGCGCGCCCCGGCGAGAGCGGCCGAACGCAGACGCCCTCGCAGCAGCGCTCCAGCTCTTCGACGTAAGCAGCGTCGGCCGGATCATCGATAAAGGTGCCCAGGTAGACCCGATAGCGCCGCGTCAGATCGCGCAGGATATGGTGCGAGCGAATCTTGTCGCCTTTGTTGGGCGGCCACGGGATTCGATGGGTCAGATAAAGTACGGCATCCATTACAAACTCACCCGCTGCTGCGGTCGAAACGGAAGCCCCAGTGCGACCCTTCCCCGGGTGTGCTGGGGTGTTGACTAACGATCACGAGCACTACCCGAGATTGCGGGACAGCCAGGGCCCCACGCGGTTGGCCACGCCCAACGGCAGTCGCTGCCACGCCTGGATGAAGTAGCGGTACTTCGGGTTGAGCGGGTTCACGTCGGGCATGGCCCGGGCACGCACCAGGTCGTACTCGTAGTACAGGGGCTGCGGTTCGAAGCCCCAGTTCTTCTTGAAGCTGAACGACCCGGTATCGCGCTTGCTGCGGCCAAAATCGAAGATGCGCCGCCCCGACTCGCAGGCTCGCCGCATCACCTCCCAGTACATGAAGTCATACCCGGCCACCTCGCGGGCGCGCGGTGTGCCGCCGCCGTAGTAGGGCAGGACCTGGTCGCGGAAGTAGAAGTTGAGCACGCTGGCCACAGGGGTCCCCGCGTCGGTGATCGTGAGAATCTGGCAGTCGTCGCCGAACACGGTGCGCAGGATGCGGAAGTAGCGCCGGCTGAACACGGGCGTCCCCATGCGGTGCACGTTGGCCGCATAGATCGGGAAGAAGCGATCGATGTCCTGGTCGATCTCGCTGACCAGGCCGGCCTTGATGCCCTTGCGCACCATGCGCCGCTGTTTGCGCGGTATCGCCTCCAGGTTCTCTTCGACCTCTTTCGCCATCTCCTTGCGAAAGGTCACATACAGGTGCTTGGTCGGCCGATCCGGGTGGTAGGGCGCCATATGGCGGTACTCGAGATAATCCACCTTGTACTGCCGCGCGAGCTCCCGGGCCCGGTTGTCCAGGGCCAAGAATGCCTCTTCCGTACGTGCGGCGATGCCGCCATACACGCAGAAGGGCAGCGAAACCAGGGAATGGCCGAAAAACAGACTGCGTACGCGCGCCAGGGGCAGGACCCCTTCGATCCCGTTCGGGCCCTCGGCAAACAGGAAGTGCGTCGAGTGTCCGAAGGCCCGTTCGATCACCGTCTGCCAGCCCGCTCGGTGGAAGAACGTCGCCACCGGACAGGTCTCGACGAAGGCGTCCCAACGCGCCACATCGGCGGGTCCGAGTTCCTGGACCCGAATCGTGGATGCGGGCGCCACCGTGGGATGCTGGTCAGTGGACTTGAGCATGGCTTTTCGCTGTCGTTGGGGTTGGTGCTGGCGCCGGCGTCGGGCGGGCGAGCAGATGGGCAAAGACTTGATCCATGCGATCCCAGCGGAAGTCCTGCAGCAGCCGTTGCAGCCGTTGCTCCGTTCGTCCCAGGTTGAGGTAGTGACGAAAGCGGGTCTTGACACTGACCCCGGGGATACGCGGCTGCCCCGGGTCGATCTCCCAGGGGTGGAAGTAGAACACCCCGGACAGCCCGTCCCGGGTGTTGATCCTCCGCAATGCCTGCCGCGAGACGGCATACGGCAACAGCCGAAAGTAGCCACCTCCGGCCGCCGGCAGATTGCGGCCGGCCACGCGCAGGGTGGCCGGTGGGAGTTCCAGCACGCCTTGGGGCCCCCGCGGACGGTAGGGGTGGCGCGGCGCGGTCGGCGTGCCGTAGTGGTCGTGCTGCACCGGATAGATGCTCGAACTGTAGGTGTGTCCCGTCTCGGCCAGCAGGTCGAGTGCCCAGAGGTTGTCCTCGCCGATCGAGAAGCTGGGGGCGCGGTAGCCACGCACCTCGACTCCGGCGATGTCCTCCAGGATGGCCTTGGCGCGGACCACGTCTTCGCGAAACGTCTGGGGCCCCAGCTCGGTCACCCGCTGGTGGCCGTATCCGTGGCTGGCCAGCTCGTGTCCGGCGTCGACGATCCGGCGAACCGCCTGCGGGTAGCGCTCGGCGATCCAGCCAAGGGTAAAGAAGGTCGCGCGCACCTGGTGATGATCGAACAGCGCCAGGATCCGCTCGAGGTTGTATTCCACACGGCACTCCTGGTTCTCCCAGCAATGCCTCGGGAAATGCGGCGCCAGCGCCGAGACCTGAAAGTAGTCTTCTACATCGACGGTCAGGGCATTGGATACGGGAGGCTGCGCGGACGACATGGCGGATTCCCCGGGCACTAGTGCCGGGCGACCTCCTTGTGATTGAGGTCCGAGAACTTGTTCAGCGAGTCCAGCGTGTCGAGGATGCGCTGGGACTGCCGGAAGCTGATCGCCAGGGCGTGTTCGATCCGGTCCAGGCGTTTTTCCATGACCTCGAAGCTGTCTTCCAGGCGAATCAGGGTCAGTTCGTTGGCAACGGCTCGGTCGGGATCGACAGCACCATTGAGGGCCCCGGTGGCGGCCCCGGTGGCGGCCCCGTTCGGTCCTGTTGCGGCGGCTTCTTCCCTACCGAAGTCTTCCTCGATCTCTTCGATCACCCGGTGTGCTTCGTCGGCGTCGAGGTCGTAGCGCTCCTCGAGATAGCCCATCAGCAACAGGCGGTCGCACAGGGTGTTCACCTTGCGCGGGATGCCGCCGGTGAACTCGTGAATCACAGGCCAGATATCGGTGGCGAAGTGGGGCGTTCCCTCCCATCCCACGCGCGACAGGCGGTGTTCGACGTAGGCGCGGGTATCGCCCTCGTCCATCGGGCCCAGGTGATAGGTGGCGATCACCCGCTGGCGCAGCTGCTGCATGTTTTCGCTGCGAAGGATGTCGCGAAACTCCGGCTGGCCCAGCAGGAAGCTCTGCAGCAGCGGCCCGTCAATGCCCTGAAAATTGGACAGCATCCGCAGCTCTTCCACTGCATCCATGCTCAGGTTCTGCGCCTCGTCCACCACCAGCAGCGCCCGCTGCCCCCGTGAACGCGTGTTCAGCAGGAAGCGTTCCATGTGGCGCAGCTGGCTGGCCTTGTCGTCGCCGGTTCCTTCCAGGCCGAAGGCCAGACACACCGAACGCAGCAGGTTCTCGGCATCGAGCTGGGTGCTGACCAGTTGTGCCGCGAGTACCCGCTTGGTGCCGAGTGTCTCGAACAGACTGCGCACCAGAGTCGTCTTGCCGGCCCCGACCTCGCCGGTGATGACGATGAATCCCTCTTCCTGCTGCACGCCGTATTCGAGGTAGGCCATGGCACGGCGATGGCCCTTGCTGGCGTAGAAGAATTTCGGGTCCGGGCTCAGGGCGAATGGTTTGCCCTGCAGCCCATAGAAGTTCTCGTACATGCTCAGAACTCCTTAGTGATCAGCGCGAGAATCGAGTTCTCCCGGTATTCGTTGACCCGGCTGTTCGAATCCCGCTGCTGGTAGCGGTACGCCAGACTGCCCCGCAGGTCGGGGGCGAACTGGCGGTTCAGGCTGGCGCGGAAATAGAAAAAGTCGTCTTCGCGGTCGCTGCCAAGAAACTCCGTGCGCGAGATCCCGGAGCTCAGCTCCGTGGTGGTGCGCGGTCCCAGCGTCAGCTCCCAGAACGCAATCACGCCGGTGCGTCGGTGGTCGTCCTCGAACAGCCCTTCTCCGACCTGAAATTCCGCCTCGCGTCGGGTCTGGTAGCCGGTAACTCCGACCACACTGCGACCGGTGTCGTAACGCCAGTTCGCGCGCACGCTGCGCGTCAGGTAGAAGCCCTGGACGAGCGCCTCCTGCGTGATGATCGGGTTGTTCAACAGAAAGGCGATCTCCTCCAGTGTGTACTGGTCAAAGAGTTCATCGATGGTCATCCCCTCGAGTGCCGCCAGTTGGTTGAACTGGAATTCGCGACGATCGCGGGTCGAGGTAATGCCTTCGGTGTAGCTGATCCCGTAGCTGTGGCGGCGACTGCGATGCGTCGCGCTGAGGGCGCGTGTCTTGCCGAAAAAGCGCTCGCCATAGCGGGCCTCGACCGAAGTCACTGGCGTCGGGGTCCAGCCCACACCCACTTCCCAGAAGCTGCCGTCGTTCTCGTCGCGCAGGGTTTCGTAATCGTTGAATTCCTCGCCCACGACTCCGAATACGCGCACGGTGCGCCCGATGTGGTAACCCAGAGTCGCGCTGATCTCGCTGAACTCGCCCTCCAGACCGTCCTCGTACTTCAGCCGGTCGTAGAAGCCCGCCAGCTGCCAGAACACCTGATCGAACAGCGGACCGCTGTCCAGGGTGTACTCGGCCCGGTTGCCGGTGCTGCTGGCGCGGTTGCTTCGGTGGTAATGCCGTTCGTCGTAGGTGTAGCGAATGTCCTGGCGGGCAAAGGTGCCGAACTCGTTTTGCAGGTTGGGCGACACGCTGTAATAAGAGGTCTCTTCGATGTTGCGGCGCGGGGTGCTGCCGCCAACGCCGACCGGATCCAGCAGCGAGGTGGCCTGTTCCCGGCGCGAGGCGGTCACATCGACGAAGAACGTGTCCTGTATGACTTCGGTCTGGTTGTGAGCGCGCAGCATGTGCGTCGTGCGGTCTTCGCTCGACTCGGACAGGTGCCTGCGGTGGTTGAGCTGATAATCCACTCGGGTGTCATTGCGTACGCCGTCCCGGCGCAGGGTAAAACCCGGGCGTGCATGCCCGATCAGGTCGGCATCTTCCTGTCCCCGCGGCGCCAGGCGGACGTTGTCGGTGACCTCCGCCCCCACGGTTACCCGTGGCGTAAAATCCCATCCGGTCGCCAGGGCCGTGGTGGGCAGTGCCATCGAACTCCCGCCCAGTGCGGCCAGAAGGCAAACGGCACGGCCTCGCCGCTGTATCGAGGTCCCTTTCGCAGTCGCAGAATGTACCCATCCCTGGTTAGTGCTCATGACTCACCTCTCCATACGGGCGGTCGTGGTAGTAGCCGCCATCGCCAAAGCCCGGAGTGGAGGGCGCCCGGTTGAGCGCGGTCAGCACCACGTCGCAGCCAGCAAGCTGCTGCATCGCGTTTTCCACCGAGGCGGCCGGCGTGCGGTCGGCGTCGACCACCATCACGACCTGCCCCATCCCGGCAGCCAGCACACCCGGTTCACTGGTGGCCAGCAGCGGCGGGGAGTCGAAGAGGATGATGCGGTCCTGATAGCGATCGTGGAGTTCATCGAGCAATGTCCGCATGGCATCGCTGGCCAGGATCTCGGTGGACCGACCGTGCGGGCGACCGGCGGGCAGTACGCTGAGGTTCTCGATGCTGGTCCGCAGAAGGACATCGGGGATGGTCAGATCCGGGTCGGTGAGGACATCCATCAGCCCGCGATCGGCCTCGAATCCGAGGACCCTGGGGATCGATGGGTGGGCCACGTCGGCATCCACCAGCAACACCGTGCGATCGATCTCCATGGCCATGCTGATCGCCAGGTTGGTGGCCAGAAAGGTCTTGCCCTCGCGGGGTAGCGCACTGGTCATCATGATCAGCCGGCCGCGAGGAATCCGCATGGCCGAATGACGCCCGAACGCGTTGTTCAGCAGTGGCCGTTTCATCATCCGAATCTCTTCGGCCAGATTGGAACGCTGGTCGCCGGGCACGATCAGTCCCTGCCGTCGCAGGTGTCCAAAATCGATACGCGCCGATACCGGGTGTTCGCCGTGCGCGGGTGTCGGGGTGGCGGGGCTGCCCGCGTCCTGGTCCGGGTGTTCGGGTTGAGCTCCGGCGGGCGAGGGACGCAAGGGCGCCGATCGGTTCTTGTCCAGGGCTTTTTCAATGATGCTCATGTTTGTCTGGCTCCCCTTGCCGTGCGCCGGTCCCGGTCCGCAGGACCGGCGCCTCCATGGAACAAATGCATCCCACTCCCCGATGCCCCGCATGCAGTGCCGGGCCGGCGTCGTGGCTGCTCATCGCAGCAGGCTCAGAAGTTCGTCGAGAACACCGGCCGACCCGGTGAGGTAAAGGGCCATTACCACCGCGTACACCAGAAGGAGTGTCGCCAGGGCCATCGTGAAGGCCGACAGTTCCAGTCTGCGACGGCGCCGTGTCTGCGGAGTGCGCACGGGGGATACCGTGCCCAGCACCGGGCGCCCGGCGATTTCCGCGAGCTGCCGGCGATTACTGATCGTCCGCCGTAATTGCGAAAGCAGGAAGGCGAACCCGGTGCCTGCGCCCAGCCCGACCAGCAGAATGCCGGTGGCCAGCAGCGGACGGTCGGGTGCGGAGGGCGCGGCCGGTCGGCGCGGTGGCTCGAGCACGCGGAAATCGACCGAGTCGGTCTCCGACTCCACCGCACCCGACATGATCGCCTGCTCGCGCCGGCTCTGGAGCTGACGATAGGAATCGCGAAGGACGTCATAATTGCGCGTCAGGGCGGTGAGTTCGGACTCCACGGCTGGTGCCCGATCGACGTCCTGTTCCAGTCGCGCGACACGCGCCTGGAACTCCTCGATGCGGGTCTCGAGCATCGCGATTTCACTTTCGGTATCGGTAATCGCGGCTTGCAGGGCGTCGTTTCCGCCGCCGGCGATGGGTACCATCGACGGGTTGCGGGCATGTTCGGCGGCTTCGCGTGAACGGCGTTCTTCCAGCTCGGACAGGATGCGCCGTGCGGCGACGATGTCCGGGTGGTCGTCGGTATACCGATGCCGCATGGAATCGATGTTTTCCTGCAGGTCGTTGATCCGCCGGTCCAGTTCCGGGTTGCGGTATTGCGCTCTCACCGTGCCTCCGCCCGATCGGTTCTCCTCGGCGCGGCGTTGCAATGCGGCCAGACGGCTGTGCGCTTCGCGCAGTTGCAGTTCCGCCTGCGCCACCTGATCGCGGGTACGTTCCAGACGCGAGTAGAAGTTGCCGTCGCCGCTGATAAAGCGCGCGTTCTGCCGCTTGAAGTCCTCGATCTCGGCTTCCTTGCTTCGCAACTGACGCTCGTAGGTCTCGATCTGACGTTCGATAAAACGCTGCGAAGTGCTCAGATCGAGCCGTGAATCGCCCAGTCCGCGCTCCATGAACAGATTTACCGTCTCGCGTACGACACGCTCGGCGACTTCCGGGTTGCTGTGCCGAAAACGCACGGTGTAGATGTTTTCGCGCCGCTCACCATCAAGGGACAGCCTGCTGCGCAGCAGATTGACTTGCGCGTCGAGGTTGGAGCCCCCCATGTACACGTCCAGGTCGCTTTGCTGGGCGATGGTCTCCAGGTTGTCGCGACTGAGCAGGGTGCGCGTCACCATGCGCAGCCGTTCTTCCGTATCCGGGCGCACGGTCATTCCGCGCAGCAGGGGATTGAGAACGGATTGGGTGTTTACAAACACCTGGGCATCGGCCTGATAGGTGTCAGGGAGGCTCTGGATGTAAGCCCATCCGCCTAGGCACACCACCCAGGCGATCGGAAGAATCCACCAGCGACGGCGCCAGGTGGCACGCGCCCGCTGTACGAAATCCTGAACAACTTTTTCCATCTTTCGTAGCCCCCTGTTAAACCCATTGACGCTTATCTTGACGCCCGCTGGGTCTTTCAAACGGAGTAACACTCGGCCGGGTAAAGAGGGTGCCTGGACAGCGGTTTTAACCGCTTTCCTTGGCCCCCACCCGGGAGACGTCTAGGGCTATTGAAGATGGTTTATTTCGGCTTGTCTACACGTGTCGAGAATGTTTACACCTCAGAAGATTTCATTGCTGAGTTTTCTAATAAATTTTCGTGGTTTTTTAACGGATCAGGGGGTTACGTTAACTGGTACGCAGTTTGCTGGGGTTTGTTCGATTAGGATCGAAACCGGCCGCGAGGGGGAGTGGCTGGATGGGAGAGATTCTCAAATGGACGACGATCTAAGCCAGAAAAGCCTCGCGCAGAATCTCGCGGATTTTTGGCATCCCGCCATGCTCAAGCGCAGCTGGGGCGAGAGGCTCGACTTGATGAACGACATCTACCAGCAGCTTCACCGGTTCAGCGCGAATGACGAGGAATACGAGTCTTGGGCCGGACAAGTGGTGGCGGCAGTCATCGAACGGCTGGGAGAACCCCCCATAACGGATCCGGATCAGGCCGATCTCTATGCCTGTTCGCTGGAGCCAAGGCACTGGTCCGCTGCGTTTGCCTGGCGGTACGGGCGCAAGTCACCCAACAGGCCTGACCAACGCTGCTGGCCACGATACGCGGTCAATCTTTTGACGGAGATCGGTATACGAAAGGAGTGGCACAAGTGTCGTCTGATCGACCTGTCAAGGGGGGGTGCGCGGATTGCACTGGTCAGACCATTTCCGTACCTGTCGCCCGATACCGCCCTGCAGCTGCTGATTCCCACCGCCGGGACCTTCGATGCCGTTGTGGTATCCGATCGCCGGGTTGGCCTGGGTCTTCGGTTCCTCAGGCGCAGTGGTCCCGGTCACCGCATCAACACGACGGCCTGAACCCGTGTCTCCCCGGCCGACCTTGTTACTCAAATGCGCAATGGAGGACGAACGTTTGTACACACATGCCGGCGTCGAGACTGGATGCCCCACTTCAGAACTTTGCCCGTCGGGCGAGGCCTCCCCGTCCTATCAGGTGTATCTCGCGACGGGTGCGCGGGCGCGCCACATTCACTACCGCATGCGCTATGCGGTGTATTGCCTGGAAACAGGCTTCGAAGCGGCCGAACAGTATCCGGGGGGCTTCGAACGCGATATCTATGACGAGCACGCCGCACATTTTCTGGTACGTCTGGGAGGACTGTACGCAGGTGGTCGCTGGGTCGGCGCCATGCGCCTGATCCGGCCGGACACGATGCCGCTCCCTACGATCGCCACCGGGCATCTGTTTCCGGATGCCTTCGCCAGGCCGCAGGCCGAATCCCCGCGGGTGCTCGAGGTCTCCCGCCTGATTGCCCGTGGCGCTCCGGACCGTGGTTCGCCGCTCCTGTTGTATCACCTTTGCCAGGCTGCCCAGTCGTATGCCAGGAATCATGGCTATGATTTTTTGTTGTTCATGATTCGGCCGGCACTTGCACGGCTGCTCCAGCGCCACCACATCCCGATTGAATTGTGTGGCGAGAAGTGTGATCACCGGGGGGTGCGTTTGCCGTTCCGGGCGCCCACCGACGAGTCGGGGGTAGCCCTTTCTGCCTGGCGCCGCCGTCTGGGACTGGGCGATGCATCGGAGCACTCCCACTATGCAGAGTTTGCCGGGAATCCGCCGTTCTCCAGCCGTGCGAAACCGGTTTACAAGCGTTGCTGGCGCAGGCGTCCGTATCGCGCCCCTGGGGCTATGGAAGTGCCCTGTGCAGGATGACCCGCTCATTACGGCCTTTTGTCGCTACTTCTCTCTGGTGCAGCCGGATGAGGAGCAGATGGAAGCCGTTTACCGGCTGCGCTACGAGGTCTACTGCCGCGAGTTCGGTTACGAATCCGAGGAAGACTGCCCTGACGAGCGCGAGATCGACGAATATGACGCCCAGTCGACACACTGCCTGCTGCAACATGTGGTGAGCGGTACCAGCGCGGGCTGTGTCCGCGTGGTGCATGTCGACGACGCCCGCCGGAAGTTGCAAGAACTGCCGATGGAACGGCATTGCCAGAACAGTTTTTACGAGACCGAGTATCGTCCGGACCGGATGGAGCGGGGCGACATATGCGAGGTTTCCCGGCTGGCGGTCAATGGCCTGTTCCGGCGACGTCTGGGTGAATCGGTCACCCCGGTGGGGGACCTTCACCTGTTGAATGTGCCCTTGGAACAGGCGCGCACCTTCCCGCTACTGGCGTTGAGCCTGTTCATGAGTGCGGTCGCGATGATGGAGATCCAGGGCCGTTCGCATGCCTTTGCCATGATGGAGCCATCGCTGGCGCGAATCCTTCGTCGCCATGGGCTGAAGGTCAAGCAAATCGGCACGGTCCAGAATTACCATGGTCGCCGCGCGCCGTTTCATATCAGTCTGCTCACGGCCCTGGCCGGGATTCACCGTTCGCCGTCGATGAGCCAGCTCTATGCGCACTCCTATGTGAACCTCTCCGATCCCCATCCCTCCGACTCTCTCTGGGATGCGGCTGCTTAACCAACGCCGATCAAGGCGCATGCCCGCGTAGGCCGTTCCTGTCTTTCCAGACGAGCGCGCCCGGAGCTTACGCACACTGCGCAGCGGGTAGCGGGTTCTGTTTGGCCGCTATGGATTGACTCGGCGTGCAACGCAGGACCGAAGCAGGGCGGACATCAACCCCGGAGCCATTCAACGGAAACCGGCTTGGCCAGCCACTGCGCCTTGTTCGTTCGCAATCGCGACGAAGCCGTGAACGTGTACACTGAATGGCGTTCCCGGGGGCGGCCTGATGCCTGAGTTCGACTATCACACGGCCTTTCGACGCACTCACGGCTGGGTCACCTGGCCCGAGCTGGAGCGCCTGCGTGGCTCACGGGTGGCCATTGCCGGCCTCGGCGGTGTTGGCGGGGCCCACCTGCTGACGCTGGCTCGTCTCGGGATCGGCCGGTTTCATATCGCAGATTTCGACTCCTTCGAGTTGCACAACCTGAACCGTCAGGCGGGGGCGGGTATGTCTCGCCTGGGCAGGCCCAAGGTCGAGGTCCTGCGCGAGATGGCGCTGGACATCAATCCGGAACTCGAGATCACCACATTCCCGGAAGGCATTGACCGCCACAATCTGGATGCCTTCCTGCAGGACGTCGATCTGTACGTCGACGGGCTCGACTTTTTCGTGTTTCAGGCGCGCCGCGAGGTCTTCGCCGCATCTGCCGACCGGGGCATCCCTGCGATCACCGTTGCCCCGCTTGGCATGGGGGCGGCCTTGCTGAATTTCCGCCCCGGCGGGTTGTCGTTCGATGATTACTTCGATCTGCGCGATGGGTTGCCCGACGAGGAGCTGGCCCTGCGTTTCATGATGGGGCTGGCCCCTTCGATGATGCAGATGGGGTACCTGGCCGATCCCGCGGCCGTTGACCTGGCGGCCCGGCATGGCCCGTCGACCGTGATGGCCTGTGAACTGTGTGCCGGAGTTATGGGCACCGAGGCCCTGAAGATCCTGCTGGGGCGGGGTCGCGTCGCCTGGGCGCCGCATGGAGTCCACTTCGATGCCTATCGCCAGCGCCTCGCCCGCACCTGGCGCCCTGGCGGCAATCGCAATCCCCTGCAGCAACTGTTTCTGGCGATCGGGCGTCGCCGGATGGCGCACCTCCGGGCAAAGGTCTAGAAAGCTTCTGTCCGGTCGTTCTTGTTGTAGTGCATGGTCCAGACACAAAAAAACCCCTCGTCCGAAGACGAGGGGCCGGGAGAGGACTTCCACCCAGGGGGGAGCAGAAGGCCCAACCACAAGGGCTGCTAGGCTTCCAGACCGGTCTCGCGGCGGCGTCGCGTGGCGACGAAGCCGAGCAGTACCAGCCCGGTTCCCAGCAGAAGCAGCATGGCCGGTTCCGGCACTTCCTGCCGTTCGGACCAGCGGGCGTCGGCCGAGCCGACCACCTCGAAGGTGGTGCGCTGGTCGACTTCCTCGAAGCCTTCGATGAAGTCGAACTGGCCGGTTACACGAACGTTCATGTAGAACGGCTCCGGACTGGTGAAGAATTGCTTGCCGTCGTCCGAAAGCATCCATTCGTTGAAGATCAGCGCGAAGCTGCCGATATCGTCCGAATCGGGATCGAAGGAACCCGCGCCCCGTTCGAACACGTCGGACCAGCCGACAAGGATGTCATCACCCGTGTTGCCAAGGGCGACACCGTCTGCGGCATCGTTCGAGTTGAACCCGAAGGAGGTATCCAGGTTCGGGTCCAGATAGAGCGCGATCGAGCCGCTTGCCCCGGTGAACTCACCTGTGGCTGCGTTGTAGTTGCCCGAGGACTCGAACACGGCATACAGGCCGTAGAACAGATCGGCATCGTCTCCCGAGGAACCCAGCCGGTTGCTTACTGACGTGCCTCCAAGGAAGTACTGACCGACGTTCCAGTAGGCCGCCGCATCGAAGGAGCCGTCGGCATCGAGGGTCAGCAGTTCCTCATAGCCACCGGTAATACGGTCGACCTGACGCTCACCTACCGGGATGTTCGTCAGCCCAAGCTGCGAATCATCAATGGTAAAGACGCCGGCGTGGGCGGTACCTGCAAGCCCCAGGCTGGCAACTGCCAGTACCGCGCCCAGCGCTGTTTGCTTGAACCTTTCCATGTTGAAATCCTCCACCTGTTAGTGTCTACGTGTTTGAAATTGCGTTTGCTTTCACTTTGGCTTGCTAGCCTTCCTGTCCTGCACTCGAAGTAAAGCAGGCTGCGTGCCAATCGATATAACTAACGGATAAATTTGGTATTTTTTGTTTTTTGTGCTGACTCGAGAAAGGCCCGTGTAAAAAAACCGGACAGCCGGGCAACGAGGCGCTTGAGTCGTTAAGGAGATGCTCATGTCCAAGCGCGCCAAGACCCGAGACGAGATTGCCGAGGCCTACAAATCGCCACCGTGGTGGTACGACGCTCGCGGCTTCCTGATCCTCACTTTTGCCTACAACAGCACGCTGGGCGCCCAGGTCCGGTTTTTTGGCCGAAACATGGGGGCCCGGCACCTGGAGATCGGCTGTGGCACGGGGACGCTGCTGGAAATGGCGATCAAGTGGCGCTGGCGGCGGAAGCTGCCGGAGAGCGAGGTGGTCGGTGTGGATTACGCCGAGTCCATGCTGGCGGGCGCGCGTCATCGTTTCGCAAAGGACGAGCACGTGACTGTCAAACACGCCGACGCCGCGGAGCTGCCGTTCGCCGACGGCGAGTTCGATACGGCCAACATCGCCAACTCCGTGCACTGCTTTCCGGATGTGGATGGCGCCATCCACGAGGCCCTTCGGGTGCTCAAGCCCGGGGGTACGCTGGCCGCGAACGTATTGCTGTATCCACGCACGCCCCAGCCGCTGAAGGTCATTGCCGAACGCATCAATCGCTGGGGCATGCGCAAGGGCATCCTGCACACGCCGTACGAGGCAAGGGATATCCTGAGCCGGTTCACCAGTGCCGGATTCCAGGTGGTCGACTCCTCGATCTCGGGCAACTGCTACAACCTGCTGTTAAAGCGACCGCAGTAGCCCCGGCGTCGATTTCATCGCTGGCTGGAAAAGCGAAAGCCCACGCGAACGTGGGCTTTCGCTCGGTATGTCGTTCTTGCTGTTCCGGCTTTACAGCGACTCGTGCAGCGACTGGGCCTGCTCGCGTTCCGGGAAGTCCTCGTGGGCGTCCAGTAGCTCCGTCAGCAGGGCGCGCGCCTGTTCGGTTTCGCCGCTGGCCTGGTAGGCCTGCGCCAGATGGAACCCGATATCCGGTGCCTGTGGGCTCATCCGATACGCCCGTCGCAGGGTCTCCAGGGCGCTTTCGGTATCACCACCCTCCAGCAGTACTACCCCCAGAGTGTCGAGAACGGCGGGTTGGTCCGGGGCCAGCTCGACGGCCCGCTGGGCGTACTCGCGGGCGCGGCGATTATCGGACTCTCGGGCCAGCCACGCCGCATTGTTCAGCGCGATGACATCGTTGGGGCGTTGTTCCAGCAAGGTTTCGTAGGTGTCCAGTGCCTCGGGCTCCCGTCCCGAGTTGATTTGCGCAGAACCGAGCAGGTGTCGTGCGGCCGTATCTTCGGGGTGATCCTGCAGCCAGCCCTGGAGGGTCTCGATTGCCGCCTCGGTCTGCCCGGCCCGTTGCTGCACCTGGTATTTCTCCACCAGCCAGTCGCGCCGGACTTCGCGTTCGAGTGCGCGTTCATAGCCCTCGATCGCCTGTTCAAGTTCACCGGCTTGTGCGTCGAACCATGCCTGTTGCGCGATGACCTGGGCCGCCTCGGGGGCACGCTCCGCGACAGGCTCGAAGACGCTGCGTGCCTCGTCTATCTCGCCGGCCAGGCTGAGGTGTCGGGTCAGCACCATGCGCGCACTCATGTGGCTGGAGTCGATCGACAACGTCTCGCGCAGGGCCGTGACGGCCTGCTCGGTCTCGCCCAGGGCGGCGAGGTTACGTGCCAGCCGGAAACGTACTTCCGCGGCCTCCGGCCGCAGCACGGCCAGATGTGCGAGCACTTCCGCCGCGCCCGCGAAATCCCGTTCGCGTTCCTGCAAGTCGACCAGCAGACCGAGTACGCGCGTGTCGTTGGGGTGGTGTGCGCGCGCCTTCTCCAGGGTGGAGCGGGCGGCTGAATAATCCTCCTGCTGGTTCTGCGCGCGGGCCAGCATCAGGTAGGGTTCGATCCGGTCAGGGTGTTCCTCGATCGCGCTTTGCAGCCAGCGCTTGCCGGCCTCCATCTCGCCCTGCTGAAAGTGCAGCGTTGCCAGCCGGATGGCCGAGGTGGGGTGCCCGGGCTCGCGTTCCTGCAGGTCCTCGAGAATCTCGCGGGCGGTGTCCAGGTTGCCCTGGCGTACCTCAAGCGAGCTCAGATTCAGGGCCAGGGGACTGTTGTCCGGATGGAGCGACAGACCTTCCTGATAGACCAGACGTGCTTCGTGGATTTCGCCGAGGCCCAGCAGGGCTGCCCCCATCAGGTTGTATCCCTGTGGGTTTTCCGGGTCCTTTTCGCGCAGGCGTTCGGTTGCCTCGAGCGCCTTGTCGTACTGCCCGTCCCGAATATGGGCCAGGGCAACCGAGTAGTCGGCCAGCCGTACATCGGTGCTCTCGATGGCGACACGTTGCAGGAGTTCCATCCCCTGTTCGTGATCCCCGTGCCGTACGAGGGCAATCCCCAGCATCTCCTGCAGTTCCGGCCGGTCGGCACGGTTGGCCAGTGCCTCGCGCAGGATTTCGATCCCGCTTTCGGTGTCCCCCTCGCCGATGTAGAGCGCGGCCAGCTGGTCCCCCAGGGCCTCGACCAGATCGGGTCGCTCGCTCAACGCGTCGGCCAGGATGCGTCGAGCCTCCTGGGGACGCCCTTGCTCGATGCGCAACTGGGCCAGCAGCCGATAGCTCATCGCGCTTGGTGGGCCCAGCGCATGGTGGCGCTCGAGCAGGCGCTCGGCCTGGGACCAGTTGCCTTCTTCCAGGCGAATGGCCGCCAGATAGGGCATCGCGAGGCGATAGTTGCCGGCTACCGCCAGCGTTTCTTCCAGATGGGGGCGAGCCGCCGCAGGCTCGCCGCTCTCGAACTCGACCAGGCCCAGCAGGAAGTGGCCGCCGGGGTTGTCCGGGGCGCCTTGCTGGAGAAACTTGCCGTCCTCGCGGGCCTTGTCGAAGTGCCCCAGTTCGACATGCATGAGCCCTCGTTTCAGGCGCTCGGCGATGGCGTCCGGACGCAGTTCAACGGCACGGTCGAATGCCTTGAGTGCGGCTTCGGGGTCGCCCTGCACCCGTTCCAGGTCGCCCTTGAGGGACCAGGCTGGCGAGAACTCGGGGTCGGCCTCCAGGGCCGCATCGGTCATCTTCATCGCCTGCTCGGCGTCTCCATCGGACATGGCCTTGTAGGCGCGCGCCAGGTGAATCTCCACCAGGTCGTCGCGTTTTTCCTCTGCCGCCGCCAGGTACTCCGCGCCGGTGGTGGCCTCCCCGGCCTGGAATGCCGCCAGCGCGCGGTAAGCCTGCAGGCGCGCGGCATCTTCGCCTTCCAGGTCGTCGGCCTCAGGGATCTCGCTGATCGCGCCACTGCCCCCCAGGGTGAACAGGAGCTGCGCCAGAGGCAGCGCATAAACGTTCGGGTCGGCTCCAGATTCCAGTGCTCGTTGCAGGTGGCGTACGGCTGGCTGAGGCTGCTGGTCGCGCAGATACGCGAGCCCCAGGCGGCCGCGCATCTCGGGGTCCGGATTGTGCTGCAGCGCATTGCGGTACTCGATGGTGGCCGCGGCGTATTCGCCTGCCTCCATATGGCGCTCGGCACGTTCCCGGTGTTCGGCCTCGGTCGGGGTGCCCAGGGCATCGCAACCGACGAGGGTCAGCGCCATCAGCAGCGGGGCCAGGCGTGGAAGGGTACGGCGGGGCGAGCCCACCACATGGCGTACAGGACGGAGAGTCTTCATGGCGGGTTTACCTCAGGCCAAATTTGTCGAGCAGGCTGTAGAGAGTGGGCCGCGTGATTCCGAGTTGATCCGCGGCCTGGGCAATGTTGTTCTTGCTGCGGGCCATCGCTTTCAGGATGGCTTCGTGTTCCGCGTGTTCGCGGATGTCGCGTAGTCGCACTGCCGGGACGTCGCCATGGGGGGGCTCCAGGCCCAGGTCCTTGGCGGTAATCATCTGGCCGTCGGCCATGATCACGGCGCGGCGGATCAGGTTTTCCATCTCGCGCACGTTGCCTGGCCAGTCGTAGGCCTCGATCGCGTTGGTGGCGTCCAGCGTGAAACCGCGTCGCGGTCGCCGCTGATCTTCGGTAAAGCGGTCGAGCAGATAGTGCGCCAGCAGGGTTGCGTCTCCCTTGCGCTCGCGCAGGGGAGGGATGGAGACCGAAATCTCGCTGATGCGGTAGTACAAGTCCTCGCGAAACTCGCCTTCCTGAATCAGTGCCTTCAGATCCTGATTCGTGGCGCCGATGATGCGGACGTTGACCGGGATCTCGGCGCGGCCGCCGAGGCGTTCGACCTTGCGCTCCTGCAGAAACCGCAGCAGCTTGGCCTGCAGGCTGTGTGGCAGGTCGCCGATCTCGTCCAGGAACAAGGTGCCGTTGTTGGCGTGCTCGATCTTGCCGATGGTCTGGCGCGAGGCCCCGGTGAAGGCACCTTTCTCGTAGCCGAACAGCTCGCTTTCCAGCAGGTTCTCCGGGATCGCGGCGCAGTTGATCGCTACGAAGCGCTCGTTCGCGCGACCGCTCAAGTCGTGCACTGCACGCGCCAGAACCTCCTTCCCTGTGCCGCTCTCGCCCAGCAACAGTACGGTGGCATCGGAGGGCGCGACACGCTCTACAACCCGACAGACATCCAGCATGCCCGGGTCGGCGGTGATGACTCCGCTAAGGGAGGCCCCAGGCCTGCGCGCCAGCTGGCGGTTTTCCGCCTCGAGTTCATACAGGTGCGCGGCGCGATCGACGATCATCCGCAGGAGGTCCGACTCGACTGGCTTGATGTAGTAGTCGTAGGCGCCCATGGCCACGGCCTTGAGCGCGTTCTCGCGATCATCGTTTCCGGTCACGACGATCACCTTGGTCTCGGGATCCATCGCCAGGATGTCCTGCAGCAGCGCCAGACCCTCGGAGGCGTTGGCCGGGTCGGGCGGCAATCCCAGGTCCAGCGTCACCAGTTCCGGCTGGTGGCGTCGTATCCTGGTCATGGCGCTTTCCCGGTCTTCCGCCTGCAGGATTTCGTATCCCTCGAAGCACCAGCTCAGCTGGCTGCGCAGACCCTGGTCGTCTTCAACGATGAGAAGCTTCAACATAGAACCCTCGCAATCACCAGCGGTCCTCATGACGGCTCGGCCAGCGCCGGAGCCACCTGCAAGGGGAGCTTCAGGGTAAACGTCGTTCCAACGCCGGCCTCGCTGTCCACCGAAATACGACCGCCCATGCGCGAAATGCGGTCTCGTGCCTCATATAAACCAATCCCCATCCCCGCGTTTCCCTTGGTGGTCTGAAAGGGTTTGAAAAGCCGATTCTTGAGAAATGCCGGGTCCATGCCGCTACCCGTGTCTTCGATTTGAACAATAGCCCAACCCTCTTCGGTGTAAAGATTGAGATTAATTGAGCCATCATCCGGCGTAGCTTCTTGAGCATTTCTTACAAGATTGAGTAGGACATTTTTAAGTCCTTCCTGGTCGCCTGTTACAGCGGCGGGTTCGCGAAGATCGAGCCGGGGCAGGGGCGAACGATGGCGGCTGGCCTCGGAGACCTCGGCCAGTAGTCGGTCCAGTGGGATGATGCGGCTCGGCGTCTCGGGTGTGGCCTGGGCATGGCGCAACTGGGCCAGTGTCCGTTCGAGCCGGTCGCGGGCATTGCCCACCGTGCGCAGGGCATCGCGGACAAAGTCCGGATTGGACAGATGTCGTTCCGCGTTGGAGCACACCAGGGACAGCTGGGCCGATACATTCTTGAGGTCGTGCACCAGAAACGCCGCCAGTCGGTGAAACGCCTCGAACTGACGGGCCTCCAGCAGGGCCTCGTCGGTTTGCACCAGCGCGACATAGATGGCGAGCTGGCGTCCGGCGGTCTTCAGGAGGTCACGCTCCTCCCAGTCGATCTTGCGCGGTGCCCGCGGGTGGGCGAGCACAACAAACCCCTGCAGCAGATCCCCCTTGAGCAGTGGCACCACCACCCACAGGCGCGCGTTGCCAACCAGCCATTCGGGCAGTTGCAGGCCCTGATACAACTCGGGATCCCGGCGGTATTCGTTGAGGTCGATCACCCACCCGGTGCGCGCCACGAACTCCACCAGCGCCCCGTCGGGCTCTTCCGGCGGGTAACTGGGGTCGCCCAGGTTCAGGACCCCCTCCAGGGCATAGGTGCCGTTGCGGTCGCGCACCCATAGCAGGCCTCCGGGGCTGTCCACCAGCTCGCCGATGGCCTGTATGGCGCGTTGGCGGAACGGGATCTCGTCGTCCTCGGCCGACAGGGTGCCGGTGAAACGCAGCCATTCCTGTCGATAGTCGAACGAGTAGCGAAAGAAATGCTTGGCCAGAAACACTCGCAGGCGGGAGCGCAGGCTGCCCGATGCGACGATGACGGCTAGCAGCAAGGCGGCGCCGAACAGGAAGACCACCTGCAGGAAGGCGCCCAGGTCGCCCCCAACATGCTGCAGGTAGTAGGCGGCCGCGCCGATGGCGAGCAGGTATAGCCCGGCCCCGATCAGCGCCGCGGTATGGAACAGGAGGTGCCGCGAGACCACCGGTGCCTCGCGTGCCTGTAGCGGCCGGCGGGCCAGCGAGATCGCGAGCAATGGTACGACCAGGGCATTCACCAGGCCGCGCGCCTGCCAGACCGGGCTGTTGATGGCCCCGAACAGCACGAGATCGGCATACAAGAACAGATCGAAGGCAAACATCGCCCCGAGGCCCAGGCTCAGAAACTTGATCTCCCAGCGCCGTTGCAGGGGCGTATTGCGAAAGACCTGTTCGACCAGCACCAAGCCCAGCACCACCATACCGAGCATCGCAATGCCCACCCAGGCGCCGAGGGGCAGGGCAACCGGCAGGGCAAGAGCCACGAACAACCCCGCCATCAGCGCCGCCGTGGCGATCATCGCCGCGCGCAATGGAGCCGGAGGCCTCGAGCCGGACTCGCCGCGACGAACCAGCAGGGCGAACAGGACTGCAAACCACCCGGCATTGCGCAGGACCTCGAAGGCCCCTCCGGAGACCGGGGTCTCGCCAATCTCGTGGGCCACGAACGCCATGTGCAGGGCCCAGATCACCGACAGCAGCGCCGCGACCGCGATCCACAGACTCCCCGGACGTTGTCGCCAGGTCCACAAGGCCAGCACCACCAGCACCAGGAAGGCGAGGGCAGCCAGCAGATAGCTTGGGGCGGCGAGGTTCATCGCTCAGCGGGCGCCGCGGCCAAACAGGACCACGCGGACCGTCTCGAACAGGATCATCAGATCCATGAACAGGCTGTGGTTCTTGACGTAGTACAGGTCGTACTGGAGTTTCTGGCGTGCATCCTCGACCGATGCGCCGTAGGCGTAGCGCACCTGGGCCCAGCCGGTAATGCCGGGGCGGATGCTGTGGCGGGCGAGGAAATACGGGATCTGCTCGCTGAGCTGTTCCACGAACACCGGGCGCTCCGGGCGCGGACCCACGAACGACATCCGCCCCTGAAACACGTTGATGATCTGCGGCAGTTCGTCGATGCGCAGCTTGCGTATCACGCGACCCACCCGCGTGATGCGGTCATCGTCGCCACTGGCCCAGCGGGCGACTCCGTCCCCTTCGGCGTCATCGCGCATGCTGCGGAACTTGCAGATCTCGAACGGGACATTGCCCAGGCCGATCCGGGTCTGCCAGTAGAGAACCGGCCCGGGGCTGTCGAGCTTGATCGCAATGGCCGTGATCAGCATGACCGGGAAGGTCACCACCAGCAGGGCGGTGCTCGCCAGCAGATCAAAGCCGCGCTTCACCACGGTGCGCGGCCAGTACTGGCGGAAACCATCGCCAAATACGAGCCAGCTGGTGTTGATTCCGTCCAGCTGGAGCTGTCGGTCCTCGCGTTCGAAGAACGACGACAGATCCGTAACGCGGATACCGTTGAGCTTGCACTCCAGAAGCTGATTGAGCGGCAGGTTCTCGCGGCGCTCGCGCATCCCCACCACGATCTCGTCCGCGCGCAGGGAACGTGCCACGTCCAGAAGGCTGGTCTGGGCATCCAGCACCCAGAGCCGCCGGTTGTCGACCAGCCGGTCGGTCTCGCGCTCGGTCGCGACATATCCCACGATCTGGTAGGTGGCGTCGCCCGCGCCGGGGTCTGACTGGCGTGCCTCCAGCGACCGGGAACGGCTCCCGGTGCCCAGAACCAGCACACGGCGCTTGAAGGCGTCGGTCTCGGACAAGCCGCGGAACAGGCTGCGTTCGGCTGTCAGACTTGCCAGCAGGATGACCGCGCTGCTGCCCACGATCGTGGGTGTAACGAGGCTGCTCGCCGTAAGCATCCCGAGGATCGCGAGCGCGACGCCGGCCAGGATCAAGGCACCGCCAAGGCGTACCACGGCAGAGCGCAAACTGAAGGTCGCCAGACACTCCTGCTCGTAAAGGCCCACCAGCATCACCGCGAACAGAACGACCGCCACCGCGATCAGGAGCTCCGGCATCCAGGGGTCCATCGCGCCCAGCGACAAGGTGAACAGGGCAAGTGTCAGATAGAGCGCGATGTAAATGGCGAGCAGCTCAAGCCCAACCAGCGCCAGAATCCGCCGCGATACATAGTGTCCAAGTATTCGCATGCTCAAAATGCCCCCCGGTCACCTCCCCAGCGATCAGGGAGATGATCGATGCCTGTTCCTTTCCCGAATATCCGGCCCGTTCACCCGAATGGTGGCTGGCGAGTGGGGCGAGTCGCCTCGCCGCACCCGTAGCCAGTCAGAAGCGGCGTTCCGGAATGATCAGGATGTCGCCCGGCAACATGGCCACGTTCGCCGAGATGTCGCCGCCGTAGATCAGGTCGTTCAGGCGGACCCGGTACTGCTTGCGTTCACCGTCTTCGTTACGTACCAGCACGGCCCGGTTGCCGGCTGCGAAATCGGTGATTCCGCCGACCGCGATCATCACGTCCATCACGGTCATTTCTTCGCGGTATTGCAGGGCCTGCGGCTCGGCGGCCTGCCCGATCACGCGCACCTGGCGGTCGTAGGGCCCGGCAAAGCTGGTCACCATCACTGTCACGATCGGGTCGCGCAGGAAGTCGGACAGCTTGTCTTCCATATCCCGTGCGAGTTGGCTGGGGGTCCTTCCGCTGGCCTGGACGTCCTCCACCAGGGGCGTGGTGATCTGGCCATCCGGCCGCACTGCCACCGAGGTGGACAGATCCGGGTTGTTGCGCACCGCGATGGTCAAGGTGTCGCCGGGCCCGATGATGTACTGGTCAATCGTGGTTTGTTCGACCGTGGACGGGGCATCCGGGTGAGGTGTGGTCGTGCATGCGCTGGTGGTCACCACGACAAATGCCACGGTCAAAATGAAAACAACAAAAGTGCTCTGTGGGCCGGTCTTGAGGGTCATCGCTCGTCTCCCCTTTTAGGCGTTGAGTCAGTCCAATTTGACACCGCCGACTTCGTTGTCCGGCGAAACCCGGACCAGGCCCGATCGTGCCCGGACCTGCTTCCGCTTAGCCTCGGAGCGGTGCGGGCAATAGCAACCACTTATTAGTATTGGCTATTCCCCTGGATAATCGATGGTAGACGTGCCCCACGCCCCGGGCTATCAGTCTTTAGACTGACGATGGGGTGTTTTTCGTTCGGTTTATTTGGTTCTTCTAAACCCGGTTGGTGGGCCCAAAATAGGGTCCTCGATTTTTCATCTACTACCGGGCAAAAACATTGGACCCCATTCCTCTGCGTCTGCTAGCCAATTGGCTTCTGCTACCTCCTTCTGGTCCTCTAATACTCGCCATTGTCGGGTGGGCCATTTACCGCACAAATGTTGGAAAAGGGCTGTTGGTAATCGGCCTTTTATTGAGCTATTCCTTTTCTACTCCAGCGGTCAGTTATGCGCTCATGAAGCCTTTACAAGAGGGCTTTTCGCCGCCCAGCGATGACCAGCTGACGGGCGTGCAGGCGATTGTGGTGCTGGGGGCGGGGTATCGCACTGGAGCCGAGGAGTTCTCGGGCGAGACCGTCCATGACCTCGCGCTGGTGCGCCTTCGTTATGCGGCGTATCTGCACAACCGCACCGGGTTGCCCGTGATGGTTTCGGGGGGTGGCCCGGAGGAGCGAGCTCCAGAAGCCGACTACATGGCAGAGGTACTAAAGGAATATGGCGTCCACCCGATCCTGCGGGAGCCCAATGCGCGCGACACCTGGGGCAATGCCCAGCATTCGGCGAAACAGCTGCGCGCAGAGGGGATCGAGCGCGTGGCACTCGTGAGCCATACCCACCACATGCCGAGGGCCACCTGGTCGTTCGAGCGTGCGGGGCTGGACGTTATCCCGGCCCCGACCGGTGCCTTTGTGCCACGTCATCCGCGTTGGTCCCTGGAGGCGTTCCGCCCGCAGGCCAGCGCGCTTTGGGCCAGCTGGCTGGCGCTTCACGAGTACTGGGGCATGGCCTGGTACCGCTGGCAGTACGGGCCGGGATAGCCCGGCGCGCCACCCATTTATTACAGCCGTTCGATTCAAGGCGAGGCGAAGGTTCGATTATGAAAATCCTGGTAACCGGTGGGGCGGGCTACATTGGTTCACACGTCGTGCGCCAGCTGCTGGCGGAAGGTCACGACGTCGTCGTCTACGACAATCTCAGTACAGGGCACCGCTGGGCCATCGGTCATGCCGCGCTGATCGTCGGCGACATGGCCGATCGACAGCGCCTGCAGACGGTCCTTGCGGAATACGCGTTCGACGGAGTTCTGCACTTTGCCGCCAGGATCGTGGTCCCGGAATCGCTGGCCGATCCACTCGGCTACTACGGCAGCAACACCCGCAACACCCTGAACCTCCTGGAGGGATGCCAGCGAACAGGGGTTCGCTTCCTGGTCTTTTCCTCGACGGCCGCGGTGTATGGCATCCCGGCGAAAAACCCCGTGGACGAAACCAGCCCACTGGCGCCGATCAACCCCTACGGCGCTTCCAAGGTCATGTCCGAGCGAATGATTGCCGACTTCGCCCAGGCGAGCGATCTGCGATATGTCTGCCTGCGCTACTTCAATGTGGCTGGCGCGGCCCCCGACGGCACGCTGGGCCAGGCCACCCCCAACGCGACCCACCTGATCAAGGTGGCCTGCCAGGCAGCCTTGGGCGAACGCGAAAGCATTACCGTGTTCGGGTCCGATTACCCAACCCGCGATGGCACCTGCGAGCGCGACTACATCCATGTCGAGGATCTTGCCGCAGCACATTTGCGGGCCATGGACTACCTGGTGGCCGGCGGCTCCTCGCAGGCGCTCAACTGTGGCTATGGTCACGGCTACAGCGTGCTGCAGGTCCTTGAATCCGTGCAGCGCATCAGCGGCTCCCGGTTCCCCGTCATCCATGGCCCCCGCCGAGCCGGCGATCCGCCCGCCCTGACTGCAGACGCATCGCGCATCCGCCAACTGCTGGACTGGTCCCCCGAATACGACGACCTGGACCTCATCGTCCGCCACGCCCTCACCTGGGAACGCCGCATGACCACCGCTGCCGCACCCCCTCTGGCCGTCCGACTCCACCCCCTGCCCATGCCGGAAACCACCGCCCACGCCTACGGCGCCCCCTGACCGGCGATGGATGGGGTTACGGACTCTTCGGTGGCCTGTGACTCGCATCCCACCACCAGGCGTAGCGCCTAATCCCAACCAACCGGCCGGGAGTGATGTCGCTGCGTATCGAGTCCCGGAGTGTCAGAGGTCTTTCGAGTGGGAGTAAGGGTCACGCCGGCGCATGGAACTCGCGATATTCGTCGAGGAAGGCGAGGCGGGTCGGATCGGTGACGCGATCAATGTAAAGCGTGCCGTCGAGGTGGTCGATCTCGTGCTGGAAGACGGTGGCGAGGAAGCCTTCGGGTTCCAGGTGGCGGTGCGTGCCGTCCGGTTCGCGGTAGTCGACAGCGATGTGGCGAGGGCGGGCGACTTCGCCGCGCAGGCCGGGGACGGAGAGGCAGCCTTCCCAGTAGCACTGCGGGGTTGCGTCCAGCACGGTGACCACCGGATTCACGAGGATCAGGCGGCCGGTCGGCACGGCGCCGGGGTAGCGGGTATTGCCCGGCTGGATCTCGATCACGGCAACACGTTTTGCCACGCCAATCTGGGTAGCCGCCAGACCAAGCCCTTCGCTGGAATGCATGGTATCGACGAGGTCGTCCACCAGGGCGTAGAGCCCGGGACTGTCAAAGTCCGAGTCGGGTACCGGGTCGCAGACGCGACGCAGGTCGGGGTGCCCCATGCGCAAAATACGGCGAACGCTCATCGGAAGGATGATGCCACGATGCCGTATCTTCCGCCCTCGCGTCGGGATGCCAAAGTTGACATACCATATTTGGCATACATACTCTATTTGGTATGTGGGATGTCTTTGAACACAAGAGGGTAGAAAAGAACCTGGCGGCCGCGCCTGCTGAAGTTCAGAAGCGGTACGAGAAGTGGAAGGACATCGTCACCATCTCCGGTCCGCAGGGGTTGCGGCATATTCGGGGCTTCAACGACGAAGCCTTGTCCGGTAAGTGGAAAGGCTTCCGATCGTCGCGACTGAATATCCAGTACCGCGTTATTTACCGGGTGGAGAAGGATAAGGTGCTCGTAGAAGTCGAGAAGATAACTCCCCACGATTACGGGAGGGCGTGACATGAGTGATTATCGCAAGGCAGACAGGAGGGTCGAGGTGTCGGTTGGCGAATCGGTCCGGATCCTGCGTGAGCTTCAGGAAATGAGCCAGAACGATCTGGCGAATGCCTCCGGGATCCCCCAGTCGACCATTTCGGCCATTGAGAATGACCGCGTACGACTCGGTGTTGATCGTGCCAAGGTCCTGGCAAGGGCATTGCGCTGCCACCCCGCCGTACTCGTATTCCCGGGCTGGGATGTCGAGCATGAGTCGGCCGCATAGCCATCAAGCCATTCGGGGACATTCAAAGTCGGATCAGGTACCAGGCCGAAGGCACGACGCACATCGGGGGTCCACGCGCAGGATACGGCGAACGCTCATGGGAAAGATGGTGCCACAGGAGAGATAATGGTGGCCGGGGACGGAATCGAACCGCCGACACGGGGATTTTCAATCCCCTGCTCTACCGACTGAGCTACCCGGCCATTTTTCGGAGGGATTCGCCCTTCGGGCGAAGGGCGGTATTAAAGCGGTCCGGGGCGTCCACGTCAAGCAAACGCGGCCGAACCGCCCGCAATCAGGACTGGTTCGGGTCGACGAAGCCTTCCGGCTTTTCCGAGCCATCTCCGAACAGGAATTTTTCCATTTCCTCTTCGAGGAACTTGCGCGCCTTGGGGTCGACCGGGGTCAGGCGGTATTCGTTGATCAGCATGGTCTGGTGCGCCAGCCAGGCATTCCAGGCTTCCTTGGAGACGTTCAGGTAGATCTTCTTGCCCATCTCGCCCGGGTAGGGCGGGTAGTCGAGGCCATCGGCCTCCTGGCCAAGCTTCACGCAGTTAACGGTTCGTGCCATTGCCGGAATCCTTGTAGTCGTGCAGGTAACGCTGGATGGGGGCCGGGATGCCGACCGCCCGTGATGTGCCGGGTTTATACCAAATCGCCCTCTCGCCTTCCATGATCCCACACGCGTTCGGCGGGAGGTGGTAGCGGTGGATACGCAGATCAAGGTGATAGTGGCTGAAGGTGTGACGCAGCCCGGTCGTGTCGTTTGCCTCGGCCTGGGGCCACTGGCTGAGTACCCACTGGTCCAGCTCGGGCGCATCCGCGGCTTCCGGGAGGCTGTACAGCCCGCCCCAGATGCCCTGTGCCTCGCGCTGCACGAGCAGGCTGCCGTGTTCGGTCTGCAGGTGGGCAGCGTGGCGGATGCGTGTGGGCAGGCCCTTGCGCGGGCGCTGCGCGGGTAACTGTCCGGTCCGATCCTGGGCCAGTGCCTGGCAGTCGCCGGCCACGGGACATTGCGGGCAATCGGGGCGGGAGCGGGTGCACAGCAGTGCGCCCAGATCCATGATGGCCTGGGTGTAGTCGGCGCAGCGTGTAGTCGGGGTGCGTGCCTCGGCCTCGACCCATAGCTCGCGTTGAACGGCGGGGCTGCCAGGCCAGCCTTCGATCGCCGCATGTCGGGCGAGGACGCGCTTGGCATTGCCATCCAGGATGGGTTCCGGGCGGTCGTGGGCCTGGGCGATGATGGCAGCGGCGGTGGAACGGCCGATGCCGGGGAGCTGTTCCAGGGCCTCGCGCGTATCCGGGAAGGCCCCGCCATGCTCGCTGACGACCTGCTGTGCTGCGCGATGCAGGTTGCGGGCTCGGGCGTAGTAGCCCAGGCCGGACCACAGGTGCAGGACCGTGTCCTGGTCGGCGGCCGCGAGTGATTCGACGTCGGGGAAGCGCTCCATGAAGCGCTGGAAGTACGGGATCACCGTCTCCACCCGCGTTTGCTGCAGCATGATCTCGGAGACCCAGACGCGATAGGGCGTGCGCGGGTGCTGCCAGGGGAGGTCACTACGCCCGTGCTGGTCGAACCAGCCGAGCAGGCGTTCGGCAAAGGGGGTCATCGCGGGGGTGTCGAAACGAAGCGGCCGGCCCCGAAGGCCGGCCGCTTGAATCCCGGGAGCACCGACACGATTAACGCAGGCGTTCGCGCAGGCCGCGCTCCAGCTCACGGCGCAGGTCGCGCTCGCCGGACTCTTCGGTGTCGCCTTCCGCATCGTCGCTGCTGCTGTCGAGGCGCTGCATCAGGCGGTCCCGCAGGCGGTCTTCTTCTTCGCGCAGGCGGTCGCGGACATCGCCCTCGAAGCGTTCGCGCAGGATGTCTTCCAGGTCGAGGCGAAAGCTCGGGTCGCTGAAGGTTCCGGTAATGCGGATCGGCAGGCGAATACCGCTCAGGTCTTCCAGGGGGCGGCCGCCCTGGCCCTCGATGGTGCCCACGATGGTGGTGTTCAGGAGGTAGTCGAGGGTGTCGTCCGTCAGGTCCGCGCTGCCTTCGCCACGCACGCGCAGGAGAGGGGAGTTGCCCTCCAGGTCGTCGCTGTTCACGACGCCGTCGCGAATGTCGAAGGTAGCGGTCAGATCGCTGAAGTCGGTCTGGTTGGGTTCGTCCTCTTCCAGGCGTTCGCCACGCAGGCGCGCCTCTGCGCGACGGATCACCTGGGCGACGTTGATACCGCGCACGGCACCGTCGGAGAACGCCAGGGAGCCGGAGCCGTTCAGCGCACTGCGCAGGGCATTGACGGTGTTGCCCCGGGTGGCGATGTCCAGCTCCAGGTCACCAATGCCCATAAGTCGTGCCTCGTCGCCCTGCATGTCTTCCAGCAGCGCGCCGATGTCCAGCTCGGACAGATCCGCCGCGAGTTCGTAGCGTGGCGTATCCTCGCGCACGTCCACCCGCACGCGACTGGTCAGCTGGCCGTCGTAGGCCTGAGCCTCCAGGGGGTCGATACGCCAGTCGCCTTCGTTGGCCCGGATCTCGAGCTGGATATTGCGCATCACCATGCCCAGGGCGTCCAGACGCTCCAGCGCCATCTCGCCCCGCACGTCGATCCCGCGCAGCAACTCAACGGGAAGCTCGATGGCGATGTCGTCATCGTCGTCGCGTTCGCCATTGGAGGGGCCCCCTTCGGTACGGGCCTGCTCCACCTCCGGTGGCAGGTAACGGTCAAGATTGAATTCGTTGCCGCTCAGGTCGAAGTCGAACAGCGGACGTTCGCCACTGGTATCCCAGCGGGCGTTGCCGGTCAGCCGGGTGTCGTCGATGGTCACCAGGAAGGGCCGCAGCTCCAGCGAGGTGAGGCTTCCCGTCGCTGACAGGTCCAGGGCGACGTGCTTGAGGGCGTCCGGATCGTTGGTTTGCGGCGGCTCGTAGCCCAGGTCTTCCATCAGGGCTGGCAGCGAGAAGGTATTGCTGCGCAGTTCGCTGCGTACGGCAAGGTCTTCGCTGGCGTCCAGACCCGTCAGCTCGGCAAAGCCGGTCACGCGCATATCTGCCAGGCCCACCGTCACGCGTTCGAAGCGCATGCTGGTCTTGTCGGCCAGTTCGAGTGCCACGTCGGTTTCCAGCGTGAAGCCGACAGGGCGCGGCAAGCCCGCCCCTTCCACGCCGAAGGTCGCGTTCAGTCGACGGATCGAATAACGATTACTCAGAAGGTCCACATTCAGCAGGCCTTCCAGGTCCATCGCGAATTCCACCGGCTCGTCCAGGTTGCCGCCTTCGGCATTGACCACGGCCTCCATCTCCAGCGGCGTTTCTACGCCGGGCCGGAAGCGCCCGACTTGCAGGCGGAACGGATCCAGCGTGGCTTCCAGCCCGGTCATGCGGTCATCCCAGTTCACCCGGGTGTTGGTCAGGGTGACGCCGGCAATGCCGATGCGCTCCATCGCCAGGCGGGATTCGGTGGTGGTGCGTTCCTCGCCATTGTCGCCGGTAACGGCTTCGTCGCGGGCCTGCTCGGCGCGCTCGGTAAGGTCGTCCCAGTTGGTGCGCCCGTCTTCGTCACGTGCCAGGTTCAGGCGGACGCCATCGCCTTCAATGTGCTGGACATCCAGCTCGCGGCGCAGCAACGGCAGCACAGCGACCGACACATCTACTACGTCAAGTTCGGCGAACGGCTCGTCGCCGAAGCCTTCGGCATTGCCGAAGCGGACCTCTTCCAGGCGCAGGCCGAGGTTGGGGAAGAACGTCAGGCCGATTGGGCCCTCCAGAGTCAGTTCGCGACCGGTAGCATCGCGGACTTCAGCCTCGATGCGCTCCTTGTAGTCGTTGGCGTCGAAAGTCGCGACCAGGTAGACGGCGACAATCACGGCCAGTAGCAACAGGATCGCGATCAGGGCCAGCAGGCGCTTGATCCATTTCATCAGGTGTCTCCTTGCGTCGTGTCCGCCCTCCAGGTGCCGCTGCGGCCGCCGCGCTTTTCCAGCAGGCGCACGCCATCGATCACCATGCCGCGGTCCACGGCCTTGCACATGTCATACACCGTCAGCAGCGCGGTGGAGACCGCGGTCAGGGCCTCCATCTCCACACCGGTCTTGGCGTGGACCTCGCAGGTCGCCTGCACGCGGACGGCGGTACTCTCGATATCCAGTTCCAGGGCCACCCGCGTCAGGCCGATCGGGTGGCACAGGGGGATCAGCTCACCGGTACGTTTGGCCCCCATGATACCCGCGACGCGGGCGATCCCCAGAACATCCCCCTTGGTATGACGGCCTTCGCGGATGCGCTGGAGCGTCTCCGGTTGCATGTGAATGCGGCCTTCGGCAATCGCCACCCGGTGAGTGACCGACTTGTCGCCGACGTCGACCATATGCGCATGGCCTTCGTCATCGAAGTGAGTGAGATCGTTCATCGTCGCTATAATGCTTGACTTGAACCCGTGATGACAGGGGCCCGCATGACCGTAACTGTTCACTACTTTGCACGTCTGCGCGAGGAAATGGGCCGCGCCGACGAGACCGCAGAGCTGCCTACCGAATCGATCTCCGTGGGCGATCTCTGGCGGCATCTGCATGGTGATGCGCCGCCGGAACGCCTGATGGTGGCGGTCAACCAGGAGCAGGCCGCGCTGGATACGCTTGTGCGGGATGGTGACGAGGTCGCGTATTTCCCGCCGGTGACCGGGGGCTAGGGTGGCCGTCGAACTCTACAGCGAAGACTTCGACCCCTGGGCGCTGGTCGCCCGTGCCGAGCGGGACATCCCGGCCCAGGCGCGCGGCGCGGCCAGCGTGTTTGTCGGGCGCATGCGCGACTTCAACGAGGATGACACCGTGACCGGGCTGTTCCTGGAGCACTATCCCGGCATGACCGAACGCGAACTGGAACGCATCGTCGCCGAGGCCGAGTCGCGCTGGCCGCTGCTGGGCTGCCTGGTCGCGCATCGTGTAGGGGACGTGCGACCCGGCGATGCCCTGGTCCTGGTGGCCACCTGGTCCGCGCACCGGATCGCCGCGCGCGATGCCTGCTCCGACATCCTGGAGCGCCTCAAGCACGAGGCCCCGTTCTGGAAGCGCGAACGCCTCGCCGACGGCAGCGACCGCTGGGTCGAGAAAAACACTCCCGGCTTCTGATCCTTCCACCGCACGCGGCGGAAGAACCCTTGTGGGAGCCCGCCTGCAGGCGAAGCTCTGCCAAAGCCGGAAGGGGGCTTTAGCGCAGAGTCAGGTAGAGCGTCTGGTTGCCGCGGCGCAACTGCAGCTCCAATGCCTGATGCGGCGATAGTTGGCGTGGCAGATCGGCCAGGTGCTCAACGCGCTGGCGGTTGACGGCCAGCAGCACGTCGCCGGGGCGAAGCCCCGCTCGGGCGCCCGGGGTGCCCGCCTCCACGTCGATGATCACGACACGGCTGCGGCTGGCACCGGGCGGTGTGTGCTCCGCCAGGCGCACGCCCTCCAACCGTGGGTGAATCGCCGCGCCCTCGGCCTGACGGACCTCGGGGCGTTCCAGGCGCGCGGTCAGGGTGCGCTCGCGCCCGTCGCGCAGGATATCCAGTCTCACCTCGCTTCCCACACGCAGCAGGCCCAGACGATTGCGCAGGTCGGCCGCATTGCGTACCGCTTGTCCGTCGACTTTCAGCACCACGTCGCCGGCCTCCATGCCGGCGCGGCTCGCGGCGGAGTCAGGTTGCACGTCGGTAATGACCGCGCCCTGGCTGACGTCGAGATCGAAGGCCTGCGCCAGCGCTGGCGTCAGGTCCTGGAAACCGACGCCCAGCGCGCCGCGCTCGACGCGGCCGTCGGCCACCAGCAGGTCCTGGATCTGGCGCGCCATGTTGGTCGGGATCGCGAAGCCGATACCGATGTTGCCGCCACCACGCGCCAGGATGGCGGTGTTGATGCCGACCAGTTCCCCGCGCAGGTTCACCAGCGCCCCGCCCGAGTTGCCTGGGTTGATGGAGGCGTCGGTCTGGATGAAGTCCTCGAAGCCGGAGCCGCCGAGTCCGCTGCGCCCCAGCGCGGAGACGATGCCGCTGGTGACCGTCTGGCCGAGGCCGAACGGGTTGCCGATCGCGACCACGAAGTCGCCGACGCGCAGGGCATCGGAGTCCGCCAGCGGGATGGCGCGCAGGTTCTCGGCGTCGATGCGGATCACGGCCACATCGGTCGCCGGGTCGGTACCGACCACCTCCGCCTCGTACTGGCGGCCGTCATACAGGGTGACGAGGATCTCGTCCGCGCGCGCGATCACATGGCTGTTGGTCAGGATGGTGCCTTCGGCCGCATCCACGATCACGCCTGAACCGAGCCCCTGGCGCTCGCGTTCACGCTGGCGCTCCGGCAGGTCGAAGAAACGGCGGAAAAAGGGATCGTCGAACAGCGGGCTGACGGACTCCACCACGCGGGCGCGGGTGGCGATATTGACGACGCCGGGGATGGTGCGCTCCAGCATCGGGGCCAGCGAGGGCAGGGGCTGGCCGTCGACTTCGGCGGGGAGCTGTGCCAGCGCCGGGCCGGTCCAGGCCAGGGTCGACAGCAGAATCAAAAAAGAGACCAGCCGACGCATGCGCGCTCCTTGGTGTTCGCTTGTTACGGGGTCAGCCCCGCGCGCGGCGCAAACGAGGACTGTTCCGCCATCTTGCGGTACCAGTCACCGGCTTCGTCCTCGGGCGGGGCCTGGATCATCAGCTTCAGGTACAGGTCGCCGGGCGGTTTGCCGGGCAGGCCCTTGCCCTTCAGGCGCATCTGCTTGCCGGATTGCGAACCCGGCGGAACCTTCAGGTTGACCCAGCCGTGCGGGGTGGGCACCTCGATGGTGGCCCCCAGTGCGGCCTCCCAGGGGGTGATCGGGATGTCGCGATAGAGGTTGCGGCCGTCGACGCGGTAGCGGCTGTCGGGCTTGATACGGATCTCCAGCAGCAGGTCGCCAGAGCCGCCGGTTCCCACGCCAGGATCGCCCTGACCGCGCACGCGCAGGCGCGAGCCGTCCTTTGCGCCGGCCGGGATGCGCACGCGCTGCACGCGCCCGTCGGCGTCGTTGACGGAGATCTCGGTGCCCTTCAGCGCCTGATCGAGCGTGATCTCGACCCGACCCTCGCGGTCGGCACCGCGCATGTTGAAACCACCCGAACCGCGGCGTCGGCCCGCGCCGCCCATCCCGGCACCGCCGAAGATGGACTCGAAGAAGTCGGAGAAGCCGCCGAAGTCGGCCCCGCCTCCCGGGCTGGCGCCACGGTGCTGGGTCCAGCCGTCCCATCCGGGCGGTGGACGAAAGTCCTGCCCCTGGCGCCAGTTGGATCCCAGCTGGTCGTAGGCCTTGCGCTTCTCCGGGTCACCGAGGGCCTCGTAGGCCTCGTTGACCTCCTTGATGCGCGTCTCGGCGTCCGGGTCCTTGCTGACGTCCGGGTGATACTTGCGCGCCAGCTTGCGGTACGCCTTCTTGATGGCGTCCTGGCTGGCGTCGCGGCTGACGCCGAGGATTTTGTAATAATCCTTGTATTCCATTGCACTCCCGGAGTTGCCTCTGTCCGATCCTCGGGGGACACCCGGATCCCTCCGTGGGCAATCGGTTCGTGTCCGATCCTTACCATCATAGCCGGGATCCGGCTGTCACCCGTGTATCGGTCTTGTGAATCGCCTCGCATGCATCCTTTGGTGACTTCCAAAAAACCGGGCGCCGCCCGCTCGCGCCGGCAGCGCCCGAATCGTCCGCAGCCAAGGCGGTTGCGGACGGGTATGGTGCCGGATCAGCTGGCGATCTCGATCCGCCGCGGCTGTACACGCGCCTGTTTCGGGATGCGGACCTCCAGCACCCCATTCTCGGAGCGTGCGGAGATGTTTTCGGCATCCGCCGTGTCCGGCAGCGAGAAGCGGCGGAAGAAGGTGCCGCGCACCCGCTCGATCCGCTTGTACCCGTTCTGCTCCTCTTCGCTTTCGTGCCTGCGCTCGCCCCGCAGGGTCAGCACGCCGTTTTCCATGTTGAGCTCGATGTCCTTCGGGTCCACGCCGGGGATGTCGGCGTGCAGTACGTAGGCATCGGTCTCTTCGCGGATATCCACAGCCGGCGCCCAGTCGGACGTCGCGGCGGAGTCGTCCGTGCCGGGCATATCCGGCATGCGGCCGAGTTCGCGCGACAGCTGACCCAGCAGGCTCCACGGTTCGTAACGCATCATTGTCATGGCTTTACCCTCCTCTTCCGGGTGTCAACTCTGACTCATCCATGGAGATAGGGGCCACGGAAGGAATTTCAAGAGGGTAAAGAACGCAATACGCCAACGTTATCGGTGCTCCAGTCGGCGAAAATCCAGCAGGCGATGCTGGTCGTCGGTGATTAGCTCGAACACGCCATAGACACCGCGCTGATCGAGGTGCTTGCGCAGCAGTCGGGCCGGAAACTGCACGCTGACCCCGCCTTCGGATTCGGCGTAGACGACCGCCGCGCGCCCGGTGTAGTAGTCCTCCATCTCGTGGCGCGAGATGGCCAGGTGCACCCGGTAGCGACGCATCGACGTTTCCGGGCTATTCGAGGTTCTGGACCTGTTCGCGCATCTGCTCGATCAGGACCTTCATCTCGACCGTGGCACGGGTGATTTCCAGATCATGCGACTTGGAGGCCAGGGTGTTGGTCTCGCGGTTGAACTCCTGCATCAGGAAATCCAGGCGGCGTCCACTGGGGCCGTCATTCGTCAGGATGTCGCGCACCGCCTTTACATGGCCTTCGATACGGTCGAGTTCCTCGGCGATGTCCAGCCGCTGCGCCAGCAACGCAACCTCCTGCTCCAGTCGCTTCGGGTCCAGGCTCAGGTCCAGCTCGTTGATGCGGGCAAGGGTGCGTTCACGCTGCTCGGCCAGCATGGGCTCACGCCGCTCGCGGATGAAGCCGACGTGCTCGGCTACGGCCTCCAGCCGTTCGCGCAGGCCATTGGCCAGCTCCTGGCCCTCGGTTTCGCGCATCGCGACGAGGGCATCGATCGCGGTATCGAGACCGGCAAGAACAGGAGCAGCGAGGCGGTCGGGATCGACTTTGGCGCCCTCCAGCACACCCGGCCAGGCCAGGATGTCCAGCGGCGACACGCTGGCATCGTGCTTCATGATGTCGGCGATCGACTCGGTTGCATCGATGAGTGACCGCACGCGGTCCGCATCAAATGCGGTGGGCGAGGCACCCGACTGGCCACGGTCGCGCAGCACTACATCGATCTTGCCGCGCGCCAGGTGCTTCTTGAGACGACTGCGCACCTCGGGCTCCAGCGCACGCAGGGCCTCCGGCAGATGGATGCGCAACTCAAGATAACGGTGGTTGACGCTTTTCAGCTCCCAGTCGTAGGCCCCCTCGTCCAGCGTCATTGGCTGCCGGGCAAAGCCCGTCATGCTCGCGATCATAAAGTCCCCTTGTGATAGCCCTGCGCGTGGATGTTTCGTCGGAGCCCGCCACCGCGCCTGGTCGCGACAACCCCCTCGCCGGGAAGACGCTCATATCAGAGCCTCCCTCGTCTCCCGTATACTGCGCGCCTCCCCAATCTAGCAAGGATGAAGCATGCGACCCAGTGGCCGACAAGCCGACGAGATGCGTCCGGTGCGTTTTACCCGCCATTTCACCCGGCACGCGGAGGGCTCCGTGCTGGTGGAATTCGGCGACACGCGGGTGCTGTGCAACGCGACCATCGAGTCGCGCGTGCCGCCGTGGCTGAAGAACAAGGGTCGCGGCTGGGTGACGGCGGAATACAGCATGCTGCCCCGCTCGACGCACGACCGCATGGTGCGCGAGGCCGCGCGCGGCAAGCTAGGTGGACGCACCATGGAGATCCAGCGCCTGATCGGCCGTTCCCTGCGCGCCGTGGTTGACCTGGAGGCCCTGGGCGAGCGCCAGATCATTGTCGACTGTGACGTGATCCAGGCCGATGGCGGGACCCGTACCGCCTCGATCAGCGGTGCCTATGTCGCCCTGCGCGACGCGATCCGCAAGGCGCGCGAGCAGGGCATGATCCGCAAGGACCCGCTGCACGGGCACTTGGCGGCGATCTCCGTGGGCATCTTTAACGGCACGCCGGTACTCGATCTCGATTACGACGAGGACTCCCAGGCGGAGACTGACCTGAACCTGGTGATGAACGAGGCCGGTGGCGTGATCGAGATCCAGGGGACGGCCGAGGGCCATGCCTTCCGCCGCGACGAGCTCAACCAGATGCTGGATCTCGGCGAGAAGGGCATCCAGCAGATCGTCGAGGCCCAGCGGGCGGCGCTGGCCGAGGGCTGATCATGGACTCCTCCCGTCGCGTCGTCCTCGCCACCGGCAATCCCGGCAAGCTGCGCGAGATCCGGGCCCTGCTGGAACCGCTGGGGCTGGCGATCGAGCCGCAGTCGGAACACGCGGTGCCCGAGGCCGACGAAACCGGGCTGACCTTCGTCGAGAACGCGATCCTCAAGGCGCGCAACGCCGCGCAGCATACCGGCCTGCCCGCGATTGCCGATGACTCCGGCCTGGAGGTCGATGCCCTGCGTGGCCAGCCGGGCATCTACTCCGCACGTTATGCAGGGCCGGAGGCGGACGATGCCGCGAACAACGCCAGGCTGCTGGAGGCGCTCGCGGGCGTTCCCGAGGCGCAGCGAACCGCGCGGTTTCGCGCGGTTGTTGTGTTTCTGGACCACGCCGAGGACCCTTCTCCGCTGATCGCCGAGGGTGTCTGGCCGGGCCGCATCGTCGAGCAGCCCAGCGGTGCCAACGGGTTCGGCTATGACCCGCTGTTCTTTGTACCGGAGGAGGGCTGCACCTCGGCCGAATTGCCCCCGGAGACGAAGAATCGCCTGAGCCATCGCGGTCAGGCCCTGGCCAAACTGGTGACGCAACTGCGGGAACGTGCCGATCACTGAGCCGGCACCTATGCTCCCGGGATGAACATATCCCCGATCCCGCTGGCCCTGTACGTGCACCTGCCCTGGTGCGTGCGCAAGTGCCCGTACTGCGATTTCAACTCCCACGAGCCGCGGGGCGAGGCCCCGTTCGACGCGTATGTCGAGGCGCTGATGCGCGACCTCGAGTCGCAGCTGCCGGATGTCTGGGGGCGGCGCGTGGACAGCGTGTTCATCGGCGGCGGCACGCCCAGCCTGTTCCCGCCCGAGGCGCTGGCCGATCTGCTCTCCGGAATGCGTGCGCGGCTGCCCCTGCGCGCGGATGCCGAGATCACGCTGGAGGCCAACCCCGGGACCGCGGACCGCGCCTACTTCCGTGGTTACCGCGAGGCCGGGGTCAACCGGCTGTCGCTGGGCATCCAGAGCTTCGACGACGTCATGCTCGAGCGCCTGGGACGCATCCACGGCGGGGCCGAGGCCCATGCCGCGGTCGAGCATGCCCGCGGCGCGGGGTTCGACAACATCAACCTGGATCTCATGTTCGGCCTGCCGCAGCAGTCTGTCGAGGCAGGGCTGGCGGATCTCCGGGCCGCGATCGAACAGGAACCCGAGCACATTTCCTGGTATCAGCTGACCCTGGAGCCGAATACCTATTTCGCGGCCCGGCCTCCGGTGTTGCCACCGGATTCCACGATCGAGGAATTGTTCACACAAGGACAATGTGTGCTCGCTGCGGCTGGCTATACTCGATACGAGGTTTCCGCGTATGCCACGAGGGGGCGGGAATGCCGGCACAACCGCAATTACTGGACGTTCGGCGACTACCTCGGTATCGGGGCCGGGGCGCACGGCAAGCTGACGTTGCCGTCCCAGGGGCGGGTGCTGCGGCGGACCAAGCCGCGCCAGCCCGCGGCCTACCTGGAGACGCCCGACCAGCACCGCGACCAGGCGGTCCCCGAGGCCGAGCTCCCGTTCGAATTTATGCTCAATGCGTTGCGTCTGGTGGAGGGGGTGTCCGCGCATCGCTTCGAAGAACGCTGCGGTCTGGACCTGACTACGCTGGAACCGGCACTGGGCGCGTTGCGGACGGAGGGTCTGCTGGTATCCGATCCGCAGCGCCTGCAGCCGACGGAACAAGGGCTGGCCTTTCTCAATGAGATTCTGGAGCGGTTTTTGCCGACGGATGCGGCGGATGTGACAGCCGGGACCCAGGTAATTGTGGGTCCGGAGGAGGTGCGGTGATGCGACCGGTGGAGTTTGTCGGCTTTACCTGCCCCTGGTGTGGCGAACCGGGCGAGACGACGGTGGACATGGTCAGCGCGGACGGTGAATGGATCGAAGACTGCGGGGTGTGCTGCGCGCCGATCGTGTTTCGGCGTGTCGAGGCCCCGGATGCCGAGATCCCGCAGGTAGAAGCCATTCGGGAGGGGGAATGAGCGTGACCCCACCGTATACCCCGATTGCCTGTGAACGCTATTCCGAACTGGAGCTCGCGATCCTGCGCGGGCAGCACCTGCGTACCCACTGGCGCCGGGGCGAAATGGATCGGATCGCGGTGGTGCGGCCGCTGGATCTGCGCACGCGGCGCGGGGCCGAATATCTGATACTGCGCGACACCGAGGGTCGGCGGCAGTGGTGGCGGCTGGACCGCCTGGTCAGCTTCGAGCCGGTGCCTGGCTGATACGCCGTCCTTGCGCGGCGCGCGCCTGGCGCGGCTCTGGAGATTGCCGCGCTCGCGCTGACGAAAGGCGGGCGGAGCCGGCTTTCCGTCAGCTGCGCTTCATCTGGTCGAAGAACTCGGAGTTGGTCTTCGAGGACTGCATGCGGCCGAGCAGGAATTCCATCGCCTCGATGTCGTCCATGCCGTGCAGGAACTTGCGCAGGATCCAGAGCTTTTGCAGCTCGTCCGGCGCGGTCAGTAGTTCTTCGCGACGGGTGCCGGAGCGGTTCACGTTGATCGCCGGGTAGATGCGCTTCTCGGCGATGCGGCGCTCCAGGTGCACTTCCATGTTGCCGGTGCCCTTGAACTCTTCGTAGATCACCTCGTCCATCTTCGACCCGGTCTCGACCAGCGCGGTGGCGAGGATGGTCAGGCTGCCGCCTTCCTCCACGTTGCGCGCGGCACCGAAGAAGCGCTTCGGGCGGTGCAGGGCGTTGGCGTCCACACCGCCGGTCAGCACCTTGCCGGAGCTGGGTGCGACGGTGTTGTAGGCGCGCGCCAGGCGGGTGATCGAGTCCAGCAGGATGACCACGTCGCGTTTGTGCTCGACCAGGCGCTTGGCCTTCTCGATCACCATCTCGGCGACCTGCACATGGCGCTGGGCCGGTTCGTCGAAGGTGGAGGAGACCACCTCGCCCTGGACCATGCGGTCCATCTCGGTCACTTCTTCCGGGCGCTCGTCGATCAGCAGTACGATCAGGTAGCACTCGGGGTAGTTGGTCGCGATGCTCTGGGCGATGTTCTGCAGCATCAGCGTCTTGCCCGCCTTGGGCGGGGAGACGATCAGGCCACGTTGGCCCTTTCCGAACGGCGACACGATGTCGATGACGCGGGCGGTGATGTCTTCGGTGGAGCCGTTGCCGCGCTCCATGCGCATGCGCTCGGAGGGGTGCAGCGGCGTGAGGTTCTCGAACAGCACCTTGTGTCGGGCATTCTCCGGCGGCTCGAAGTTGATCTCCGCGACCTTCAGCAGGGCGAAGTAGCGCTCGTTGTCCTTCGGCGGGCGGATCTTGCCGGCGATGGTGTCGCCGGTGCGCAGCCCGAAGCGCCGGATCTGGCTGGGGGAGACGTAGACGTCGTCCGGCCCGGCCTGGTAGGAGCTGTCGGCGCTGCGCAGGAATCCGAAGCCGTCGGAGAGGATCTCCAGGACTCCGTCACCGTAGATGGCTTCGCCGCTTTTGGCGTGGGCTTTGAGCAGGGCAAATATGATGTCCTGCTTGCGGGCGCGAGACATGTTCTCGATGCCTTTTTCTTCAGCAAAGGCGACGAGATCGGCAGCGGACATCCGCTTCAGTTCGGTCAGGTTCATTCGTGGGGTGCTGTTTTCAACGTGGATGATCGGCGACCGGGGATGGCCGCTCGGCTTGCCTTGGATTGAATATCGGGGGCAGGTAGCGGTCTGGCGACCGCCTGAACAGAACCGATGGTAAGCGACGCGCCCGACTGGGGCAAGGCCTGAAGCAGTTTTTTGGTGCTTGTTGTGCCCCGGGCCGTTCAGGCCGGCCCGGGGCGCGCAGGATCAGAGGTGCTGGTCCAGGAAGGCGGTCAGTTGCGACTTGGACAGCGCGCCGACCTTGGTGGCTTCGACGTCGCCATTCTTGAACAGCATCAGTGTCGGGATCCCGCGGATGCCGTACTTCGGCGGTGTGGACGGGTTCTCGTCGATGTTCAGTTTGGCGACTTTGACCTTGCCGGCGTATTCTTCGGCGATTTCATCCAGAATGGGCGCGATCATCTTGCAGGGCCCGCACCATTCGGCCCAGTAGTCCACCAGGACCGGCTGATCCGCCTTCAGGACGTCCTCGTCGAAACCGGCGTCCGACGTGTACACAATTTTGTCGCTCACTCCGAGCCCTCATTACTTGGGTTGGGGGGAACAGCCCGCAACGCCGGCTGCACGGCTCTTACTATCGACGATGATCGCCAGACAGTTCAAGTAATAGAGGATTCCCATGACCGATCCCGCGCAGGAAACGCTCCGCTTCGACCAGCTCGATCTGCCCGAGGCCGTACAGGCGGGCATCCGCGCCACCGGTTTCGAGACCTGTACTCCGATCCAGGCGTTGACCCTGCCGATTGCGCTGGACGGACGCGATGTCGCCGGGCAGGCGCAGACCGGTACGGGCAAGACGGCGGCCTTCCTGATCGCCACCTTCAATCGCCTGTTGCGCCAGGCCCCTGCGCCCGATCGCCGAGCGACCGATGTGCGCGCCCTGATCGTGGCCCCGACACGGGAGCTGGCCATCCAGATTCACAAGGATGCCGAGATGCTGGGGCGCGAGACGGGGCTCAAGCTGGCGCTGGCCTATGGCGGTACCGGCTACGACAGCCAGCGCGAACAGCTGGAGGCCGGGGCCGACATCCTGATCGGCACGCCGGGGCGGATCATCGACTACTTCAAGCAGAAGGTGTTCGGGCTCAAGCACACCGAGGTGGTGGTGCTGGACGAGGCCGACCGCATGTTCGATCTTGGCTTCATCAAGGACGTACGCTTCCTGATGCGTCGCTGTGCGCCGGCCAGCGAGCGGCTGTCGATGCTGTTCTCGGCCACGCTGTCGCTGCGCGTGATGGAGCTGGCCTACGAGCACATGGACAACCCGGAAAAGGTCCAGGTCGAGGCCGAGACCCTAACCGCGGATCGTGTGCGCCAGATGATCTACTACCCGGCGAACGAAGAAAAAATCCCGCTGCTGCTGGGGCTGGCACGTGATCTCAAGCCCGATCGGGCCATTGTGTTCGTGAACACCAAGCACGGTGCCGAGAAGGTCTGCGACTGGCTGAATACGAATGGCCAGAAGGCCGCGCTGCTCTCCGGCGACGTCCCGCAGAAAAAGCGCACAAGCCTGCTGGAACGCTTCACTGCGGGCGAGTACACCTTCCTGGTGGCGACCGACGTCGCGGCACGCGGGCTGCACATTCCGGCGGTGACCCATGTGTTCAACTTTGATTTGCCGCAATCGGGCGAGGACTACGTGCACCGCATCGGGCGCACGGCGCGCGCCGGGGCCGAGGGCGATGCCATTAGTTTCGGCTGTGAGGACTCCGCGTTCTATCTGCCGGACATCGAGTCGTATCTCGGCGAGCGGATCCCCACCGAGAGCGTGGACCCGGAGGCCCTGTTCAGCGACCCGGTGCGCCCCAAACCGCGCCCGCGCAAGCCGCGCGATGACCGGCGCGGTGGTGGTCGCGGGCGCGGCGATGCGCGCGGATCGGGCAAACCATCGGGAGGCGGCGGCCATCGTCGGCGCAGCGGGGGCGGCAAGCCCACGGGGGCTCCCAGCGGCGGCGCATAGAGGCCGGTGCCAGCAGGCGAAACGGGAACAGACGGAAATGGTGCCGACGGCAGGAGTCGAACCTGCGACCTATCGATTACGAATCGATTGCTCTACCAACTGAGCTACGTCGGCGAAGCGCGCCATAATAGCGGGGGTGGGGCTCGACAACAATCCCGCGCGGCCACAGGGAAACTCTGATGAGTGTTTCCCTGTGTGTCGCTGGCGGCGCGGGTGACGGATCAGGCCTTGCGGCCGCTGACCCGGATAACGACGTCTACTCCCAGCAGTTCCTTGTCTTCCGGTAGCGGGGGCAGGTTCGAGATATCGACCCGCGCCGGGTCGACATCTTCCAGCTCGCCGGTATCGGTGTGGAACAGGTGGTGGTGCGGATTCAGGTTGGAGTCGTAGAACAGCTTGGTCGGGTCGATCACGACCTCGCGCACCAGGCCCTTCTCCGCGAACAGCTTGAGCGTGTTGTAGACCGTCGCCTTGGATACGCGTGACGAATGCTGCACCAGACGACCAAGGATCTGCTCGGCGCTCAGGTGTTGATGACGCGCAAACATAACCCGCGCGATTTCCACGCGCTGCTCCGTCGGCGAGATCGAGTGTTCGCGCAGCAGGGCGCGCGCACCATCGACGTCCAGCAGATTCGGATTGTCAGATGTAGCAGACATATTCCGGACAATATAACAGCTGCTGGATCACGTCCAGATCACGGGGGTTCGATGGGGCAAGTATTTGATAGAATGGAGCGGGTGATGGGAATCGAACCCACGTTCTCAGCTTGGGAAGCTGATGTTCTACCATTGAACTACACCCGCTTGAGCCGGCGATTGTAGGCCCTGCCGGCCTTTGGCTCAACGGTACACGATCCTGACCGAGTAACCATGCAGATCCAGTTGAACGGTGAACCCTTCGAACTCCCCGACAAAGGCGAGGCTACGCTGGCTGCGCTGATCGAGGCGCGTGGCCTGAGTGGTCGCCGTCTGGCGGTGGAGGTCAACGAGGAGTTGGTGCCGCGCAGCGAGCACGCCGCGCATCCGTTGCGTCCTGGCGATCGTGTGGAAATCGTGCAGGCGATCGGGGGCGGCTGAGTCCGAGTCCCCGCCCGTAACTCTTTCAACGAAGGAATCACCATGACCGAATCGGCCGCCGCGTCTGCCGACGACCTCTTCCGCGTGGGCACACGCGAGTTCACCTCCCGCCTGCTGGTGGGGACCGGCAAGTACCGCGATCTCGACCAGACCCGCGATGCCATCGAGGCCAGCGGAGCCGAGATCGTCACGGTCGCGATCCGTCGCACCAACATCGGCCAGAACCCGGACGAGCCCAACCTGCTGGACGTGATCTCGCCGGATCGCTACACGCTGCTGCCGAACACGGCCGGCTGTTTTACGGCCGATGACGCGATCCGCACCTGCCGTCTGGCGCGCGAGCTGCTGGACGGGCATAACCTGGTGAAGCTGGAGGTGCTGGGTGACGAAAAGACCCTGTACCCGGACGTGTTCGAGACCGTGAAGGCCGCGGAGATCCTGGTGGCCGAGGGTTTCGACGTGATGGTCTACACGACCGACGACCCCCTGCTGGCGAAGCGCCTGGAAGAAATCGGCTGCCTGGCAATCATGCCACTGGCCGCCCCGATCGGCTCCGGGCTGGGTATCCAGAACCGCTACAACATCCGCGAGATCGTCGAAAACGCCGACGTTCCGGTGCTGGTCGATGCCGGCGTGGGCACGGCCTCGGATGCCTCGATCGCGATGGAACTGGGCTGCGACGGGGTGCTGATGAACACCGCCATTGCGGCCGCCGACGACCCGGTGATGATGGCCTCGGCCATGCGCCACGCGATTATAGCCGGGCGCCAGGCCTACCGTGCCGGGCGCATGGCGCCGCGCCGTTACGCCTCGGCCTCCTCGCCGCAGACCGGCCTGTTCTTCAGCTGAGCATGAGTGAGTCTGCCGATTCGACTTCCGGCGACAAGCCCTTCTATCGGCGTATCCGCAGTTTCGTGCGCCGCGAGGGGCGGCTGACGCCGGGGCAGCAGCGCGCCCTGGACGAGCTGTTGCCGCGCTTCGGGCTCGCACTGCCGGAGCCCGCGGCGCCGCTGGACCTGGCGGCCGTCTTTGGTCGCGAGGCGCCGGTCACGCTGGAGATCGGTTTTGGCGATGGCGAGAGCCTGGCCGAGCAGGCCGCGCAGAACCCGGGGTGCGATTACATCGGCACCGAGGTCCATCGCCCGGGCGTGGGTCACCTGCTGCGCGAAGTAGAACAGCGCAGCCTGACCAACGTGCGCGTCTCCGATCACGATGCCGTGGAGCTTCTGGAACACTACATCTCGCCGGCGGCCCTGGACGGCGTGCAGGTGTATTTCCCCGACCCCTGGCACAAGAAGCGCCACCACAAGCGCCGCCTGATCCAGCCACCGTTCGTACGCCTGCTGGCCTCGCGCATACGTCCGGGCGGGCGGCTGCACCTGGCGACCGACTGGGCCGATTACGCCGAGCACATGATGGCGGTAATGGGGGAATGCGCGCCGTGGTTCGAGCCGGACGGCCCGGTGCCGGCCCCGGGGCGGCCGCCGGAACGCCCGGTGACCAAGTTCGAACGGCGCGGTGAGCGGCGCGGACACGCGGTGGCCGACCTGCTCTACCGGCGCGCCGACGCCTGACGGGCCTCAGGCCTCGCTCATCCACCAGGCGCTGACCGCGCCGGCCAGGCTCATCAGGGCGAGCACGAAGATCGCAAACTCGGTGCCCGCCAGTTGAGCCAGCAGCCCGAACAGCCCGCCCACGAGCAGCAGCGCCCCGATCACGGTATTGCTGACGGCGGTGAATGCGGCGCGGGTCTTCTCGGTGGCCATGTCCACCAGATAGGTCTTGCGCCCCAGCCGCACGCCGGCATGGCTGACCCCCAGCAGGAAGAACAGCAGGGCAAAGACCACCCCTCCCGGCACCAGCGCCGAGTCGGTATCCACCGGCGCGAACCAGACACTCAGGGCCACCAGGACGCCGAGCCCGGCGGCCAGCAGGCCCGAAAGGATCAGCACCCAGCGAGCGGAACGATCGGAAAGGCGTCCCCAGATCGGGGCGCTGACCGCCGAAGCCAGGCCGCTGGCGAGGATCAGCAGTCCCAGTGTGCCCAGATCACCCGAGGTCGCATCTTCCGCCAGCAGTACATAGAACGGCAGCGCCAGGGCCGTGCTCATCAGCAGCGCGCGGGTGAACACGAAATGCCCGAACGCCCGGTCGGTCCACAGCAGGCGCACCGAGGACAGCGCCTGGGTGATCGCGTTGCCGCCGCCCTCGGTGGAGCCCGGCGCCTCGTGCAGGCGGGTAAAGGTCGCGGCCGCCACCCACCAGGCGCCGGCGGAGGCGGCCAGCAGGGCGACGAACACGCCAATGCCGGCATCCTCCAGGTTCGCCAGGGTCAGATAGACCCCCAGCCCCAGTGTGAAGAAACCGGCCAGCGAGGCGGCATAGCCCATCACGGTGCCACGGCGCTGCTTGGCGATTGTCTTGCCGAGCACGTCCTTCGCGGCTACCGAGTTGATGCCGCGCGCCAGCGCGAACACGGCCAGCAGCCCGAGGATCGCCCAGCCCGCCGCCGTGCCCTCCAGGGTCACGGCGACGATCGCCATCCCGGCGACCGCCAGCCCGGAGAGGGCTGAGCCCAGGATCCAGAACCCCTTGCGGATGGCGCGGCGGCGAATGGAGGCGGCGACGAACAGCTGCGGGAGCAGCGACCCGGATTCGCGGATCGGAACCAGGAATCCGGCAAACGCGGCCGGGGCGCCCAGTGCCCCCAGTAGCCAGGCCAGCACCAGCCGCGCCGATGCCAGCTCGTCGCCGATCTTGCTGAGCGTGTTGGAGACCAGGTGGACGAAGAAGTTGACCGGCTGCGCGCGGCAGGCATCCTCCGGGATGTCCTTGCAGACGCGCGCGTCCTCGTCCCCGGCGATGGTCTCGTACAGGTGCAGGATCGGACGCGGCAGCTTTTCCGAAGCGGTCTCGGCCATGGGTACCTTTGGTTACAAGAAGCCTCTCGTTATTGCGAGGCCCCGGGCGCAGCAATTGACGAAAACTGACGCCCGGGTGGAAGTCGGTGGCCCCGGGAAGTGACAGCCCGCTTGGCCCGCCTTCTCGGCTGCCTTAGCGCCGGCCGGCGAGCGGGTCGTTCGGGTCGACGCTGTCGCGAAACGGCTTGCGCCGGTCGAGGTTCGTCAACTGGTAGACGTTGCCCAGCCAGTTGTTCATCACCGCCAGTGCCGTGTCGTGCCAGGTGTTGTCCAGGCGGTCGAGCAGCAGTGCCTCCGGCAGTGCCGGGATTTCGGTGCAGTGCTCGACCGCGACCTGCACATGCTCGCGGTGCTCGTCGAGGATCGCTGCCGCCTGCGGCAGCAGGTAGTTCTCCGGCAGGGGCGGATAGCTCTCGCGCTCGCCCTGGATGTAGCGCACGACCTCGCGCTTGTACTCCTTGAGCAGGCTGATCGAGTCGTACTCCGGGTGGCCCTGGAAGAAGACCATGCGGAAACCATCCGGCGATGCACCCAGATGGATGCCGGACAGCTCGCTCTCCACCAGCACACGCAGGCCGTGGCGTTCGAATTGCTCGCGCGAGACATCGTTATAGCGCGAGTGTGGCACGTCGAAACGCGTGTTCACGCCGGTGACCAGCGGGTGGCCGCGGTCCACCACGCGATGGGGAAACACGCCCCACAGCTTCTCGCCCATGTGCCGGCGATGCTCGCCGTAGCGGGCCTGCAGCACGGCGTGGGTGGCGAGGCAGGAACAAAGAGTGGACGTCACGTTGTCCCAGGCCCAGTCGACGACCTCCGCCAGGGGCTCCCAGAAGGGCTCCAGCGCCAGATCGGGCTGGGTCACATTGGCCCCGGTGATGATCAGCGCGTCGAGGCCCTCCTTCTTCAGGTCCTCGAAGTCCTCGTAGTACTGCTTGATGTGATCGCGCCCCTTTGGCCCGCGCTTGAGCTGCGGCAGGGTGAAGGGGTGGATGTAGAACTGCGCGATCTGGTTGCTCTCGCCGATCAGGCGGAAGAACTGGCGCTCGGTGGCCGCCAGGGCGGCGTCCGGCATCATGTTCAACAGCCCGATATGCAGCGCGCGGATCTCCTGCTGCTGAGCGAAGTCGCTGGGCAGTACGGTCTCGCCCTCGCTCTTCAGGCGGGCGAAGGTGGGCAGATCGGAGTGGGCAACGAGTGGCATTACAGTCGTGCCTCCCGTTCCAGTGCCATGCAGACCAGGTCGTCGAAGTCCGCGGCGTTGCGGACCTGCGCGAGCTCCGTGGTGCTGATGGTGTAACCGTGCGCCTCGGCGATCGCCTCGTAACGTGGCAGGCGTGCACGAAACAGGCGCGAGAACACCCAGCGCACGAAGGCGTCCGGGTCGATCTGGGCGACATAGTCCAGTCCCTCGTCGCGCATGTATTCGGCCAGTTGCTGGTCGAGGAAGGCCTCGCGGTAGTACAGCGGTTTCGGATCGCGTTCCGCGCGCTCGATCAACTGGCGCTCGTCTTCGTCGGTCGCCTTGATGTAGAGGATCAACGTGTGCTCGGAGAGAGTCTCCAGCACGCCGGGGCTGTCCAGCTCGCAGACCGACCCGCCGGCATCGTTGACGAAATGCGGATAGCCAAACAGCGTCTGCGCCTTGTGGATGAAGTCGGGCACGTCAAGCATCGCCTGCACCTCGGCCTCGTGGTGCAGGTTCTGGCGCCGCTTGAACTCGGTCAGGGGCAGACCGCCCAACTCCGGGTTGCCGAGCTTGCCGAGAAAGCTCGCGACCGGGTGCAGGTTGTCCACCGTGATGTTGTTGATGATCTGGATCGAGTCCGAGCGCAGCAGGTCGCGCAGAAACGGAACGGCCATCGCCTGGGCCTTGATGTTGTCCAGGATCGGCTCGCTCAGGTAGCGCGTACCGATGCGATAGTCACCCGAGTAGTGGAACCATTCCTCGCGCCGGAGCATGTTGGACAGGCGCGTCTTGCCGACACCGGACATCCCCAGCAGGGTGATCCGGCGGTGGTCCAGTTGGCGGTATTCTTCGGGCGAAAGGCGCATGGCGGCTCGATTAACGTCGCAGGATGAACAGGATACCTGCGATCACGGCCAGACCGCTGATCACATAGTGGTCGTACTGAAACTGAAGGCCCAGCAGGCCGCGCAGGCCGAACAGGATCAGCCACGCGCCCAGCAGAATGTTTCCTAGCATGCGCATCCCTGCGTTTCTCCCTGTTATTGGTTAGCGGATCAGTTGGCTGAGCTCGCGGAACTGTGGGTCGGCCGCGTCGCGCAGCCACTCGAACAGCACCGATTCGTGGTTGGTGATGATCGCGCCCGCCGCGCGCAGGCGCTCCAGTCCGTTGCGTTTGCGCGTCGCGTCACGCGAGCAGACGCCGTCCTCGACGACGAATACGGTAACACCTGCGTCCAGCAGTTCCAGCGCGGTCTGTGTGACGCAGATATGCGCTTCGGCCCCGGTCAGGATGACCTGGTCGCCGCCGGTCAGGCGCGCGTGCAGGTCATCTTCTGCACAGCAGGAGAAGGCCGTCTTGTCGGTCAGTATGCCGTGGCCGTCCAGCGCCTGCTGCAGACTCGCGGCGACCTCGCCCAGCCCCTTCGGATACTGGCGCGAGACTTCGATCGGGATTTCCAGCTTGCGCGCGGCCTTGACGAGCCGAGCTGTGTGGCGTTCCACTGCCTCGCGCTCGTTGTCCGGCATCGCCGCTAGCAGCCGCTCCTGCAGGTCGATCAGGACCAGGCGGGAACGGGCACGGTCGCAGCGGGCGCGTGGATCGGCCGTCATCGCTCCAGCAACTGGTTGATCGATTCCAGGTCCGCGACACTGAGGCGGCCCGCGGCGCGCTGAAGGCGCAGGGAGTCGGTGAGGAATCCGTAGCGCGCCTCGGCGTAGTCCCGCTCGGCGCGGAACACCTCGCGCAGGGCCAGCAGCACGTCGACCTGCGTGCGCGTACCAACCTCGAACCCGGCCTCGGCCGCTTCAAAGGCGGACTGGGTAGAGATCAGCGCCTGTTCCAGGGCGCGCACGCGCGAGCTGTTGGCGATGACCGACAGGTAGGCGTTACGGGTGTCCTGCGTCGTACGGCGTTCCACCAACGACTGGCTTTCCTGTGCAGCCTGGAAGTCCTCGCGGGCCTGTCGTGTGAGTGCGTTTACACGCCCGCCCGAGTAGAGGGGGAACTCCAGGCGCACACCCACCTGTGCCTCGGTCCCCTCGTTGAAGAACGGGCCCACACCCTGCTGAGTTGTGCCACCGTCATCGATGCCGTGGAAGCGGTTTTCGCTGACCGATGCGTTGAGGTTCAGCCTTGGGTAGCCCTCGGCGCGCTGACGATCGATCTGTTCGCGGGCCGTCTCCGTGGTCAAGCGCTGGGCGGCCAGTTCCAGGTTGTTCTCGAGCGCGATATCCACCCAGGCTTGGGGGTCGGCCGGGTCCGGCGGGGTCAGCTCGGCATCCTCGCGCAGGATGTCGAGCTCGTCCCAGTAGGTGTTCGTGATCACCGCGAGCTGTTCGCGCGCCACATCCAACTGATTTTCGGCGGCGATGCGCTCGGCCTCGGCAATGTCGCGCTGGGCCTGGGCCTCTTTCACGTCGGTGCTGGCGATAAGGCCCACCTCGAAGCGGCGTTCGGTCTGTTCCAGTTGTTGACCAATGGCCTCGAGCTCCGCCTCGCGAAAGGCCAGCGTCTCCTGCGCGATCAATACATCGAAATAGGCTTCGGATACCCGCAGGATCAGGTCCTGGCGGGCCGCGTCCAGCTCGGCCTCCGCCCGCGCAATCTCGAGATCCGCCTGTGCCAGCTCAATGTAGTTGCGCCGGTCGTAGAGGCTCTGCACCAGGGAGACGCCAAAGCTTGTCTGGCGTCCGTCGAAACTGTCCTGGCCACGATAGTCGTTGTAGAAGGCACCGGCCTCGGCATCGCCGGTGATCTGCGGCCGGAACGCGGAGCGGGCAAGCGGGCGGCGCTCCAGAATGCTGCGATACTCGGCTTTGGCTGCACGCAGCTCGGCGTCCTCGGTGGCGGCGCGTTCGTAGACCTCAAGCAGGCTGGCGGCAGGGGCGGGGCTCGCCACCAGCAGGGCAATGCCGGCGACAGCCAGCACGGAAGAGATGCGTTTGACGGACCAGTTCATCGGCGCGGTTTCCTGAGCGGACAGGGAAAGCCCCATCGTAGGGAAACGCCAATCAATGTGCACGCGGATCGGCGTTTCCGTGATGAAAGCCCAGCAGGTGAGCCCCGAAGCAGGGGGTTCAGAACTCGAAGGCGGGCTTCGGTTCGAAACCGACCAGCGGCTTTACGCGGGTTTCGAACAGGACGTCGTGGCGGACGCTGTCCTCGGTGGTGCGGGTGATCAGGTTGGCCTGCATGATCGGGCCGTCACCCGTAATTACGAATAGCCGGCCACCGAGGGTCAGATAGCGCTCGAGGAAGTCGTTGTAGTCGGTCATCGCGCCGGTCAGCACGATCACATCATAGCGCTCGCGCGGAGGTGCCCACTCAGGGGTCACAGTGGCGGTGCGCAGGCTGGAGTTCTCCAGACCCAGGTCGACCAGTGTGTTGCGGGCATTCAGGCGTAACTCGTCGACGCGCTCGATGGATTCGACGTGCGCGGCCAGACGCGCCAGGCAGGCGGTGACATAGCCGGATCCGGTGCCGATCTCCAGCACCGTCTCGGTCGGTTGTGCCGCGACAGCCTGCAACAGCCGTCCGATTACTACGGGTGGCAGGGTGTGCGCGCCGTGGCCCAGCGGGATCTCGGAATCCGCGTACGCCAGGGCCTTGTAGGCGTCTGGCATGAAACGCTCGCGCGGGAGCGTCTCCATCACGTCCAGCACGCGCATGTCCAGCACCTCCCAGGGGCGGACCTGCTGTTCGACCATGTTTAACCGGGCCTTGGCGAAATCCATCGCGGTGTCCTCGAGTACATCAATAGCCGCGAAAGAGTACGTTCGCGCGCTCGTCCAGGCAAGTTGTAGGAGGCCAGCCCTCTGGCCGATGGGATGTTGATCAGGCCCCATTCGGCCAGAGGGCTGGCCTCCTACGGGTTCGGGGCGGTGTGCAGGGCATCCTCGATCGCCCGGATACGGTCGCGCTCCAGGGCCTCGCCAAGGGCCTTGCCCTTGTGTCCTTCGGCCATCAGGGGCTGTATGTCGACCCCCTGTGCGGCGGCCACGGCGCGGCGTACTGCATTGGCCTGCGGATAGGGCTTGTCCTCCCAGCCGGTGCGGCCGCGAAAATCCGCCTCCACCGCGAGCAGGAAGGGCTCGACGTTCTCCGGCCGACGCAGGGCATCCAGTCCGTCCACCAGTTTCATCACCGTCTTCGGGCGCAGGTCGAAGACCCGGTGCACCAGTCCGTGGTAGCGCGCGACCCGTACGGCCAGGTCGCGATACCGGTTGGGGATGCGCAGGCGTTCGGCCAGCGCGCGGATCAGCACGACTCCGCGTTCCTCGTGGCCGTGGTGGCTGGGCAGGATCTCGGGGTCGGTATTGCCCTTGCCAAGGTCGTGTACCAGCGCGGCGAAGCGGACCTCCGGGGCCTTGGACAGGCGGGTGGCCTGGTCCAGCACCATCAGGGTATGCACGCCGGTGTCGATCTCCGGGTGATAGCGCGCCGGCTGCGGGACACCAAACAGGCATTCGACCTCGGGAAACAGTCGGCCCAGCGCCCCGGCCTCGCGCAGGACTTCGATAAAGCGGCGCGGGGCGGGACTCTTCAGGGCCTTTTCGCATTCGGCCCAGACGCGTTCCGGCACCAGGGCGTCGACCTCGCCGGAGGTGACCAGATCGCGCATCAGCTCCCGCGTGTCGTCGGCGACCCGAAAACCCCACGGCTCCAGCTGCGCGGCAAAGCGCGCCACGCGCAGCAGCCGCACGGGGTCCTCGGAAAAAGCGGGGGAGACATGGCGCAGCAGGCGTGCCTTCAGGTCGGCCTGCCCGTTGTAGGGGTCGATCAGGTGGCCGTCGGTGTCCTCCGCCATCGCGTTAATGGTGAGGTCACGGCGCTCGAGGTCGTCTTCCAGCGGGACCTCGGGCGAGGCGTTGAACTGGAAACCGTGGTAGCCGCGCGCGGTCTTGCGCTCGGTGCGCGCCAGCGCGTATTCCTCGTGCGTATCGGGGTGCAGAAAGACCGGGAAGTCGCGCCCCACCGGGCGGAAACCGGCGGCCTCCATCGCCTCCGGCGTGGCGCCGACCACCACGTAGTCGCGTTCGTGCACCGGGCGCCCCAGCAGCCGGTCGCGCACCGCGCCCCCGACGAGATAGGTCTGCATGGCGCTCGCGCGGCCGCTAGCCGCGATCGACCTCGCGCGTATGGGTACGCAGGGCCTGCTTGCGCGCTTCGAGGCCGCCACCGAGATACTCCGGTGCGATCGACTCGAGCCGTGTCGGGCAGGGCAGGCGGGAATCGCCTTCGCAGACGCTGTCGATGGTCAGCGAGGCGAAGTTGTCACGCGACAGCGGCTTGCCGGGCACGAACTCGAACACGCTGGCCTGCAGTTTGCCGGCCCAGTCGGGCAGCGCGATGACCGGGCGGCGATGGCCGATCAGACGGCCGACATAGCGCACCAGTTCTTCCAGGCTGTAGGTCTGCGGGCCGCATAGCTCAAAGCCCTCGCCGAAGGTCTCGGGGTTGTCCAGGGCATCCACGAAATGCTCGGCGACGTCGCCCACGTAGACGGGCGCGAATTTCGCATCCGCGCGCGCCAGCGGCATGACCGGCGAGATCTTCAGCAGGGTAGCGAAGCGGTTCAGGAGGGAGTCATCGCGTCCGAAGATCACCGAGGGGCGAAACACCGTGACCGGGAAGGCCTCGCAGGCGAGCGCCAGCTGTTCCGCCTCGCCCTTGGTCCGCAGGTAGTGGCTCGGCGGATTCTCCATGTCGGCGTTCAGCGCGCTCATCTGCAGGAAGCGGCGGACCCCGCAGCTTTCGGCGGCCGCCAGAGCCTTTTGTGTCAGCTCCACATGTGCGGCGCGAAAGCCGGAGCCGTTGCGTCCGCGCTCGTTCAGGATGCCGACGAGGTTGATCACCGCGTCTTGTCCGGCGAAGACGCGTTCCAGCGTGGCCGGGTCGTGGGCGCTGCCCTCGATCAGATCGACCTCGGGGTTCACCAGCAGGTCACGGTGGCGGTGCGGGCGGCGCGACAGTACGCGCACGCGGATACCGCGGTCGATCAGGCGGCGGATGATCTGATGGCCGACAAAGCCGGTGCCGCCGAGCAGGCAGACAGAGCGAATCGAATCAATCGACATGGTCCCAAGGTCCTTCCGAAAGCCAGTGGGGGTGGTCTTATACTCGGGTGACTGTCAATCTTCAAACCGGGTTCCGTCAGGGAAACACTGATCAATGTACTCACTCGCGTTGGTACCCCAGGTTTTCCGAGACAAGGCGCGCCGTGCAGCGGGTAGTGGTTCTACCCGCAAGCGGCGCAACGCAGGATCGGGGAACCTGGGGTGCCAACCCCGAAGGGGCTCGGCCGCTATTGCGTGGGAACGGCGTTGCGGTTCCCTTGTGCAGAATGACTGCACGGCAGTTACCGCGCCTTGTTCTCACGCAATAGCGACGAAGCAGCGAGCGTGTACATTGATCAGTGTTTCCCTTGTTCATTCCGAGGCCTCGACATGACCGACCTGACCGCGATCAATCCCGCCACTGGCGAAACCCTGGCCCAGTACCCGCGCATGGGTCCCGAGGCCCTGGAGGCCGCGCTGGCCCGGGCGGCCAGCGCTCAGCAGGACTGGGCGGCGCATCCGGCATCGGTACGGGCTCAGTGTCTGCGCGACCTGGCCACTGTGTTGCGTGATCAGCGCGAGGTGCTGGCGCGCACCGCCACGCAGGAGATGGGCAAACGCCTGATCGAGGCGCGCGCCGAGGTCGACAAGTGCGCGAATGCCTGCGAGTACTACGCCGACCGCGGGCCGGACTTTCTCCAGGACACGATGATCGCCTCGGACGCGAGCCGCTCCTTCATCGCCTGGCAGCCGTTGGGTACCGTCCTGCTGGTCATGCCCTGGAACTTCCCCTACTGGCAGGCGTTTCGTCAGGCACTCCCGGCGACCCTGGCCGGCAACACCGTGCTGCTCAAGCATGCCTCCAATGTCCCCGGCTGCGCGGAGCATCTGGGGCGTGTGTTCACTGAAGCCGGTATGCCCGAGGGCGTGTTCCAGAACCTGCCGGTGGGGTCGGACGCGGTGGAAGGCATCATCGCCGACGCCCGCGTGCAGGGTGTGAGCCTGACGGGGTCGGAGCGCGCTGGGCGCGCGGTGGGCGCGGCCGCCGGCAAGGCACTCAAGACCTCGGTACTGGAACTGGGCGGCTCGGATGCCTTTGTCGTGCTGGCGGACGCCGATCTCGACCACACCGTCGAACAGGCGGTGCGCGGGCGTTTCCAGAACAACGGCGAGACCTGCATCGCCGCCAAGCGCTTCATCGTCGAGGAATCGATCGCGGACGCCTTTGTCGAGCGATTCCGGACGGCCATCGAGGCGCTGGTAATCGGCGATCCGATGAGCGACGACACGAATATCGGGCCGCTGGCGCGCGGCGACCTGCGCGACGAACTGCACGACCAGGTCAGGCGTACGGTCAACGCCGGCGCGCGGCTCGTGAGCGGCGGCGAGTCGCTGGATCGCGCGGGTTTCTTCTATCCGCCCACGCTACTGGACGCGGTCGAGCCGGGCATGCCCGCCTTCGACGAGGAGACCTTCGGCCCGGTGGCCGCGGTGACCCGGGCGCGTAACGCCGATCACGCGGTTACCCTCGCCAACCGCTCGCGTTTCGGCCTGGGCGGCAGTGTCTGGACCGCCGACCCGGTCCGTGGCGAGGCTCTGGCCCGGCGCCTGGAATGCGGCTGCGCCTTCGTCAACGGCATCGTCAAGAGCGATCCGCGCCTGCCCTTCGGCGGGGTCAAGGACTCCGGTTACGGCCGCGAACTCTCCGAGCTCGGCATCCGCGAGTTCCAGAACGCCAAGACCATCTGGGTGGGCTAGAGCCCCTCGGATCACTGATGCCGTCTGGGCCGTTAGTGTGCAGCGGCCCGCCGTGGTCTGGCGCGGTACAGGCCGAGTTCCAGGCGGCTGTGGCGGTCGGCGTGATCGCGCTTTTCCAGGATGCGGGCCACCAGGGGCTCGTCGCGGTCCAGTAGCTCGGCGGCCAGGCTGTTCCGATCACGCGGCAGGTAACCAAGTTGATGGTCGACCCAGTCGATGGCGACGGCCTTGTCATCGTGCGGGTTCAGCCGTTCCCGGCGCAGGGTCAGGGCCTGGCCGCGCTTCAGCGCGTTCCACAGCTTCGGGGCGTCGTGGTGGCGGAAGCCGGCTAGCGGGATGGTCTGCAGCAGTTCCTCGGTGGTCGCGGTCGCGCTGTAGCGCCCGCGTTTGGCGTAGTAGCCGCGCAGGGTGGGGATCGGGCGGGCTTGCTGGGTCTTGTTGGGCATCTCGGACTCCGTTCTTGTCTGTATCAGGAGTCCGTTGTAGCACCGGGGGTGGCTCACAGAATGAGCCACCGGGCCTGAGGGCGTTCTCGCTCAGGCGGGTTTGGGCCGCGGCTTGGCGGTAATGGGGGCCTTGACCTTGTTGCCGGGTGGGTCTTGCAGGGGAGGGGTTGCGGGGGCGGGGCGTTGTTCCGGCGGGCGCCAGAGGTCCTCCCAGTCGAGGCCGGTGAAACAGGGGCCCATGGCGGCCTCGGCGAAGGTAATCGCCGGCAATCGTGCATTCCACTCGAGCAGGCGAACCTCGCCCTGGCGGCTGATGGCGACATCCCAGCCGATGCAGCCGACATGGGGGATCCGGTTGTGGAGTTTCTCCACGACCGAGACGGCCTCGCGGAAGGCGGGGACCTCGAGACCCGCGAACATGATGCCGGATACGGGGTGGCGTTCTGTCTCGGTCCAGTCAGGGAGATAGCCGAAGGCGCCCAGACGTCCGGTATCGACCGAGACGGGGATGTACAGTTCTTCCAGCTCCCCCGTGGCATGATTCAGCGGAATACAGAAGTCGGCCGCCTGTGGAGCGTGCTGGTTGGGGTCGATACCCGTGCGCAGGAACGCGGCGCGGGCGCGAGCCTGGCCATCGGGATGCAGGACGGTGGTGATGCGCAGCGTGGTTACAAACCCGGGGGCGATGCGGTCGAACAGTTCATGCTGGACCACGAACTCCTGCAGGGTGCCGTCGGGCAGCGTCCGTAGGCGTTCACGGTCCAGTGACTGGGCGTCCAGCAACATCACCCCGCTGCTCTCGCGGCCGCCGTCGGGTTTGAATACGACACGACTGGAATGGCGGAATAGCGTGCGTTCCCAGGCATCGTCCGGGATTGGGCGAAAGGATGGCGACATCAGCCGACCGTTCATCACGTGGGCGCGATCGGGAAAGTGAGGGCTGCGAAAGAGATGCCGCGACAGCGAGCGGATGCTGGAGATCTGACCCGCCTTGCGGTTGACGGTCGGCAATACCACCTGGCTGTAGTAGTTGCCGGGAATCCATCCCTCGCGAAATTCTCCGGCCACGGCCGCGTACACCTGAAGCCAGTCGGCATAGCCGCTCCAGCCGAGCACTTCGGTGGCGTACTCTCGCGTCTGGCGGCGGACTGAGCTGGGCAGGCGCCCCTTTTGTCTCTCGATCGGCCGCAGCAGTTTCATCGCTTCCCTGCGATGCACCCGGTAAAGCCGATAGCGGCCATAGCGCCTTTTTATTGATCGATATGCGCGCCACATCCCTGAGGTTCCTCCGCCTTTGTTAGACGCTGTCCACGTGTATTTCGAATGCTAGGGATCGTGGCGGAGGTAGAGAAGCAGCTGGATGAACGAAAGTTCACAAAACTTCCTTGCCGCTCGCGGGCATGCCTCCGTTTTGTGACTTCGCATGCGCGGCGCCGGTCTGGTGATTGCGCAGCGTCGGCTCTTACGGGTACTGACTGGCCGCTTCCCTGAGGGCCGAGGCGACGCGCATGCGCAGGCTGGCGGGGGCGAGCACCTCGACGCCGGGCCCATGGCGAAGGATCTCCTGGATCAGTTCGGTCGGGTCGGCATAGGGGATTCGCAGGCGGTAGGCCTCGCCCTCGTATTCGCCGATCTGGTCCGGATGCCAGGTCTCGTCGGCGACCCAGCGCGCGTGTTCCGGGGTGAAGCGCAGCTCGGCCCATTCCCGTGCCGGGCCGGTAAAGATACCGAAGGCCGAGCCGGTGTGGGCGTCCAGCGTGACCTCGTCGATGTCGCGATAGGTGCCCTCGGCCAGGGCTGTCGAACGGATGCGTTCCAGGGCAAAGGTGCGCAGGTCCTGTGCCTGCTCGCACCAGGCAATCAGATACCAGTTGTCGCGGTAATAAAGCAGGCGCTGTGGATGCACGACGCGCTGGGTCGCGGTGTCGCGGGCGCGACCGTGGTACTCGATCGCGATCGGCTGCTCGTCCAGCGTGGCGGTGGCCACGGCCTGAAAGCCCTCGCTGCGGCCGCCGCGCTGCGCCAGCGGCTGGATGCGGATGCGGCGGCGCACGGCGTCCGGCTGGTGCCCGCCGCTGGCAAGCAAGTCGCGAATGCGGTCCTTCAGCGGGCCCAGTGTGGGCGCCAGCAGACCCGGCTGCACATCCTCCAGCAACTGCTCCATGGTCAGAAGCGCCAGCAACTCGGACTCGTTGAACCACAGCCCGGGCAGTTCGAAGGCCGGGGCGTCCTGCTCGTATCGGTAGCCGTTGGTCTGCGGGTCGTATTCGATCGGCGCCTGCATGAAATCGCGCATGTACTCGATGTCACGCTTGATCGTGGCGCGCGAGACCTCGAGCCGTTCCATCAGGTCCGCCAGCGACGGCGGGCGCCGCGCCTGCAGCAGACGGTGCAGATGAAAGATGCGTTCGGCGCGGTTCACCGGGTCAGCAGGGAGAGGGACATTCTGGAACGCTAAGCGTAACGGTGGTTGTTGCGCAACAGCACGGACTCGGTAGCGGACTCGAACGCTTCGAGTCGAGATGGCAAAAAAACCGCCGGATGATTCATCCGGCGGTAACGCTTAACGGAGGTTGGAGAGACCAAAGGCAGCAGGCCGCCTTTCGTCCTGGCGACATACAGCTGTCCGGGCTGCACATCTAAGTGAGAATCATACTCATATGTATTTGCGTGTCAATAGTCGTGTTGTCCTCACGGCCAGGATTAGCGCAGCAAGGCTGAGAGGCGGGCGCCGAGCGCGAGCATGACGTTGACCAGGACCAGCACCGGTGCAAAGGGCTGATCCAGCGGCAGGCTGATGGTCCAGGCGACCAGGAAACCGAACAGGGCGATGCCCTGCGTCCAGAGCACGAGCCCGGTGAGGTTGCGAGCCAGCCAGGCCGCACCCCAGGCCGGCAGCAGCAGGGTGGCCAGGGCAGCCGGAAGACCCAGGACCATGCTCCCCAGCACGATCGCGGCGACAAGCCAAACCACTTCGCCCAGATGCTGCCAGACCGCCGGCCTGCTTGCCGCCGACACATCCGGTGCGATCTGGGCATGCAGCCAAACGCGGAGCAGTGCCGGGACCATAAGGACGGTCAGCAGGCCCAGACCGATCGTGGCCCAGAGTTCGTTGGGGCCGGCAAAGTAGAGCTGCCCTTCGGCCCAGGCAGCGGCCGCCAGGCTGGCCTGAGCAAAGTTGGCGGCCAGTAGCGTGACCGCCGCCAGGCCGGCGAGGAAAACGGCCAGGGGCAGGCGCTCCCGATCCCGGCTGCGCTGCAGCAGTGCCATGACGCCGCCACCCAGCAGCAGCGCCACGGGCAGCACCGGCCAGTGCAGGACGGAGGCGAGCACCCCGCCCACAGCCGCCCATTGCCCCAGGGCCAGCGCCTGCCAGACAGAGCCGCGCAGGAACAGACCGGCCCCGGCGAGCGCCAGCGCCATGGTGACGAGCACGCCGGCAATGAAGGGTGTCAGCAGCAGGTCACCCGGCATCCAGGTACTCCGCAAGTGGGTGTCTCTCCAGGCCGAGCGCCTGCAGGAAGTCATCGTCGTGGCTGGTGATCAGCAAGGTCGTCTCGGCCGGGACGGCCTTGATCAGTTCCACCGCGTCGGCACGAACCTCGGCATCCAGGTGATTGGCGGGTTCATCCAGCAGGATCAACGGCCGCGCGGACGCGTCTTCACCTCGGCTGGTCAGTACGGCGGCCAGACGCAGGAGTTGCCACTGGCCGCCGCTCAGGCGGTCCAGCCGCCGATCCAGCAGGGCCCGAACTCCTTCATGTTCGGGCACGCTGGCTCCCATCGCGCGCAGCCAGTCGTGTCCGGACAGGGGCCAGGGCTGCGGGCGGGCGTGGTCCTGAGCCAGCAGGCTGGGTCGCGTACGGGGGGCGAGTTCAAAACGCCCGCCGTGAACGCGGGCCTGTCCGGTGATGGCTTTCAGCAGCAACGACTTGCCCACCCCGTTGGGTCCGGTCAGGGCCCAGCGGGCACCTGTCGGGATCTCCAGGGACAAAGGCCCGATCACCGGACGGTCGAACCCCAGGAGGGCCGACTGGGTATGCAGGATGGGCGGGACTGGCTCGGGTGGCATGCAGGTTCGCGCGAATGGGGCGGTGGCCAATGATAACGGACCCGAAAAGCGCCTTTCCGGGTCCGTCGTGACAGCGACTTCTGCTTTCTTCAGCGCTGGGGCAGGGCCTGCGCCCAGGTGCTCATCAGTTCGAGGTAGCCATCGAGGCCGGAGTCCGCCGGTGGATCCAGTGGTACGGCGTGCGTCGGCCAGCCCAGGTTACGTTCCAGGAATTCGGCGCCGCGAGGCGGCTGAAACTCGGCGTACAGGACAGTGCCCTCGGTGCCTTCGAGATCATCCACGAGACTGCGCAGATGGCGCGCGGTGGGCGGGATCCCCGGCGCCGGTTCCAGATAGCCGACGATCTCGACCGGCAGCCACTCTTCCAGATAGTCGAGGTCCTCGTGGTAGACCACGATGCGCTGGTCTGGCTCCACACGCTCGGCCAGCTTCTCGGCGTGTTCGCGCAGGCGTTCGGCGGCCGCCTCTGCGCGCTGCACGAAGGCCTCGGCGTGAACCGGGTGCAGCTCGCCCATGCGTTCGGCCAGCGCGAGCCCGATCTCGGCCATGCGTAGGGGGTCGGCATTGAAATGCGGATTGCCCTCCTCGTGCACGTGGCCCATGTTCGGCCCGTCCATGGTGATGGAACGGCGCAGTTCGACCTTGTCGGCTGCGCGGAAGTGGCCCGGCTGCCCCGAGTTGATTGCGCGGTTGTTGGCGCCGCGCTGGGCGGCGGGCAGCCAGCCTTCCTCGAGGCCGGCCCCGATCTCCAGCAGCATGTCGGCCCGGCGCAGGGCGGCCATGAAGCTGGGGCGGGCGTCCAGGTAATGTGCATCGCGGTCCGGCGGCGCGAGCACACGGACGTCGGCCTCGTCACCACCGATCTCGCGGGCCAGGGCTCCTAGGCTGGAGGTGGTGGCCACGATGTTCAGTCCGGCGGCCGCGTGCGCGGGTAGCAGGATGAGGGCAAGTGCCGCCACCGAGGCAACGGCGGCGAGGGTCCGGGTGATCCGGGTGCGAGTCTTGCTAAAAGGCATGCGGGACTCCTGGTGATATCGGGGTACGGATAGGGCCGGCAGGGTGTTGAAGGTCCTGCCAGCCCTGAACAAGGCAAGGGTGATCAGAAGCGGTGGGCGCCGTGCGCGCCGAGCGCCACGTTCAGCTGCAGCATGAACTCCAGCCCGCGGTCGCGATCACCGTCCTCGTCGACGAAGTCGTTCTGCGACAGCTGCGCGCGCAGGAATACCGGCTCCACGGGGCGGAAGGTCACCTGGGCGGAGTGGCGGTAGCTCGTGCCGAACGAGGGTTCCGCAAAGTTGCGCTCGCTGCCTTCGTTCGTGGGCAGGCCGCGGTTGGTCAGGCCCAGGGCCTCGGAACGCAGGCCGACCTCCCAGCGTGGTGCGAAGCCGTACACCCCCTGGATATAGAGACCATCCTGGCGCGCCTTGCCCCTACCCTGGGCGTTGCCGGCGATGGTGGTCTGGTCCTCCCGACGCTGGTAGTCGACGTCGATCTCGCGATAGAAGTACTCGCCCTGCAGCCGCCAGTCGCCGTGGCCGTAGGCGCGGCCCGAGCTGTACTTGTAGACGGCGTCCAGCCCTGCGAACCAGGCATCGCCATCCCATTCCTCCAGGCCCGAACCGTGTTCGGTCTCTTCCTGCCAGGTGCGGGCATAGCCACCGGAGATGCCGAACTGCATGGCATGATCCGGCCCCAGGTCGGGCCCGAACTTGGCGAAGGCAGTGATCAGACGCGGACCCGACACACTGGAGAACGAGGAGCGAATCTCGTCGCCGTCGTTGGTGGTATGCGAGCCGCCCGAGCCCTGATAGGGGATGAAGCTGTTGTCGCCCTGGAGGAGCTCCACCCCGAGTTTGGTGTAGGTCTCGGTCGGGGCGAGCCAGGTCGCCTGGACGCCCGTTTCCTGCAGGCCGTGGTCGCCAAACAGGTATTCGTTGACCAGCGGGCGGTCGACGAAATCCCAGTCGTGGCCGTGGCGGCTGTTGATGTAGCCGATGTCGGAGAAGAACTTGCCGGCCTTGATCTGGAAGCCGCCGGGCAGGGCCCGGGTGGTCAGGTAGGCCTCTTCGACGTCGAGGTGGTCCTCGTCGAACCCGAGCATCAGGAACCCGTCGAACAGGTCGCCGAGATTGGCCTCGAAGGCCAGTTCGTTGTGTCCGAGGTTGAACCCGTCGTCGAAGCCGTGATCATGCCCGTTTCCGTGGTCGTGACCATGGTCATGGCCGTCCGAGAAGCCAGCCGGATCGCTGATCCCGTGCGACATCTCGTTGTAGTAGATCCCCTCTAGGATCAGCGAGATGTCCAGCCCCCAGTTGCGGTCTCCCGCGCGCGTCTCCCACTGCTGGGCGGTGGCGCTGGTCGGCACGGCGAGTGCCAAGGCGGTCAGTCCGCCCAGGGCAGGGCGGAGCAGGTGCGTGTTGTGCGGCATGACGGACTCCCAAACATGTACAGGCACGCCGAAGGCCTCGGCGTGAACGGTTTGTTATATCGTTACACGGCGACGTCACGTTATAAGATAACGTTTTAGGGCGCAACCCCGACGGAGGCCGGAGGGGCTACAGGTGCCTGGGAATCCCGACGCTTGTCAGTGCTTTGGCCCAGGCCTCGAGCTTGGCCTCGAAGCTCCATCGGGCGTTGGCCGGGCTGGTCGATGGCATGCGCAGGGCTTCGACGCCGAGTGCCCGGGTCTCGTGCAGACGACGCGCGCTCTCCGCGCCGTTGTGCAGGACGAGGCGCAGTTCCGGCGCCTCCCGTGTCAGCCGAGTGAGGTCGTTGGGTACGGCGGCACGGATGGCGCTGTCCAGGCTGCCCTCGCGCTGGCAGGCGCCGTAGACATCCCACAGGCCGATGCGGTGTTCGAGTAGGCGGTGGATGCGCTCGGGGTATTCAAGATCGGGCAAGGGTTCGCCGAGGATGGCGGCCATGATCGGCCAGAACTGATTGCGCGGGTTCGCGTAGTACGCCTGGGCCTGGAGGGAGGCCACGCCGGGGAAGCTGCCCAGCACGACCGCGCGGGTGCGGGTGTTCAGGACCGGAGGGAACGCCTGGAGGGTGGCGGGCGCGGCCATGGCGGGCCGGTCAGGCGTTGCGACAGTCCGCGCAGTGCCCGTGTAGCTCGACCATGCGCGAGTCGATGGCAAAGCCCTGGGCGGTGGCCTCGGCCTCGAGTGCCTGGGTGGCCGGATCGGGGGTGTGGAACTCGGTGATCTGGCCACAGCCGTCGCAGATCATAAGAGCCGATTCATGGCGCTCGCCAGGGTGGGAGCAGGCCACGAAGCCGTTGAGGCTCTCGATGCGGTGGATCAGTCCCTGCTCCAGCAAGAAGGCCAGTGTCCGGTAGACCGTCGGCGGCTTGATGCTGTGGTCGTCCGAGGACAGGGCATGGATCAGGTCGTAGGCCTTGATCACGCCGTCGGTGCGCAGGATTTGTTCGAGGATGCGGCGGCGCTGCTCGGTCAACCGTGCCCCGCGCATGGCGCATACGCGCTCGGCATCCGCCAGGGCCTGTTCGATATCTGCCGGGCTGTGGGAGTGTGCGGTGGTCATGGGCCCTAGGATAGCGAAAAGTGGGGCGGGCCTCCCGGGGGTGCGACAAACTCGGGCCTGAGTCCGGGGAGCGGGAGCTTCCGGTCAGTGTTTCCCTAGCGCGCCTCCGTGACGGTCTGTCTGGTGCCTTCTGGGGGCAATTCCTCCGGGACGGCTTGCGGTGGGGACGCTTCCGTCGCCTCGGGGCGGGCGAAGACCTCGGCTGCCCAGTGGGCGCGCTGCTCGGGTGCCTCGGTGCCTTCGCGTCCGACCAGGTGGGCGTCGACGGCGAGCAGTCGGCTCTCGAGCCCCTCCCCATTGGCAATCTGGATGGCGAGCCCCGGGCGGGCATTGAGTTCGAGGATCAAGGGTCCGCGGTCCTGATCAATCACCACGTCGACACCCAGATACCCCAGCCTGCTGAGCTCGTAACATCCCGCCGCCAGTTGCATCAGGTCATCCCAGCCGGGGATTTTCAGACCCACGATGGTGTGCTCGGTGTCCGGGTGTTCCCAGACAGGGCGGTTGTACTGCACCCCGCCAATGGTTCTTCCGGATCCCAGATCGACGCCGGTGCCGACGGCACCTTGATGCAGGTTGGCCTTGCCGTCGGAATCCTGGGTGGGCATACGCATCATGGCCATGACCGGGTAGCCCCGGTAGACGACTGTCCGGATGTCGGGCACACCACGGTAGGTGACCTGATCGAAGGCGGACGAAAAGCGCACCCTCTGCTCGATCATCGCCATGTCCGGGCGGCCGCCCAGACTGTACATCCCGGACAGAATGTTGGAGCAGTGGTCATGCAGTTCGCTCAACTCTATCGTGCGCCCGCTGGCGCGCTTCAGCCGATCTCCACGCCATCCGTTGATCACCAGGATGCCGTCACCAGCAGCCCCATGCGCCGGTTTGATCACGAACCCGTCCGGGTAGGCGCGGAGCATCCGGTCGAGCTTGCGAATCTCGTGATGCGAGCGGACGACGCCGTAGAGTTCGGGTACTGACAACCCGGCCTCCAGGGCGAGGCGCTTGGTTTCGAGCTTGTCGTCCACGCGGGGATAGAAACGTCGCGGATTGTACTGGGCAATAAAGCGGGCATTGCGCGCGTTCATCCCGACGATGCCCTGCTCGCGTAGGGTCCGGGGCAGCACGAACCGCGGCAGCCAGCCCATGCTAGCGATTCTCCGTTCGGTTCGATGACTGCATGGCGTCCTGTATGCGGCCGAAGCGGAACAGCTCGCTCAGTCGGTAGCCCGTATAGCGCCCGAGCAGCAGGGTTATCGCCAGCAGTACCAGGAGCAGTTCGGGGAAGACGAACAGCAGGTGTTCCAGGTGGTAATTGGCCATCAGGCCATACGCGGCCGCCGCGACGACCAGGCTGCCGATACCCTGGGTAATCGCATCCGAGGGTCCGTGTTCCTCCCAGACTACCGACATGCGCTCGATGGTCATGGCGAGGATGACCATCGGGAACAGCGACAGTGCCAGCGCGCGTTCGAATCCGAGTTGGTGCGAAAGGATGCTGATCCCGAGCATCAGCATGATGACCACGCTGACGACGGCAGCCAGCCGGGGTACGAGCAGTAATCGCAGGTGTTCGAGATAGAAGCGTACGGCCAGGCCGAGCGACACAATCAGCGTAAACAGGATGATCCCGGCCAGCAGCTGTGTCTCGCGAAACGACAGCGCGATCAGTACCGGCATGAAGGTACCGAAAGTCTGGATCCCGATTACGTTGCGCAGGAACACGATAATCATGGCTCCCAGGGGCACCATGAGCAGCACGCGATAGGTGTTCTGGGTTCCCAGGGGAAGGTTCAGGGTGGAGAACTCCATGAACTGAGCGTTGACAGTCTCGCCGAATCGCTGCGCGGTGGTCAGGGCGTCCTGCACGCCTCGCGAGACGGCAAAGCGGACCTCTGCGTCGCGTCCGTTGGAGACCTCCAGCAGTGGTGTGGATCCATGGGCCCAGACGACTACGTCGTTGGGATATTCGATCTCGCCCGTTAGCGGGTGGATGGGAACCCATCGCCGTGTGTTGTGAACCTCGATCCAGGTTTCCGGGCGTATGTCTCGGCGGCCGTCGCGCAGATGCAGGGTCGTCACAATGCGCGCGGGGATTCGGGCAGTGGCCAGGAGCTCAATCAGGGTCTCACTGCGTCTCGCGCGATCGCCGTTGTCATCGGCGAATACCGCAGCATTCGACGCGGGCGCGGCGTGGGCGAGATCGTTCACCAGCACCGAGGCGAAGGTCTGGATATCGGACGAGCGACTGCGGACGTCCTCGATCAGTGCGTCCGCCGCGGAGCGGTAGGGCTCGGTCCATTCGGGGGATGCAACGGGGCCGGGGTAGTCGGCATCGGAACGGTCATCGCCGTCGCGGTAGAGGGTGGCGCGGTAGTACAGCACCTGCTCCCCGCTCGGCTGGCGTGTTGTCCATTGCGCGATTCGGTCATCCTGGCCACGCAGCGTGTTCAGGCCGTAGCCGCGCGAGACGAAGTTCTCGTCCAGGATGGCGAAATTGGGCAAGCGGTCCGGGATGCGCAGTTGCACATTGGCGGCACCGCCCGTGGGCTGATACCGGACCCGGGCTTCAACCTGCCAGGTCTCGGCCGATGCCCCGGGCATGACGGGCATGTCCAGCGCGATGACCTTGTAGGCGAAGATCCCGAGTCCGATCGTGCTCAACAGCACGATCAGAATCGGGAGATGAAAGCGTTTCACGAATCCTCGTCTCCGCAATCGGGCCGATGTGTATGTTCGGCCCCAGAGTCGACCAGAATATGTCCGGCGAGGTGGGTGCGGCCAATGAGGGCCTGATACGTGAGGTTAGTGCGGTCAATGAGGGTCGTGTCGCCCTTGATGCGCTGATCACCGATGCAGAACTCCATCGAGATCACCGGACGCTCCTGGCTTTCGCCACTGTGCTGGCGGATTCGGACGTTGCGTTCGATCGGGCGCTCGAGGGTGATGTAGGCATCTTCGTCATCCGGGTCGACGACGTCGAAACGGATCCACTCGTCGCCGTCGCGTTCGAACTTTTCCTTGTTGAGTGCGTTCAACGACGACGAAGTCGCGCCGGTGTCCAGGCGTGCCTCCAGCACAATGCCCTCGGCCGGGATCTTGACGTCTTCGACCGTGCCCAGAATGGCCAGCGAAGAGGGGTCGTCCTTGGCGTGAGCGGGGGCCAGGGCAAGGGTCAAGCCGAGCAGCGCTCCCCCGAGGGCGGTTTTCGTTAAGCTGGATGAAAGGGTTTGACGCATGGACACGTGGCCTCCTCAGGTATGGGGTCAAAAATAGATTCAGTCTATCCCAGTGGCGTCACTAACCCGTGTTAGACAGTTCACAAACCTTTTCTGGAGGCGCAATGCGCTGGGTAGTCGATCTCGACGATCTGAGTATGGACGATGTGGCCAAAGTGGGGGGCAAGAACGCCTCCCTGGGCGAGCTTTTGCGTGAGTTGGGGCGGGCGGGTGTGCGCGTGCCCGGCGGGTTCGCGACCACGGCCGACGCCTTCCGCGCGCATCTGGAGCACGAGAACCTCGCTGCCCGGATCAAGGAGCGCCTGGCCGATCTCGACATCAACGACATCGAGGCCCTGCGTGAGGCGGGGCGCGAGGTGCGTGGGTGGATCGAGGCGGCGCCACTGCCGGACGAACTGGAACAAGAGGTGCGCGAGCACTACGAAAAGCTGGGCGATGACGTGCCCGTCGCCGTGCGCTCGTCGGCCACGGCCGAGGACTTGCCCGAGGCCTCGTTTGCCGGGCAGCAGGAGACGTTTCTGAACGTGCGCGGTATCGATGCGCTGCTCGCCCGACTGCGCGAGTGCTTTGCCAGCCTCTACAACGACCGTGCGATTGCCTACCGCGTGCACAACAACTTCGCCCACGACGAGGTCGCCCTCAGCGCCGGGGTGCAGCGCATGGTGCGTTCCGATGTCGGCGCGAGCGGGGTGATCTTTACCCTCGATACCGAGAGCGGGTTCCGTGACGCGGTGTTTATCACCGGGGCCTGGGGGTTGGGCGAGACGGTCGTGCAGGGTGCGGTCAATCCGGACGAGTATCAGGTCTACAAGCCGGCCCTCGCGGCCGGCAAGCGGGCGATCATCGGCCGCACCCTCGGCACCAAGGCCATTCGCATGGTCCTGGACGAGGGCGGCACACGCACCGAAGACACACCGCGGGACCTGCGCGAGCGCTTCTGCCTCAGCGATGCCGATGCCGAGCAGCTGGGCCGCTTCGCGGTCGCGATCGAACAGCACTACGGCCGGCCCATGGATATCGAGTGGGCCCAGGACGGCGAGACCGGCGAGCTGTTCATCGTCCAGGCTCGCCCGGAGACGGTGGAGAGCCGCGTCGAGCTCGGTGCGGGAGAGCGCTACGAGCTGGCCCCGCACAGCGAGACGCCGCTGGTCACTGGAAGGGCGATCGGTTCGAAGGTCGGCGCCGGTGTCGTGCGCGTGCTGGATTCGCCGGATTCCATGCACACCATGGAGGAGGGCGACATCCTCGTGGCGGATATGACCGACCCGGACTGGGAACCGGTGATGAAGCGTGCCGCCGCGATCGTGACCAACCGCGGCGGGCGCACCTGCCACGCGGCGATCATCGCCCGCGAAATGGGGATCCCGGCGGTGGTCGGCTGCGCCGATGCGACCGAGGCGCTGTCCGATGGCATGGAGGCCACCGTCTCCTGTGCCGAGGGTGACGATGGCCATGTCTACGCCGGTCGGCTCGACTACTCGGTCAAGAAGACCGATGTCGGCGAGCTGCCGGAGCTGCCCGTTAAGCTGATGCTGAACGTCGCCAACCCGGGGCGTGCCTATGCCTTCTCGCAGCTGCCGCATGCCGGGATCGGGCTCGCGCGGCTGGAATTCATCATCAACGGCACCATCGGCGTCCATCCGCTGGCACTGCTGGACTATGCCGAGGACCCGGAGCGGCTGGATGCCGATGTGCAGGAGCGTATCGCCGAGCGCCTGCGCGGGTTCGACGACGGCCCGCGCGAGTACTTCGTGCGCAAGCTCTCCGAGGGCATCGCCACACTGGCGGCGGCCTTCGCCCCGGAGCCGGTGATCGTGCGCCTGTCGGACTTCAAGTCCAACGAATATGCCCATCTGATCGGGGGTTCGGGCTACGAGCCGGAGGAGGAGAACCCGATGCTCGGGTTCCGCGGCGCCTCGCGCTACCGCTCCGACACCTTCCGCCCCGCCTTTGCGATGGAGTGCGAGGCCCTGCGCCGCGTACGCGAAGAGATGGGGCTCGAGAACGTGCAGATCATGGTCCCGTTCGTGCGTACGCTGACCGAGGCCGAGGACGTGATTCGCGTGCTCGGCGAGGAGGGGCTGCGCCGGGGCGAGAATGGTCTGAAGGTCGTGATGATGTGCGAGATCCCGTCGAACGCCCTGTTGGCGGCGCGCTTCCTGGAGCACTTCGACGGCTTCTCGATCGGCTCCAACGACCTGACGCAGCTCACCCTGGGGGTCGATCGTGACTCCGGCCTGGTGGCGGATTCCTTCGACGAGCGCGACGATGCGGTAAAGGCGTTGCTGACCATGGCAATCCGCGCTGCGAAGGATGTCGACAAGTACGTCGGGATCTGCGGACAGGCCCCGTCCGACTACCCCGAGATGGCCGCGTGGCTGATGGACGAAGGCATCGATTCCTTGTCGTTGAACCCGGATGCGCTACTCTCCACCTGGGAGCAACTGGCGAAGGTGAGGGAATAGCTCATGGCGGATCCGAGCTGCCCGCAGGTATATCTGATCTCCGACGGGACCGGGATCACCGCGGAGACGCTGGCGCGCTCGCTGTTCACGCAGTTCCCGGACCTGGCCCCGGCCTGGCACCGGCTGCCTTTTGTGCAGACCCCGGGCCGGCTGTCCAGCGTGTTTGCGCGTGTCGAGGCCGGGCCGCAGCCGGCGGTGGTGGTGGCCACTCTGGCCAACGCCGACCTGCGCCAGGATCTGCGCCACAGCCCGGTTCCGGTTATCGACGTGTTCGGTGAGCAAGTCAGTCGACTGGAGGAGATTCTTGGCGTCCCGGCCCAATCGGTATCCGGACGCGCTCATGGCATGGGGGATGTGACGCGCTACGACCGACGCATCGAGGCCCTGAACTACACGTTGTCGCACGACGATGGCCTGTCCACCCAGGATTTGTCCGTGGCCGATGTGGTGCTGCTGGGCGCTTCGCGCTCGGGCAAGACGCCCACCAGTCTCTATCTGGCGATGAACTACGGTCTGTTCGCGGCGAACTATCCGCTGGTGCCCGAGGATCTGGGTCAGGACGACACGCCGCACATGCCGCGTAGCCTGCGCGGTCTTGGCCAGCGCATGGTTGGCCTGACCATTACCCCCCAGCGCCTGTCCCAGATCCGCGAGGGCCGCCGGCCAGGGAGTCAGTACGCAAGCCTCAACCAGTGTCGGGCGGAATGCACCGCGATTCAGGAGTTTCTCGAAACCTGGAGCATCCCCCACCTGGATGTCACCGAGCTGTCCATCGAGGAGATCGCGACCCAGGTGCGCGATACCCTGGACCGGGTTCAGGGTAACTGAGCGAGTCCCCGGAAGAACGCTGGATTCAGTCAGCGCCTCCCTTGGCATCCCGTCGGGCATGCCGGAGAATGTCGCGGACTTTCCGTCGAACTGCAGCAAGGAGCCCGCATGAACGCCGCCGGACCCGGACAAGAGATCGCCATCTTCCTGATCAGCGTCGTCTTCGGGATCTACATCATCCTGTTGATCCTGCGCACGATCTTCGGGCTGGTGCGGGCGGAATACCACAACCCGATCTCGCAGACGATCGTGATGCTGACCGACCCGCCGCTGCGCATCCTGCGACGGGTGATCCCCTCGGTCGGTCGGGTCGATCTGGCCGCGATCGTGCTGATTGTCGTGCTCAAGTGCGTCGAATTGTGGTTGCGTGCGGCGATCCTCGGGGCAGATGTGGGGCTTGGCGTGATCTTCTACGTCGCCATCCGCGAGGTCCTGACCACCGTGATCTGGGTGTTCATCATCGCCCTGATTGTCGAGGTCGTGATGAGCTGGATTCAGGCTGGCGGCGGTGGTGGGGGCCACAACCCCATCCTGCGACTGGTCGGCGACGTCAATCGACCCATTCTCGGCCCCCTTCGCCGGACCCTGCCGCGGGCCGGCGCGATTGATTTTTCCCCGATGGTCGCCCTGGTGGGGTTGTACATCTTGCTGATTCTCGTGCGCTCTTTTTGATCGAGATCATCCAGACCCGGAAACCCTCCTGTTTTGCCGGTTTCATCCGCACGAAAAGGCGCTAGACTCGAAGACAGGGTGTGGTGCCATCCGCCTTGGTGGTGGTGGGCTACCCCCTTATACCCTCAACGGCAGAGGAGTCAGCCATGGTAAAAGTGCATCGGGTCATCACCGGCTTCATCGTCGCCCTGGCGGCGGTTGTTCTCGGCAGCTCGATGGCGTCCGCCAACGAGGCGGAGTTTGATAACTACGTGGTCTACTACAACGTCATCAATACCACCTTCCTCTCCCCCGAGGTCGCTCAGGCTTACGATGTGCGCCGCAGCGCCAACCGCGCAATGGTCAACGTGACCGTGATGGAGCGCACCGATGACGGGCTGAAGGCCGTATCCGCGAATCTTAGCGGTACTGCGACCAACATGAACGACCAGATGCGCAATCTGCGCTTTCGGGAGATTCAGGATGGCGATGCCATCTATCAGCTTTCCGAGGTGACCGTTCGCCGCGGCGAGACCCTTGAGTTCGCGCTCGAGGTGACGCCGGAAGGCAGCGAGCGGGCCCTGCCCATCAGTTTCAGTCGCGAATTCTTCGCCGACTGAGTCAAGCGTACCCCCGCCAGGTGGCGGGGGTTACATTGCCAGCCGCAACAGCATCCAGCCGCCGTAGAGGAGGATCGCGGTTCCCGCCAGGGTTCGAACCCAGCGCTGCTGAACAAACGCAGCCATGCGCGCCGCGAAAACTCCCATTAGCAGCAGGTTTGGCAGCGTACCCAGCGCGAAGGCCGCCATCAGCAGCGCACCTTCGGTGGCTCCGCCGGCGCTGAGCGACCAGGCCAGCACGCTGTAGACCAGCCCGCAGGGCAGCCAGCCCCACAGCCCGCCAACCAGAAGCGCCTGGCCGGCATGCCGCACCGGTAGCAATCGCCTTCCCAGCGGCTCGATACGACGCCACACCACGCCGCCGGCCTGTTCCAGGCGTGCGAGGACCGGCCACCAGCCGCCGATGTACAGCCCCAGCAGGATCAGGAAGGCTGCGGCAAACCCCTGCAGGATCGCCTGCCCGGCCGGCAGCCCCCCCAGCAGGGTGGCACCCAGCCAGCCGGCGAGGGCCCCGGCGATCACATAGCTGCCCATGCGCCCGAGGTTGTAGGCCAGGAGCAGGTCAAACCCCGGACCCCGGCGGCCATGCCCGAGCGAGATCGCGCCCACGATGCCGCCGCACATCCCGAGGCAGTGAACACCTCCCAGGATGCCCACCGCAAGGGCGGCAAGCAGTGTGCCCGGGTCACCCATCAGTTCCCCTTCCTGTCAGTCCGGGTCGGCGGCATCACCCAGGACCTCGTGCTTGGTGCGGATGAACGTCGAGTGCGGGACATACAGGAGATCGGCCAGGTGCCGGATCACGGCCTCCTGACGCTTGTGCAGGTCTTGATTGGCCCACGCGGCGCGCCACAGCGCGCGCATGATGTCAGCCTTCTGGCCGGCGTCGAAGGCCGCGTTGACCTCGCGCACCATCGGGTGGATCGACACGAGTTCGTCGCTCTTCTCGCGGGCGATCTCGAGCAGGCCGTCAGCGGTGTCCGCATCCAGTTCGAACAGCTCGATCAGGCTGGCGCGCACGGAGTCGAGTTCAACCTCGTGCAGTTCGAAATCGGCGCGGCAGACCTCCATGATCAGCGCGGCCGCCGCGCGCTCCAGGCGGTGTTCGTTGTCGCCGGATTCGTCGTCGCTCAGATCCGTGCGCATCAGGCGCTGCCAGTGGCGGCGCAGTTCGTCGATCATCGGGGCTCCTTTCTGCAGGCGGGTGCTTTGCGTATGGTGCCCGAATGCACGCTACGGACAAGTACACGGGCGAAGCGCCCCCCGATCTGCTCCTGCTGTCCGGCGGTATCGAGAGCAGCGCCCTGCTGGTGCAACAGCATGCGCAGACCCGGTCGCTGCGCGCCCTGTGGGTGGATTATGGCCAGCGCAATGCCGAGCGCGAGCGGGCCGCGATCCGCGCCCTGGGCGCGGATTGTGGTGTCGAGCCCGTCGAGATGGATCTGCGCGCGTTGCGACAGGCGTTTGCCAGGCGTTCGGAGTGGGTCGCGCATGTGCCGCTGCCGCAGCGCAACCTGCTGGTGCTGGCGCTGGCGATCAATCTCGCCGAGCACCAGGGAGCGGGGCGCATCCTGCTGGCCCTCAATCGCGAGGACCAGGGGCATGGCCCGGGCTCGCGCCCTTCCTTTATCGGGCATCTCGCGACGCTGGCGGACGAGCTGGTACCGGGGCTGGCGATCGAGGCCCCGCTGATCGAGCGGTCCAAGGCCGAGATCATCCGCGACACCGATCCGCTGGGGATCGACTGGTCCCGCACCTGGAGCTGCCTTCTGGCACAATCACTTCACTGTGGACGCTGCCCGCAGTGCCAGGCGCGTCGCGCGGCCTTTGCCGCGGCGAGCGTGCCCGATCCGACCAGCTACCGCGAACCACCCCGATGACCGAGTCCGTTCTTCCCAAGCATGTGATCGAGCGCCTGGAGATCGCCATCCTCACGGGCGAGACCCTGCAGCTGAACTGGGCCGAGCCCGATTCCAGTCAGGCGTGGTGGGGCAAGGTGATCCCGCGCGAGGTCCGCGAGGCGGACGGGTATCACTGGCTGGACGGCGAGTGCGATGGCCGCGATGTACAGATCCGGCTGGATCTGATCCGCAACCTTCCGACTCCCGTCAAGTAGCGGGCCGTGACCGGCCCGGCAGCCCGGGCAGCAGGTCGGCCAGTGATTCCAGCAGCAGGAAATCCCGCGAGTCCATCGGCTCCCCGCGTTCGTCCGGGTAGCGCATGCCGCGCAGCTCGGACAGGCCCTGCAGCGCTGCGCTGGCCAGGGCCAGCAGGTTGTCGTCGACCAGCAGTGTGCGGGCCGGATTGTAGGGGGCCACGCGCTGCAGGCGTTCCCAGAAGTCGGTGTCCTCCTTGGCACACTCGAGATCGTGGGCAGAGACGATTGTGTCCAGGTGGTCCCCGATCCGCGTGAGTTGGTGCTTGAAGTTGTAGACCTTCGGATGGGCGTTGGTCACCAGGACGCGTCGACGACCGCTACGCTGCAGGGCGTCCAGCAGGGCCTCGGCATGCGGCTTGATCGTGACGTGGTGGGCCAGTTCGCGCTTCAGCCCCAGCACGTCGAGCCCGGTGAAGCGGGTCCAGTGGTCCACGCAGTACCATTCGAGCTTGCCGCGCACGCGCTGCATCTCGTCTTCCAGGCGCCGGCGGGCGCACTCCGGGTCGTCCGGCTGGCAGCGGATGTACTCGGCGGGGATCAGCTCGCGCCAGAAGCGGTTGTCAAAGTGCAGATCGAGCAGCGTGCCGTCCATGTCGAACAGCACCGTGTCGATGTGCGACCAGTCGACATGCACCGATGATTCCTGCGGATTCGGATTTTTTTCGGGGTTTTTGGGGTCCACAGCGAACGGAACCTCAAAGAGGGTGAATTGCGATGGCCTCCATAGTACCCGAATACCGTCTGACCCCCGGTCCCCTGTTTTTGGCGCTGGCCTCTCTGGCGCTGCTGCCGCTTTCCGCACAGGCGATGGATCCGGACGACCCCGATTACGACCCCTTTGAGGACGACAGCCTGTGGGGCGAGACCGTGTCGCCGGACGAGACCCAGACGACCAGCCCCGATCTCAAGTTCCTGACCGAGGAGCCAGAGAAGGTTCCCCATCACCACCAGAATCAGATCACGCTGAGCCAGTCTTCGCTGGAGGACGGCTGGGTGGAATTACGCCAGTGCCATAACGACATTACGCCGATCCGGCGCATGGTGATTGTATACAATGAGGAGCGAATCGATGACCTTCAGGTCGAATCCACAACGAATATCGACCGCGCCGAGGCGCTGGGTGATCGCGTCGATCTGCGCGGAGTGGAGAAGGGCTCCGAGGTCTGCATCACGGCGCGCATGCGCGTGATCGAACATGAGGGGGATGGCATCTACAAGATGGAGAACGGTCCGTTCGTGCGGCGTTTTCTCGACGGCTATTTCCCCATGCGGGTGACCATGGCCGTGAACTGGGGTGACCTGGATCTGCGTCTCGAGGACACCCGGCCCGAGGCTCAGGACGGTTTCGAGGTCGTCGAGTCCGATCATGGCATCATCCTCGACACCCTGTTCGAGGGCGAGCTGAGAACCCAGGTACGCCTGCGCAACGCCGAATGAAGGACGCATGAGTCGAGACAAACCGGATGTCCAGAGTCGTCGCACGGTCGCCCGTAGTCGGCTTTTCGAGGTCGAGGAGCTGGATCTTGAGTTCAGCAACGGGGCACGTACCTGCTTTGAACGCCTGATCAGTCGAGGATACGGCTCGGTCATCGTCGCCCCGGTGCAGGCCGATCGAACCGTGTTGCTGATCCGCGAATACGCGGCCGGTACCCACCGCTACGAACTCGGACTGCCCAAGGGCCGCATCGAGGCACGCGAAGACATTCTGGTCGCCGCTAACCGCGAGATCATGGAGGAGGTCGGGTATGGCGGTCACCGCCTGACCCACCTCGGCGCGTTGACCGTCGCGCCCGGCTACATGTCGCACGAGACGCACCTCATTGTCGCGGAGGACCTCTACCCCCAGGGCGCAGAGGGTGACGAGCCGGAGGCCATCGATGTCGTCCCCTGGTCACTGGACCGGCTGGGTGAACTGGTCGCCCGTGAGGATTGCACCGAGGCGCGCTCTATCGCGGCGCTCTACATGGTGCGTGATTTTCTCGACGCCTGAGCCGGGTTCTGCCAAGGTACGCGCATCCCGTACCACCCGACAGAAAGGATCCCCAATGATCGAACCGCCCAGGGACGCGGCCCTGACCGCCCTGATGCAGGAAGTGGGTGGTCTAGCCGAGGATGCTGGCCGTGCCATCCTCGAGATCTACGAGACCCGCTTCGCGGTCACCGAGAAGGATGACCGTTCCCCGTTGACCGAGGCCGACCTGGCCGCGCACCGCGTGATCGCACAGGGGCTGCGCGAAATTGCGCCGGAGTGGCCGGTGCTGTCCGAGGAGGGGCAGGATGTCCCGTTCGAGCGCCGCCAGCAGTGGCGGACCTACTGGCTGATCGATCCCCTCGATGGTACCCGCGAGTTCGTGAAGCGCACGGGCGAGTTCACGGTCAATATCGCTCTGATTCATGAGCACGAGCCGCTGATGGGGGTGGTCTGGAGCCCGGTCCTGCAGCGGCTGTACGCAGGCCACGCCGGGGGCGGCGCCATCCGGCGTGATGGTTCGGAGGCCCCGCGCACCATCGAAGTGGCGCGCGACCGTATCGACACCGAGCACCCGCTGGTGGCAGGCAGTCGTTCGCACGGGGCCGAGCGGCTGAATGCCGTGCTCGAACGCCTGGGGCCGCACGACCTGGTGAGTCTGGGCAGCTCGATGAAGCTATGCATGGTGGCCGAGGGGGCCGCGGACATCTATCCGCGGCTGGGGCCTACCAGCGAGTGGGATACCGCGGCGGCGCACGCGGTAGTGCGGGCCGCGGGCGGGCATGTGACGGACCTCCGCGGGCAGGAGCTTCGCTACAACACCAAGGAGAGCATGCTCAATCCCGAGTTTCTGGTCTGCGCCGGCAATCCGGCGCGCTGGCTGCGCCGCCTCGGCCTCCCCGACGACTAGCCTTCTCCCGCCCACCAGCTAGCGGGCCTTGATGTGCCCTGGTTGGCCCTCAGCGTCGCTGAGGCTGGGCTTGGTTCGGCCTCTGGAGTTTACGGTGCCTTCGGTCCACCGCCTGCCAAAAGTCCCGCGCTGTAGGGTGCTGTTGAGCGTAGCGAAACGCACCGTTCCGACGCCGGGGAAACCCTGATGCGATTCGCTGCGCTCATCGGCATCCTACATGGGGTCTGGCGCCCGCCGGCGGGCGCGGCACGCCATGGCCGCAGGCCGAGCGTGCCTAGATGTGGGAACACCTAGCCTTCAACCATTGCCACGAATGTCAGGATTGCCGTTGTCTTGACCTTCTCCCCCCGTATGCAGCCCCTTGCGGAAGGGTTCTCGGGACGGAAGAGAGGCGCTGACTGTCTGAGCGAAGCGACAGCGTAGCGAGTTTCAGCGCCGCCGGCCCGAGGGCCCTGGAGCAAGGTTCCCGGGCGGAATCCGGGTGCCCTTCTTTGGGTACTTTCTTGGGCAAGCAAGAAAGTACCTCGCGGCGCGCTCGCGAGTGAGCGCAGGCAGGCGGCTAGACGAAGGCACGTAAACACCGGATGACGAACCAAGCCCAGCCTGAAAAGCGGTGGCGCGGAGCGCTCTACTGTCCGAGTTCGCGCGAGCGCTCGGCCGCTGCCGCCATCGCGCGGCGCATAAGTCCGCGCAGGTCGCCGTCCTCCAGCACCTGCAGGGCCCGCTCGGTGGTGCCGCCCGGTGACGTCACGCGGTGACGCAGTTCGGCGGGTGGCTCGTCGCTTTCGGCGGCCAGCCGGGTCGCACCCGCCAGTGTGCCGAGGGTCAACTCCAGGGCGGTGTCGGGTGGCAGCCCGAGCGACTGCGCGGCGTCCTGCATCGCCTCGATCATCATGAAGACGTAGGCCGGGCCGCTGCCCGAGGTCGCCGTGACCGCGTGCATCAGCTCCTCGTCCGCTACCGGGATCGCCCGCCCCACTGACTCCAGCAGGCGATTGGCGGTGTCACGGTCCTCGGCGGTGGCCGTGGGGGCGGCGAACAGGCCGGTCACGCCGGCGCCGACCAGGGCCGGTGTATTGGGCATGGCGCGCACGAGGCGAGTGTCGTCACCGAGCCAGCCGGCCAGTTGGGCCGTCGTTATGCCGGCGGCTACCGAGATCACCAGGGGTTGCCCGCGGGCGACTGCCTCGCGCAGCGTGGGAGCCAGGTCCGGCAGGGTCTGTGGCTTGACCGCGAGCACCAGCGTGGCGCTGCCCTCGGCGAGCGTCTCGGGGTTCGCGGCCTGCAGCCCGGGATAGCGGGCCTGGAGATCGCGCACGCGTTCGGCGCTCTTGTCGGCGATCGCGATGCGTTCGGCATCGTGGCCGGACTGGACCAGCCCCTGCAGCAGGGCTTCCCCCATGTTGCCGGCGCCGACAAAGCCGACTTCGAAGCGATGTTCCGTCATGCGGACTCCTGTGTTGATGGGTTACTGGCTGGCGCCGCTCGTGGGCCAAACAAGGCGGTGCCAATGCGAATCACAGTGGCACCCTCGAGAATTGCGGCCTCAAGATCGCCCGACATGCCCATGGACAGGGTGTCCAGGGAGTGCCCCCGCGCATTGAGTTCGTCCTGCAGCTGGCGCAGCCGGGCAAACGGCTGACGCTGGCACTCGCGATCACTTTCCGCGGCCGGCAGGGTCATCAGGCCGCGCAGCGTCAGCCCGGGCAGGTTCGCGACGGTGTCGGCCAGCGCGGCGGCGGCCTCCGGAGGGACACCCGCCTTCTGGCTCTCGTCCGAGACATTGATCTGCAGGCAGACCTGCAAGGGCGGCAGGTCTGCCGGGCGCTGTTCCGACAGGCGGCGGGCAATGCGCTCGCGGTCGATGGTGTGTACCCAGTGAGCGCGCTCGGCGACCGGGCGGGTCTTGTTGCTCTGCAGCGCGCCGATGTAGTGCCACTCGAGCCCCAGGGGCTCCGGGCCGGTCTCGAGTGCGTCGAACTTGTCGACCAGTTCCTGCACATAGTTCTCGCCGAACGCTGTCTGTCCGAGGGTGTGCAGCGCGCGGATGTCGTCGGCCGCACGGGTCTTGGATACGGCCAGCAGCTGCACCGTGTCGGGGTCGCGTCCGGCCTGCTCGCAGGCATGAACCATGCGTTCGCGAACGGCCTTCAGTGCGTGGTCTGGTGCGCTCATGGCCCTATGATATAGTCCGATGAAACGTAAGGGCACCGCCGTCAGGCGGGTGGTGTCCGCCACACGCTGGGGGGCCCGGCAGGGCGCCGCCCGGGATGGGGCGCTGGGGCTGGCGGCCTGTCTCCGGCTGGACAGGGGGATGCATGGATATCACGCAGCTGCTGGCCTTTTCGGTCAAGAACGGGGCCTCGGATCTGCACATCTCGGCGGGCATGCCGCCGATGGTGCGCATCGACGGCGATATGCGCCGCGTGAATGTGCCGGTCATGGACCACAAGGAGGTCCAGGGCCTGATCTACGACATCATGAACGACCGCCAGCGCAAGGACTACGAGGAGTTCCTGGAGACGGACTTCTCGTTCGAGGTCTCGGGGCTGGCGCGTTTTCGTGTCAACGCGTTCAACCAGGACCGGGGCGCTGCGGCGGTCTTTCGTACCATTCCCTCCAAGGTGCTCACGCTGGAAGAACTGGCGGCACCGCGTATCTTCGAGGAGATCGCCAACTATCCGCGTGGCATTGTGCTGGTGACCGGCCCGACCGGTTCGGGCAAGTCGACCACGCTGGCGGGCATGGTCAACCACCGCAACGAAAACGATTACGGGCACATCCTGACGATCGAGGACCCGATCGAATTCGTGCACGAATCGAAGAAGTCGCTGGTGAACCAGCGCGAAGTGCACCGCGATACCCATGGCTTTTCCGAGGCGCTGCGTTCGGCCCTGCGCGAGGATCCCGACACCATCCTGGTCGGCGAGCTGCGTGATCTCGAGACGATCCGCCTTGCGCTGACTGCGGCCGAGACCGGTCACCTGGTCTTTGGAACCCTGCATACCAGTTCCGCCGCCAAGACGATCGACCGTATTGTTGATGTGTTCCCGGCGGCCGAGAAGGACATGGTGCGAGCGATGCTGTCCGAGTCGTTGCGCGCGGTGATTGCGCAGACCCTGATGAAGAAGATTGGGGGTGGTCGTGTCGCGGCGCACGAGATCATGCTTGGAACACCGGCCATTCGAAACCTGATCCGCGAGAACAAAATCGCGCAAATGTACTCGACTATCCAGACCAGTGCCGGAACCGGTATGCAGACCCTCGACCAGTGCCTGAAGGACATGCTGGCCCAGGGCGTGATCAGTCGCGACGACGCCAAGCGCAAGGCCTCCAACCCGGATTCGTTCTGAGCCCCCATCCCGGGTTGGGGATCTGACAACGGGAGAAGCACCATGGATCGTGACAAGGCGATCAAGTACATGCATGACCTGCTGCGGGCCCTGGTGGACCGTGGTGGCTCGGACCTGTTCATCACCGTCGGCATGCCCCCGGCGGCGAAGATCGACGGTCGTGTGGTGCCGATGACGGAGCAGAAACTCACACCGTCGCACACCCAGGCACTGGTGCGTGCGTTGATGAACGACAAGCAGTCGGCGGAGTTCGAGCGACACCAGGAGTGCAACTTCGCGATTGGCTTGCAGGGGGTCTCGCGTTTTCGCGTGAATGTGTTCACCCAGCGTGGCAGCCCCGGAATGGTGCTGCGTACGATCAACTCGGTGATTCCTAGATTCGAGGACATCCAGATGCCCCCGCAGCTGGAGGAGATCACCCAGGAGCGCCGAGGCCTGGTGATCTTTGTCGGCGGCACCGGCTCGGGGAAGTCGACCTCGCTGGCCGCCATGATCGGTTATCGCAACCGCACCTCCGCGGATCACATTGTCACTATCGAGGACCCGATCGAGTTCGTCCACGAGCATGACAAGAGCATCATCACCCAGCGCGAGGTGGGCGTGGACACCGAGGGTTACGAGATCGCGCTGAAGAACACCCTGCGCCAGGCGCCGGATGTCATCCTGATTGGCGAGATCCGCGACCGCGAGACGATGGATTATGCCATCGCCTTTGCCGAGACCGGGCACCTGTGCCTGTCCACCCTGCATGCCAACAGCACCAACCAGGCGCTGGACCGCATCATCAACTTCTTCCCCGAGGACCGGCGCGAACAACTGCTGATGGATCTGTCGCTGAACCTGAAAGCGGTGATCTCGCAGCGCCTGGTGCGGCAGGAACATGGCGAGGGCCGCGTGCCGGCGGTGGAGATCCTGATCAACACCCCGCTGATGGCCGATCTGATGCTGAAGGGTGCGGTGCACGAGATGAAGGAACTGATGTCGCGCTCCCGCGAGCAGGGCATGCAGACCTTTGACCAGGCACTGTTCGACCTCTACGAGACCCGCAAGATTAGTTACGAGGAGGCCCTGCGCAACGCCGATTCGGTGAACGACCTGCGCCTGCGTATCAAGCTCGATTCACGGCGTGCACAGGACGATGGTGCTCCGGCGGTGTCCGACGAGGGCGAGGGTCTGGCGGTGGACGAACGTCCAGAGGACTACAGCGTCCGCTGACGGCCTGCGCCGACCGGGAGATCACTAATGAGCCAGATGCAGATCGAACCGTACCTGAGTCTGATGGCGCAGAAGAGGGCCTCGGATCTGTTTTTCGTGACCGGTGCGCCCGCGAGTATCAAGGTCGACGGGATCCTGCAGCCGATCTCGCGCAAGGCCCTTGCCCCCGGTCAGGCGGAGGCCATCGCGCGCGAGATGATGAACGAGCACCAGGCCGAGATCTTCGACCGCGAGACGGCGGTCAACTTCGGCATTTCGCGCTCCGGGCTGGGACGCTTTCGCGTGAACGTCTATCGCCAGCGCAGCGAGGTTGCGATGGTGATCCGCTTTATCCGCATGTCCATTCCGACCATCGAACAACTCGGGCTGCCCGCAGTCTTGCAGGAGTTTGTCGCGCACCAGGATGGGCTGATCCTGATCGTCGGCGCCACCGGAACGGGGAAATCCACCACGCTGGCTTCGATGATCGATCATCGCAATACGCATTCCAGCGGTCACATCCTCACTGTCGAGGACCCGATCGAGTTTCTCTTTACACACAAGCGTTCGATCGTCGGGCAGCGTGAGGTGGGGATCGACACGCCGAGCTATGATCACGCCCTGCAGGAGGGTATGCGCGAGGCCCCGGACGTGATCATGATTGGCGAGGTGCGTTCGCGCGAGACTATGCGCGCGGCGCTGACCTATGCCGACACCGGCCACCTCGTACTGACGACCCTGCACGCGACCAATGCCAGTCAGGCCTTGGATCGCGTGATCAACCTGTTCCCCGAAGACAACCGTTCGCAGATCCTCTCGGATCTGTCGCTGAACCTGCGCGCGATCATCGCCCAGCGGCTGTTGCAGACCAAGGACGGGCAGCGTGTGGCCGCGCTGGAAATCATGGTGAACACGCCGTATATCGCCGAACTGATCCGTGACGAGAAGATCAGCGAGATCAAGGAGATCATGGCCAAGGGCAGCTCGGTGGGTATGCAGACCTTCGATCAGGCCATCGTCAAGCTGTTCAAGGGCGGCCGGGTCATGCTGGACGAGGCCCTGAACAAGGCGGATTCGCGCGCCGATCTTGAATGGCGCCTCAACTTCGGTGGCGGCGTCTCCGCAGCCGACGAGGCCGAGGAAGACCTTCAACTCCCCGAGCGGTAGGATGCGCTGAGCGAAGCGAACCGCATCACCCTCCGTTCCTGCAACTCAGACTCCGGATCGTCTCCGTGAGCTTTACGGGGTGAAGGTCTCGGTCGGGGTTCGCCCCTCAGGCCCGCGCCGGCTCCGGGAATACGTCGGCGGCGGCGAATACCGGGCCATCCACGCAGACTCGCTTCATCGCGACTCCGTCGGGGGAGCGCACCGGTACCGTGCAGCCGGCGCAGCCGCCCACTGCGCAGGCCATGAATTCCTCCAACGAAACCTGACAGGGCAGGCCGAACTCTGCCGCCAGTTCCGCGCAGGCCTCGAGCATCGGGTGCGGGCCGCAGGCATAGAGCTCGACCTGATCACGTTCCGCAGGCGAGAGCGTCTTGAGCCAGGCCCGGCCAAGATCGGTCACGAAGCCGTCGTGGGCGCCGGGGATACCGGCCTTCGAGGTCAGGCGGCAGGCCACGCCCCAGTCCTCCAGCAGCGGCAGGGTCGCGATCGCCCCGTCCGGCAGCCCTGGCCAGAGGATTTCCGAGGGTTTGGCGCGAAACGGGAACGGCACCTCGGAGCCTAGGATCGCGCGGGTCTGGCCCGCCTCGCCCTGGCGGCGCAGGTGGTCGGCCAGAAAGATCATTGGAGGGATGCCGACGCCCCCTCCGAGCAGCAGCCGCAGCGGGCGTTCGGGATTCAGCCGGAACGGGACCCCGATCGGCCCCAGCACACTCAGAGAGTCGCCCACCGGTTGCTGCGAGAGCGCCCGTGTGCCGTCGCCCACCACCTTGTAGAGGAACTCGACCCATCCGGCGTCGCGGTCGACCCGCTGGATCGACAGGGGGCGCCGCATCGGCAGATTCGGCGAACACTGGATGTGGGCAAACTGCCCGGGCGCGGCATGGCGCGCGCATTCGGGCGCCTCGACGCGCAAGATCCACTGCTCGGCCCCGGCATCCTGGTGGTCCAGTATGCGGGCGGCCTCCTGGAAGATTGTGCCGCGGTGGGGGCGTTCGGTGCCGGTGGCGGTCATGCGTTGTCCTTAGGGAAACACTGAATAATGTACACGCTCGCGCTCGAGTCGCTTTTGCGTGCGAACAAGGCGCGGTGACTGCCGTGCAGTGACTCTGCACAAGGGAGCCGCAACGCCGTGCGCATGCAAAAGCGGCCGAGCCCCTGCTGTAATGGCTTGTGGGGTTGGCACCCCAGGTTCCCCGATCCAGCGTTGCGCCCCGAATCAGTTAGAAACGGGCGGGTAGAACCACTACCCGCTGCGCGACGCGCCTTGTCTCGGAAAACCTGGGGTGCCAACGCGAGCGTGTACATTATTCAGTGTTTCCCTCAGTGGGCTGAGTCCAGGCCGGACGGCCCGCCACCCAGGTCTCGCGGACCTGGCCGGAGAAGGTCCAGCCGAAAAACGGCGAGTTGCGCCCGGTGCTCAGCCAGTCCTGCTTTCGCATCTCGTGCAGTGCGGCGGGATCGTACAGCACGAAATCGGCGCGCGCACCGGCGCCCAGACGGCCCTGTTCGAACCCAAGGATTTCCGCGGGTCCGGACGTCACGCGCGCCAGCGCCTCGCCCAAACTCAGCAGACCATCCTCGACCAGGCGCAGGGTCAGGGGGAGCAGGGTCTCCAGGGCCGAGATCCCGGGCTCGGTCCCCGCAAACGGCCCGAGTTTGGCGTCCGCCTCATGCGGCTGGTGGTCCGAGCAAATGGCGCTGATCTCGCCGCGCGCGACGGCCGCGCGCAGACCGTCACGGTCGCGCTGGGCACGCAGCGGCGGGATCACATGGCCGTTCGGGTCATACTCGGCCACATCGACCTCGGTCAGGAACAGCTGGTGGGCGGCGACATCGGCGGTGACCGGCAGGCCCTCGGCGCGTGCCTTGGCGATCATCTCGGCCCCGCGGCGCGTCGACAGCCGCGCGACGTGCACGCGTGCCCCGGTCTGTTCGACCAGGGCCAGGATGGCGCCCAGTGCGGCGGTTTCGGCCGCCTCCGGGATGCCCGACAGGCCCAGGCGCGTGGAGACCGCACCCTCGTGCATGCAGCCCGACCCGGTCAGCGACAGGTCCTGGGCGGGCAGTACGATCGTCAGACCGAAAGTGGTCGCATATTCCAGGGCTCGGCGCAGCACCAGCAGGCTGGCCAGCGGCCTGTGGGCGTTGCTCACACCGCGGGCCCCCGCCTGCTGCAGCGCCGCCATCTCGGCAAGCTGCTGGCCCTCCAGACGTTGTGTGAGGGCACCGAGGGTATAGACCCGCACCCCGCAGGCCTGCCGCGCGCGGCGCGCGATTAGCTCGATCTCGGCCGGGGAGTCGATCGGTGGATCGGTATCCGGGGGAATCACGACGCTGGTGATGCCCCCGCGCGCGGCGGCCAGCGTCTCGCTGGCGATGGTGGCCTTGTGCTCCTCGCCGGGCTCGCGCATGCGCGCGGACAGGTCGATCAGGCCGGGGAACACCCAAAGCCCGGTGCCATCGATGCGCCGGCGCGGTTCGAAGCCGTCCGGTATCTGGCCCCGTGCGAGAATCTCGGCGCCCTGCAGGCAGAGCGCCCCGACCTCGTCGTAGTCGTCCGCCGGGTCGATGATTCGTACATTCTCGATCAGCACACTCACGACTGGTGCGCCCCCATCACCATGGACATCACGGCCTGGCGGACCGAGATGCCGTAGGTCACCTGCTGCAGGATCACCGAGTGCGGGCCGTCCGCCACGGCGGACTCGATCTCCACGCCGCGGTTGGCCGGGCCCGGGTGCATCACCAGGCAGGTGGGATGGGCCAGTTGCAGGCGCCGCGAGGTCAGGCCGAACAGCTGGTAGTACTCGTGTTCGGAGGGCAGGTGGGCGTTCTCCATGCGTTCGCGCTGCAGGCGCAGCATGATGATTACGTCGACATCCTTCAGCCCTGCGTCGAGGTCGTTGTAGACGTGCACGCCGAGCTGGTCGACATCCGCCGGCAGCAGTGAGCAGGGCGCGACCACGCGCACCTCGCCGGTCTGCAGGATGTTGAGCGCGTGGATCTGCGAGCGCGCGACGCGCGAGTGCAGGATGTCACCGACGATCGCGACCTTCAGCTTGGTGAAGTCGCCCTTGTGCCGGCGGATGGTGAACATGTCCAGCAGGGCCTGGGTGGGGTGCGCGTGGCGGCCGTCGCCGGCATTGAGCACGCTGATGCCCGGGGCGACATGGCGGGCGATGAAATGCGCGGTTCCGCTCTCCTCGTGGCGCACAACAAACATGTCCACGTTCATCGCCTCGAGGTTGCGCAGGGTGTCCAGCAGGCTCTCGCCCTTGACCGCCGAGGAGGTGCTGATGTTGATGTTGAGTACGTCCGCGGACAGGCGCTTGGCGGCCAGTTCGAAGGTGGTGCGGGTGCGGGTGCTGGCCTCGAAGAACAGATTGACGATGGTCTTGCCGCGCAGCAGCGGCACCTTCTTGACCGCCTTTTCGTTCATGTTCGCGAACGACTCGGCGGTATCCAGGATCTCGTTCAGGAGGTCGCGGTTGAGGCCCTCGATGGTGAGCAGGTGGCGCAGCTGGCCGTCATCGGTCAGCTGCAGGCGATTGGGCAACGGGCCCGGCTCCGGCAGGCGGGCAGCGCCGGCCAGGGACGGGGTGACCACGGCATCGCTCATGCGTCGGCGTCTCCATCGCTCTCGAGGGTGACGCGCTCCAGGCGCAGGGGTTCGGGGCCTCGCAGCTTGATCTGTTCCCGGTCGCCCAGTTCCATGTGTTCCCCGACGATCGCGGCGGAAATGGGCAGCTCGCGCCCATCGCGCTCGACCAGCACGGCGAGGGTGACCGAGGCAGGACGCCCGTAGTCGAACAGTTCATTCAGGGCGGCGCGTATTGTACGCCCGGTGTACAGCACGTCATCCACCAGGAGGACGTGCACGCCGTCCAGGTCCTCCGGCAGCTCGGACGGGCGGACCTGCGGATGCATGCCGATGCGCGAGAAGTCGTCGCGGTAGAAGCTGATATCCAGCTTGCCCAGCGGCCTTTCCACCCCGAGGCGTTCGCGCAGGTGCTCGGCGATCCAGACACCGCCAGAGTGGATGCCGACCACCATCGGGTTGTCCATGTCGTGTCTGGCCAGGTACTGGCGCGCCTGTTCGGCCATGCGGTCGAGCAGGGTTGGGACGTCCGGCGTCATCATGCGTTCTCCTGAAACCAGCCTTCTAGGATGACCGCGGCAGCGTGGGCGTCCAGCCCCGGGTCGTGGCGTCCCCGCCCGCTGCGCTCGCGGGCCAGGTGCGATGTCAGATGCTCGTCGTACCAGTATACCGGCTGGTCGTAGCGTGCTTCGAGGGCCGCCCCGAATGCGCGGATCCGTTTGGCCAGCGGGGTGGGTTTCCCGTCCGCCTGGGTGGGCCAGCCGACCACAAAGCCCTCGGGCGCCCACTCGCTTACCAGGCTGTCGATCACGGGCCACAGCTCCGGTGAGTCGGTGTTGAGCGTGCGCAGTCCGCGCGCCGCGCCGGTGAGTTCCTCGCCCACCGCGATCCCGATCCGTCGGCGGCCGTAGTCGAAGGCCAGAAGCCCCATCGCGTTGTCTCGGCCCGCCTCAGGCGTGGCCGGGCGCTGAACTGATCAGGTTGACGTCGATCCCGATCAACTGCGCGGCCGCGGCCCAGCGCTCGGCGCTGGGGTGGTCGAACAGGATGTTGGCATGGGCGCGGGTGGTCAGCCAGGCGTTCTCGGCCAGCTCGCTCTCGAGCTGCCCCGGCCCCCAGCCGGCGTGCCCCAGGGCAATGAGGACGCGGCTTGGGCCGCGGCCCTCGTTGATGGCCTCCAGGATGTCGCGCGAGGTGGTCAGCACGATGGAGTCGGTGATGGGCTGGCTGCCCCGCCATTCGGGCTTTCCAGTGTGCAGCACGAACCCGTGCTCGGGTTGTACCGGGCCGCCCCGGTAGACTGGGATCTCCGGCAGCTCGTCTCGGGGTTCGAGATCGACGTGCTGCAGCAGGTCGCGCAGCGACAGCTCGGTTGGCTGGTTGATCACGAGGCCCAAAGCCCCTTCGGCGTCGTGATCGCAGATATAGGTGACCGCATGGCTGAAATAGCCATCGTTCAGGCTCGGCATCGCGATCAGGAAGTGATCGCGCAGGCTGGCCGCGCTCGAGCTGGAAGGAGCTTGCGTCATGTGTTCAGTATCGGCGCTGCTCCGTTATGCCGCAAGGAACCCGGCCCCGGCACCAGTCGCATCGCTGCTAGGGAAACACTGGTTAATGTACACGCTCGTGTTGGCACCCCAGGTTCTCCGAGACAAGGCGCGGTGCGCAGCCGGTAGTGGTTCTACCGGCCCGTTTTTGACGGATGCGGGCCGCAACGCAGGATCGGGGAGCCTGGGGTGCCAACCCCACACCCCATTGAATGCCGGGGCTCGGCCGCTTTTGCGCGGGAATGGCGTTGCGGCTCCCTTGTGTAGAATGACTGCACGGCAGTCACCGCGCCTTGTTCACACGCAAAAGCGACTCGAGCACGAGCGTGTACATTGATCAGTGTTTCCCTAACGAATCTGCTCCATCTGGTCGCGGCGAAAGGCCCAGGTCCGGGTGATCACGAGTTCGTCGTATTCCTCGCGCATCTGCTCGGTGAAGGGGGCATAAGGGGCGGCTAGTTCCACGATGCGCATCGCGGCCTGGTCGAGCACCGGCTCGCCGGAGCTGCGGGCGATCTCGATGTTCATCAACTCGCCCTCCGGGTTCAGGCGCACCGACAGCACCAGTGTGCCGGACAGGCCCCGGCGGCGGGCCTCGTCGGGGTAGTTCAGGTTGCCCACGCGTTCGACCTTGTTGATCCAGGCCTGCAGGTAGGCGGCCTCCGGTGCGCTGCGCGCGGCGAGGCTGTCGAGATAGCGGGTACGGGTGGCACGCGTGGAGAATTCGCGGCGCTCCTCGGCCGGGGCCGCGCGTGCTGTATCCAGACCCCGGTTCATCAGTGCGGCAGCCGATGGCCGCTCCTCCGCCTGCGGGGACTCGATCGGTTCGGGTTCGGCGACCTCGGGGGTTGCCGGCTCGGCTTCGTCCGTCTCGGCCTCCACGGCTTCGGGCTCCGGTTCGGGTTCCGGTTGGGCGGGCTCCATGACCAGCGGGCCCGCGTCCGGCAGCGGGGCATCGATCCCCTCGGGCTCCGGTTCGCCGACGCCTTCGGCCTCGGCCTCCGGTGCCAGTGCCTCCTGCACTTCCTCGCCTTCGCCGCTGGCGGCCTGGTCTTCGGTGGCGATGCGTTCGACCTCTTCCGGCTCCGGCGCCTGTGCGTCCGGGTCGGTCACCCAGGTCACGTCCAGGGGCTCGCGGGAAGGGGTATCCAGCGGGTCGACGGTGAACCCGATGCCCAGGATGACCAGGGCATGCGCGACCACGGCCAGAAACAGCATCGGGCCCAGTTGGCCGCGACGCTGCGGAGATTCGGGTTCAAGGATGCCGTGCGAGACGGACATGGCGCTGGATCCGGGGGTCTGCGAGCACGTGTGTTGCCAGTATACCGGTCACGCTGCCGGCAATCAGAGCGGCCAGCAACAGTGGGGGTAGCACCAGTGGCAGGTTCGGGTGGGGGATGATCACGCCCCAGGCCAGCAGGAACTGGCCGGTGATGTGCGCCATCGCGGCGGCGATGGCCAGGCCCAGGGCGCCAACGTGTCGCGGCGTCAGTGGGCGCAGCAGACCGAGCGCGGCCAGGGCGGCCAGGGCGCCGGCCAGCGACAGCCAGAAAGCGGGGCTCAGCAGCGTGCCGAGCAGTAGGGCGGCGCCGACGACCCGGATCAGGGTGACGGCGACCGCCGCGCGCCAGCCGAGGGTCAGCAGGGCGATCAGGGTCACGATGTTCGCAAGCCCTGGTTTGATACCGGGTACCGGGCTTGGGATCGCCGCCTCCAGGACCTGGACACCGATGGCGATAGCGGCCAGCGCGGCGATCGCGCGGTCGCGCTGTGTCAGCGTGTCGGGGGTGGAGGCGGTCACGCCGGGCTCAGTAGTGAAGGCTGTCGTAGCCGGGGCCGCGACCCTGGACCTGCAGGGTCAGCCGGTTAGGCAGGCTGACCGCGACCTCGCCGTGGCGCTGCAGCCAGCCGCTGTTCTCGCAGATGTTGCGGGTCCCGGGGGAGTCGGCACAGCGGGCCCGCCCCGGCTCGATCTGGACGCGGGTGATGCCGGCCGGGCCATGGATCTCGATCTCGCGGGCGCGGTCCAACGGTTCCTGCCGCGGCGGCTCGCCGGTCTGGGTGATGACCAGCATGGAGGCCTCGCTATCTGGAAGATAGGCGAGGGCAAAGGCCGCGACCACAACGCCACTGGCCAGGGCGGCGATCACCCCGTCACCCCAGCGCAGGTTAGAAAGCGTCACGGCAGTTCGCGCTCCTCGAGGGCGGGCTGGCCGTCTTCCAGACGCACGCGTTCGGCCATCGCCGGTGTCGCCTCGATGCGGTCATCGAGTACTACGAGGGCGGCTTCGATACCCATCTTGCGGGCGTAGCGGGGCCATTCCTCGGGGCCGGCAATCATCAGTGTGGTCGCGGCGGCGTCGGCCAGGGCGGGGTCGCTGTGCAACACGGTCGTGCCGTGGATGCCTTCGCTGGGGCGCCCGGTGCGCGGGTCGATCACATGGTGGATGTGTTCGCCCTCCCATTCGTAGCCGCGCTCATAGTCGCCGGAGCTGAACAGTGCCTCGCCTGCATCAAGCTCGATGCTCCCGAGAATGCCGCCCTGGGGATGCCGGATCGCGACGCGCCAGGGTCGATCGGCAGGCCGTCCGAGGGTCATTAAATCGCCACCAGCGTTGAAGATCGCGGCCTCTACACCTTGATCCTGAAGCAGGTCGAGCATGCGTTCGACGGCGAGCCCCTTGGCGAGCCCCCCGAAATCCAGCTGCAGGTCCGCGTGCTGGCCGCGCAGACGCACCCCGTTGCGCTCGACGTCGCGCATGCTGGGCGGATCCTCTAGCAGCGCCTCCAGGGTTTCGTCGTCCGGTGGCGGGCCCTCGGGCTCGTCCTGATGAAAGCCCCAAGCGGCGATCAGTTTGCCCAGCGCCGGGTTGAACAGACCGTCGCTCAGCTCTTCCATCTCCTTGCCACGTTCGATCAGCGGCAGTACGGAGGGTGGGGCGCTGAACTCGCCCCGAAGCGCCAGCAGTTCATTGGTGCGCCCGAGTGACCCGGGCTCCCAGGCATGCCAGGAGGTATGCAGGATCTCCAGTTCGGCCTGCAGTTCGGATTCCAGCGCCTCCAGATCGTAGGCCCCGGCGGGGTAGAGCGTGACGTCCACGATCGTGCCAAAGGCGTAGAAATTCAGTGTTTCGGTGTCCGGTGTGTCGCGGTCGCAGCCGGTCAGGGCCAGCGCGGCGAGCAGGATCGGTCCGAGGAGGGCCTGGCGGGTGCGCGGAAACGGAATCGGCATGGGCATCACCTCGCGAGGTCAGGGGTGGGTCAGGAAGTCGATGAATTGGCCGGCGAGGTCATCGCCGCGGGCGGCATCGAGCTCGCGCACGCCGGTGGGGCTGGTGACGTTGATCTCGGTCAGGTAATCGCCGATCACGTCGATGCCGACGAAGTCCAGGCCGCGGCGTTTCAGTTCCGGGGCGATCTGCGCGCAGATCCAGCGGTCACGATCGGTCAGGGGTACGGCCTCGCCACGCCCGCCGGCGGCCAGGTTGGCTCGGGTCTCGCCCTCGGCCGGGATCCGTGCCAGCGCGTAATCGTAGGGTTCGCCCCCGATCAGGATGATGCGCTTGTCGCCGGCGGTGTATTCCGGCAGGAAGCGCTGGGCGACGATGGTGCGTTGGTCGAATTCGGTCATGGTTTCGAGGATCACCGAGAGGTTGGGGTCGCCCTCGCGGATGCGGAATACCGAGGCCCCGCCCATGCCGTCCAGCGGCTTGACCACGATGTCGCCGTGGCGCTCGAGGAAGGCGCGGATGCGGCTGCGGTCGCGAGTGATCAGGGTCGGCGGCCCGCAGTCGACGAAATGCGTGGCGAAGGCCTTCTCGTTCACGTCGCGCAGGGCCCCGGGTCGATTGACTACCCGTACGCCGTCCCGCTCGGCCAGGTCCAGGGCGTAGGTGGCGTAGATGTATTCGAGGTCGAAGGGCGGGTCCTTGCGCATCAGCAGGAGATCGAAGCGGCTGGCGGCGCCCTCTTCTTCCGAGCCCAGGGTGTAGTAGTCCTCGCGCTGGTCGCGCACCTCCACCGGGCGGCTGCGGGCGTGTGCGCGTCCTTCTTCAATCCACAGATCGCCGGGTTCCAGGTAGTGCAGGCGATGCCCTCGCGCCTGGGCGGCGAGCAGCATGGCGAAGGTGGTGTCCTTCCAGGGCTTGATGCCGACGATTGGGTCCATCAGGACAGCGATGTCATGCGCCACGAGCGGTTCCGCGGTGTCGAAGTGTGGCTCGAGTATGCCATGTCATTGCGGCGCTCATGGATTCCCGTGGAGGCAGGGCAAATGTGTGTTCGCTTGCGCTCCTTGCGCTGCTCGCGGGGGCACGCAATATCATTGTGCGCTGTTTGTCATGGACTCGAGCTTCCGCTAGATTCGGGGGCGCAGAGGGCCTTCAGGGGGAGCAGGGTGGCGAACGCACTGGCAGAAGCGGACTCGGCTGCCGAGTTTCAGGGGCTGAAAGTCATGGTGATTGATGACAGCAAGACGATTCGGCGCACCGCCGAATCCTTGCTGCAAAAGCACGGTGCGGACGTGATCACGGCCGTCGATGGCTTCGAGGCTTTGTCCAAGGTGGTCAATTCCAACCCCGATATCATCTTCATCGATGTAATGATGCCGCGTCTGGATGGCTACCAGACCTGTGCCCTGATCAAGAACAACAAGCGGTTCCGGGCCACGCCGATCATCATGCTGTCGAGCAAGGACAGCGTATTCGACAAGGCCAAGGGCCGCGTGGTTGGCTCCGAGGATTACCTGACCAAGCCCTTCACCCGGGATGACCTCCTGGGTGCGATGCGTCAGTACACCCGCCCGGCAGGAAGCTGAATCCGCCGCACTACAAGATGCCGACAAGGAACGACCCATGGCCCGCATCCTGATCGTTGATGATTCCCCGACCGAGATCCATGTCCTGCGCACCATGCTGGAAAAGCATGGCCACGCCGTGACGACGGCTCAAAGCGGCGAGGAGGGCGTGGCCGCGGCCAAGGCGCAGGTCCCGGACCTGGTGCTGATGGACGTGGTGATGCCGGGGCTCAATGGCTTCCAGGCCACCCGCGAGCTGTCGAAAGCCGACGAGACTTCGCATGTGCCGGTGGTCGTGGTGTCGACCAAGGATCAGGCCACGGACCGGGTCTGGGCCATGCGCCAGGGGGCTCGGGATTACATCACCAAGCCGGTGGCGGAAAAGGATCTGCTGCAGACGATTGGAAAGTACCTGAACGCATGAAGATTGACCGGTCCACGCCCTATGCCCTGCTCGCGAGTCTCGATCGCGAAGGGCGTCGCGTGAACCGCGAACTGCGACGGGACATTGGCACGGGCTGGCGCGGGGTGTTGCTCCGCGTCGCTGATTTCCGTTTTCTGGTCGACATGGACTCGATTGCCGAGGTGGCCGATCCGCTGTCGCTGACGCGTGTGCCACTGGCGGATCCGGCGGTGCTGGGTGTGGGGAACCTGCGCGGGCTGGTCCTGCCGGTGTTCGACATGGGCAAGCTGTTGCTGGACACCCCCTTGCCACACGATGCGACCGGGCAGCGCGTGGTGGTGGCGCCTCAGGGGCACGGCATGGCCGGATTGCTGGTGAGCCAGGTCGAGGGCATGCGGCGTTGCATCCCGTCGCAACGGCGGCTGGAGGTGACAGTGCCTGACAGCGTGCGCCCCTTTATTACCGGCGGGTTCGATCTAGGGCACCGGCTGCACCCGGTGCTGGATCTGGATCTGCTATTGAACGACACCAATCGCTTTGCCGGCATGGAGCTGGCTGGGGCATCGAATGCCGAACAGGCCGCGGCCGCTGTGTAAGCGGGTCCGACGGACTGCAACAGGGGGTATGACGTATGGGATCGAGTCGCCGCTTGCGCAATATCGTCCTCGGGGGGCTGCTGGTACTGGCCCTGATCGCGACGGGCGTGGCCTTTACCTACCACGAATTCGAACAAAGCCAGTATCGCGATCGTATCGCCCTGGCCAGCGAGATGCAGTTGCTGTCGCAACGGCTGGCGACCGGCACCCTGGAGGCCGCCGCCGGTTCCGAACAGGCGATCACCGACATCACCGAGTTGCGCAACCGTTTCGACGACCAGCTCGAACGGCTGCGCGATGGGGGAGACGGTCTGTTGCCCCTGCCCGAAGCGGTATCCGGCGAGCTGTCGGACGTCAACCGCGAGTGGTCGCTTTATCGCGATGATGTCACCACCGTCATCGTGGGCTCCGATGACATCGAGCAGGTGACGGAATTCTCCGAGGCGGTGGAGGCCTTCTCCCCGGAACTTGCGCGCCTGTCCGACGATGTCGTGCGGCGCATGGTCCAGATCGGCGAATCCCCGGAACAGGTCTATGTGGCCTCGCGCCAGACCATGTTGATCCAGCGCATCGCCAACAACCTCAACCAGGTGTTGCAGGGGGGTGCTGCGGCGGCCACCGCGATCGAGCGCTTCGAGCGTGATGCCACGCTGTATGGGCGCGTGCTCGATGGCCTGATCGAGGGGTTCGAGCCGTTGGGTATCGAGCGCGTCGATGATGCCGAGACTCAGCGCATGCTGCAGGAGATCGCCACCTTGTTTGTCGCCTTTAGCGAGGCGGTCGAAGGGGTGCTGGACACGTCGTCGCAGATTTTCGAGATCAACGCGGCGGCCTCCTCCGTGGAGGCCCGATCGGGGGCGATGCTGGGGGTGACCGGCGGGCTGGAGGCGGCCCTGAACCGCGAAGCCGAACAGGCGGGCGTGATCGCTCTGGTCGGCTTTGCCCTCGGTGGACTGGCGCTGCTGCTGCTGATCGCGATGGGCCTGTTCCTGTATCGCGATACCAAGCGCGAACTGGCCGAAACCGAGGCGCAGAACGAGCGTAACCAGCAGGCGATCCTGCGTTTGCTCGACGAGATGATGAACCTCGCGGACGGCGACCTCACCGTCAACGCAACCGTCACCGAGGACTTCACCGGCGCGATCGCGGACTCGATGAACTACGCGATTGAGAACCTGCGTACCCTGGTCGCGACCATCAACACGGTGGCTGCGGACATCAGCGAGTCCTCGGCTGCCACCCGCTCGCAGGTGCTGGGGCTGGCCGAGAAGTCCGAGGAGCAGGCCCGCGAGATCCAGCAGGCGAACGACGCGATCGACGAGGTGAGCCAGTCGGTCGACAAGGTCGCGCAGGATGCCGGGCAGTCGGCCCAGGTGGCACGAAACTCGGTGGAAATCGCATCCAAGGGGGCGGCCACGGTGCGCCGCTCGATCGAGGGGATGGACACCATCCGCGAACAGATCCAGGAGACCGCGAAACGGATCAAGCGCCTGGGTGAGTCCTCGCAGGAGATCGGCGACATCATCGGGCTGATCAACGACATTGCCGAACAGACCAACGTGCTCGCGCTGAACGCGGCGATCCAGGCCTCCGCTGCAGGCGAGGCGGGCCGCGGATTCGCGGTGGTGGCGGACGAAGTCCAGCGCCTCGCGGAGCGTTCCTCCGGGGCAACCCGACAGGTCGAGGGTCTGGTCAAGGCGATCCAGGCGGATACCAGCGAAGCGGTCTCGTCGATGGAGCAAAGTACCGCCAACGTGGTGTCCGGGGCCGAGATGGCACAGGCGGCGGGCGAGGCGCTGGCCGAGATCGAGCAGGTCTCGGCGGACCTCGCGGACCTGATCGACGGGATCGCCAACTCGGCGCGCCAGCAGTCCGAGATGGCGCGCAACGTGACCTCGATCATGGGGCAAATTCGCGAGATCACCTCGGAGACTACCCAGGGCACCCAGTCCACCGCAGCCGCTATCGGCGACCTGGCGCAACTGTCCGCGCAGCTTCAGTCCTCGGTATCGGACTTCAAGCTCCCCGACCCGACGCTGCCCGACCCTGGCGACGACGCCAACGAGCCTGACGCGCCGTCCGAGGAAACCGTCCCGAACGAGCAGCGCGCCTGACGCCGGGCCGCAGATATGGCACCCAGCGCACTCAATTGGGTCCGCGATGAGCTCGACAAGCTGTTTGTCGAGCTCCAGGACGCTTTGCGGCGTTATGCCGAGAATCCCGCCTGCGAAGAGTGTCTGGACGATGCCCGGGCAGGGCTGGAGCAGATCCGTGGCACGCTGACCATGGTGCAGGTGGACAGCGTGGTCCTGATCTGCGACGAGATGCTGCAGGTGATGGATCTCCAGCAGGGTGCGGAGCCACCCGATCCGGAGGCGACCGAAGCCCTGTTGCGCGCTGCCCTGCAGCTTCCCGACTACCTCGAACAGGAGGGCGATACGGAGCTGCCCTCGCCGATGATCCTGGTGCCGTTGCTCAACGAGCTGCGCGCGGTCCGGGGAGCCACTCTCCTGATGGACGTCGCGGCCTTGATGCCGGATCTCCAGCCCGTGGATGATGATCAGGTCGGATCCGGTGGCGAGGCGCCACACCCGCAGGAGCGCGCACGGCGCCTGCAGGAGGCCCGCAGGGGGTTTCAGCGCGAGCTACTGGAGCTGGTTCGCGGGGACGTGATTGCGGCTGCCCGCCGCCTGCAGCCAATCGCGCACCAGATCGAGGAGGCGGTCCCGCCCGGTGATATCCGGCGTTTGTTCTGGATCGCGGGTGGCATCCTGGAGTCGCTCGCCGACCAGGGTCTCGAAGCCAGCACCGACATTCGTCGGCTGATTGGGCGCGTGGACCGGGAACTCGGCCGCTATGTGGGCATCCTCACCGAGCATTGCGAATCGAGCGACGATGGTTCGGAGCCCGAGTATGCCGTCCCGGATGACCTGATCAAGACCCTGCTGTTTCACCTGGCGGGTGCCAACTCCGATGGCGAGCAGACACGCGCCGTGCGCGAGGTGTTCGGCCTGCACGCGCTGGATGGCGATGAGGGCGGGGGTGTTGGTCAGGCCGTCTATCAGAATCTGCGTGCCGCCCTGGAGGACGACCTCGCCGAAGTGCGGGAGCGTCTGGATGTACTGATGCGCTCGGAGCACCGTGGGCACGAGGATCTCGCCAGTCTGAGCGAACAGGTCGAGCGGATTGGCTCGACCCTGAGCCTGCTGGGCCTGGATGACGGACAGCGCCATACAGAGGCCCTGCTCGAGACCCTGACGCCGGAACGTGCCGGGGAGCCCGATGAGCACGTCGACATGGAACTTGCCGAGCACCTGCTGGCGCTGGAGTCGCTGCTCGACTCGGGCCTGAGGCGGCGGGCGGCCGGCGGTCCACGCGCCGAGTTTGACCGTCACCTGGCGGCGGCGATCTATCAGGAAGCGCTGGTCGACGTGCGACGCGTGCGTGACACCCTGCTCGGATACCTGTCAGGGGAGGGGGTGGACAACGGATTGCGTGAGGCCCGTGGCGCGTTGGAACGGGTCGATGGCGCGATGTCGATCGGCGGGTTCGAAACCCTGCAGGCCCTGCTGCAGCCACTGATCCGCCATCTGGATTCCCGTGTCGATGCCGGTCCAGCGGCGCAGGATCTGCGCGAGGAGGAGGTCGAGGCCCTGGCCGAGGTGCTGAGCTCGATCGAGCTGGCGCTCGAGTCCTCCGGACAGCCCTGGCGCGAACTGGACAGCGTCCATGAACGGGGCGTGGCGGCGCTGCAGCGTCTGGGTGCGATTTCCGGGGGGGATGCCGGTGCCCGTCCTTCTGTGATTGTCGAGCGGGCACCGGAAAGTGCCGACGGCGCGAGTCAGGCAGCCCCGCCCACTGCACCCGGCGATGCCGAGGCGCTCCCGACCGAGGAGGTTGCCGCCGAGACTTCGAGGTCGTCTGTGCCGACACGGGGAGTCGCAACCCCGGAACGCCTGCATTACGACGAGACGGTATTGTCCACTCAGGTCCGGGGGCCGGATATCGATCCCGAGATCCTCGATATCTTCCTGGAAGAGGCTGAGGAGGAGATCGCCAGCCTGCGTGAACAGTTCCCGCGCTGGCAGGCCGCGCCGTCCGACATGGATGCGTTGACGGTGATCCGCCGTTCTTTCCATACGCTCAAGGGCTCCGGGCGACTGGCCGGTGCGTTGCGTCTGGGTGAATTCGCCTGGGTAGTCGAGTCGTTCCTGAATCGCCTGCTGGAAGGTGGCGAGGAGGCTGATATTGCGACCATCCAGGCGCTTGAGGATGCGATCGCGGTGTTGCCCGGGTTGGTGGCCGAGGTCCGCGACGACACCGGACCGGATACCCCCGTGCTGGATATCGCCTTGCGTCTCCAGGCCCTGCTCTCCGGAGATGCGGACCTGCCGGATGAGGCAGGCGATATGCCGGCCAGTGCCGAGGACGAGTTTGCCGAGCTGGTGCGCAGCATGGATGCGCTCGAAGTCGAGTCCGAGGTGGATCCGGAGATTCCCGCCGCTGCTGTTCCGGAGGCATCGGAAGATGATGCGGAGTCGCTCCAGCCCCTGGAGCCACCCACGCATGCGATGGGCGGGGTGCCCGAGGGCGAGTCCGAGGCCGAGACGGACCTGGAGCCTCTGGCGGAATCCGCATCCGAAACGGACGAGGAAACGCTCGAACTTCCGGAGAGCGCAGGCACCGATCAACAGCTCTGGGAGGTGTTTGCTGCCGAGGCGCGAACCCACCTGGCGACACTGCACGAGTGGATCGCCGAGTCCGGGGAACGCCCGGACCGGATTCCGAACCATGATCTGGAGCGTGCGCTGCACACCCTGAACGGTAGTGCCCGGACGGCCGATATCCGCGGCATCTATGCCGTCTGCGGACCGTTCGAGCGCATGGTGCGTATCCACCGGGAGATGGAATGGCCGTTGGCGGAACGGGCGCAGGCCCTGCTCGCCGAGCTTGCAGGCTACGTCGCCACCACGGTAGCCGATGAGCAGCCCGACCCGGCCAAGACCGACGAGCCACCTACCTGGTCGCCCGAGGTCTACGAACTCCTCGACCATGCCACTGCCGAACAGCTACTGCGCGCCGCCGATGCGGATGCGGCCGATCAGGTCCCCGAGACGGCCGACACGCAGTCCGAGGCGGCGCCGATGGAGCCCGCCGATGTGGAGCTGGAAGAGGGCCAGGATACCGAGCCAGAAGAGGAGATTGACCCGGAGTTCGCCGAGGTCTTCATCGAGGAGGCGCACGACATCCTGGAGGCGGCATTCGCGGCCCTTGGGGCCTGGCGTGCGGCCGGTGGGCGTCCGGGCCCGGATCAGAATGCCTTCCAGCGCGAGGTGCACACGCTCAAGGGCAGCGCCCGCATGGCCGGCTTTGAGGTGGTGGGGTCCATCGCCCATTCGCTGGAGAGTGCGCTGGGTGTCGAGACCGAGACGGGACTGGAACCACGCGAAGGCTTTTTCCGACTGGCCGAGCGCGCATTGACCGATGTCCAGCATCTGGTGGAGCGCGGAGTCGGCACCTGGCAGACGGACGAAGGTGCCAGCGAGATGCTGCCGGCCTTGCGTGACTGGGCCTCCGGTGGCGGCGACGAGCTGGAGATCCAGCCGGCCACTCGCGGCAACGACGAGCATACAGCGCCCGAGCCCGGTCAGGCGGATGACGGAGAGCTGGAGGCACTCACTCAGCCCCAGCCGATAGAAGAGGCGCGTCGAATTCAGGACCAGGTGCGCATGGATGCCGAGGTCCTGGACGCGCTGGTCAATCATGCCGGCGAACTTGCGACCTTCCATCGGCGTTTTGAGCAAACCGTGGGGCGCGTCGAGAGCCAGGTCGAGGAGCTGGAACGCACCATTGCCCGCCTGCGCGAGCAGCTGCGCAAGCTCGAGATCGAGACCGAGACCCAGATCCTGTTCCGGGTCGAGAAGGAAGGCGGTGACGAGGCAGTGGATTTCGATCCGCTGGAGATGGATCGGTATTCCGGAATTCAGCAGCTCTCGCGCGCCCTGGCCGAGAGTGTCAGTGACCTTGAAGCACTGAAGCAGGACGTCGGTGACGAACTGCAGAATGCGGGCGCGATTCTGTTGCAGCAGCGCCGGGTCGGGACCGATCTCCAGGACCAGCTCATGCGTCAGCGCATGGTGCGGTTTGCGCGCATGGCGCCACGCCTGCGGCGTGTGGTACGTCAGGCGGGTGATGACCTTGGGAAGCCGGTGCGGGTGGAGTTTGTTGGTCAGGGCGCCGAGCTTGACCGGGCATTGCTGGAGCGTCTGATTGCCCCACTCGAGCACCTGCTGCGCAATGCGATCGCGCACGGGATCGAAGATTCTGACGCGCGGCGCGCGGCCGGCAAACCGGAAGCCGGCCAGATTGGTGTCTCGCTGGAGCAGTCGGGCAGCGAGATCCGCCTGCAGGTGACGGATGACGGTGCCGGGATTGATGCCGACGCCATTCGTGCCCGGGCCGTTGAGCGAGGTCTGCTGGCGGCCGATGCGGAGATCACTGATCCTCAGGCTCTGCAGCTGATCCTGCAGTCGGGCTTTTCGACTGCCTCGGAGATCTCGCAGGTAGCCGGTCGCGGGGTGGGCCTGGACGTGGTCAACAGCGACGTCAAGCAGTTGGGTGGTACGCTGGAGATTGATTCCACGCCGGGTAAGGGATCGCGCTTTACCATGCGCCTGCCATTCACGCTGGCGATCTCGCAGGCGCTTCTGGTACAGGTCGGCGAGGAGACGTTTGCGGTACCCATGGCCTCCGTGGAGGGTGTGGTGCGCGCCCGCGCACAGGAGATCGTGGCCGATGATGAAGGGCACGTGAGCTATCCGTACGCGGGCCAGGACTATGCCGTACGGGCCCTGGGCGACCTGATGGGCGTCGAGACACAGGCCAGCGTAAGTCAGCTCCCGGATCACCCGTTCCCGTTGTTGCTGGTGCGGGCCGACGACCAGCGTGTGGCACTGCGGATCGACGGCCTGCTGGGCAGCCAGGAGGTGGTCGTGAAGTCAGTGGGCCCGGTTCTCAGCCGCATCCCTGGTGTGGCGGGGGCCACACTGCAGGGCGATGGCTCGGTCATGCTGATCCTCGACCTGAGCATGCTGGTGCGTTTTGCGGCGGCCACGGCCGGCGTTGTCGAGGCCGGCCCGGTGGGCGATATCGCCGGTGTACCGCGAATCATGGTCGTCGACGATTCGATCACGATCCGCAAGGTGACCGCGCGTCTGCTCGCCCGCCATGGCTACGACGTGGTCACGGCCCGTGACGGGCTGGACGCGGTCACGATGCTGGAGGAGAAACGGCCGCATCTGATTCTGCTGGACGTGGAAATGCCCCGCATGGACGGATTCGAGTTCGCCGCCCATGTCCGCGATCACCCGGAGTTGGGCCAGGTGCCGATCATCATGATCACCTCGCGCAGTGGCACGAAACATCGCGAACGCGCCTCGCGTCTGGGGGTTAACGGCTACTTGGGCAAGCCGTACCTGGAGAACGACTTGCTGGATGAGATCCGGCGTCATCTCGAAGAGGTCACCGTATGAGCGAGCAGACGCACGAACCGTCGGTCGAGTCGGTGATCGTACAACTGGACACTGGCTCCATTCTGCTGCCGCGCAGCACCTTTCTCGAGGTCACCACGCGAGCTGGGGCCCTGCAGACCGATCACGAGCATGTAGACATCCCGTGGCTGGAGCCCACGCTGATCTGGCAGGACGTCCAGGTACCCGTAGTCAATGTGCACCGCCTGCTGTATCCGGACGACCCCGCCGAGGATGCGCAGCGCCGGTTTACACGCCTGCTGGTCATGCAGGCGATTACGCAGCCCGAGCGGTTGCCGTTCTATGCGCTCGAAGTACGCGGTACTCCGCATCCGGTGCGTATCACGCCGCAAAATATCTATGCCGTCGACGACGCCGATAGCTCTCCGTGGGCATGGCGAGTGAAGGCCTCGGGCGTGACCAGCCACTTGCTGCGACTTGATGCGATCGAGGATCGCTTGCTGGAGCTCTCGCAGCCGGAAGCAGTGTAAGCGCGCTGGTCTCTAGGGAGACGCTGATTTAATCGCACGTCCGCGCTCGAGTCGCTTTTGCGTGCGAACAAGGCGCGGTGACTGCCGTGCAGTCATTCTGCACAAGGGAACCGCAACGCTGTGCGCGCGCCCGTTTTTGATCAACAACGGGCGGCCGAGCCCCTGCTTTCGATGGCTTGTGGGGTTGGTGCCCCCTGTTCCCCGATCCTGCGTTGCGCCCCGAATCCATCAAGAACGGGCGGGTAGAACCACTACCCGCTGCACGACGCGCCTTGTCTCGGAAAACAGGGGGCACCAACGCGGACGTGCGATTAAATCAGCGTCTCCCTAGGTGAGGGCGGTCCCGCTGTCGAGATCCCCGAGTTTCCATTGCACCAGGGTCAGAAGGCTGATGGCCGCCGTCTCCGTGCGCAGGGTGCGGGGGCCGATGGCGACTGGTTGAAAACCCGCCTTGAGCGTGTCGTGGCGTTCATCGTTTGTCAGCCCTCCTTCCGGCCCGATCAGTATCCGAACGGCATGTGGCGGGGTGGCCTCGTCCAGGATTCTGGACAGTGGTCGCCCCTGTTCGTCGGCGACCAGGTCTAGCGTGGGTGAAGTGGTACTCAGCGCCTCGTTCAACTCGGCAGGTGGGGCCAGAAAGGGCAACTCGTTGCGGCCGCACTGTTCGGCTGCGGCTTGGATGATCCCGGCCCAGTGGGCGTGGCGCTTCTCCAGCCCCCTGTGGGCGGCGGCCGAGCGGCTGCGTTCGCAGAGCACTGGCCGGATCACGCTGACACCCAGCTCTACCGCCTTTTGTACGGCCAGGTCCATATGGTCTCCGCGGGCAATGCCTTGGAGCAGTTCAATGGGGCGTGCGGGTGTGGTGGGGGCGGCGGCGCGGTCACCCAGATGCAAGGTGCCGGACCGACGTCCGGTGATCTCCAGGCGGGCGTGGAATTCGTTGCCCTGGCCGTCGAACACCCGGCAGGCGGTACCGTTTTTCAGACGCAGGACGTTGGTGGCGTAGTGCAGCCGGTCCTGCGACGCGGAAATGGACTGCCCCGCGGCCAGATCCGTGTCGGTGATCAGCAGCCGGGGGCAGCGCATCGGGCGTTACCGACGGTTGTCCAGGTCCAGATTCTTCCAGATGGTCTCGGTCGGACCGGCCTGGTTCATCGAGTAGAAGTGGATGCCCGGGGCACCTTTCTCGAGCACGTCGTCGGTCAGGCGCGTGGCGATCTCGATCCCGAATTTGCGGATCGACTCCTTGTCGTCGCCATAGGCCTCCATGCGCTTGCGGATGTAGCGCGGGATTTCGGCGCCGCACATCTCGGAGAAGCGCACGATCTGGGTGTAGTTGGTGATCGGCATGATCCCGACAATGATCGGGATGGTGATGCCCATCTTCTCCACCCGTTCCATGAAGGCTTCGTAGGCGTCCACGTTGTAGAAGTACTGGGTGATTGCGGCATCGGCGCCGGCATCCACCTTGGTCTTGAAGTTTTCCAGATCCTTCTCGGCATTCGGGGCCTGCGGATGGAATTCCGGATAGGCTGCGACCTCGATCTTGAACTGGTCGCCGAACTCGGCGCGCACGAACTCGACGAGTTCGGAGGCGTAACGGAAATCACCGCCGGAGTTCTTGGTGCCGGACGGCAGGTCGCCGCGCAGCGCGACGATGCGCTTGACCCCGATGTCACGGTAGGTCGCCAGCAGGTCATACAGCTCGCCTCGGGTAGAGGAGATGCAGGAGACATGCGGGGCGGCCGGGATGCCGTCCTTGTCGATGATGTCCCTGACCGTTTCCAGGGTGCGGTCGCGGGTGGAGCCGCCGGCACCAAAGGTGACGGAATAGAACTCGGGTTTCAGGGTGCCCAGGCGCTTGCGGGCCTTGGCCAGACGCTCGGCCCCGGCCTCGTCCTTGGGCGGGAAGAATTCAACGCTGAACACGCGTTTTTGGTCAGACATGTTTGTCCTCCAGACAAAAAGAAGGCGGACCGCACGAACATGCGGCCCGCCCCGGCGTTCACATTAACAACGAATTGAAATGTGAGGCTGGCCGATCAGTAGCGGTAGTGTTCCGGCTTGAACGGGCCATCCACCGGCAGACCCAGGTACTTGGCCTGATCGTCGGTCAGACGGGTCAGGTTGGCACCCAGCTTCTTCAGGTGCAGCTGAGCGACCTTCTCGTCCAGGTGCTTCGGCAGCACGTAGACGTTCTTGTCGTACTGGTCACCCTTGGTCCACAGCTCGATCTGAGCCAGGGTCTGGTTGGTGAAGGAGTTGGACATCACGAAGCTCGGATGACCGGTGCCGCAGCCCAGGTTCACCAGGCGGCCTTCGGCCAGCATGATGATCCGGTTGCCGTTCGGCAGGATGATGTGGTCAACCTGCGGCTTGATGTTTTCCCACTCGTACTTGCGCATCGCGGCCACGGCGATCTCGGAGTCGAAGTGACCGATGTTGCAGACGATGGCCTGGTCCTTCATGCGGGTCATGTGATCTTCGGTGATCACGTCCTTGTTACCGGTGGCGGTAACGAAGATCTCGGCCTTGTCGGCGGCCTCGTCCATCGTGACCACGCGGAAGCCTTCCATCGAGGCCTGCAGGGCGCAGATCGGGTCGATCTCGGTGATCCACACGGTGGCGCCGAGGCCGGCCAGCGACTGGGCGGCACCCTTGCCGACGTCGCCATAGCCGGCGACCACGGCGATCTTGCCCGCGATCATCACGTCGGTGGCGCGCTTGATGGAGTCCACGGTGGACTCGCGGCAGCCGTACAGGTTGTCGAACTTGGACTTGGTGACCGAGTCGTTGACGTTGATCGCCGGGAAGGCCAGTTCGCCGTCCTTCGCCATCTGGTACAGGCGATGGACACCGGTGGTGGTCTCTTCGGTCACACCCTGGATCTTGGCGAGCTGTTCGGAGTACCAGTTCGGCTGCTTGGCCAGACGATCCTTGATCGAGGCAAACAGGGCGACTTCTTCTTCGTTCTCCGGGTTGGAGATGACGGACTGGTCCTTCTCGGCCTTGGCGCCGATGTGCAGCAGCAGCGTGGCGTCACCGCCGTCGTCCAGGATCATGTTGGCACCGCCGTCGAATTCGAAGATGCGGTGGCAGTAGTCCCAGTACTCTTCCAGGGTCTCGCCCTTCACGGCGAAGACCGGGGTGCCGTTGTCGGCGATCGCGGCCGCGGCGTGGTCCTGGGTGGAGTAGATGTTGCAGGAGGCCCAGCGCACGTCCGCGCCCAGGGCTTCCAGGGTCTGGATCAGAACCGCGGTCTGGATGGTCATGTGCAGGGAGCCGGCAATCTTCGCGCCCTTCAGCGGCTTGGAGGCCGCGAATTCTTCACGCGTCTGAATCAGGCCGGGCATCTCGGTCTCGGCGATCGCAATTTCCTTGCGACCGAACTCGGCGAGATTGATGTCTTTAACGACGTAGTCGTTGGTCTTCTTAGCATCCATCACAGCATTCATGGATAACTTCTCCTATGGTCTGGATGAGCGCCGTATTCAAGTTTCAAGGGACATCCGGCTGAGCCTGACGGTAAACCGCTGCAGCGCTCCTCAGCCGGATGGGTGTTTCGCTTACCAAATATGGGTCTGTTTAGAGGCCCGCCATCTTCTTGAGTTCCTCGGCCTTGTCGGTGCGCTCCCAGGGGAGGTCGACGTCTTCGCGGCCGAAGTGACCGTAGGCGGCGGTCGCCTTGTAGATCGGGCGCAGCAGATCCATCATCTGGATCAGGCCCCACGGGCGCAGGTCAAAGGTATCGCGCACGAAGCCTTCGATCTTGCGGTCGTCGATCTTGCCGGTGCCGAAGGTGTCGATGGTGATCGAGGTCGGTTCGGCCACGCCGATGGCGTAGGAGACCTGGATCTCGCACTTGTCGGCCAGGCCGGCGGCGACGACGTTCTTGGCCACGTAGCGGCCGGCGTAGGCAGCGGAACGGTCCACCTTGGACGGGTCCTTGCCGGAGAACGCGCCACCACCATGACGGGCCATGCCGCCGTAGGTGTCGACGATGATCTTGCGGCCGGTCAGGCCGGCGTCACCCACCGGGCCCCCGATCTCGAACTTGCCGGTCGGGTTGATGTGGATCTTGTCGTCGGAGACCTGGCTCAGCCATTCGTTCGGCAGCACCTTCTTGAAGATCTCTTCGTAGATCGCTTCCTGCAGATCCTTCTGCGAGATGTCCGGGCTGTGCTGGGTGGACAGGACCACCGCATCCAGGCCGGCCGGCTTGCCGTCTTCGTAGCGCAGCGAGACCTGGGACTTGGCGTCCGGACGCAGCCACGGCAGCTTGCCGCTCTTCATCAGTTCGGACTGGATGCGCACCATCTTGTGGGCGTAGAAGATCGGGGCGGGCATCAGCGTATCGGTTTCGCGCGCGGCGTAGCCGAACATCAGGCCCTGGTCACCGGCGCCCTGGGTGGCGCGGTCGGAGACGTCGCGGTCCACACCCATGGCGATGTCCTGGGACTGTTCACCCAGCACGTTCAGCACAGCGCAGGTCTTGCCGTCGAAGCCGACGTCGGAATCGTTGTAGCCGATCTCGCAGACCGTATCGCGCACCAGCTTTTCGTAGTCGATCTGGGCACCGGTGGTGATCTCGCCCAGCAGCATGACCATGCCGGTCTTGGTGGCGGTTTCGCAGGCGATGCGCGCATGCGGATCCTGCTCGATGATGGCGTCGACGATGGTGTCGGAGACCAGGTCGGCCATCTTGTCGGGATGGCCCGCGGAAACCGATTCCGAGGTGAAGATGTAATCGTTGGACATTAGGCGTTCCTTTGTGGGTCGTTTCGATTTAGTTTTGCGCAAAACGACCAGTACTGTAACGCAACTCGGCGAGATTTTCTAAGCCCCCCTCCCGCTGTTTCTGCAGCCCCGGGTGGCGCGAATGACTTCGAGACCGCGTTCTGGTGCGCCCTGGGGCCGACTTGCCCCGATCGCGGAAAGTGGCCAAAATGCATCGCCTTTGCTGGGGCTGCTCGGACCGTTCCGTGTCTTTGAGCGCCGGCAGGACCAGAGTGCCCTCGATCGGTCGACCTGTCCGGGTCCGGCCGCCGCTGGCGCCCCGCGCCGCTGATCGCCGCCAGCCGAACCCAACACTATTTCGAAAGAGCAGGAGTTCAGCATGCCGACCCGTAGAGAGCTTGCCAATGCCATTCGCGCCCTGTCGATGGATGCCGTCCAGAAGGCCAATTCCGGCCACCCGGGCGCACCGATGGGGATGGCGGATATCGCCGAGGTGCTGTGGAACGACTACATGCAGCACAACCCGGCCAACCCGCACTGGCCTGACCGCGATCGCTTCGTGATGTCCAACGGCCACGGCTCCATGCTGGTCTACTCCCTGCTGCACCTGACCGGCTACGACCTGCCGATGGACGAGCTGAAGCAGTTCCGTCAGCTGCACTCCCAGACCCCGGGTCACCCGGAGTACGGCTACACCGCCGGCGTGGAGACCACGACCGGCCCGCTGGGCCAGGGGATTTCCAACGCGGTGGGCATGGCGCTGGCCGAAAAGGTCATGGCCGCGCACTTCAACCAGCCGGGCCACGACATCGTCGACCACCACACCTACGCCTTCCTCGGCGACGGCTGCATGATGGAAGGGATCTCCCACGAGACCTGCGCGCTGGCCGGCACCCTGGGCCTGGGCAAGCTGATCGCGTTCTGGGATGACAACGGCATCTCCATCGACGGCGAGGTCGAGGGCTGGTTCACCGACGACACCCCGGGCCGCTTCGAGGCCTACGGCTGGCACGTGGTGCGCGGCGTGGACGGCCACGACGCCGATGCGGTCAAGGCCGCGATCGAAGAGGCCCGCAAGGAAACCAGCAAGCCGAGCCTGATCTGCTGCCGCACCGTGATCGGCTTCGGTTCGCCGAACAAATGCGGCAAGGAAGAGTGCCACGGCGCTGCCCTGGGCGATGACGAAGTCGCGCTGACCCGCAAGGAACTCGGCTGGGAGCACGCCCCGTTCGAGATCCCGAACGACATCTACGAAGGCTGGAGCGCGAAGGACAAGGGTTCCAAGGCCGAGGCCGAGTGGAAGGAGCGCTTTGCCGCGTACAAGCAGGCGCATCCGGAGCTGGCCGCCGAGTTCGAGCGCCGCATGGCCGGCGACCTGCCGTCCGACTGGGCCGAAAAGGCCAACGCCTACATCAAGGAAACCGTCGAGAAGGCCGAGAAGGTCGCCTCGCGCAAGGCCTCGCAGAACGCGATCGCCGGCATGGCCCCGGCCGTCCCGGAGCTGCTGGGCGGCTCCGCCGACCTGGCCGGTTCCAACCTGACCATGTATTCCGGCTCCAAGGGCGTCAGCAAGGACGACGCCGCCGGCAACTACGTGTTCTACGGTGTGCGCGAGTTCGGCATGGCCGCGATCATGAACGGCATCGCCCTGCACGGCGGCTTCATCCCGTACGGCGGCACCTTCCTGATCTTCTCCGACTACGCCCGCAACGGCATCCGCATGTCGGCGCTGATGAAGCAGCGCGTGATGTACGTGCTGACCCATGACTCCATCGGCCTGGGCGAAGACGGCCCGACCCACCAGCCGGTCGAGCAGACCCCGAGCCTGCGCCTGATCCCCAACCTGAACGTCTGGCGCCCCTGCGATGCGGTCGAGACCGCGGTGGCCTGGAAGGCCGGCATCGAGCGTACCGATGGCCCGTCCGCGTTCATCCTGTCGCGTCAGGGCCTGCCGCACATGGAGCGTGATGGCGAGCAGCTCGCCAACATCGCCCGCGGTGGCTACATCCTGAAGGACTGCGACGGCACCCCGGACCTGATCTTCATCGCGACCGGCTCCGAGGTCGAGCTGGCGGTGAAGGCGGCCGAAGAGCTCGCCGGCGAGGGCAAGAAGGCGCGTGTCGTCTCCATGCCCTGCGTCGAGCTGTTCGAGCAGCAGGACCCCGCCTACCGGGAGGCCGTGCTGCCGGCCGCCGTGCGCAAGCGCGTGGCCGTCGAGGCCGGCGCCACGGCGGGCTGGTACAAGTTCACCGGTCTGGACGGCGCCGTGTTCGGCATGGATCGCTTCGGCGAGTCCGCCCCGGGTGGCGCCCTGTTCGACTACTTCGGCTTCAAGCCGGAGAACGTCGCCCAGATCGCCCGTGACGTGCTGAACGGCTAAGCTTACGTCCGCATCGATTTCGCATAAGCAAGAAAGAGAGGAGACATCCTATGTCGATCAAGGTTGGTATTAACGGCTTCGGTCGTATCGGCCGCATGGCCTTCCGTGCCATCGCCAAGGACTTCCCGAATCTGCAGGTGGTCGGTATCAACGACCTGCTGGATCCCGAGTACCTGGCCTACATGCTGCGCTACGACTCCGTGCACGGCCGCTTCGAGGGCGACATCAGCGTCGATGGCGATCACCTGGTGGTGAACGGCAACCGCATTCGCCTGACTGCCGAGAAGGACCCGGCCGCGCTGAAGTGGGGCGACATCGGCGCCGATATCGTGATCGAGTCCACCGGTCTGTTCCTGACCGCCGAGACCGCCCAGAAGCACCTGGACGCCGGCGCCAAGAAGGTCGTGATGTCCGCGCCGTCCAAGGACGACACCCCGATGTTCGTCTATGGCGTGAACCACGGCGACTACTCGGGCCAGAACATGGTTTCCGCGGCCTCTTGCACCACCAACGCCCTGGCCCCGGTGGCCAAGGTCCTGCATGACAACTACGGCATCAAGCGTGGCCTGATGACCACCGTGCACGCCGCCACCGCGACCCAGAAGACCGTTGACGGCCCGTCCATGAAGGACTGGCGTGGCGGTCGCGGCATCCTGGAGAACATCATCCCGTCCTCCACCGGTGCCGCCAAGGCCGTGGGCAAGGTGCTGCCGGATCTGAACGGCAAGCTGACCGGTATGGCCTTCCGTGTGCCGACCTCCGACGTGTCCGTGGTCGACCTGACCGTGGAACTGAACGGCGAAGCCAAGTACGACGACATCTGCGCGGCCATGAAGAAAGCGGCCGGTGGTGAACTGAAGGGCGTCTTGGACTACACCGACGAGCTGGTGGTCTCCACCGACTTCCGTGGCTACACCGCCCCGTCCGTGTTCGATGCCGGTGCCGGCATCCAGCTGGACTCGACCTTCGTGAAGGTCGTCGCCTGGTACGACAACGAGTACGGCTACACCTGCAACATGCTGCGCATGGTGGAGCACGTCGCCAAGTAAGGTCTGACGGTCGGGTCCCGACGGGCCCGGCCGTTTTCCCTGTCCCGGATTTTCCGGGGTCCAGAGGCCTGGGGCGAGCCTCGCACGGGGCTCGCCCGAAGCCTTTTTTCTCAACCGAATTTCGAGAGGTACTCCCATGTCTGTCATCAAGATGACCGATCTCGACCTGAACGGCCGCCGTGTGCTGGTGCGCCAGGACCTGAACGTGCCGGTGAAGGGCGGCAAGGTCACCTCCGACGCCCGCATTCGCGCGAGCCTCGAGACCGTGCAGAAGGCGCTGGACGGTGGTGCTGCGGTGATGCTGATGTCGCACCTGGGTCGCCCGACCGAGGGCGAGTTTTCCGAGGAGGATTCCCTGGCCCCGGTCGCCGAGCACATGGCCGGTCTGCTGGGCCGCGAAGTGCGCCTGGTGCGGGATTACCTCGACGGTGTGGACGCTAAGCCGGGTGAGGTCATCCTGCTCGAAAATGTCCGCTTCAATGCGGGCGAGAAGAAGGACGACGAGGCGCTGGCGAAGAAGTATGCGGCCCTGTGCGACGTGTTCGTGATGGATGCCTTCGGTACGGCCCACCGCGCCCAGGCCTCGACCCATGGCGTGGCGAAGTTTGCCCCGCAGGCCTGCGCCGGCCCGCTGCTGGCCAAGGAACTCGAGGCTTTGGGCAAGGCGCTTGAGACCCCGAAGCGTCCGCTGGTGGCCATCGTGGGCGGCTCCAAGGTCTCGACCAAGCTGACGGTGCTGGAGTCGCTGTCCAGTGTGGTCGACCAGCTGATCGTCGGTGGCGGCATCGCCAACACCTTCATCGCGGCCCAGGGCCACGGTGTCGGCAAGTCGCTGTACGAGGCCGATCTGGTCGACGAGTCCAAGCGCCTGATGGAGGCGGCCCGCGCCAAGGGCGGCGAGATCCCGGTGCCGACCGACGTGACCGTGGGCAAGGAATTCTCCGAGTCCACCCCGGCCGAGACCAAGTCTGTCGATGCCGTGGCCGATGACGACATGATTTTCGACGTTGGCCCCGAGACCGCGGCGACCTATGCCGAGGCCCTGCGCAACGCCGGTACGATCGTCTGGAACGGCCCGGTCGGCGTGTTCGAATTCGACCAGTTCGCCGCCGGTACCAAGGCCCTGGGCGAGGCCATCGCCGAGAGCAATGCGTTCTCCATCGCCGGCGGTGGTGACACCCTGGCCGCGATCGACAAGTACAACCTGGCCGATCGCATCAGCTATATCTCCACCGGTGGAGGCGCCTTCCTCGAGTTCCTGGAAGGCAAGACCCTGCCGGCCGTCGCCATCCTGGAAGAGCGCGCCCGCGGCTGATGCCTCGGCGCGCTCTCCGCTGACGGAGAACGACGCGGATGAGACGCACCAAGATCGTGGCCACTCTCGGGCCGGCCACGGATACCGACGAGGCCATGGAGGCCATCATCCGGGCCGGCGTGGACGTCGTCCGGTTGAACTTCTCGCATGGTGACCCGGACGACCATCGTGCCCGTCTCAAGCGCCTGCGCGCCGCGGCCGACCGCGCCGGTCGCTGTGTCGGTGTCCTTGGCGACCTCCAGGGTCCGAAGATCCGTATCGACCGATTCAGTGAAGGCAGGGTCCATTTGCAGGAGGGCGCGTCATTCGCGCTGGACGCGGATCTTGACCGCGACGCGGGCGATGCGACCCAGGTCGGCCTGACCTACAAGGAGCTGCCGCAGGACGTCCGTCCCGACGACATCCTGTTGCTGGATGACGGGCGCATCGTGCTCAAGGTCGGCGCCGTGAACGGCGGTCGCATCGAGACGACCGTCGTCGTAGGGGGGGAGCTGTCCAACAACAAGGGCATCAACCGCCAGGGTGGCGGCCTGTCCGCCCCCGCGATCACCGACAAGGACCGGGATGATATCCGTCTGGCGGCCGAGCTGCAGGTGGATTACCTGGCGGTTTCCTTCCCGCGCTCCGCCCAGGATCTGCATCTGGCACGCAGCCTGCTGAAGGATGCCGGCTGGGAGGCCGGTGTCTGCGCGAAGATCGAGCGCTCCGAGGCCCTGGAGGTGATCGACGAGATCATCGCGGCCTCGGAGGTGATCATGATCGCGCGCGGGGACCTGGGCGTGGAGATTGGCGACGCCGAGCTGCCCGGGGTGCAGAAGACCCTGATCTCGCGGGCGCGTACCCTCAATCGTCTGGTGATTACGGCCACCCAGATGATGGAGACCATGATCCAGAACCCGATCCCGACGCGTGCCGAGGTCTTCGATGTGGCCAACGCGGTGCTCGACGGGACGGACGCGGTGATGCTCTCCGGCGAGACCGCGACGGGTCGCTATCCGGCGCGGGTGGTCGAGAGCATGGACCGGATCTGCGAGGCCGCCGAGCGCCAGCGCGCCGCTCGCCAGTCGGATCACCGCATGGATTCGACCTTCGGTCGCGTGGACGAGGCCATCGCAATGGCCACGATGTACACGGCGAACCACCTCGACGTGGCGGCCATTGCCGCGCTGACCGAATCCGGTTCCACGGCCCTGTGGATGTCGCGCATCAGCTCCGGCATCCCGATCTATGCGCTGACTCAACATGAGTCCACCAGCCGCCGCATGACACTCTATCGAGGGGTGTATCCCGTGATCCTGGAACCGATTCCCGAAAGCCACGAGAGCCTGAACCGTGAGGCGGTCAACTTGCTCCAGGCCGAGGGCGTCGTGCAGGATGGCGGGCTGGTTATCATTACCAAGGGCGATTTGCAGGGCGAACATGGTGGTACGAACGCCATGAAGATCGTGCGCGTTGGCGATGAGTTGTGAGCACGCGCCGCCCCCTGGCAATACCAAGATTTTTCACTACGTCAGTCCGATCCCGTTAAGGAGGAACCCATGGCACTGATCTCCCTTCGCCAACTGCTGGACCATGCCGCCGAGCATGGCTACGGCATGCCGGCCTACAACGCGAACAACATGGAACAGATCCATTCGATCATGGAGGCGGCCGCCGAGGTCGACTCTCCGGTGATCATTCAGGCCTCCGCCGGTGCGCGCAAGTACGCCGGCGAGCCCTTCCTGCGTCGCATGATCGAGGCCGCCGCCGAGCAGTACCCGGACATCCCGATTGTCCTGCACCAGGACCACGGCGCCGAGCCGGCGGTCTGCCTGCGCTCGATCCAGTCAGGCTTCACCTCGGTGATGATGGACGGCTCCCTGATGCCCGACATGAAGACCCCGGCCAGCTACGACTACAACCGCGACGTGACCGCCAAGGTTTCCGAAATGGCGCACTCCTGCGGGGTGTCCGTGGAAGGTGAGCTGGGCTGCCTGGGTTCGCTGGAAACCGGTATGGCCGGCGAGGAAGATGGCTCCGGTGCCGAGGGCAAACTCTCCCACGACCAGCTGCTGACGGATCCGGACGAGGCCGCCGACTTTGTGAAGAACACCAAGTGCGACGCCCTGGCGATCGCCATTGGTACCTCTCACGGGGCCTATAAGTTCACCCGTCCGCCGACCGGTGACATCCTGGCGATCGAGCGCATCAAGGAGATCCACAACCGTATCCCGGATACCCATCTGGTCATGCACGGTTCCTCCTCGGTGCCGCAGGAGTGGCTGGAGATCATCAACAAGTACGGCGGCGACATGGGCGAGACCTATGGCGTGCCGGTCGAAGAGATCCAGGAAGGCATCAAGCACGGCGTGCGCAAGGTCAACATCGACACCGACCTGCGCATGGCCTCCACCGGCGCGGTGCGCAAGTTCCTGGCGGAAAACCAGAAGGAATTCGATCCGCGCAAATTCCTGAAGGCCTCCACCGCGGCCATGAAGGACATCTGCAAGGCGCGTTACGAGGCCTTCGGCTGTGCCGGGATGGCGTCCAAGATCAAGCCGATCTCGCTGGACGACATGGTCGCCCGCTACAAGAGCGGCGAGCTGGATCCGAAGGTCAACTGATCTGCGGATCGCAGCACGGAAAAGGGGGCTTCGGCCCCCTTTTTTTATGCGATGATGTCGCCATTTCCGAACTATCCGGAGCGTTCACCCAATGCAGCGACTGATCCATCTTTGCCTGACCGCGCTGGTGGTGGCTGCGCTGTCCGCCACCGCCCACGCAAACCCGTTCAGCCGCGAGGTTGACCCACAGGACATCGTCGACCGGGCGAAGGTCACCCTGGAGCGTCTGGCCACACACCCTGAATACGAGCATCTCAAGGAAGACCTGCGCACCGCCCGCGGTGTCGTTATCTTCCCGCGTATCGCTCGTGGTGCCTTCCTCGTGGGCGGCTCCGGAGGCCTGGGTGTGTTCCTGGCCTGGGACGAGGACAAGGGCGACTATTCCCCGGTCGCCTTCTATTCCATGGGTTCCGTGAGCTTTGGTATGCAGTTCGGCGGTGATGCCGCCGAGGTGGTCATGGTGGCGCGTACCCAGGATGCGGTCGACTCGATGTTCGGTTCGGCCATCCGTCTGGGGGCCGATGCCTCGGTTGCGGCCGGACCGGTCGGGGCCGGGCGCGGGTCCACGCCGACCGCGGACTTCCTGTCCTATTCGCGCGCGCGAGGGGCCTATCTGGGCATGAGCTTCTCCGGTTCACGCCTGACCGTGCGCGACGACTTCAACGACGCGTACTACGGCGAGTCGCAGCGGCCGGTACACATCATTGAGAGCCGGCGTGTGGATCATGCCGGGACGCGCGAGCTGCGCGATCTGCTGGTCTCGTTCCGACAGGCCGAGGACACTGCCGAGCCTGCCGCCGGGAATGGCGATATGCGCCCGGATCAAACCCTCGACGAGGTCCCCCCCGGCGAGGGCGGTATCCGCCGTGACGACTTCCAGGTCGAGAGCTTCTGAGTCGCGCCCTCCGGGCTGATCCCCTCCGGCAGCGACAGTATTGGCGCGGGGGTGTAACGGGTCAGCGCGCTTGCGTTGTCCAGCAACGGATCGGTATCGGCCCGGCGCCGATTCAGCACGATCCCGGCCAGTCGCAGACCGCGCCGTTCCAACGCCTCCAGTGTCAGCAGACAGGTGTTCAGTATTCCCAGTCGATCCTCGGCGACCAGCAGCACCGGAAGGCCCAGCGCCTGCGCCAGATCGGCGTTCAGGCCATCGCTACACAGCGGTGAATAGAAACCACCCGCGCCCTCCACTAGCAGGGGGGCACCATCCGCATCGCAGGCCCGGGCGAGTTCCGCGACGGTCAGCTGCACCCCTTGGCGTGCCGCGGCCTGATCGGGCGCCAGGGCATCGGGAAACCGCCAGGGCGTTACGTCCTTTACGGCCGTCTCCGGCAGGCCAGCCGCTGCGGTCAGGGCGGCGCCATCCTCGGGGAACAGAGTGCCGCCGCGTTCGGGGCAGCCGGATTCCACCGGCTTGCGCGGCTGCGGGGCCAGACCCTCGGCGCGCCAGGCCGCCAGCAGGGCACAGGCAACAAAGGTCTTGCCGACCCCGGTGTCGCTCCCGGTAACGAACAGGCCTTGTGGTATTTCGATCATGCGTCGCGGGTCAGGCGTTCCAGGGCCTCGTGGTAGCGCGCGGCTGTTTGTTCGGCGACATCGGGCGGTAGCTCGGGTCCGGGGGCGGTCTTGTCCCAGTCCAGGGTCTCGAGATAATCCCGCACGTACTGCTTGTCGAAGGACTCGGGGCTGCGGCCCGGCGCGTATTGATCGGCCGGCCAGAAGCGCGAGGAGTCGGGGGTGAGGACCTCGTCGATCAGATGCAGGGTCCCGTTGGCGTCCACCCCGAACTCGAATTTCGTGTCTGCAATGATGATCCCGCGTTCGGCCGCGTAGTCGCGCGCCATCGCGTAGATCGCCAGCGCGGCGTCGCGTACCTGTCGGGCCCGTTCCTTGCCGATCGTGTCCACCACGGTGGCGAAGTCAATGTTCGCGTCGTGATCGCCAACCGCCGCCTTGGTGCTGGGGGTGAAGATGGCCTCCGGCAGCTTCGAGGCCAGTTCTAGGCCGGCCGGCAGCGGGATGCCGCACACCATGCCGCTGGTCTGGTAGTCCTTCCAGCCGGACCCGATCAGGTACCCGCGCACCACGGCCTCCACCGGCAGCGCCTCAAGCCGGCGAATCACCAGGCTGCGACCCTCCAGTGGTGCCCGGATCGCCGGGTCGGGGATCACTTGTTCCAGCGGGACGTCGGTCAACTGGTTGGGAATGTCCAGCTCACGTTCGACCTTGCGCATCCAGAACTCGGTGATCGCGGTCAGCATGCGCCCCTTGCCCGGGATCGGGGTGGGCAGGACCACGTCAAAGGCCGACAGGCGGTCCGTGGTGACCATCAGCCAGTGGTCGGCGTCGACCGCGTACAGGTCGCGCACCTTGCCGCGATGGACGAGTTCGAGATCGGGGAGATCGCTTTCCAGCAGGGCATCGCTCATCAGTGCTTCCGTTCGGTCAGCTTGTTGTCAGTCGTCAGGGAGTTCGGCGATCAGGTCATGTTCGTCCGTGCGGGTGATCGAGACCTCGATGAAGTCCCCGATATCCACCGACTCCGGGTCGACCCCGGCCACGCGGATTACGCCGTCGATCTCCGGGGCCTCCGCGGCGGAGCGGGCGATTACGGTCCCGTCCGTGTGCACCTCGTCGACCAGCGCCACCGGCTGGCTGCCGATCCGGCGGCGCAGCCGTTCGGCGCTGATCCGGGCCTGCACGTCCATAAAGCGGGCCAGGCGCTCCTCGCGCACGGCCTCCGGCACCGGGTCTGGCAGGTCGTTGGCCGCTGCGCCCTCCACGGGCGAGTAGGCAAAGGCCCCGACGCGGTCGAGCTGCGCCTCGTGCAGGAACTCCAGCAGGGTCTCGAACTCAGCCTCGGTCTCGCCGGGAAAGCCTACGATAAACGTCGAACGCAGGGTCAGGTCGGGGACCTGCTCGCGCCAGCTCGCAATGCGTTCCAGCACGCGCTCGGCGGCGGCCGGGCGGCGCATCGCCTTGAGTACCCGGGGGTGGCCATGCTGCAGCGGCATGTCCAGGTACGGCAGGATCCCGCCTTCCTCGCCCGAACCCATCAGCGGGATCAGTCGATCCACGTGCGGGTAGGGGTAGACGTAATGCAGGCGCACCCAGATGCCGAGCTGGCCCAGCGCCTCGGCCAGGTGGGCGATGTCGGAACGGACCGGGCGACCGCCATGGAATCCGGTGCGGTACTTCACGTCCACGCCATAGGCCGAAGTATCCTGCGAGATCACCAGGATTTCGCGCACGCCGGCCGCGGCCAGGCGCTCCGCCTCGGCCAGTACCTCGCCGATCGGGCGGCTGACCAGGTCGCCGCGCAGGCTGGGGATGATGCAGAAGCTGCAGCGGTGATTGCAGCCCTCGGAGATCTTCAGGTACGCGTAGTGGCGCGGCGTCAGGCGGATCCCCTGCGGCGGCACCAGTGACTCGAACGGGATTGCCGGCGGCGGCAGGTGTTCGTGCACCGCGCCGACGACTTCCTCGTAGGCATGCGGTCCGGTGACGGCGAGCACGCCCGGGTGGGTCTCGTGGATGCGCTCGGCATCCTTGCCCAGGCAGCCGGTGACGATCACCCGGCCATTGGCATCCATGGCCTCGCCGATTGCGTCCAGGGATTCGGCCACCGCATCGTCGATAAAGCCGCAGGTATTGACCACCACCAGGTCCGCGCCGTCGTAGTCGGCGGCGATCTCGTAGCCTTCGGCGCGCAGGCGCGTCAGGATTTGTTCGGAGTCCACCAGGGCCTTCGGGCAGCCGAGGCTGACAAAGCCGACGCGCTGCGCGCTGTCCAGGGTATTGCTTTTATTCACAGTACGTTATCGCCTTCTGGGGCCAGTTCCAGGCGCGCCGGAATCTTGATGCGCCAGCCGGTGCCTATCCAGATTGTTCTTTTGATTTAACGGGTTGCGTGGCCAAGTAGTCGATCGAGAGCCGGTCGCCTTATGTCGCATGGTCCCGGTTGCCGGAGTCGCTGACAATTCGTCCACAAGGTTATCCACAGGCCTCCTCGAATGCCGCGAAGGGGCGCTATCTTCAGGGGCTTGCGTACACAGGGCTCGCCTCCCGCCCTTTACGGAGGACCTTGCAACAGCCCCGGGAAGGCGGCTATGCTATCGCACTTTTCGCCAGAACACGCGTGAGCCGACCATGAAAGCCGACATTCATCCGAACTACCACAACGTCAAGGTTATCTGCAGCTGCGGCACGCAGTTCGAGACCCGCTCCACCCTCTCGAAGGACGAGATGCACGTGGACGTGTGCTCGCAGTGCCATCCGTTCTACACCGGCAAGCAGAAGATCGTTGACACCGCCGGTCAGGTCGACAAGTTCAACCGCCGCTTCGCATTCTGAATGTATTCGCGCCCGATGGCGCGAGGCGGTTTCTGGCGGGGCGTCCAGCGGATGCTCGTGCCATTTGACGAGGGCGTCCCGCGGGGCGCCCTCGTTTGTTTGGTCGCGCTGTCGGCGTGGCTGCTTGCCCCGGGCGCCGTGGCGCAGTGCGCGCTGGAGGACCACGATCCGCGCGATCTGCAGCGCGTGACGGGCGAGCGTGTTTGGGCATCGGATGCCCTGGAGCTGGAAGACGGGCGACACATCCGTTTGCTGGGTCTGGCACCGGCAGCCCCGCTTCCGTCCGCCGCGCCACAGCTGCTGCCAGTGGGCTTCGGGCTGGACTTGCGAGAGTCCCTGAAGGCCCGCCTGCTCGATGTCGATCACCGCCTGGTGCTGTTGCCGGGACGTCCGGCCCGCGACGCCTATGGCCGCCTGCGCATGCACGTCTGGATCGATGACGGACCGCTGCTGGCCGCCAGTCTGATCGGGGAGGGCCTGGCCATGCCGCGTCCGGGGCCGGAACCGGATCCCCTGGATGAGTGCTACTACGGGGCCGAGACCGTGGCACGCGAAGAGTCACGAGGGCTCTGGCTGGAGCGGCTCGAGGCCTTCCCGGTCGACTGGCTGGAGCCGCCGCGCGAGCGCTCGCAGGGGCGGCTGCGGGTCCAGGGCGAGGTGATCGACGTGCGCGTGCGCGACCCGCACTGGGTCTTGGTCCTGAACGGTCCACTGGATCTGCTGATCTCCGGGGATGACCGCGATTTTTTCGAGGATCTGGAACCACGCTCACTGCTGGGTAACACCGTTGTTGCGCGCGGTGCGGTGTATCCTTGGAGGGAGCGAGGGCGGATGCGGATCCGCCACCCCTTTGATCTCGAGGTGCTTGATCCATGAACGCCCTGTCCCGCCTGTTTCCCCGTCGCTGGGCGGCGCTGGCCCTGACGCTGTTGATCGGCGCGGGTCTGGCCGTCGCGCTGCCGGGCTGCACCACCAATCCGGTCACCGGGCGCTCGCAGTTGATGCTGGTCTCCGAGAACCAGGCGATCGACGCCTCGCGTACCGCCTACGTGGAGATGCTCGCCCCGGCGCGAGAGGAGGGGAGAGTGGACGCCGACCCCGAGATGACCGCGCGCGTGCAGCAGATCACCGAGCGCGTGGTGGCACAGGCGGTCAAGTACCGCCCCGAGACCGCCAACTGGGAGTGGGAGATTCGCGTGATCGAAGCGCCGGACACGGTCAACGCCTTCGCCATGGCCGGTGGCAAGATGGCGATCTATTCCGGCATCATCGAGCAGCTGGAGCTGACCGATGACGAGCTGGCGCAGATCATCGGCCACGAGATCGCCCATGCGCTGTCCGCGCACACGGCCGAGAAGATGTCGGTGGCCCTGGCCAGCAATCTCGCAGTGGCGGGTTACGCGATGACTGGCGACCGCTCGCCCGTGGCGCTGACCGGTGCCGCCCTGGGGGCCGCACTCGCGGTGCAGCTGCCGCACAGCCGCCGGATGGAAGCGGAGGCCGACCGCATCGGGATCGAACTGGCCGCGCGGGCCGGTTATGATCCGGACGCGGCCGCGAGCCTGTGGCGCAAGATGGCGGAGCAGGCCAACGGCCGCCATCCGGTGTTCCTGAGTACGCACCCGGCGCCCGAGTCGCGCCAGCGCGACCTGACCCGCATGGCCGACGAATTTCGTCCGCTGTACGAACAGGCCCGGCGCTCCTCGGTGCCGACGCACCCGGTCAACTGACCGGTCGCGGGGCCGGTCCGGCCCCGGAGCCCCGCTGCATTCTGACAGTCACTGCTTGACCAAAAGGCCCCGCAACACCATGTCCAAGGATTTCACCCAGCGCGCGCTGGACTACCACGAACAGCAGCCGGCCGGGAAACTGGCCATCCATATCACCAAGCCCACGGCGACCCAGGACGACCTCTCCCTGGCGTATTCGCCGGGCGTGGCCGCGCCGGTGCGCGCGATTGCCTCCGACCCGGAGCTGGCCTACCGCTATACCGGCAAGGGCAACCTGGTCGCTGTGATCACCGATGGCACGGCGGTGCTGGGGCTGGGCAATGTCGGCGCGCTGGCAGCCAAGCCGGTGATGGAGGGCAAGGGGGTGTTGTTCAAGGCCTTCGCCAACATCGACGTCTACGACATTGAGGTGGATGCGCCGCAGCCGGAGGACTTCATCAACACCGTGGCCCGCATCGCCGGCGGTTTCGGCGGGATCAACCTCGAGGACATCGCCGCGCCGCACTGCTTCGAGATCGAGCGCCGCCTGTCCGAGCGCCTGGATATCCCCGTCTTTCACGACGACCAGCACGGCACGGCGGTTATCACCGCGGCCGGTCTGGTGAATGCCCTGGAGATCCAGGGCAAGAAGCTCAGTGACGCGAAGATCGTCTGTGTGGGCGCCGGGGCGGCCGGCATCGCCTCCATGCAGCTGCTGCTGCGCCTGGGGGCGAGCAAGAAGAACCTGTTCATGGTGGACCGCAAGGGCGTGATCCACAGCCAGCGCAACGACCTGAACGAATACAAGCAGATCTTCGCCGTCGATACCGAGGCACGCACGCTGGAGGACGCCTGCGAGGGTGCGGATGTCTTCATCGGGCTGTCGGGCCCCGATCTGCTGACACCCGGGATGCTGAAGTCCATGGCGCCGAAGCCGGTGATCTTCGCGCTGTCCAACCCGGATCCGGAGATCCGTCCGGAGCTGGCGCTCGAGACGCGCGACGACCTGATCATGGCGACAGGCCGTTCGGACTACCCCAACCAGGTCAACAACGTGCTGGGCTTCCCGTTCATCTTCCGCGGTGCGCTGGATGTGCGCGCGCGCCGGATCAATGACGAGATGCTGGTCGCGGCCGTGCATGCGCTGGCCGAACTGGCCCGCGAGCCGATCCCGCAGGCCGTGCTGGACGCCTACGGCCTGGAGGCGCTCGAGTTTGGTCCGCACTACATTCTGCCGACCCCGTTCGATCCGCGCCTGATTGATACCGTGCCGCAGGCGGTCGCACAGGCCGCGCGCGACAGCGGGGTTGCGCGCCGCTAACCCCAAACTCCACCTCCGTCAGACGAGGCAAGCATGCAGAAAATCGCCATCATCGGAGCCGGACGCGTCGGCGAATCCACCGCCCAGTTCCTGGCCCGGCGCGATGTCGCCCGCGAGATCGCGTTGCTGGACGTGCGCGAGGGTGCGGCAGCCGGTGCGGCGCTGGACATCCAGGAGACCGCGCCCCTGCTGCGCTTCGATACGCGCCTGAGCGGCAGTCACGAACCCTCGGTGATCGCCGGGGCGGAACTGGTGATCGTCACGGCCGGACTGCCGCGCAAGCCGGGCATGTCGCGCTCCGATGTCCTGGACAAGAACGTCGAGATCCTCGACCAGATCCTTCAGGACATCCTCGTCCATGCGCCGCAGAGCCGCATCCTGGTGGTGTCCAACCCGGTGGACGTGCTGACCTATCGCGCCTGGCAGAAGACCGGCTGGAGCCGCGATCGCATCTTCGGGCAGGCCGGGGTGCTGGATACCTCGCGCATGGAGGCCTTTATCGCCCTGGAGACGGGGTTGTCCACCCACGACATCCAGGCCCTGGTGCTGGGTGGCCATGGCGATGCGATGGTGCCGCTGTTGCGCTATTCCAGTGTCAACGGCGTGCCGCTGCACCACTTCATGGACCAGGCGACGCTCGACAACATCGTCGAGCGTACCCGCCACGGGGGTGCCGAGATCCTCGCCCTGAAGCAGACCTCCAGCGCCTATGGTGCACCGGCCGCGGCCATCGCCGAGATGGTGGAGGCGATCGCTGTGGATCGCCGGCGCGTGCTGCCGACCGTGGCCCTGCTGGAGGGCGAATACGGGGAACGCGACGTGGCCATGGGCGTGCCCTGCATCCTCGGCCAGGGCGGCATGGAACGGGTGATCGAGCTGGAACTGGACGCGGATGAACGCGCGGCCTTCGACCGGTCCATCGCCGGGGTGCGCAAGGACCTTGAGCGCCTGCACTGAGTCGCGCCCGGGGCCGCCGCGCCCGACCCTGACGCTGGTCGACTCCAGCATCTTTGTATTCCGTGCCTGGTTCGCGCGCGGGCTGGACCCGGATCCGCTCGGGCGGCCGGGCGGGGCTGTGCACGGGCTGGTGCATTCGCTCGGTCAGTGGCTGCCCGCCTGCGCCCCGGGTCCGATCGCCTTTTGTTTCGACGAGAGTCTGCGCCAGGGTTTTCGCCACCGGCTCGACCCCACCTACAAGGCCCACCGCCCGCCGGCGCCACCGGAACTGCGCGAGCAGTTCGCGCGTATCCGGGAGCTGCTCGGGCAACTCGGTTTCCGGACGCTGGCCCATCCCGAGTACGAGGCCGATGACCTGATCGCCAGCCTGGCGCGGGACGGACGGGCCGCGGGTTGTCGCATCGAGGTCAAGAGCGCGGACAAGGACCTGACCCAGGTCATCCTCGGTGACCAGGACCGGATGCATGATCCGGAGCGCGGGACCGCGCTGGATCGCCGCGCGATCGAGAAGCGCTTTCGCATCCGTCCGGAGCAGGTGGCCGACATGCTCGCCCTGGCGGGCGATGCCAGCGACAACATCCCGGGCATCGAGGGTGTGGGTCCCAGGACCGCGGCGCGGATCCTTCGCCGCCTGGGCGACCTGGAAACGGTGCTGGCCGATCCAACGGCCGTGGCGCGCTGCAATATCCGCCGGGCCGACGCCGTGGCCGCGCGCATTGCCGAGCAGCCGGACCGGCTGCGCCTGTCGCGCCGCCTGACCGGGCTGGCGGACCGCATCCCCGACCTGCCGGGGCTCGAGGCTCTGAGCCCTACCGGGCCGAAACCCGATGCCCCGCGCTGGCTCGCGGAACTCGGGGTGGCGCGCGATTATCATGGTCGCCTGCTGGCGGCCGCCGGTGCCTGGCGGTCCACGACCCCGGAGATTGCATGAGCCCACGTTCCCTTCTCTACGCCATCCTTGCCGCGGGCCTGGTGTGGCTGCTGGTCAGTGCGCCGGTACAGGCGCATCCGCATGCCTGGATCGACCTGGAGATCACGCTGGAGCGTGATGACGAGGGGCGCATTACCCACATGCTGCATCGCTGGCGCTTCGATCCGACCTACGGGCAGTACCTCTACGAGGATGCCCTGGCGCATCAGGAGGGCGCGACCGAAGACGAGAAACTGCAGGCGCTCGCCCGCGAGATCCTCGGCAACCTCGAGGAATACGAGTGGTACAGCCATGTCGAGGCCGGTGGGCGCGAGGTGGACGTCGCCGCCGAGTCCGATCCGTCCATGCGCATGGAAGACGGGCTGCTGTTCTTCCGTTTCCGCCTGGCGCTGGACGAGCCAGTCGATGTGGGTTCCGAGACCCTGGCGTACAAGGTCTACGACCCGACCTATTTCATCGAGCTCCTGCACGAGGAGCCGGCCGGTACGCGCATCGTCGAGGCCGACGGGCTCGCGGCCGCGGGCTGCAGCGCGGAGCTGGAGCGCCCCCGCCCGGATCCTCAACTCGTTGCCAAGGCCATGATGCTCGATTACGGGGCCACAGTGGACTATGACCTGGGGCGCCATTTCGCCCAGCGTGTAACCGTGCGCTGCGACTGATGCATCGAATCGTTTTGTTCCACAAGCCCTGGGGTGTGCTGCCGCAGTTCACCGATCCGGAAGGGCGCCCCACACTGGCGGATTACATCGACATCCCCGGGGTCTATCCGGCCGGGCGTCTGGATCGCGACAGCGAAGGACTGATGGTGCTGACCGACGACGGGCGCCTGAATGCCCGGCTGACCCAGCCGCGCCACCAGACCAGCAAGAGCTACTGGGTGCAGGTGGAGGGCGCGCCCGATGAGGCCGCGCTGGAGGCCCTGCGCACCGGGGTGGAGTTGAAGGACGGCCGCACGCAGCCGGCAAAGATCGAGCCCATGGAACCGCCCAACTTGCCGGAGCGCGACCCGCCCGTACGCTTTCGCAAGTCCATCCCGACCTCTTGGCTCGCGTTGACACTGCATGAGGGTCGCAACCGCCAGGTACGGCGCATGACGGCCGCGGTGGGACATCCGACCCTGCGCCTGGTGCGCTATCGTGTGGCCTCCTGGACCCTGGATGGCCTGGAACGCGGAGCATTTTCCGTGATCGAACGCGAGTGACGCCAGTCACCGGCAGCGCCACGCGACACCACGGTATTGTCGCGGAATGCGTCCAAAGGAGCGCGAAATCACCACAAGACCGTTGCGTCCTTCACCGGTGCTGCGGAATATGAACCGATCAGACAAGCGAGAAAGCCACCCGATGCGCCTGCCCAGGATACTCACCACGGGTCTGACCGGTCTGGTCATGGCCTTCGCCGCCGGGGCCCCGGCGGCCGACCCGGTTCCGGCCGGTATGCTCTTTGAGCGTAGCCTGTTCCTCCTTGCCGAACGTGCACTCAGCCGTGGCGACATGACGGCCTACCGCAATGCTCGCAGCACGCTGGAAGGTTATCCGCTGACGCCCTACCTGGATCATCGCGAACTGGCGCGCGATCTCGGCCGGGCCGATCCCGACGCCGTGCGTGACTTTATCGAGGAGCACGACGATACGCCGCTGGCCAGCCAGCTACGCAGCAACTACCTCTCCTATCTGGCCCGCGAAGAGGCCTGGTCGCGGTATCTCGACTTTGCCGACGACGGCCGCGATCTCTCCGTCACGCAGGACTGCCAGCGGCGCAAGGCACTGATCGAGACTGGCAATACCTCGGCGGCGATCGAAGATATGGAGTCCATCTGGCTGCACGGCCAGTCGCGCCCCAGTGCCTGTGACCCCGCACTCAAGGCCTGGCGGGATGCCGGTGGACTGACCGACGAGCTGGCCTGGGAGCGTTTCGCCCTGGCGATGCAGGCGCGCCAGACCGGGCTCGCGCGCTACCTCCGTCGCTATCTGGCGAGCGCCGATCGTGGCTGGGCGGAGCGCTGGCTGGAACTCGAGTCACGCCCCGCGCGCGTAGTCGAGGTCGACTTCCGTGCGGATGATCACCGTTCGGCCGAGGCGATGCTGGAGCAGGCATTCAAGCGCTGGATTCCGCAGGACCTGGACGCGGCACTGAAGGGTTGGGCCGAGCGTGGCGAGCGTCTGGGCTTCCCGGCCGAGACGGCCCGCGAGATCGAACACGCGCTCGCGTTGCGCCTTGCTCTGCGCTTCCGCTCCGAGACGCTGGAGTTCATGGAAGGGCTGGACGCGGAGGTCTTCGATGACCAGCTGCGCCAATGGCAGGTGCGTGCGGCGCTGCATGAACGCGACTGGGAGACGGTCAAGAGCGCGGTTCGGGCGATGAGCCGCGAGGCACGCGAAGAGACGGCCTGGCAGTACTGGTATGCCCGGGCGCTGGAGCAGCTCGGGGATGCCGACGAGGCACGCTTCTTCTACGAGCGTGCGGCGCGCGAGCGCAACTTCCATGGATTCCTGGCCGCCGACCGCCTAGGGCAGCCATATCGCATCGGACACCAGCCCCTGCAGCTAGCCGATGGTGCGCGTGAGTCGGTCAGCGGGCTACCCGCCATGCAGCGCATGCGCGAGCTGGTAGCACTGGGCCGCTACGCCGAGGCGCGGCGCGAGTGGACCCGCACGGTGGCCAACATGGAGACGCCCGAACTGGAGGCCGCGGCCGCGGCGTTCGCCGACTGGAACTGGTACGACCGCGCGATCTTCACCATTGCGCGGGCCCGCAACTGGGACGATATCGAGCTGCGCTTCCCGCTGGCCTTCGACTCGGTGATCGTCCCGGGCGCGGAGAAACAGGGCATCGACCCGGCCTGGGCGATGGCGATCGCCCGCCAGGAGAGCGCCTTTCTGCATGACGTGCGTTCCGGGGCCGGGGCGCTGGGCGTGATGCAGATCATGCCGGCGACCGGGCGCTCGATCGCCTCCAGCGCCGGGGTCCGGGTCAACTCCGACTGGGACATCCTCGACCCAGCGACCAATGCGACGCTGGGCACCTATTACCTGCGGCGCAACCTGGATCGCTTTGGCGGGCACAGCCTGCTGTCCACGGCGGCCTACAACGCCGGGGCGCATCGCGTGCGCTCCTGGCTGCCGGACGACGGCGAGATGGACGCCGATATCTGGGCCGAGCTGATCCCGTTCTCGGAGACCCGCGATTATGTGCGCCGGGTATATGCCTACCAGATCGTCTATGCGGTGCGTCTGGGGCAGGACCCGCCGTCGCTGTCGCAGCTGCTGTTCCCGGTAACGCCGCAGTCCAAGCTCGCGGCGAGCCGCGAGGATCACCTTCGAGCGTTGCGCAACATGCGCGAGGACCTCGCGCTCGGTCGCGCCTTCTGCGACGCGCCCGGCTACACCGATAACGCCTGCTGACGGGCCGGGGCTGCTTCACGCGCTGAGGCTGGGCCTGTTTGGGCCTCTGGTGTTTACGGTGCCTTCGTCCGGCCGCCTGCCATGCGCTCACTCGCGAGCGCGCCGCGCCCGTTTTTGATCAACAACTGGCTTTCTTGCTTGCCCAAGAAAGTACCCGTCGAGGCGCACCCGGATTCCGCCCGGGGACCTTGCTCCAGGGCCCTCGGGCCGGCGGCGCTGAAACTCGCTACGCTGTCGCTTCGCTCAGACAGTCAGCGCCTCTCTTCCGCCCCGAGAACCCTTCCGCAAGGGGCTTCATACGGGGGATAAGGTCAAGACAAGAGCCATTCCCCAACGTTTCGCCCAACTCCGACGCCGTAGGGTGCGGTTGAGCGCAGCGAAACGCACCGTTCCGACGTCGGGGCAACTCTGATGCGATTCGCTGCACTCATCCGCATCCTGCCCGCCCCCCAGCGCCCGCTGGCGGGCGCGGCACGCCACGGCCGCAGGCCGCGCGTGCCGAAGATGTCCGAAGACCTAGCCTCCATCTACAAGCAAAATCGCCGGGACAGCTGCTGTCTTGACCTTCACCCCCCGTTGTCGTCGCGCCGAGTGGAGAGGGTTTTCGCAGGAAGAGAGGCGCTGACTGTTTGAGCGGAGCGTAGCGCAGCGAGTTTCAGCGCCGCCCGCGAAAAGCCTCGGAGCGAGGGAAACCCCGGCCCGCACAGCGGGCCGGGGTCGCGGCAGTCGGGCGTGTTTCTTGGGTACTTCTTTGCACGAGCAAAGAAGTACCTCGCGGCGCGCTCGCGAGTGAGCGCATGGCAGGCGGCGGACCGAAGGCAAGTAAACACCGACGACGAACCAGGGCCAGCCTCAACAGGGCAGGCGGGTGGGAAGATGCTAGCGAATGATGTCCTCGCGCATCCGGCTGGCGATGCCATCCGCCAGCTGTTGCCACTCGGCCGCCAGTGGCGCCTCCAGGTGCTCCTCGGTGGTCGCCTTGAAATGCCGCATCCAGACTGCCAGGTCGTCGTCGGTCAGGTTCAGCGGGGCGTGCTTGCCAACCATGTCGATCGTGGGCGGTTGCTCCAGGCGGCCACCCAGGTTCATGTACCAGAAGTCCGAGATGCGCCGGACATGATCCTCGAAGTCCTGGATGCGCTCGAAATGGTGCCCGACGTCGGGGTCGCTGGACAGGCGGCGATAGAAGTCGTCGATGACCGAGCGGATGCGCTCGGCGCCGATCTTGTCGCACAGTGGCTCGAGTTTGCGAAAGGCCATGGGGTAGGTCTCCTGACGAATCCTGCGGTAACCGTTAACCTGCACGTTGATCAGCAAGCCGGATACCGAGGATGAACCGATTGGATTCTGCGGGCCCTGACGCCATCACGGCGGCGGTGGCCCAGTGCATCACGGACCATACCGCAAGCGCGTTCGAGCCGACAGGAAGCCAGGCCTGTTCCGGGGGCTCGATCAACCAGGCTCAGCGCGTGACCGGGACCGATGGTCGGACCTTTTTCGCGAAGCTCAACCGGGGCGCGATGGCCGAGGCGATGTTTGCGGCCGAGGCGCGCGGGCTTGAGGAGCTGGCCCGCTGCGAGCGAATGAAAATCCCCGCGGTGATCGGTACGGGCAAGGCGGGGGATGTCTGCTTCATCGTGCTGGAGGAACTGGACCTGGACGGCCGTCGCGACGGGGTCGCGCTGGGGCACGGGGTGGCCGACATGCACATGAAGATGGCGGCGCGCTTCGGGCTGGACCACGACAATTACATCGGCTCGACACCGCAGTCGAACCGCCAGCATGATGACTGGGTGTCGTTCTATCGCGACGAGCGCCTGGGCTTCCAGCGGGGTCTGGCGCGCGAGCGCGGGGCCGCGCATTCGCTGATCCAGGCGCTGGAATCGCTGGAAGCGAGTCTGGACGGGTTCTTCAGCGACTACCGCCCCGAGCCTTCACTGCTGCACGGGGACCTGTGGAGCGGCAACTGGGGCTTCCAGTCCGATGGTGCGGCCGTACTGTTCGATCCGGCCGTGTACTACGGGGATCCGGAGGCGGATCTGGCGATGATGGAGCTGTTCGGCCATCCCGGGCAGGACTTCTTCGATGCCTACGAGGAGATGCGCCCGGTCGACGCCGGCTACCCGGTGCGCAAGACGCTCTACAACCTCTACCACATCCTGAACCACGACCACCTGTTTGGCGGAGGGTATGGTTCCCAGGCCGAGCACATGATCCGCCAGTTGCTGGCGGAGCTTGGATGAGCGCCGCACGGGATGCGGATCGAGGGATGTCAGCCCGGGGCCGTGGGGATTGGGCCGCATCGCGGGCTTGTCGCCCCGGGGCGGGGCGGCTAAGGTTCCGTCCATGACGGCCAACAACGACAATACCGCTCCACGCGTGGGCGTGGTGATGGGCAGCACCTCCGACTGGGCGACGATGGAGCGTGCGGTGGAGGTGCTGGAGGAACTGGGCGTGCCCTACGAGGCGCGTGTGGTCTCCGCCCACCGCACCCCGGATCTCCTGTTCGAATATGCCGAACAGGCCCGCGAACGGGGCCTGGCCGCGATTATTGCCGGGGCCGGGGGCGCTGCGCACCTGCCCGGCATGCTGGCGGCCAAAACCTCGGTGCCGGTGCTTGGCGTGCCGGTGGCCTCACGCCATCTGAAGGGACAGGACTCGCTGCTGTCGATCGTGCAGATGCCGAAGGGGGTCCCGGTCGCGACCTTCGCCATTGGCGAGGCCGGCGCGGCCAATGCCGCGCTGTTTGCCGCCGCGATGCTGGCCAACTCCGACCCCGCCCTGTGCGAACGTCTGGATGCCTTCCGTCGCGCGCAGCGCGACACGGTGCTCAACCAGATCCTGCCGCCGGCCGCATCATGATCCTGCCTCCCGCCACATTGGGGCTGCTCGGCGGCGGGCAGCTCGGCCGCTACTTTGTGCGGGCCGCGCGCGAGATGGGTTATGCCGTGTGGGTGCTGGATCCCGACCCGCACAGCCCCGCCGGACAGGTCGCCACGCGTCATCTTTGTCAGCCCTACGAGGATGCGGAGACGCTGTCGGCCCTGACCGGCCAGTGCGCGGTGATTACCTGCGAGTTCGAGAACATCCCGCGCCCGGCACTGGAGTGGCTGGAGGCCAATGCCTGTCTGCGGCCCGGACTTTGCGCGCTGGGCGTGGCCCAGGACCGGCTGGAGGAGAAGCGCTTTCTCGCCGAGATCGGGGTAGCGGTCGCGCCGTGGCGTCCGGTGACAGCCGGTGGCGATGGTGGCGAGGACGCCACCGGCGCGCCATCCTTCCCGGCGATCCTGAAGACGGCCCGCCTGGGGTACGACGGCAAGGGGCAGCGCCCCATGGATCACATGGGCGATCTGGCGGCCGCGCATGCGGAGCTCGGTGGCGTGGACTGTGTGCTTGAGGAGCGGGTAGAGCTCGAGCGCGAACTGTCGGTCGTGGTGGCGCGCACGGCGGACGGTCGCAGCGAGGCCTTCCCTGTATCCGAAAATGTGCACCGCGATGGCATCCTGCACCTGAGCCGGGTACCGGCGCGCGTCGACGAGGAGCTGTCCGGGCGCGCGGTGGCGATCGCGCAGTTGATTGCCGATCGCCTGGACTATTGCGGGGTGCTGGCGGTCGAGTTCTTCCTGACCATGGGCGGGGATCTGGTGGTTAACGAGATCGCCCCGCGCCCGCACAACACCGGTCATTACACGCTGGACGCCTGCACCGTCTCCCAGTTCGAGCAGCAGGTGCGTGCGATCTGTGGTCTGGGGCTGGCCCCGGCGCGCCTGACCGCCCCGGTGGCGATGGTCAACCTGCTGGGGGATTTGTGGCCCGCGGACGGCAGCCCGGACTGGTCCGACGTGCTGGACGCCGGGCGTGCGCGCCTGCATCTGTATGGCAAGAGCGAGGCGCGGGCGGGGCGCAAGATGGGGCACCTGAGCGTGCTGGGCCTGCCTGGCGAGGACGATGCGATGGCCCCGGCGTCCACCGCCGAGGGGCTTTGGCAGGATCTGGCGCGGGCAGCCGGGGTGTCCGCGTGAGCGAGGCATTCCCGGACAGCCGTTCGCGCCGGGCGCGTCAGGCGGAGCTCAAGCGCGACCTGGAATTCGACGATGCCCTGGCGGGCGAGTCTCTGCGCTTTCGCACGACCTGGGGGCTTTTTTCGCCGCGCCGGATCGACGATGGCACGCGCATGCTGCTGGATCGCGTCGAGGTGCGTCCGACCGATGACTGTCTCGATCTGGGCTGTGGCTATGGCCCGATCGGCCTGACCCTCGCGCGCAAGGCCCCGCAGGGCACGACGATACTGGTGGATACCAATTTCCTGGCGGTCGAGTACAGCCGGCGCAACGCCGAGCTCAACGGCATCACCAACGTCGAGTGCATAAACAGCAACGGCTTTGCGCAGATCCGCGAGCGGCGCTTCGATCTCGTGGCCTCCAATCTGCCCGCCAAGGTAGGGCGGGAGATGCTCTACACCTACCTGCTGGATGCCCACGAGCAGATGAACCCCAGTGGCCGCATCTATGTCGTAACCATTACCGGATTGCGGCGTTTCATCGAGAAGGGGTTCAAGGAAGTGTTCGGCAACTACGACAAGGTCAAGCAGGGCCGCGAATACACCGTCGCGGCCGCCGAACGCGAGCCCGACTGACCATGGTCGAGGGAGTGGGCGAACTCCCGGTTGCGCTCCGCGTGTTGTCTGCGTTGCTCCTGGGGGCAGGGCTGCTGATCATGCTCCGGCGCATGCCCTGGGAGGCGTTTTTTGTTCCCGGGCGCACGCAACTAATTGTGATCGCCACTTTGTGTTTGCTGCTGATCTGGGGGCTGCGCGCGCAGACCCTTGAGGGACTGGCGCTGCACTTTCTCGGCGTGGCCACGATCACGCTGATGTTTGGCTGGCAGCTGGCGATCCTGATGGTGTTCCTGGTGGTCGCGGGACTGGCCCTGCTGGGGGCGCTGCCGCTTGCGGCCTTTCCGCTGACGGTGTTGCTGGCGGGCGTGCTGCCGGTGGCCGTGACCTGGGGTTTGCTGCGGGCAACCGAGACCTGGCTGCCACGCCACATGTTCATCTATCTATACGGGGTCGCCTTCCTCGGCGGGGCCCTGACGGTGGCGGCCACGGTATTGACCTCGGCCGTGATCTACGCGCTGTTCACCGACCTGGCCTGGGGCGATATCTATCGCGATTACGTGCGCTATCTGGCGCTGCTCGTACTGCCCGAGGCCGTCCTCAACGGCATGGTCGTGACCGGTCTGGTGATGGTGCGTCCCGAATGGTTGGCAACCTGGTCGGACGAGCGCTACGTGCACGGGCGCTGAGCACGCGGGAATCGGCATATCCCTATCGGTTTTTATGTTAATGCACCGTTCAGGGAAGCCCTGCTAACGTTCGCTTCAGATGGGGCCGCAACCCCGTTGGTGAGTTGCAAACGAGGAGACCACAACAATGAAAATCAAGCTGTTCGTTCTGGCCGGAATCGCAGGGGGTGCGCTGATGCTGTCCTCCGCCGCGCAAGCGGCCGACATCCAGGCTGGCCAGTCCAAGTACCAGTCGACCTGCCTGAGCTGCCATGGGGCCCAGGGCAAGGGTCAGGCGATCTTCCCCCCGCTGGCTGGTCGTGACGCCGAGTACGTGGCCGACAAGCTCGAGCGCTACCGTGCCGGTGAAGAGATCGGTTCTCATTCCGGTCTGATGCGCCCGCATGCCCAGGCGCTGAGCGATGACGACATCGCCAACGTGGCCGCCTTCATCGAATCCGAATTCAACTGATTCGGGCAACGAGGAAGTGGCAAGCCGACGGGCCGGGGTTTCCCCGGCCCGTTTGCGTTGGAGGACCTGTCGCATGCGCCGCCTTTTGCCTGCCATGGCGGCATCCGGTAAAGTTCCGCGGTTCCGAGAGCGTGGCCGATGGTCGGTCCCGCTATCCCAGAGATTTCTGCGAGGCTTCCCATGGCACAACCCGATTTCATTGCCCCGTCCATCCTCTCCGCCGACTTTGCCCGTCTGGGCGAGGAAGTCGACAACGTCCTGGCCTCCGGCGCGGACATCGTCCACTTCGACGTGATGGACAACCACTACGTGCCGAACCTGACCATCGGTCCGCTGGTCTGCGATGCCCTGCGCAAGCACGGCGTGACCGCGCCGATCGACGTGCACCTGATGGTCAAGCCGGTGGACCGCATCATCCCGGACTTCGCCCAGGCCGGCGCCAGCTACATCACCTTCCACCCGGAGGCCTCCGACCATATCGACCGCACCCTGCAGCTGATCCACTCCGAGGGCTGCAAGGCGGGTCTGGTGTTCAACCCGGCCACGCCGCTGTCGTATCTCGACTACGTGATGGACAAGGTCGACATGATCCTGCTGATGTCGGTGAACCCGGGCTTTGGCGGCCAGAAATTCATCCCGGCCACCCTCGACAAGCTGCGCGCCGCGCGCAAGATGATCGACGAATCCGGGCGTGACATCCGCCTCGAGATCGACGGCGGCGTGAAGGCCGACAACATCCGCGAGATCAAGGCCGCGGGTGCCGATACTTTCGTCGCCGGTTCCGCGATCTTCGGCGCGTCCAGCGACTCCGACGCGAACCGCTACAACAGCATCATCCAGCAGATGCGCGACGAGATGGCCAAGGCCTGAGCCTGACCGCCACGGAGACCGGGATGTCCCTGAAACGCCCCCGCATGATCCTGATCGACTTGGACGGCACGCTGATCGACAGCGTGCCGGACCTGGCGTTCAGCGTGGACGCGATGATGCGCGAGCTGGGTCTGCCCGAACGCGGCGAGCCGGCCGTACGCAACTGGGTCGGCAACGGGGTGGAGCGACTGGTCAAACGGGCGCTGGTGAACGACCTCGACGGCGAGCCAGACCCGGAAGCCTTCGAGCGCGCACTACCCGTCTTCATGCGCATCTACCAGGAGAACACCGCCGGGCGCTCGCCGCTGTACCCGGGGGTGCGCGAGGGGCTGGACCAGCTGAAGGCCGCCGGCTACCGCCTGGGCTGCGTGACCAACAAGGCCGAGCGCTTCACCGTGCCGCTGCTGCGTGAGAAGGGCATCCTCGACGACTTCGAGATCGTGGTCGCCGGCGACGCCCTGCCGCAGAAAAAGCCCGACCCGGCGCCGCTGCTGCACGCGGCGAAGGAACTGGGTGTCGACCCCTCCGAGTCGCTGATGGTCGGAGACTCGAAGAGCGACGTGAAGGCGGCACGCGCGGCCGGCTTCCAGATCGTCTGCATGACCTACGGGTACAATCACGGCGACGATATCCGCGACGAGCACCCGGATGCGGTGCTCGACCGGTTGGACGAACTCCCGGAACTGCTGCCCGCCCGGGCGGCCTGAGGATGATCGCAATGGACCGGACAATGGGGCGATGGCGAAACGGCGACTGATTGTTCGCGCCGTCTTCCCGCTCTCTTGTCAGGAACCATTGTGATGACCCCCGAACATTTCGACGCACTGGCCCGCGAGGGTTACAACCGCATCCCGCTGGTACGCGAGGTCCTGGCGGATCTCGAGACCCCGCTGTCCATCTTCCTGAAGCTGGCCAACCGGCCGTATTCCTACCTGTTCGAGTCGGTGCAGGGCGGGGAGCGCTGGGGCCGCTATTCCTTTATCGGCCTGCCGGCGCGGACCCGGGTGCGGGTGCACGGCCACGACATCACGGTGGAGACCGACGGTGACGTGGTCGAGCAGACCACCGAGACCGATCCGCTGGCCTGGGTCGAGGCCTACCAGGCGCGCTTCAAGGTCGCCGAACTGCCGGGCCTGCCGCGCTTCACCGGTGGCCTGGTCGGCTACTTCGGCTTCGAGACCGTACGCCTGATCGAGCCGCGCCTGGAGGGCCCGGAAAAGCCCGATGCGTTGGGGCTACCGGACATCCTGCTGATGGTCTCCGAGGAGGTCGTGGTCTACGACAATCTCTCCGGGCGGCTGTATCTGGTGGTGCATGCCGATACCTCGCGCCCCGACGGGCAGGCCGTGGCCGCGGAACGCCTCGACGAGCTGGAGAGCCGGATCGGCGAGCCGCTGGTGCCGCCGGAAGACCCACCGCACCCGCACGCGGTGCCGGAGTATGTGCCGGGCTGGTCGGCCGAGGGCTTTCAGGCGGCCGTGGCGCGGGCGCAGGAATACATCATGGACGGCGACGTGATGCAGGTGGTGCTGGCGCAGCGCATGAGCGTGCCGTTCTCGGCGCCACCGCTGAACCTCTACCGCGCGCTGCGGGCGCTGAACCCGTCGCCCTACATGTACTACCTGGACCTGGACGACCACCACGTGGTCGGGGCCTCCCCGGAGATCCTGGTGCGGCTGGAGGACGATCGCGTGACCGTGCGTCCGATCGCCGGCACCCGGCCGCGCGGGCGTACCGAGGAGGAGGACCGCGCGCTGGAGGTCGAGCTGTTGGCCGACCCGAAGGAGCGCGCCGAGCACCTGATGCTGATCGATCTCGGGCGCAACGATGTCGGCCGGGTCTGCGAGATCGGTTCGGTGGAGGTGACCGACACCATGAGCATCGAGCGCTACTCGCACGTGATGCACATCGTCTCCAATGTGGAGGGCCAGCTCGCCCCGGGGCACTCGCCGATGGACGTGCTGCGGGCGACCTTCCCGGCCGGCACGGTCTCCGGCGCGCCGAAGATCCGGGCGCTGGAGATCATCGACGAGCTGGAGCCGGTCAAGCGCGGGCCGTATTCCGGGGCGGTCGGTTACCTCTCCTGGTCCGGCAACATGGATACCGCGATCGCGATCCGCACGGCCGTGCTGCACGAGGGCGAGCTGCACATCCAGGCCGGGGCTGGCGTGGTGCACGACTCGGTGTCCGAGAACGAGTGGCAGGAAACCCTGAACAAGGGGCGTGCGGTCGTGCGTGCGGCCGAGCTGGCGTTGGGCGGGCTGGGGCCGCGCAGGCACCGTGGCTGAGGGCGTGATGACGGGCGCAGAACGGGCAGCGCGAGCGCGGTTGTCGGGCACGCCGGGTGCACTCGCGCTAGTCTGCGATTTGTACCGGTCCGGTGCGGCGGAGGGAATCCCGGCATGATCCTGATGATCGACAACTACGACTCGTTCACCTTCAATCTGGTCCAGTACCTGGGCGAGCTGGGGGCGGAGGTCGAGGTGCATCGCAACGACCAGATCACCCCCGACCAGGTCGACGAGCTGGCGCCCGCCGGGATCATGATCTCGCCCGGCCCGTGCACCCCGAACGAGGCGGGTGTGTCCATGGAGGTGATCCGCCGCTTTGCCGGGGAGATTCCGATCCTCGGGGTCTGTCTCGGGCATCAGGCGATCGGTCAGGTGTTCGGCGGGCGCGTGGTGCGGGCCCGCGAGATCATGCACGGCAAGACCTCCCCGGTGCATCACACCGGGGTGGGGGTCTTTGCGGGCCTCGAGAACCCGCTGGAGGCCACGCGCTATCACTCTCTGGTGGTGGAGTCGGCCTCGCTGCCCGATTGCCTGGAGGTCACCGCCTGGACCGAGCGCGAGGATGGCACCCGCGACGAGATCATGGGCCTGCGCCACCGTGAACTGGACGTCGAGGGCGTGCAGTTCCACCCCGAATCCATCCTGACCCGGCAGGGGCACGAGCTCCTCGACAACTTTCTGCGCCGCCTGCCCCAGCCGGCGTGAGCGGAGGGAAGCACTGGTCAATGTACGCACCCGCGTTGGTGCCCCATGTTTTCCGAGACCAGGAGCATCGTGCAGCGGGTAGTGGTTTTATCGGCCCGTTTTTGATTGATTCGGGGCGCAACGCAGGATCGGGGAACATGGGGCTCCAACCCCACAAGCTATTCAATGCGGGGGCTCGGCCGCCCGTTGTTATCAAAAACGGGTGTGCGCACGGCGTTGCGGCTCCCTTGTGCAGAATGACTGCACGGCGGTCACCGCGCCTTGTTCGCACGCAAAAGCGACTCGAGCGCGGGCGCGTACATTGACCGGTGCTTCCCTAGAACGCCGCACCCGGCTGCGTTTCGCGCTGCTGGTCGCGCCCTTGGCGCTGCTGGCGCCGTTTTCGCTCGATACCTACCTGCCGTCGTTTCCGGCGATGGCCGCGGATCTGGCCGTCGACGGTGCGGCGATGCAGGCGACGCTGTCCGCCTACCTGGTCGCGTTTGCCCTGGCCACCCTGGTGGCCGGGCCGCTGTCGGATGCCTTTGGCCGGCGTCCGGTCGTGCTGTGGGCCCTGGTGGCCTTTGTCGCGACATCCGCGCTGCTGGTGGTGGCGGTCGAGTACTGGCAGGTGATCGGGCTGCGTATCGGTCAGGGCTTCGCGGCGGCGGCGGGCGTTGTCGTAAGCCGTGCCCTGGTGCGCGATCGCTTCGACCCCATCGATGCCCGACGCGTATTCGCCATCGTGACGATCATGTTCGCGATGGGGCCCGCGATCGCGCCCATCCTGGGCGGCTATCTGCAATCCGCATTCGGGTGGCGCTCGGTGTTCGCGTTCCTGGTGCTCTACGGGGTCGTGCTGCTGCTGGCCGCGCGCCTGTGGCTGCCGGAGACGCTGCCCCCGGTCGGGCGTGTTTCCAGCCGGCCGCGACTGGTGCTTGGGCGCTACGCGGGCACGCTGCGCAATGTGCAGTTCCTGCAGCCGGTGCTGGTGCATACCACCCTGTTCGGGGCCAAGTTCCTGTTCGTCGCGGCCTCGCCTGCGCTGATCTATGTCCATCTCGGTGGGGGCGAGCGCGATTTCTGGTGGCTGTTCGCGCCCATGGTGGTCGGGCTGATGCTGGGGGGTGTGGCCTCCGGCTGGAGTGCCGGGCGCGTGGCGCCCGAGGTCACGGTCCGCATTGGTTTGCTGCTCACCGGTATTTCGCTGGCGCTGGTGGGCTGGGCCGCGCTGGCCTCGGAACCCCCGGTGGCAGCGGTCACCCTGCCGTTTGCGCTGTACAGCTTTGCCCTGGCCTTGGGGATGCCCTCGTTGACCCTGCTGGCGCTGGACTGCTATCCGGGCGCGCGCGGTATGGCGTCGGCGATGCAGGCCTTTATCCAGCTCGGGTTTGCAGCCCTGCTCACGCTCTTCGTGGTCGACTGGCTGGATGACGTACTGCTGCACCTGGTCGCCGGAGCGGCGCTGATTTGGCTATTCGCCGCTTTCGTCTGGTTTGGTGGGGGGTTAGGGAAACGCTGACCCATATGCACACTCGCGTTGGCACCCCAGGTTTTCCGAGGCAAGGCGCGGTGCGCAGCCGGTAGTGGTTCTACCGGCAAGGGCCGCAACGCAGGATCGGGGAACCTGGGGTGCCAACCCCACGATCCATTTAAAGCAGGGGCTCGGCCGCTTTTGCGCGGGAACGGCGTTGCGGTTCCCTTGTGCAGAATGCTGCACGGCAGTCACCGCGCCTAGTTCGCACGCAAAAGCGACTCGAGCGCGAGTGTGCATATGGGTCAGCGTTTCCCTGGTTCGTGCCGCGCGGGAGCGGGCGTTACACTAGCGCTCCGATTCCCCGACAGGAGCAGCCCTGTGACCGTGCAGCAAGCCATAGCGGCCCTGATCGAACGCCGCAATCTGGACGAAACCGCGATGACCGCGGTGATGCAGGCCGTGATGACCGGCGAGGCCACCGACGCCCAGATTGGCGGGCTGCTGGTGGCCCTGCGCATGAAGGGCGAGACCATCGAGGAGATCCGCGCGGCGGCCGGTGTGATGCGCGAGCTGGCCACACGCGTGGAGGTCCCGCGCACCGGGCTGGTCGATACCTGCGGCACCGGCGGCGATGCCTCCGGCACCTTCAATATCTCCACCGCCTCGGCGCTGGTCGCGGCGGCCGGTGGCGTGCGGGTGGCCAAGCACGGCAACCGTTCGGTGTCGTCGAAGTCCGGTTCCGCGGACGTGCTGGAGCACCTGGGGATCCATCTCGGGCTGTCGCCGGAGGCGGTCGGGTCCTGTATCGAGGAGGTCGGCGTCGGCTTCCTGTTTGCCCCGGCCCATCATGGCGCGATGAAGCACGCGATTGGCCCGCGCAAGGAGTTGGGTGTGCGCACGCTGTTCAATGTGCTGGGTCCGCTGACCAACCCTGCCGGGGCGCCGAATCAGGTGCTGGGCGTGTTCTCCGATGTCTGGGTGCGGCCGCTGGCCGAGGCCCTGAAGGGACTGGGCAGCGAGCATGTGCTGGTGGTGCACGCCGAGGACGGGCTGGACGAGATCAGCATCGGTGCCCCGACGCGGGTGGCCGAGCTGAAGGATGGCGCGATCGAGGAGTACACCGTGGTGCCCGAGGACTTCGGGCTGGCGCGGAGCGGGCTGGACGCGCTCCGGGTCGACAGTGTGGAGGCCTCGGCCGCGATGCTGCGCGGGGTGCTGGAGGGGCAGGCCGGCGCGGCCCGCGATATCGTCCTGCTGAACGCCGGGGCCGCGATCTACGCCGGGGGCGGCGCCGAGTCGCTGGCCGCGGGTGTTGGCCGCGCGGCCGAGGCGATCGATTCGGGTGCCGCCCGCGAGCGCCTGGAGCGGCTGCAGGCGACCAGTGCGCGACTGACCAATCAAGGAGCAGGAACCTGATGACTGACGTGCCGGACATCCTCAAGCGGATCCTCGAACGCAAGCGCGAGGAGCTGAAGGAACGCGAGGCCTACTGGCCCCTGCGCGAGCTGCGTGGCTGGATGGGGTCGGCCCCGGAGCCGCGCGGGTTCCGGGCTGCGCTACAGCGCGATATCGATGCCGGCCGCGCGGCCGTGATCGCGGAGATCAAGAAGGCCAGCCCCAGTCAGGGCCAGATTAGCCCGAACTTCAACCCCGAGGCCTTTGCCCGCAGCTACGAGGAACACGGCGCCACCTGCCTGTCGGTGTTGACCGACGTGGACTTCTTCAAGGGGCGCGACGGGGATCTGCGCGATGCGCGCGTGGCCTGCAAGCTGCCGATCCTGCGCAAGGACTTCGTGATCGACCTCTATCAGGTCTATGAGGCGCGGGTGCTGGGGGCGGACTGTGTGCTGCTGATCGCCGCCGCGCTGGATGACACCGCGCTGAATGAGCTGTACTTCCTGACCCGCGAGCTGGGCATGGATGCCCTGGTCGAGGTGCATGATGCCGAGGAGCTCGAGCGTGCGAAGAAGATCGGCGCGGACCTGATCGGCATCAACAACCGCGATCTACGCAGCTTCGAGACGCGGCTGGAGACCACGCTGGAGTTGAAGGCCCAGGTGCCCGAGGATGCGCTGCTGGTCACCGAGAGCGGTATCCATACCCGCGAAGACGTGGCACGCATGCAAGAGGCGGGGGTGAATGCCTTCCTGGTGGGCGAGGCCTTCATGCGGACCGAGGATCCGGGGCTGGCGCTGGGGCAGCTGTTCCGTGGCGAGGAATAAAACGCCACATCGTGCGGGGTTCCCCCCGGCGAAGCACCTGCCCGCGACTGGGCCGGGCAGGCCTCCGACAGGATGCCGTCAGCGGGTGCCGAATACCACGATGGTCTTGCCGTGGGCGGTAATCAGCCCACGTTCTTCCAGGTCCTTCAGTACGCGCCCGGCCATCTCGCGCGAGCAGCCGACGATGCGCGCGATCTCCTGGCGGGTGATGCGCAGCTGCATGCCGTCCGGGTGGGTCATGGCGTCGGGTTGGCGCGCCAGATCCAGCAGGGTGTGGGCAATGCGGCCGGTAACGTCGACAAAGGCCAAGTCCATCACCTTGCGCGAGGTCTGACGCAGGCGGGTGGCGATCTGGCTGGTCAGCAGCATCAGGATCTCCGGGTCGCGCTGCACGATCTCGCGGAACTGGGTGTAGGGGATCTCGGCGGTCTCCGTATCCTCGCGGGTGACGACCGTGGCCGAACGAGGGTCATCCTCGAACATGCCGAGCTCGCCAAAGAACTCGCCCTTGTTCAGGTAGGCCAGTACGAGTTCGTGACCGTTGTTTTCGCCCAACACAGAAACAGAACCGTTGACGACGTAGTACAACGTGTCCGGTACCGTGCCGGAGTGAATGATCGTCGTACGCTTGCGATAGTGCCGACGGTGGCAGTAACCGAGGAAGCGCTCCAGTGCCGGCGACGGCTGTGCCGGGCGATAGACGAACGGGTTATTCATAGTCATGGCATCCATGGCTTCTCACGTCTCGCTTGTTGAGGACGGTTTTCAGTGTAATTCAGCCCTCCGCGAGCGGGACCCGTGTGTCGGGATCGAGTCACAAAATCCGTCGAGCAGGATTTGATTTTGTGCTTTGAATCTCAAAGTTCATGCATTTTTTGTTGAGTATAGGCCACACAAGGCCTTCCAAAAGGGGCCGAATTGTGGGCAAAAGGAGACGCGCATGCAGGTCAGGGTGAAGTGGCTGGAGCAGGTGGCGTTTGTCGGCGAAACCGGCAGCGGTCACGCGATCGTGATGGATGGTCCTCCGGACGCCGGCGGTCGCAACCTGGGAGCTCGTCCGATGGAGATGCTGCTGCTGGGCTTGGGTGGATGCACCAGTTTCGATGTCGTGGCGATGCTCAAGAAAGGGCGTCAGGAGGTCCTCGACTGCGAGGTTACCGTGGACGGTACACGGGCTGAGACGGTGCCCAAGGTGTTTACTGATATCCATGTCCACTTTCGGGTGTATGGCCATGGCTTGTCGGAGAAGCAGGTGGGTCGCGCGGTGGAGTTGTCCGCAGAGAAGTACTGTTCGGCCTCGCTGATGCTTGGTGCGGCGGCCAGGGTCACCCACGATTTCGAGATTGTCGAGGGGCCGGCACCGCGCTGAGTCACCCGCGTCGGCAGCGGAAATTTCCGCCAGCAGGCGCGGCGTGTTTCCCTGACGAGCCGGTACGTCTACAATCCGCCGTTCCCTGCGCACCGGGCAAGAGGAAACGCCATGCCCCGTCACAAGAAGCAGATCAAGCTCCACGGGTTCAATAACCTGACCAAGAGCCTGAGCTTCAACATCTACGATATCTGCTACGCCTCCGGCGAACGCCATCGGGACGAGTACATTGCGTATATCGACGATGCCTACAACGCCCAGCGCTTGACGCAGATCCTGACGGACGTCGCTCACCTGATCGGGGCCAACATCCTGGATATCTCGCGCCAGGACTACGACCCGCAGGGCGCCTCGGTGACGATGCTGATCTCCGAGGAGCCGGTGGCGACCGAGATGATTGGGTACACCGAAGGTCCGGGCCCTCTACCGGAGACCGTTGTCGGGCACCTCGACAAGAGCCATATCACGGTTCATACCTATCCGGAAGCGCATCCTGAGGGCGGGATTGCCACCTTCCGCGCGGATATCGATGTCTCCACCTGCGGGCGCATCTCGCCGCTGCGGGCCCTGAACTACCTGATCCACAGCTTCGAGTCGGACATCGTGATCATGGACTATCGCGTGCGCGGCTTTACGCGCGATGTGCGCGGCAAGAAGCACTTCATCGACCACAAGATCAACTCCATCCAGGACTTCCTCTCGCGTGATACCAAGGAGAAGTATCAGATGGTGGACGTGAACGTGTACCAGGAATACCTGTTCCACACGAAGATGGTGCTCAAGGATTTCGATCTGGATACCTACCTGTTCGGTCTGGGCAAGGATGACTACTCGGCCAAGGAGGCCAAGCGCATCGCCAAGCTGCTCAAGCACGAGATGATGGAGATCTTCTACGGCAAGAACATGAGCCGCCCGGCCTGATCCCAACGCCGCGTTTATCGGTTGACGCGGCCGCATTTTCTGGCGATATCCGCGTCGGGCACTCCATCTGGCACACTGTCGGTACCTGTCCGCGAACCGGAGGCCCCATGACCAGTCGTGCCCCCGCGATCGACGCCCATCCGGCGATGTTTCGCAATCACCCGTTTGGTTTCCTCTTCAGTGTTTTGCTGATCGCGGCCTTTGGTCTTGGGCTCTTGATTCTGCTGTGGTGGTATCTGCAGACGCGGTCGGTGCGTCTGCGCATCGACGCCGACCAGGTGCATCTGGAAGAAGGGCTGCTCAGCAAATCCCATGTGGACCTGGATATCGGCCAGATCCGGACCGTGAAGGTCGACCAGAGCTTCTGGAATCGGATCTTCCGGGTCGGCGAGATTGCGGTGTACACCACCGGCGACAACCCGGAGTTCCGCGTTAGCGGTATCCCGGACCCGCACCGCGTGCGCGACTATGTGCGCGATCGTCGCGAGGCGGCCGCGTGAGTTCCGGCGATCGCCGCGACAGCCTTCTGGCGCTGCGAATCCTGTTCGGGACTTCGGCGCTGGCTGCATTGCTGGTGGCGTTGATTGTTCTGGGCGCGGCCGTCACCCTGCCTGGGTTGTCCGAGTGGGTTGCGAACACCTTCGATGATGGCATGGGCCTGCAGATGGCGGCCCTGGTGGCTGCGATCGTCTCGGTGTTGATCATGCTGGTGTTCGCACTGGCGGCCGGCGAAGGCGTCATTGGCGAGCTGCAGTTCATGATCCCCGGCTTTTTTCTGTTTTTTGTCTTTTTCTGGCTGCTGCTGGCCTGGATCTTCTGAATCGGTCGGCGGGTAGCCCCCACCACGACGGAGCACCGAACGCGTGAGCAATCAGCAAGACGCCGACCCCAACGCCCCGCATCGCCTGACACTGCGTCCGACGCGGATGGAGGACTACGACGACATCCGCGAGATCATGGAGCGGGTCTACCACGACCTCGACGGTGCCTGGAGCGAGGCCCAGTTTCGTTCGCAGATCTCCCGTTTCCCCGAAGGGCAGATCTGCATCGAGGACAAGGGCAAGGTGGTCGCGGCGGCGATCAGCCTGATCGTCGAGTACAAGCGTTTTGGCGATCAGCACAGCTACTGGCAGATCACCGGAAACGGGTTTCTGACAACCCACGACCCGGACGGCGACACCCTGTACGGCGTCGATATCTTCGTTCACCCCGACTATCGCGGTCTGCGTCTTGGCCGTCGTTTGTATGACGCGCGTAAAGAGCTGTGTCAGAAGCTCAATCTGCGCGCGATCGTGGCCGGTGGGCGCATCCCGGGCTACGAGCAGCACCGGGACGAGCTGACCCCGCAGCAGTACGTGGAGAAGGTCAAGAATCACGAGATCACCGATCCGATCCTGACCTTCCAGCTGGCCAACGATTTCCACGTTCGCAAGATCATCACCAACTACCTCCCGGACGACGAGAAATCGGGCGCCTACGCGACGCTGATCGAGTGGCTGAACATCTACTACGAGGAAAAGGAAAAGCTGATCGGGGGCAGCCGTTCGGACGTGCGCATCGGCGTGGTCCAGTGGCAGATGCGCCCGACACCGGACCTCGACTCGCTGTTTCAGCAAGTCGAGTACTTCGTGGATGCCGTCTCCGGCTACCGCTCTGACTGCGTGCTGTTCCCGGAGTTCTTCAATGGTCCGCTGATGGGCGCGTTCAACCAGGAGTATCCGGCCGAGGCCGTGCGGCACCTGGCCGAGTACACCGAGCAGATCCGCGAGGAGATGGTGCGCCTGGCGCTCGCCTACAACATCAACATCGTCGCCGGCTCGATGCCCGAGTACAGCGACGAGGTCCTGCGCAATGTCTCCTACCTGTGTCGTCGGGACGGGACCTGGGACCGGCAGTACAAGGTCCATGTCACCCCCGACGAGGTGGCCTACTGGGGGCTGCAGGGGGGCGACGAGGTGCACGTATTCGACACCGACTTCGGCAAGATCGGCATCCTGATCTGCTACGACGTGGAGTTCCCGGAGCTGCCCAGGGTAATGGCCGAGAAGGGGCTGCAGATCCTGTTCGTGCCGTTCTGGACCGATACCAAGAATGCCTACCTGCGGGTGCGCCGCTGTGCACAGGCGCGCGCGATCGAGAACGAGTGCTATGTCGTCATGTCGGGTTCCGTCGGCAACCTTCCCAAAGTCGAGAACATGGACATGCAGTACTCACAGGCGGCGGTGTTCACACCGTCCGACTTTGCGTTCCCGCACGATGCAGTAGCCGCCGAGGCGACGCCGAATACCGAGATGACCCTGATCGTCGATCTCGACCTCGATAACCTCAAGGAGCTGCGCAACCACGGGTCGGTGCGCAACCTGCGCGATCGTCGGCGGGATCTGTATGCGGTTCAGTGGAAGTCGAAGCCCGTCTGAGTCGGTGCGCAAAAACGTGACCTGGTTCGCGCTGGGGCTCGTGGTGTGCTGGCGCCGGGGCGGACGCATGCGTAACCTTCCCAAGGGGGCTCGAGTCTGCCCGTGCAGGGATGTATAGCCGCGACGGGCCCCGGGGGACTTTGATGACTGAACAGCAATCGCCAGCGATCCGCACCGCGATCCTGGTGGTGGATGACTCCAAGGTGATCCGGATTGCCCTGCAGCGCATCCTGCAGGGCGAGCGTGTGGTTTATGAAGCGGCGGATGGCGAAGAGGCCTGGTCGCTCCTGCAGCGCAACCCCGATGTCGGTCTGGTGCTGACGGACCTCTCCATGCCGGGCCTGGACGGACAGGATCTGTTGCTGCGCATCCGTGATGGCGTCGAAGGGCTCCCGGCCGATCTGCCGGTTGTCATTATCACCGGCCAGGAAAGCGACGAGTCCGCCAGCCGTGAATGGCTGGAGCTGGGTGCCAACGCCGTATTGATCAAGCCGTTCGTGCCCGGCCGTGTGCGCGACGTGGTCAATGACCTGCTGCCGCGTGCCCCCGAGGGCGGTGGCGACCAGGCACTGCGCCAGGAACTCGATCGGCTGCGTCGCGAACTGATGCTTCGCCAGCAATCGGCCGACGAGCGCGAAGCCCAGTACGAGATTGAACGCCTGCGTGCGGCGCTGGGTGAAGCCCGCGACGAGGCGACCGCTGCCCTGCAGCGGGCCGAAGACAGCGAACGTCAGCTGGCGGAGTTGCAGGCGACCGAGATGATCGTGGGCGAAGACCCGGACGAGTCGGCGCAGGTCTCGGATGCCGCAGAGCTGACCGATGAGGTGGAGGGATTGCGCGCTCGGTTGCGCGAATTCGAGAACGAGAACATCCGTCTTGACCACGAACTGGTGGAAGCCGACCGTCTGCGCGAGACCGTGCAAAAGGAGCGAGACCAGGCGTTGGAGGAGGCCGCCCGCCTGCGCCAGGAACGCAACCAGCAGTGCGAACGTGCGGCCGCGGCCGAGCGTGCGCGCGCCGATCTGGAGGCCCGTTGCACGGAACAGGATGGCTCGACCTCGGCCCTGGGTGAACGGCTGGCACAGCGTGAGCAGGAGTTGGCCGAGGCGCGCGAGCGCAACCAGGCCCTCCGGAGCCGGATCCGCGAACTGGAGCAGGGGGCGGCCCCGCTGGATGCCAGCGCGTCCCTTTCGGGGGAGGGAGGTGAAGTGCCCTCGACGCGCATGGAACAGCGCGAGCCCCTGGTGGCTCGGGCCGATGACGCGGTGCTGGCGGCGGGCCCGACCCTGGCGGCGGATGCACCCGCTCCCAGGACTTCATCGCGCAAGCGCCGCAGTCGTTCGGGGCGTTCGCGCGGCTGGCGCTGGCTGAAGCTGGCTATCCTGGTCATGGTTGCCGTCGTGGTAGGTCTGGGGACCCTGATCTTCTTCCGCAACTTCTGATTGAGCCGCCGGCCGTGCGTGGGCATGAATCGAGTGTGGCGGGCCGCGCCTGCCACACTCACGCAGCCTGGCACTCGAATTACATGCGCTCCAGGGCGCTTAGCAGGTGCTTCCAGGAGTCGCGGTCGGCCCGCTCGTCGTAGCCCACCGGCATGTCGAACTTCTCGGCGATCTCGTCGGCCCCGGGGTTGGTAAAACTGTGCACCACACCGGAGAAGTCGACGAAGGTGTAGGTGGCTTCGGCGTTGTCCATCTCCTCGCGGAAGTTGGCCACCTGTTCCGGCGGTACCATCGGGTCGGCCGCGCCGTTGAAGACCAGGACCTCTGCCTTGACGTCGCCCGTCCCCGCCGGGTGGTCAGTTGCCAGCGCGCCATGGAAGCTGGCCACCAGCGCCAGATCCATCCCCGCGCGTGCCGCTTCGAGAACCACGGTTCCGCCAAAGCAATAGCCGACTCCCGCCAGGGGCTGGTCGGCCGTGGCATCGTGCTCCTTGAGCCAGTCGTGCGCGGCGGTGAAACGGCCCAGCAAGAGTTCCCGGTTACCCCGAATCTGGCCGGCGAACTCTCCCGCCTCAGACGGATGGTCGGCCTTCTTGCCGCTGCCGTACATGTCCAGCGCGAACGCGGCATAGCCCTCGCGTGCCAGTTGCTCCGCCCGATCGCGAGCATATTCGTTGTGACCCCACCACTCATGGACGACCAGGACACCCGGGTGGGGTCCGTCGCTGTCGGGGTAGGCGAGATAGCCGGTCATTTCCTCGCCATCATGTTCGTATGTGACCTCTTCGGTCTGAATGCCGGCCAGCGCCAGGCCGGGGAGGGTAAAGGCCAGTAGTGCAGCGGTCAGTCGAAACGCCATGGGACAACCTCCATTGTGGGGGACAAGCAACAATTAACGACCCGAGTACCCGATTATGGTTCGTTCCGTCGTGATTTGCCCGCACTTCGTTTCCCTGGCGAGGGGCATGGGGCTACAGTAGATACCACGGGGCATAGGGCCCCGTTATGGAGAACCGGGATGTCCGAGATGAACGCAACGGAAAGCCTCAAGGCACGCGTCCAGTCGGCCGACAAGCTCCTGGCAATGCCGCAGGTCGTGTTCGACGTGGCGCGCCTGCTGGAAGATGACGCCAGCACACCGGGGCAGATCGCCAGCAGCCTCGGGCGTGACCCTGGCCTGGTGGCGCTGGTCCTGCGCCTGGCCAACAGCCCCGTTTACGCGCAGTCGCGCAGCGTGGATACGGTGGAACGGGCGGTAAATCTGCTCGGCCGGGATACCCTGCAGCGTCTGGTCGTCGCGGGTGCCATCACGCGTGCGACCGGCAATATTCCCGACCAGGAGCGTCTGCCACTGGAGGTGTTCTGGCGGCATTCTGCCTATTGCGCGGTAATCGCCCGTCACCTGGCCGACCGGGTCCTGCCCCGCCAGTCCGGCAGCGTGTTTCTCGCCGGGCTGCTGCACGATTTGGGCAAGCTCTTGCTGTTCACCCAGTCGCCGGAGGCGGCGCATCGTGCGTTCCTCTCCAGCCTCGATATCGGGGACGGCCTGAGCCCGCAGGGGGCCGAGCGTGAGCAGCTCGGGTTCGACCATGCGGAACTGGGTGGGGCCCTGGCTGCCCATTGGGGACTGCCGGATGGCCTGGTTGCCTGTGTGGCCGGGCACCATCATCCCCGTTCAGCGCCGGAGGCATACCGCACGGAAGTGACGCTGGTGCATCTCGCCAATACGGGAGCCCACCTGGCCGAGATCGACTCTCGCGACTGGGCCGACGCCCCGCCGGTTGATGCGAAGGTCTGGGAGATGGTCGGTCTCGGACCCGACGACTTGTTGCAGGCCGTGGAGGCGGCACAGCACGAGGTCGTGGATGTCGAAGCGCTTTGTGCGCCAGGCCCGGAGTGACACGAACCTTGCAGCGGTGAGGACGGTCTTAATGGACATGAATCCATGCCGCCATTTTTCTCTGCTGACCGGGTTGCTGCTCGGTGGGCTGCTCGTGGGCTGCGCGAGCATCCCCGAAGGGATTGAGCCGCTGCCGGAGGAGCCCCTGAGTCGTGCCGAGGTCCTCGCCGATCCCGAGGCGGCCAAGGGTCAGGCGGTGGTCTGGGGCGGCGTCATCGCACAGGTCGAGAACACCCGGGACGGCACCCGGCTCGAGATTGTAGCGCGCCCGCTCGGTCGCGAGGCCCGTCCGCGCGAAGTCGACCAGTCGGAAGGGCGTTTCCGCGCCTACATCGATGACTTCCTTGATCCCCAGGTCTACGAGGAGGGACGCGAGGTCACCGTTCGCGGACGGATCGACGGAGTCGAGGAAGGCTCGATCGGCGAGTTTGACTACCGCTTTGTTCGCATCGAGGCACAAACGGTACACCTGTGGGCCAAGCGTCCGCCGCCGCGCGACCGGTACTACTACGACCCGTGGGGCCCGCCGGGCTACATGGGCCCGTACTGGCGACCCCATCCCTACCACTGGCGTCACGACCCCTGGCGATATGATCCCTGGTACTGGTAACGCATGGCGCGCGCGAGTGGCTGCGCTGGTGCTGGTTGTTGCGCCGGTGCTGCTGGCTGGCTGTGCCTCGGGCCCGTTGGAGATCCCCGACGCGGTGGGTGACCCGGTACCCCCGCGCAGTGTGGCCGCCGACAGCCTGCCTGCCGAGGACCAGGTCTGGGGCGGGGTGATCGCGCGGGTCGACAATCGGGCGGACAGCACGGTGCTCGAGGTGGTCAGCTACCCGTTGCAGCGCCAGGAGCCCCAGACACGGCAAGCCAACACGGGGCGTTTTCGCCTCAAGCTCGATGGCTTTGCCGATCCGGTCGATTACCGTCCGGGGCGGCGTGTCACGGCGGTGGGTACGGTATCGGGGACCGAGGAGGGCTCGATTGGCGAGCTCGCGTATGTCTTTCCGCTGCTGGATGCCTACTCGGTGCATCTGTGGCCGGACCCGGAGCCGCCGCGCCCGTCGTCGGGCGTGCGTTTCGGGATCGGCATCGGGATTGGCCTCTAGCGCGTCTCTGGAAAGACTTCCCGAAGCGGTATCAAAATCCACAAGGCATGTTCAAACACGAGGAGTCGCTCGATGCGAGCAATCGTTTTCGACGAGCCCGGTGGGGCGGATGTCCTGGAAATGAGAGAGGTCCCCGAGCCCGAGCTTGAAGGGCCGGACGACGTCAAGATTCGGCTCCTGGCGGCCGGCGTGAACCCCGTCGATACCAAGGTCCGGGCGCGCGGCATGCTCGTCCCGGGAGCCGTGCGGAACACGCCCGGCTGTGACGGCGTCGGTGTGGTCGAGTCCTGTTCCAGTGGTGTGCGTCATGTGCGCCCGGGACAGCGTGTGGCGTTCTGCTTTGGTGGCGTGGGAGCGGATCCGGGTACCTATGCCGAGCAGGTAGTGGTCCCGGAGGCGGCCATCGTACCGGTGCCGGCCGCGGTAACCGACTTGCAGGCCGCCGCCTTGCCGCTGGCCTGGCTGACCGCCTGGGAAGCATTGTTCGAGCGTGCCGACCTGCAGCGTGGCCAGGCCGTGCTGGTGCATGCCGCCGCGGGTGGGGTGGGGCAGATGGCCGTACAGATCGCGCGCACTGCCGGAGCACGGGTCCTGGGGCTGGTGCGGCGCGAGGAGGCCAAGCGCCTGGTTACCGGCCTCGGCGGTGACGTGGTCGACCTGACCCAGTCCGACTCGGAGGAATCGATCCGGGCCTACACGGACGGTCGCGGCTTCGACATTGTGCTGGATACCGTGGGTGGGCCGGCCTTTCGCGAAGGACTCGCGCAGGTGGCCTACGGTGGCGATCTGATCACGCTTCTGGCACCGCCGGACGAGGTGGACTGGAACGCGGCGCGCCTGCGCAACCCGAGCATCAGCCTGGAACTGATGCTGACGCCGATGCTGGAAGGCGACCGGCGACGCCTGAAGCACCAGGCCACGCTGGTGGCCGAGGGGCTCGCGCGACTCGCCAGCGGGCGCCTGCAGGTGAATGTGGAGGACAGCCTGCCGCTGGCCGAGGCGGCGGAGGCGCATCGGCGCATCGAGGCCGCCGGGCGCAGCGGCAAGCTCGTCCTGCGGATTCCGGAGTAGGGTGCGGGTCAGCTGCCGAACAGGTGGCTGAACACGCGCGCACCGCCGATATAGGTGCCGGCGGCAGAGCCCAGTGTGGTCAGCAGGAAGACCAGCAGTACGCGCGAGACCCGATTGCGCCACCAGCCCCGCGGGGTGGTGGTGTCCTGGCGCAGGCGCGCAAAGTCGTCGACACGCGGTTTGCGCAGGAAAAGCTCGGCCGCGGCGGCGACGAAGCCGACCCCGATGGTCGGGTTCAGCGAGGTCAGCGGTGCGGCCAGCGCCGCGGTGACCACGGTCAGCGGGTGGGCCAGCGCGATGATTGCGCCGATGGCGGCGAGGCCGCCGTTGATCATTACCCAGTCCATCACCATCTGCAGGCCGATGTCCGGATTGCGCAGGAAGCCGATCACGAAGCCGGTCAGGATGACGGCGACGATGACCCACGGCAGGATCTTCGGCCAGCGCGCCTTGGGCGGTGGCTGGTCGAGGGAATCGAGGATGGCATCGGGGGGCGTCAGGTCATCGCCCGCCTGGGTCGCGATCCCGGACAGGTGCCCGGCACCGACCACGGCGAGGATGCGGCGGTGGTTGCCGGACTCGGCCAGGCGCCGCAGGTGGGCCGCCATGTACTGGTCGCGCTCGTGGATCAGTGTCCGGTAGAGGTCCTCCGACTGTTCGGCGAACTCGCTGAAGGTCGACTCCAGCATGTCGCCTTCCTTCAGCCGTTCGATCTCCGATTCGTCGATCTTCTCGCGCGAAAGTACCGAGCCGAACAGGCCGCCGATCAGACCCATGCGTTGCCACCAGGGCACCGCGCGATAGGTGCGCCGCAGTGTCAGGCCGAGGTCGCGGTCGATCAGCGCCAGCGGCAGGCCACGATCCAGTGCCACGTCCATGGCCGCACGCATCTCGGCACCCGGTTCGATCCCGTACTGCTCGGCCAGGCGCTGTTGATAGGCGCCCAGCGCGAGGCTTGCGGCGATCATCGGCGCCTGACCCTGACGCATCACGCTGAACAGGTCCATGCGCCGGACCGCGTCCGGGTCGAGCATCGCGCGCTGGCGGCTTTCGCACAGTTCGATCGCCACCGCGTCGAATTCGCCGGTGTCCACCAGTGCGCGCACCTTGTCGGCACTGGCGCGGGACACGTGGGCCGTGCCGAGCACGACCACCTCGGTATCGCCGAGCTGCAGAATGCGGTGGGGTTCGTCGGCGATCAGGTCGTGAACGGAGGCGGTCATCGCAAGCGGGTGGTCCGGTTGGGCGCGCGGGCTGCAGCGCGGCAATCCTAGGGAGACACCACTTGAATCGCAAGCTTGCGACTCAAGTGGTGTCCGGTTGGGGTCGCTTCAGGGCTGCGACCTCCTCAGGATCATTCTTCAGTGTCTTCCGCGTCCGTCTCGGGTGCATCCTCGGCATCGGACTCGGGCAACGGCGCCCCGTCGGGGCCTACCGGCATCGGGGCCTCGGGGATGCGCAGCGTGTCCAGGCGTTCGAGTACGCGCAGGGCCCGTTCCCGGGCTGTAGCCAGACCGGAGTGGTTGGGGGCCATCGCGAGCCCCTCCTCCCAGGTGTTGACTGCCTCCTGGATCTGGCCGGCGGTGTACTGGCGGCGCCCCTCCTCCAGCAGTTGCTCCGCGCGTGCATCGCGCTGTGCGCGCCATTCTTCGCACAAGGATATGCGCGCCCGCTGGGCGGCCTGGTCGGGATCCGAGGCGTCTTCGTCCAGCTGCAGATCCCCGCTCCGGCACCACTGGGAGGCCCGCTGCAGCTCGCCCGCCTCTAGGGCCTGACGCAGTTGCGCATTGATCGCGGACAGCCGTTCGGCCTCTTTTTCGCGATCCTCGTCTTCTTCGCGTGTGCGCAACTCTTCGTTGAGTTCGCGGATGCGGGTGGCACGTTCACTTGCGGGGGACAAGTCCTGCGCCAGACGCAACAGCTCCAGACGCTCCTGCCCTTCGCTGTCCTCGGCATAGCGTTCCAGATTCTCGGCCAGGGTAGGCGCACGTTCGTTCAGGGCGTCCGGGTCTGCAGGCAATTGGTTGGTCTCCTGCACCAGGGGACGCATGATTTCCAGCAGGCGCAATTGTTCGACCAGATTGCGGGCCTCGAGTATGTCGTGGCGTTGCTGCAGAGTACGCAGTCCGACCTGGCGCTGGCGCTCCAGCTGGTCCATAAAGCGTGTGCGCTCCTCGCTCTCGGGCAAGCGGGAGTCGGCATCCTCCAGGATCCCGAGGGCCTCGGCGACCGCGCCCTCGGCCGAAACCGCGCGCGCATCCTTCATTGCCTGATCGGCCGCCTCTTGCGCCAGGACTTCGATCTCTTCGCGTCGGGTGGCCCATTCGTTGGCCGGTTCAGGTTCGTACTCGTCGAGCAGTTCCAGAGCTCGCTGGTAGTGGCCCTCTTCGACAGCGGTTTCGATCTGGTCTTCCGCCGTCATGAAGGGCTGCATGCCGGCACAGCCCTGGAAAAACAACAGGGCGAGCGCCACCAGCAGCAGATCAAGCCGCGAGACCCGGAAACCCATCAATCGGCGTCCGCCACCGCGAGGACGCGAACGACCTCGACAGGTTCGCTGACACCGTGCAGTTCGTGGATTCCCCAATGCTCGGTCTCGAAATGCCCTTTCACCTGCTCATGCTCCATAAAGCAATTTGTGGTCACCATGCCGGCGGAAGGCGCGACCGTGACCAGGCGAGCCGCCACGTTGACGGTGTCGCCGACCACGGTGAACTGCATGCGGTCTTGCGCGCCCATATTGCCGGCCAGCATCTCGCCCGCATTCAGGCCAATGCGAAACTCGACGCGTTCCTCGCCCCGACCTTGCCGTTCGGCGTTGATCGCCGCGACCGTTTCCAGCAGGGCGAGGCCGGTTCGGGCGGCGGTCTGGCGGTGATTGTCATCCCCACCGAGGCCAAATACCGCCATGGTACAGTCGCCCATGTACTTGTCTACCGTCCCACCGTGACGGGCAATACATTCCGCCATTGGACCGAAGAATTCGTTCAGCATGCGGCCGAGTTCTTCGGGTGTGCAGCGTTCCGACAGCGAGGTGTAGCCCTTGATGTCCGCGAACAGCACTGAGCCCTCGACCGCACGCCCGCCGAGTTCGATCCGGTCCAGGTTTTCCAGGATGTCCTGCGCGATCGCATCGGAGACGTAGCGGCGCAGAGCCGATTCGACCTGGTCCTTGCGCAGCAGATCCTGGGCCATGTTATTGAAGGCGGCAGTCAGTTGGGCGATCTCGTCCTCGTGCACCATCGGCAGAGGTCGTCCGTGTTCATCCACGGGGCGGCGGATGCGTTCGCGCATGGCATGTGCCAGGCGTTCGAGTGGACGCACCAGGCGCTTGCTGATGTCGATTGCCAGGATCAGGCTGAGCAGAAACACACCGACGGCAGTCGCAATCCCTGCGTTGATGGTGTTGCGGATCAGCTCCTGCATCGGGGTGGTGTCGATATGCGCCTCGATGTACCCGACCTGGACATCCTGAAAGCGCACCTCGCGCTGGTAGGGCTCTGCCGAGGCGGCCAGTGGCCAGACTCCTTCCCCGATGCCCCCGGGAGATGGTGGGGTGCCGGCCGAGGCGATGACGCCGCGGTCGATGGCGTAGGCGGTCACGGACTCGACGCGGCCGTCCTCGACCAGGGAGTTCAGCAGGGTTTCCAGCGTCAGGTAGTCCTCGGCCAGCATCAGCTCGGCCGAGGTGCGGGCAACCGGCGCCAGGGTCAGTTCGGCCTGCGCGCGGACCTGGTTATTGAGGACGTTGGTGACCTGGTTCAGCACCACGACCGAGAGGGTGCCGATGCCAAGCAAGGTGAGGACGGCTACGACTGCGACGATCTTCCAGGCAATGGGCAGATAACGCGGGGTGAAGTCCCCCGCAGACAGGCGCCCGTTGCTGGGTTTTCTGGATTTCACGAAACAGAAGCCACGGAGGGTTGGCGGCGTGGGTTCAGCCATTCCCGCCATTGATCGAACAGCGCGGCCGAACGGGCCGCAATGGCGGAGCGCTTTTCCAAGGAGCGGTCAAACGCCGATGCACCGTCGAGGTTGCTCATCGTACCGCCCGCGCGGGCCAGCATCAGGCTCCCGGCGGCACTGTCCCACAGTGCCTGTCCTCCATGCAGATACACATCTGCCCGTCCGGTCGCCAGCCACGCCCATTCCAGGGCGCAGGCACCCAGGTTGCGTTGCGATCGGTACGGGGCGTCCGTGGCCATCGCACTGGCCAGGGCGGGGTCCAGGCGCTTGTAGTCGACCAGCGCGATCGCCTTGTCCAGGCGGCTGACCGGAGCGCGGTCGGCGGCCGGGGGTGGCGCCTCGTTCAGCAGTAATGGCCCGTCTTCGCGCGCGGTAAAGAGCTCGTCGCGTACTGGGTCATAGGTCGCGCCGTGGGTGACCCGGTCTCCCTCGATGCGGGCAACGGAGATCGCGAAGAAGGGCATGCCGCCCGCAAAGTTGCTGGTGCCGTCCAGTGGATCGACCAGCCAGAAGGCGGGTGCCTGCTCGAGCACGCGGGTCTGCTCCTGTCGGGATTGTTCCTCGCTCAGCACGGGCTCGTCCGTGACCGCGCACTCCAGCAGATTGCGCAGCCGTGCATCGACCGCGTGGTCGGCTTGGGTGATCACCGAGCCGTCCGCCTTGTAGTCCACAGCGATCCCGGCTTCGAAGCGCGGTAGCAGTTCGCTCTGGCCGATGGTGCGAAGCTCGGCGGCAAGTTGATTGAATGCAATGGCGCTAATGGACATGGGGCGTCGGGTCTGGGGCAATCGTCGGCGAAAAGTGGAATGTGGGTATCATACCGATCCATGACGCCTTTGCTGATAATCCTCGCGCTGGTTCTGGTGGCCTTTTACGTGAACGATTCCTGGCGCACGCACGAACGGGTCCGCCGGATCGCGCGGCGTAGTTGCGAACAGGCTGGTGTGCAGTTCCTGGATGGCAGCGTGGTGCGCACGCGCCAGGCCATCCGGCGCCAGCCCGGAGGGCTGGCCTGGCGGCGGCAGTACCGCTTTGAATTTGCCATTGACGGTTCCAGCCGGCATGTCGGCGAGATCTCGCTGGATGGGCGGCGCCTGCGCCAGGTCACCCTGGACCTGCCCGATGATGGGCGTCTCGTCGAGGGCAATGACAATGTCGGGCATCGGACTCCCGAACGATGACACTGAGCGAGCTGCGCTATGTCGTTGCGGTAGCCGACCGGCGTCATTTTGGCCGTGCGGCCGAGGCCTGTCATGTCAGTCAGCCATCTTTGTCCGTCGCCATTCGCAAACTCGAGGACGAACTGGGCGTCCCCCTGTTCGAGCGCGGTCGTGGCGAGGTCAGCGTGACCCCGGCTGGCGAGCAGGTGGTCGCCCAGGCCCGACGGGTGCTGACCGAGGTGGAACAGCTGCGCGCGGTGGCAGTGCAGAGTCAGGACCAGTTGACGGGGCCTCTGCGCCTGGGGGCGATCTACACCATTGGCCCCTATCTGCTGCCCGAGCTGATTCCGGCGCTGCGCGAACGGGCCCCCAGGATGCCGCTGGTCATCGAAGAGAACTATACCGCGCAGTTGCGTGAGCGTCTGAAGCATGGCGAACTGGACGCGATCATCATCTCGCTGCCATTCGAAGAGCCGGGTGTGGTTTCGCTGCCGTTGTACGACGAACCCTTCGTTGCGGTGCTTCCGGGTGGCCACCCGCTACAGGACAAGGAGACGCTGACCCTGGAAGACATGGCGGATGCCACCTTGCTGATGCTTGGCGCCGGGCACTGTTTCCGTGACCAGGTGCTGGAGCGGTGTGCCGCCTGTCAGCGGACCGTCACCGCGGATGGCAGTACGCCGCGTAACCTGGAGGGGTCTTCACTGGAGACCATTCGCCATATGGTGGCTTCGGGTATGGGGGTGACCATTCTGCCGTGCACTGCGGTGGGGGCTGATCGCTACGCCCAGCGCCTGCTGGCTGTGCGTCGGTTCGAGGAGCCGGTACCCAGTCGCCGGGTGGCACTGGCCTGGCGAACCAGCTTCCCGCGTCCGGAGGCAATCGAGGCCCTGCGCCAGGCGGTGCTGGCGACGGCGCTGACCTGTGTGGACTTCATTCAACCCGGTGAGAGCCCCTGAAGTTCCGGGCGGCGAGCTTCAGGCCCAAACCGTTCATGAAACGTTCGGCCTAGTGACTGGCCAGGACCCGGTTGCGGCCGGATTGCTTGGCGCCGTAAAGCGCCTCGTCGGCCTTCTGGTAGAGGGCCTGCAGTGACGTCGTGCGGCCAATGCTCGCGACCCCGATGCTGGCTGTGACCTTGACCGCGCCCTCGCTTTGCAGAGCCGACGCATCGTCGGCCGTCGCGGTGGTGCGGATGTTGCCAATTGCCAGGCGGATGCGCTCCGCGCATTCCATCGCGCAGGCCAGATCGGCGCCCGGCAGAACGGCCAGAAACTCCTCTCCGCCCATGCGTACGAGCAGATCGGACTGCCGAGTGGCGGTGCGCAGCGTATCGGCGACGCGGCGCAACAACTCGTCGCCCACGGAGTGGCCGTATTCGTCGTTGATTCGCTTGAAGTGATCCAGGTCGATCGCCAGCACGGACAAGGGGCGCTCCTGGCGCCGGCAGTCGGCCAGCCATTTGGCACCCTGGATCTCGAAGGCGCGGCGGTTACCCAGTCCTGTCAGTTCATCGGCCTCAAGGCTGGACATGAGCCGACGGAAACGGTGGGCGTTGTGCAGGGACGGTGCGGCAAGACCCAGCAATGCCTCGATCTGTTCTTGCTCTGCGTCGCTGAAGCGGCGCCCGCGCATCAGGATCAGCGAGCCCATGTTGACGCCGTTGTAGCTCAGGCCGTACTCGATACGGTGGCGGTCATCCTCGCCGCCCGACCAGCTCTGGTCGTCGCCCTCGGTGTAGAAGATCCACCCCGAGTGCTTCACGAGTGCGTGAAGCTGTTCGTGCAACCGCTGAAGGACGGTGTCGAACTCCAGCGTAGTGGTCAGGGACTGGACGAAGGCCAGCGCATCGAAGGGTGCCTCGGTGCGCTTGGTGGATTTTCCCTTGCCCGATACCAGGCGCAGATTCCCTGCGTTTCCGTCGCGATTCATGGCGGCCTCGCCGTGTCCTGACTCTTGGAGCCTGAGTCAAGCGATTTTTGTGCCACATTAAAAATGTAATTAATTATCAGTATCTTGTTGTTTATGGTTGTGGCTTGGTGACGAAAAAACGGCGCCGGTCTGCCGGGGTGGCAAAGGGGGGCCGCCCCGGCCGGCAAGGGTCGTCAATAATTTGACACATGGGTCCGGGGCAGGCCTTTGATCACGTACGCCCGCGTGTGTACTGGCAAGCGTTTCCCTAAACTGCTCCGATGATCCGACTTTCCGATATTGAATTGCGGCGTGGCCGGCAGGTGCTGCTGCAGCGCAGCGACCTGACCGTTCATGCCGGCTGGCGCGTGGGACTCACCGGTGCCAACGGCTGCGGCAAATCGTCACTGCTGGCCGCCTTGCAGGGCGAACTGTCAGTGGATGCCGGTAGTGTCGAGGTGCCGATGGAATGGGTGGTGGCCCACCTCCCGCAGGAGGTCCCGGGCAGCCCTCGCCGTGCGGTCGACTATGTACTCGATGGCGATGCCGAGCTGCGTGATCTGGAACGGCGGCTGGAGTCGGTCGAGGATGGTGCCGAGCACGCGCGGCTGTATGCGGCCATCGACGCGATCGATGGCTGGTCCGCCGAGGCGCGGGCGCGGCGCCTGCTGGCCGGCCTCGGTTTTGCGCCGGAGGATGCCGAGCGCCCGATGAGCGACTTTTCGGGCGGCTGGCGCATGCGCCTGGGTCTGGGGCGGACCCTGATGACCCGCTCGGACCTCCTGCTGCTGGACGAACCGACCAACCACCTCGACATGGAGGCCATACTCTGGCTGGAGGGCTGGCTGGCGCGCTATCCCGGTACCGTGATCGTGATTGCCCACGACCGGCGCTTCCTTGATGGGGTGGTCACGCACATCGCGCATATCGAACGCGGACAGATCGAGATCTACAGCGGGGGGTACACCCAGGCGGAGGCCCGACGCGCGGAGGTCGCGGCCCAAAGCGAGGCCGCGGCCGCGAAGGTCGCCGCCGAGCGTGCACACCTGGAGGATTTCGTGCGCCGTTTTCGCGCCAAGGCAAGCAAGGCGCGTCAGGCTCAGAGCCGGCTGAAGCGCCTCGAGCGGCTGGACGAAGTGGCCGTGATCCGCGCGGCGCGCCCGATCCACCTGGAGATCCCGACGCCGGAGCGCCTGCCCGATCCACTGCTGGCGCTGGAGGCGGCCGAGGTCTGTAACGGCGAGACCTGCCGCCTGCACGCGACCGACCTGCGGCTGCGCCCGGAAGATCGTATTGGTGTCCTGGGACCTAACGGCGCCGGCAAATCGACACTGTTGTCCCTGCTGGCAGGCGTGCTCGCGCCAACGGCGGGTGAGCGGCGTGTCGACCCCAGCCTGCGGGTGGGTTATTTCGCCCAGCATCAGCGCGAGCAACTGGATCTTGCGGCCTCGCCCCTGACCCATATGACGCGGCTGGATGCGGCTGCTCCCGAGCAGCGCCTGCGTGATTTTCTGGGTGGTATGGGATTCCCCGGCGAGCGCGCGGATGCACCCGTCGGGCAGTGCTCTGGCGGCGAACGGGTGCGCCTGGTGCTGGGTATGCTGATCTGGCAGGCACCCGCATTGTTGTTGCTCGATGAGCCGACCAACCACCTGGACCTCGATATGCGCGAGGCCCTCGCGGAGGCGCTGGAGAACTATGCTGGCGGGCTGGTCGTGGTGGCCCACGACCGTGAGTTGCTGGCACGCGTGTGCGACCGTTTCTGGCGGCTCGAAGGCGGCTGTCTGACGGAGTTCGACGGCGATCTGGACGACTACGCGCGCGAACTGCAACGCGAACGGGAGACGACGGCTGCCTCCGCGCCGCCGGCGTCGAATACGTCGGAAGCGCCGCTTTCGCAGAAGGAACGCCGCCAGCAGGCCGCGCAGGCGCGTGCGGCGTTACGCCCGATACAGAAGCGGGCCGATGCGGCGGAGCAGGCTTGTGGCGAATTACAACGGCGGCTAGAGACGATCGAGGGCGAGCTGGCCGATCCCGCGCTGTACACCGGAGACAGCGCGGGCCGTCTGGCGGAGCTTACCCGCGAGCAGGGCGAGCTGCGTACGCGCCTGGAGGCCGTCGAGGCGGAATGGATGGAGGCACTGGAGGAGCTCGAGTCGGCCCGCGGGCATTCTGTGGGTCAGGTCTAATGTCCGAGTCTTGAACTCAGGTATTCAGGCGTCTATACAAGTAGAGTGAATGCACCGGCAAGAGGAGTCATTCGCAATGAATGCACAGGAACTCAATCGTCGCTGTGTCGAACTCTTTCACCACCCGGACGCACAATTGCACTGCTGGCACCCCCGCATGTTCTGGGAGACCCATATGGTGGAAAACCCGAAGCCGGAGGACCTGCAGAAGCCGAAAGTGGACCTGCGCGAACTGGAGGTGCTGCTGGCCGAGGCCACGCACCAGGACTCGCAATGTGCCGCCGAGCTGGAGCAGGAGGCCCCCGGTCGGGCGACCCTGATCCGGCACATGGTCGAGCGCGGCGAGATGCCGTTGCTGCATCGGCCTCACTGATTTAACTGGGTCCCTGGCGGGACTCCGGCCCGGTCCTCCGTCGGGCAGCTTGGGCCCCGGCAGAACTGACTGCCGGGGCCTTCTTTATCCGGACGGAGGCGTGCGTTACTGGCGGATAAAGTCGGAGAAGTACAGGGCCTCGATGCGGGGGGCGCCAGTCAGTTCCTCGAGCAGTTCGTTGAGTTCCTCCAGTACCTCATGGCGCAGATCTTCGCGGGCCTCGCTGCCACGCAGGCTGTCCGGGGAGCGGCCTCCCATGATGCGAATGATGCGATCGCGGACGGCCGGGATATGTCCGCGGATCTCGCGGGCATCCTCCATCTCGGCCGCCTCGAGCTGAATCTTGGCCTGAAGGTAGCGGGCGCGGTCCGTCGCCTCCATGTTGACCACGATGGGTTCCAGCGTCACGTAGCGGCTGTCGAGATCATCGACCGCAAGGGCACTGCCGGGGACGATCCACCACAGCAGGGCGAGCAGGGAAAGGCTGAGTGACACAGTCTTCATGCGGAGATCTCGTGTGGCAAATGGGTCCCTTGCGTGGCGATGGTCGCCGCGCGACGGTGCGGTTCCTGGCGAAAATATCGGCTCAGATGATCATAGACCGCCGGAAGGGTCTCGCGCAGCCTCCGAGGTTCGAAGAAGAACACTTCCGCGGCCACGGCCAGGAACTCCTCCGGCGCGGTCGCGGCGTAGGGGTCCAGCGGTAGCTGGTCTTCGGGGGTATCGTTCTCCACGGCCTCGACAAATGCCTCGTAGGCGGAGGTGAAGTCGCGGGTCCAGTCTTCGGCGGAGTGATCGCGTTCCAGTGGCGGAAAGCCATTCACGTCGCCGTTGCCGGCATCCAGTACATGGGTCATTTCATGTACCACCACGGCACCATCGCGAATGACATCGGCCCAGGACAGGATCACCGGTCCGCGTTCCCAGACCTCGCCGGACTGCGGCATGGCCCCCTGATGCACGATGCCGTCCTCGTCCACCCATTCGTGTTCGGGCACGAACGTATCCGGATACAGCACCAGCGTGCGCCAGTCGCGGTAGGGCGCGAGTCCGAGCTCCAGTACGGGCAGTGCGGCGTAGGCGGCAATCATTCGGCACTGCCCGTGGGTGGGTTCCGACTCGATGCCCACAAACTCCCGGGTGCCCAGGATTTCTTCCACCAGTCCCTTCAGGCGTTCGGACTCCTCGGGCGACAGGGTTGCGACAAAGGGCACCTGACGGCGCAGGGTCTCCCATTCATCGGGACCTAGCGAGACTCGGCCGGCATGGCTTGCGGCAAAGGGCTCGATCAGCCGCTTGAGCAGGCCGCGCAACGGATAGTGGGGCGTGTCGTGCATAGCGACATCGTCGCATGTTTGTGGCCGGTCTGCCGACTGCAGGGGGACGACAAGCCTTGAGGTGCGGGGGTTCGCGTCATGTTTGACGGGGCAGGGGGGAGCGTTGGCCAATCCGTCCAAAAAAACCCGCCACCGGACACGGCGGCGGGGCGGCCAGTCGCCTAGAAGCGGTAGCCGAGGCCAACCATGAAGCGCTGGGCATCGGAGTCGAAGCGCAACGTCATTTCGTCCTCGATCCGATAGCGCTCGCGCTCGTAGAAGGTGTAGGAATACTCGGCGCGCATAAACAGCCGGCTGTCCAGTTGGTACTCGATGCCCACGCCGATCCGGGCGCCATTGGTGCTGTCCTTAAAACGGAGGGACATGTCCTCTTCCGTTTCGGTCAGGCGGTAATCGAATCGCGCGCGCTGGTACCCAGCCAGCCCGTAGAGCAGGACGCTGTCGTTTACCGTGGTCCCGAGGCGGCCGGTGATGCCGTAGCTGTATTTGCTGTCTACACCCAGCTCTGCATCATCAATCCGCACCGTCAGGTCGGCATCTTCGGTTTGCGCATCGAACTCGACGCCCAGATAGAGCCCGTTGTCCAGCACTGTCCCCCAACCGGTCATCACGCCTCCGGTCGCTCCGGAGGCACTCATGCCCGAAATGCGGCCATCGTCATTTTCGCGGTAGTCGATGTCGTAACCGACCCAGCCGAGCTGCCCGCCGACGTACCAGCCGTGAAAGGGACTGGCATGGGCGGATCCGGTCGCGGCCAGCAGTGTGAAGGTGCCGGCAAGGGCGACCCCGAGACGAGTCTTGTTGTGCATGGTTATGCTCCCAATTTTATTGTGAGTGCGGCGAGATTCGGATGTCCCGCGCGTGGCGAATGGTGGCACAGTTTCCGGTGGGGCGGGCACTGCATCGATGGTTCTATGCCAGAATCGCTCGCTCGGGTAGCCCCTGCGGCTGCAATACGCAAGCGATGGAGTTGAACGAATGCACAAGCAAACAGGAATCCTGGCAGCGCTGCTGATGGCGGTACTTTGGGGGGGCGTCGCGGCCGCGGGTGAGGTCCATACGGTCGAGCAACTGAATCAGGCGCCGGCGGAACTCGAGGGTGAAGAAGTGCGCCTGGAGGGGATCGTCGGCCGGGTCAACGAGGACATCATGGGTGTTAATTTCATTCACTTCGTTGACGGCACGGGCAACGAAGGTGATTACATCACCATTACCTCCAGCGAGTTGCCGGAGGTGGGCGATCGGGTCTCGGTGACCGGCATACTGGTCCTGGATCGCGACTTCGGCGCGGGCTACGCCTATCCCGTACTGATCGAGGAAGCAGAGTTTTCGAGCCAGTAACCGCGGTAGCTTAAGGAAGCACTGACCAGTGTTTCCTTAATCGGCAAGGTGGCGCTTCAGCCACTCGAGCTCTTCTTCCGGCCACTCCGTGGCCGTCACCGCCTGCCAGGCATCGATGTAGTGCTCGGTGGCATAGACGTGTCCGTAGCCGCGCGGCGCGGCATCGCCGATAGCCACGTCCACGGCTAGCTGCAGCATGGTGACCACCGGGTACCAAGTCAGGTCCGGCGAGACATCCGGGCCGCGTGGGTGCTGCATCCACTCGGGTTTGCGGTACAGCGCCTGTGGTTCGAAGAAGGTGATCGGATCGCTTGCATATTGCAGGTAGACGATGCGCATCGGGCCCCAGGAGGCGCCGGGGATGTCCAGATGATTCTCCTGATTGGTGAAGCGCACCACCGAGCTGTCGCGAAAACGCGGTAGCCAGGCCGGGGAATCCGGCTGGCGCTGGCGTGTGATGTCGCGCCAGGTCTCGCTGCGGAAAGGCGGCCCCGCCCATAACGCACCGTTGAACGGGTCACCGATTACGTCGTAGAGGTCCGCCGCGCGTTCGGAGTTCAGCGCGCCCAGGCTCAGGCCGTAGAGGTACAGTTCCGGACGGGCGTCCGCGGGGAGCTGTTTCCAGTAGCTGTATATCTCCGCGAATACGGCCTGGGCCGTCTCGTGACCGTACTGGGATTCGGACATCAGCGACAGCCAGCTGGGCAGGTAGGAGTACTGCACGGCGACGGTTGCGATGTCGCCGCCGTGCAGGTACTCCACCGGCGCGATCGCGCGGTTATCCACCCAGCCGCGCCCGGTGGGTGTGGCCAGGATCAGCACGGATCGCTCGAAGGCATTCGCCCGGACCAGTTCCTGTAGGGCCAGCCGTGCCCGGTCTTCGATGGTTTCGGCCGCGTTCAGCCCGACGTAGACCCGAATCGGATCCAGGGCTTCCTCGCCGGTGAATTCCGTGATGTCGGTGGCAGCAGGTGCATCGCCGACAAAGCGCTGCCCCTGGCGGCCAAGACCCTCTTCCCAGGAGACCAGCGACTCGGCACTGCCCGTGCGGGCGGAATTGGTCGGCTGTTCGGCGCCGGGGTACTCGCGTACGTCGAACTGTTGAAAGCTGCGATCGGCGGTGCGCAGGCCGTATTCCAGGACCACGCCGTCGATCACGGCCCAGAATACCGCGGCGGCGGCCACCACACCGATCACATTCGAAAGCCGACGCGGGATAAAGCGCCGCAGGTGCTGCGCTAGAAAGCGCACCAGTAGCTGGAACAGCCGGGCGACGGTCAGGGTCGCGGCGAACACGGCCGCGGCGATCAGCCCCAGGCGCACCGGGAAGCCCCCATCCACCGGCTCCTGATCCATCAACTCGCGAATGGTGTTCTGCCACTCGGTGGCCTGCCACAGAAAAGCCAGCACAATCAGTGCGGCGCCACCCCCGGCGATCAGCACCAGGGTGTTGTGCACGCGCTCGCTGGGTTCGGGCAGCTCCAGGTAGGACCACAGCCAGTGGAAAAACACGCCCAGCCCGTAGCCGGCGGCGAGCGACAGACCGGACAGGATGCCCTGCACGTCGTCGGTACGCGGGATCAAACTCGGGGTCAGCGAAGCGGCAAAGAATAAAGTGGCCAGTATCAGCCCCGGGATCGACAGTGACCCCAGGACACGGGTGGCCCAGCCCGGCCAGATGAAGCGCCGCAGGCGGGTTTGCAGACGGCCGACAACAGACATCGCGTGTGCGGTTCCTTCGCGGATGGAAAGCCTCATCCTGTCTGGCACACGGGCGGGGTTCAAGTCTCCCCGGCGAAGGCAGATGTGCTCTGCGATCTATTGACCGTTATGCCACCGTGCGAAAGCGAAAGGTGGCTTCGACCATGCGCAGGGCCACACCGAACAGGGCCACCTGCAGCAGCAGGCCTCCTGTCGCCGCCCCGGCCGTCAGGCCGGTGGCGAGCCCGAGCGCCATGAGCAGCATCAGGAGCGTGGCGGCGATGCGGCTGCGCAGCCAGCCGCCGACCACGGCGAGCAGTGCGACCAGAGTCCCCTCCATCATTGTCGGGGTGTGCTGGATCAGCAGGCCGAGTGCGACGACGACGGCGCCGGCCAGTGCCAGGACCCAACCGGCGACGCGGGCCAGGCGCTGTGCCTTTCCCGTCTCGTCGATCGTCTGCAGCAGAAGCCACAGGCCGGTTCCCGCTCCGGCCCAGTGGCGTGAACGTGAGTCCTTCATCGCGCCAGCGTACAACGCGAAGGTGACCGTTCTGTGACAAGCGGTTTTCGCGATTCAATCACCGCGGCCCTGAGGATGATTCCGGCGGACGGCTCTCCGGACAGAGAGTGTCCGGGCGGGCCATGTCTGTTGCCAGGCATGGCCCGCCCCATCGCGGATTACTGGCGTGCGGCTCTGGCGGCATTGCCTCACGGGCGTTGGTTCAGGGCATGGTCCAGCAACGCCTCGAAGGCCGGTTCGGCCCGTTCCACCGCACGCTCCAGACTCGGATGCGGCTGCAGCGTAGTCATGAATTTCGGATGCAGCATAGAGAGTTTCGTGTTGCCGTTCTCCTCGTACAGAGCGACGTGGCCGCAGGGCATCATCGCGCCGACGTGCAGTCCGGCATCCACGATGTCCGGGCCCAGTGGCAGATAGCAGACCTTCAGTGCCGTGATATCGCCACCGGCCAGGTCGAACTTCGCCAGAAAGATCCAGTCTTCTTCGTTTTCGGCAAACTCGCGAATCGTTCCTGCCAGTTGTTCGCGCGGTTGCTCGGCGTCGTGGATGATGAAGTGGTCGTCGGGTTCGGCAGCGACCGCCGGGCCGGTCAGGGCCAGGGTCGTGGCGGCGGCTAAGGACAGGGCAAGGGCCGTGAAAGGTGAATGCGTCGTCATGGTTCGTTTCTCCGTGATGTCAGACCCGCACGATCTCCGGCTTCAGCGACCAGGAGATCATCAGCAGTTCCTCCTTCTCGCGCTGGCCGACTTCGTGTTCGTCGAGGGCCTCGACGATGTCGTCGACCACCGCGACGAATTCCTCTTCGCTGATGTTCATGCCGCGATGGGTGGTCAGCATGTCGCGTCCGCTGTAGGCCTGGGGGCCGCCGGTACCGTTGCAGATGAATTCGGTCACCAGGCGAATCACTTCATCGCGATCCGTGTCGACGTAGCGCTTGCGGACGGTGGCGTTCTGCGTGTGCTTGTCGAAGATGGTGCTGGCGAGTTCGTGGATGCCTGTCTCGCCGCCCAGGCGTTCGTACAGGGAAGTCATTAACCGGCTCCAACGATTGGGATTGCCGTGAGACTAGCCAGCTCCCGGACAAGGCGCTGCTGCGATCTTGCGCTTCAGGACCGGATCTTGCGGTTTTCGCGGGGGCGGGATTCGCAGACACCTGCACGTTTTCGGTAGGCACCGGGGCTAAGGCCGGTCACCGCGCGGAAGTGACGCGCGAATTGCTGCGAGGAATAGCCGACTTCCGAGGCGACTGCGCCGATCGAAAGGGGAGTCCGTTCCAGGAGGTCGAGGGCGCACTGTATGCGCAACCCGATCAGAAAGCGGTGCGGAGGGATCCCATGCGTGGCGCGAAAGGCACGGGCGAAATGCCAGGGCGACAGGTCGCACAGCGCGGCGAGCTCAGAAAGGGTGATGCGCTGATCAAGGTGTGCCCGCATGTATTCGACGACGCGGGTCGAATGGTGGGGTGCCAGTCCGCCACACCGGACGTCGACGTCCGCGCTCTGCCCCGCCAGCCGTGCCAGCCGTATGACCAGTATGGCGATCATGCTCTCCACAAACACGCGAGCCGCTGGGTCCGGGCGGCCCATCTCCTGCCACAGGGCCGCCAGGGCCTGGCTTACCAGAGGGTCGGCCTGCACGCGGGTATGCAGGGAACCAAAATCCAGAGGGTCATCGGGGTCGCGTTCCAGGCAAGCGCGGGCGAGTTCCGTAGGTATGCCGAGAAAACGCATCCTGGCGGGGTCGTGCATCTGGCAGTAAGTAGGAACGTTGGGGGCGATCAGCACGAACTCCTTCGGGTGCGCCCAGCCGGAAAAAGCCCCGGCGCCGATATCGCAACGAAAGCGAAAGGGCGGCCCGCAGGTGTCGCTGATCATCAGCTCGCGCACCGGGGGCGTGCTCATGCGCCCGGGTGGATGGGCATTCTCGATCATCGGAACCGGTGGGTCCGTTCGCGCTCGCGCTTCCTTCAGGAACGGTGTGTTCCGCCCCCGAACAAAGAAGTCGAGCATGCTGCATGGATCTTGTGGCATCGTCGGCACCCCGGAGGTTCCATATAGGCCAGTTTTGGCCAATGTTCCACGCGCTACCGCATAAATGGGGACGGGGTGGAGGATTCGGCGATTATCCCGAACAGCAGATCAGTGTTCGGCCTCGTTCAGGTCCTCGGATGTGTCCCGCGACAGGTCCGCGGTCAGATAGTCCAGTGTCATGGGTAGGCCCAGGTCCACGCGTGGGAGGTGCTGCAGGGCGATACGGATGGATCGCGGGCGGGCCTCCAGCAGGTGACCGCCGCAGCGGCGGTCGGCGTCCACGAAATGCAGGTGGTAGCCGGGCACCGCAACCGACTGCATGAACTCGGGGGTCCAGAAGCCGGCCATCGAGCCCTCGATGCCCTCGAATTCGTATTCCGGCTGTTCGCGGGCAACCTCCACCAGCGGCCGGTAGGCATCCTGGCGCGGGACCGAGCGGGTGCGCACGTAATCGAACACGCCGTCTAGCCGGATCGCGTAGACCATGTTGTGCGACGGGATCAGTCGGTCGAACAGGGCGAGCAGCCCTTCGTAGTCCATCGGGGTATCGATGGTTTCCTCGCTCCACGGGCGAAAGCGCGTGACGCAGGCGAAGGGCGTGCGTGTCTCCGGTGTGACCGCGTAGGCGCGGCCATCCGAACGCAGCTGGAAGACCTCGCCATCCAGGACCACCATCTCGCCGTCGAGGTCGTTGAAGGTACCCAGCCCGAAATCGCCGCGATCGAGGATGTCGGCGATCGTCGTGTCCTCGCGATAAAGCCCCTCGACCAGAGCGTTCACCGGGGCCGAGACATACAGGCTGGCGGCGGTCGCCGGCGTCTCCAGCCAGCGCTCGAGCAGGACCTGTGGATCCACACCCTCGCGGCGGGCCCGCGCATTCAGGCGTTCCATTAATTCAGGGGGCAGCTTGTTACTGGACATCTCGGTGGCGTCCGGTCAGCGCAAACGGTTGCCGGCAAGGTTGCGCGGGCGCGGTGCTTCCCGCAACCCCGTGCCGGTTGCATGTGACCCGGGGGGCGCATTCCGGTATGTTCGCCGGGTTTGCAGACAGGCAGGAAACGCACCCCAGTGGGAACCGACGAACGCAATCTGCAGGGACTGGTCGCGCAGTTAGCGGAGCGCCTGGCGGGCATCGGCCTGCACGGACGCATTGGCCTGGAGAAGGAGACCCTGCGCGTGGGTCCCGAGGGCTCGCCTGCGGGCACGCCGCACCCTGTGGCTCTGGGCTCGGCGTTGACCCACCCGTTCATTACCACCGACTACTCCGAGGCCCTGCTGGAGCTGGTCACCCCGCCGTTCGAGGACGTGCGCGAGACGCTTGGCTTCCTGCATGACTTGCAGGCCTTCGCGGCAGCCAATGTCGGGGACGAGACGCTGTGGTCGACTTCCATGCCGTGCGTGACCGCTGATGACAACGCGATCCCGGTTGCGCTATACGGCACGTCCAACGCCGGACGCATGAAGACGGTCTATCGCATCGGGCTGGGCTACCGCTACGGGCGCAAGATGCAGGTAATCGCCGGGGTGCACTTCAATTACTCCCCGCGCCCCGAGTTCTGGCCGGCGCTCGCGCGGGTGCTGGGCGAAACCGACGGCCGTGCGTTCCGCGACGAGCGCATGATGGGCATGATCCGCAATCTGCTCCGCTTTGGCTGGCTGGTGCCATACCTGTTCGGGGCCTCGCCGGCCGTTTGCAATTCCTTCCTCGAGGGCCACGGGGCGGTGCTGGAGGAATTCGACGACGACACCTCCTATCTGCCGCATGCGACCAGCCTGCGCATGGGTGATATCGGCTACACCAACCGCAAGGAGGCCGATACCGGAATCAAGGCGGACTACAACTCCCTGGCCGGCTATGTCGACTCGCTGCGTTGTGCGATCAATACACCGAGCCCCGAGTGGGAACGTATCGGTGTCAAGGTCGACGGCGAGTACCGCCAGTTGAATGCCAACATCCTGCAGATCGAAAACGAATACTACTCCACCGTGCGCCCGAAGCAGCCGCTGGAGCGCTTCGAAAAGCCGACCGATGCGCTGGAGGCCCGCGGCATCGAGTACGTCGAGCTGCGCTCGGTGGACATTAATGCCCAGCACCCGTTGGGGGTCGACGAGACCCAACTGCGCTTTCTTGAAGTGTTCGCCCTGGCCTGCCTGCTGCAGCCCAGCCCATTGCTCGCCGATGGGGAGCTGGATGCGATCGACCGAAACCTGCTGGATGTGGCGCACTATGGGCGGCGCCCCGGACTGGAGTTGCGTCGGTCGGGCGGTACCGTGGGTTTGCAACAGTGGTCCCGCGAACTTCTCGCCCTGATGCGCCCAGTGGCGGCCATCCTGGACCAGGAATTGCCGGGCGACCCCTACCGTCGTGCGCTCAGCGAGCAGTGGGGCAAGGTGGAGCAGGCGGATCTGACGCCCTCGGCGCGCATGCTGGAAGACATGATGGCGCGCGAGGAGGGGTTCTACCGCTACGCCCGTCGCCTGTCCGAACAGCACCGCGAGGCGTTTCGCTTCAACGGCCCGCTCCCGCGCGCCGAAACGCTGGAGGCCCTGGCACGCCAGAGCCTGGGCGAGCAAGCCGAGATTGAGGCGAGCGATAACCTGGACTTCGATACGTTCCTGGAGCGCTATTTCTCCGGGACCTTGCGTGCCGTTGATGCTTGATCGTTCGGTTTTTGCGAACTGTCAGCGCAAATAAACGCGATTAAATTTCGATTTAATCGATGGGATGATCGAGGTCCGTCGATATCGTTCGTCCGACCCGGTGAGTGCGGGGCATGGCGAGCAGGGGAATCCGATGAGTCTCTTGGTGAATGGCGAACTGCGTGAAGGCTGGCTTGAGGAGGAATCCGACGACAGCGGCGAATTCGTGCGCCAGGATCAGCAGTACCGCAACTACGTGACCGCCGATGGAGCACCCGGGCCGCTGGGCGAGGGCGGTTACCCGGCCGAATCCGGGCGTTACCACCTGTATGTGTCCTATGCCTGTCCCTGGGCGCATCGGGCGTTGATCCTGCGCAAGCTCAAGGGGCTGGAGTCGCACATCGGGCTGTCGGTCGTGCACCACTACATGGGAGACGCCGGCTGGTCGTTTGATGGCTGCGACGGCTGTACCGGCGACCGGGTGCACGGCTCCGGCTACATGCACGAGCTCTACACACGAACTGACCCGAAATACACGGGCATCGTGACCGTGCCGGTACTGTTTGACCAAAAGACGGATCGCATCGTGAACAACGAGTCCGAGGATCTCGTGCGCATGTTCAACAGCGCGTTCGACCACATCACCGGCAACACCCTGGATTTCTATCCGGAAGACCTGCGCGAGGAGATCCACGCGGTCAACGACCGCATCTACGAAAACGTGAACAACGGGGTCTACCGCTCGGGTTTCGCGAGCACCCAGGCGGCCTATGAGGCCGCCTGGGATCGCCTGTTCGAGACTCTGGACTGGCTGGAGGAACGTCTTGCACGTCAGCCTTACCTGGTCGGCGAAAGGCTGACCGAAGCCGACTGGCGGTTGTTTACCACGCTGGTGCGGTTCGATCCGGTCTACTACAGCCATTTCAAGTGCAACCGCCAGCGTCTGATCGACTTCCCGCATCTGCATGCCTATATGCGCATGCTCTACCAGCGTCCCGGCGTGGCCGAGACGGTGCGTATGGACCACATCAAGGCGCACTACTACGGCAGTCACCCGATGCTGAATCCGAGCCGCATCGTGCCGAAGGGGCCGTCTCTCGATTACGGTGCCCCGCACGGGCGGCCGCTGGGAGATCTCCCAGCCGGACTTCGGAACGCTGCGGAAACGTGACGGTCGTTACACTATTGGCGCGGATCACGGTGGCCCGGCCTTGCCCGGGCCACCTTTGTATCGAGGGGTTGGCTGGGTGAAGGCGATTGGCTGGTTGCTGGGGTTGGTGGCCGTGGTGGCGCTCGGCGTGGCCGCCTGGTACGCGTTCGACGGCGAGTTTCCGGAATCCAACAGTGACGCGCAGGCCGCCGACGAAGCACCCGAGGAGACGGATCGTCGCACCCCCGTACGGACCTCGACTGTGCAACCGCGGACCTTCGAAACCATCGTGGAGTCCCTGGGGACCGTCCGGGCCAACGAGTCGGTGCTGGTGACGGCGAACGTGACCGAGCGCGTTGTGGAGGTCCTGTTCGACGACGGCGACGAGGTCGAGGCCGGGCAGGTCCTGGTGCGCCTGGACGCGGACGAGGCCGAGGCGGCCCTGCGCGAGGCGCGGGTACAGGTGGATGACGCCGAGCGCGAACTGGAACGCGTGCGGGATCGTGTAGCCGATGGCGTCGTGACGCAGCAGCAGGTCGATCAGCAGCGCTCGCGCCTGAGCGAGGCCGAAGCCCGGCTGGCGGCCGCCGAGGCGCGCGTGGCCAATCGTACGATCCGTGCCCCGTTTGCCGGCCGGCTGGGTATGCGCCAGGTAAGCCCTGGGTCACTGGTGAGCCCCGGAACCCCGATTGCGGAACTGGACGATATCGAGCGGGTGAGGATCGACTTTGCCGTACCCGAGCGGCATGCAGCCGCGATCCCACTGGGCAGCACGGTTTTCGGACGCAGTGCGGTCGGCGCATTCGAGGGCCAGGTCTCGGCGGTGAGTAACCGCATTGATGTGGCGACCCGCACGCTGACGGTGCGCGCGACCGTGGACAACCCCGAGCTCATTTTGCGTCCGGGAATGCTGGTCAACATGCGTCTATCGCTGGACCCGGTGGAACGCGTGGCTATCCCCGAGGGCGCGGTTCAGCAGGTTGCGGATCAGCACTTCACCTTCCGCTATCTGGATGACGGCACGGTAGAGCGCGTGCGCATTCGCATCGGTCGACGTATGCCGGGTTCTGCCGAGGTGCTCTCCGGGGTGGAAAGTGGGGATGTGGTTGTCTCCGAGGGCGTGTCCAGGGTGCGTGACGGGCAGTCCGTGCGTGTGCTGCCGCCGCGTGTGCCCGAGGTACTGGAAACCGGCGAGGCCGGCACCGTGCAATGATCATCTCGGATGTCGCCAACCGCCGTCCGGTCCTGGCGATTGTCTTCAATCTGCTGCTGATCACTTTCGGCCTGATCGCCTACGACAACCTGCCGCTGCGCGAGTACCCCGACGTGGACCCGCCAGTGGTCACGATCAATACGGTGTACCCCGGTGCCAGCGGCGAGATCATTGAACGCGAGGTCACTCAGCGGCTGGAAGACCGGGTGGCGGGGATCGAAGGCATACGCTTTGTCGAGTCCTCCAGCGAGGACGGGCAGTCCCGCATCACCATCGAGTTCAACCTGAATCGCGACCTGGACGCGGCCGCCAACGACGTGCGCGAGGCGGTGAGTCGTGCGATGCGGGATCTGCCCGAGGATATCGATCCGCCGGAGGTGACCAAGGCGGATGCCGATGCCAACCCGATCCTCTGGCTCAATCTGTCCAGCACAACGATGGACGCCCTGGAACTGGCGGATTACGCCGAACGCAATCTTATTGATCGCATCTCGGTAGTCGATGGTGTCGCGCTGGTTCGGCGAGGTGGCGCGCGCAGTTATGCCATGCGGATCTGGGCCGATCGCGAGGCCCTGGCCGCGCGCGAATTGACCGTGACCGACATCGCCGACGCACTGGAACAGGAGAACGTCGAACTGCCGGCCGGGCGTCTGGAATCGGTCGAACGGGAGTTCACGGTCCGCGTCGATCGCCAGTATCGAACACCGGAGGACTTCGCCAGTCTCGTGCTCAAGCGCGGTGAGGACGGGCAGCTGGTCCGGCTGGGCGACGTCGCCGACGTGAATATTGGCGCGGACACCGAGCGCAGCGAATTTCGCGGCAATGGCGAGGACATGATTGGGCTGGGGATCATCCGCCAGTCCAATGCCAACGTGCTCGAGGTCGCCAACGGGGTCAAGGCCCTGGCCGCCGATCTGCAGGACAGTCTGCCGGAAGGCACCTCGCTGGTGACTACCTACGACGAGTCGGTGTTCATCGAGGGGGCGATCCGCGAGGTCTACATCACCCTGGCCGTGGCAACCGCAGCGGTGGTGTTCGTGATCTGGTTGTTCCTGGGGAGCTGGCGGGCGACTCTCATCCCGGCGGTCACGGTGCCCGTGGCAATCACGGCGGCATTTATCGGTATCAACCTGTTCGGGTTCTCGGTCAACCTGCTGACCCTGCTGGCGCTGGTGCTTGCGGTCGGGTTGGTGGTGGATGACTCCATCGTGATGCTGGAGAACATCCACCGCCGCATCGAGCGTGGCGAACCCGGCCTGCTGGCCGCCTATCGCGGCGCCGGGCAGGTAGGGTTCGCCATCGTTGCGACTACCTCGGTGCTGATCGCGGTGTTCGTGCCGCTGGCCTTCCTTGAGGGCACGGTCGGGCGCCTGTTCACCGAGTTCGCGATCGCGATGGCGATCGCCGTGTTCTTCTCCAGTGTGGTCGCACTCACCCTCGCGCCGGTGCTGTCTGGGCGCCTGATGCACAAGGGCGACGACGACACCGGCGCGGCGCGCTTTATCAGCCGTGGCTTTTCCTACCTGGAACGCGGTTACGGGCGTGTGTTGCAGATCGGACTGAAGGGAGCCTGGCTGATCGTCCCGATCCTCGCCCTGGTGCTCGCGGCGGCCTGGTACCTGTTTGACACCCTGCCCGAAGAGTTCGCGCCGCATGAGGATCGCGGCGCCTTCTTCGTGATGGTGGACGGTCCCGAAGGTGCCAACTTCGACTACATGAGCCGACAGATGGCCGAGATCGAGACTCGCATCCAGCCACTGATCGAAGACGGCCCCATTCGCCGGGCCCTGGTGCGCACGCCCCGAGGATTCGGCGGGTCGGAGCTGATGAACAACGGTTTCGTGATTGCCATCCTCGAACACTGGGATGACCGCGACATGTCGGGGCAGGAGGTGATCGACGAGCTCCGGGCGATTATCGAAGAGATGCCGGGGGTCGAGGCGAGGGTGGTCATGCGCCAGGGCCTTTCGCGCGGGCGCATTGGTCCGCCAGTACAGTTCGTGATCTCCGGGCCGGACTACGACACCCTCGAGGAATGGGGCGAGATCATGCGTGAGGCGGCCGAGGGCATCGACGGGCTGACCCGCGTGGACCTCGACTACGAGCCCACGCAGCCACAGATCAACGTGCGCCTGGACCGCGATCGCGCCGGCGACCTCGGCGTATCCATGCGCGATGTCGGACGCACGCTCGACATCGTGCTCGGGGGTCGCGACGTGACCACCTTTGTCGATCGCGGCGAGGAGTACGACGTGATCATTGAGGGCCTGACCGACCAGCGCCGCACCCCGGGGGATATCGACAACCTCTACGTGCGTTCGGCGGCCGGCTCCATGGTGCCGCTGTCGAGCCTGGTCACCTACGAAGAGTTTGCCGGTCCCTCGTCGCTGGAGCGTTACAACCGGGCCCGCTCGGTCACCCTGACTGCTGGCCTGCAGGACGGGATGACGCTTGGCCAGGCCCTGGATGCCCTCGATGCCAAGGCCGCCGAGCTGCTCCCGGCCGACGCAGGGATCGACTACAAGGGCGAGTCGCTGGACCTGCGCACGGGCTCCGAGGCGATCCTGTTCGTCTTTGCACTGGCGCTGCTGGTGGTGTTTCTGGTGCTGGCCGCCCAGTTCGAGAGCTTCGTGCACCCGTTTGTGATCATGCTGACCGTGCCACTCGCGGTGGTCGGGGCATTACTTGGGCTGCATCTGACCGGCCAGACCCTGAATATCTACAGCCAGATCGGCATGGTCATGCTGATCGGGCTGGCGGCCAAGAACGGCATCCTGATTGTCGAGTTCGCCAACCAGCTGCGTGACCGCGGGCGCGACTTCGACACCGCTGTGGTCGAGGCGGCGCGGATGCGCCTGCGGCCGGTGCTGATGACCGCGCTGACCACCGTGGCCGGGTCGATTCCGCTGATTCTGGCCTCCGGGCCGGGCGAGGAGACGCGCTTCGTGATCGGGGTGGCGGTGTTCTCCGGTGTGCTGTTTGCCACGCTGTTTACGCTGTTCGTGATCCCGGCGGCCTACAGCCTGGTCGCGCGCGGCACCACCTCGCCGCTGGCGACCACCCGCCGCCTGCACGACCTCGACGCCGAAGTCACCGACGTCGACGGCGAACGCCATGGCGCACGAGCCTCATCCGCCCCCCGCGCCGAACCCTGATTTCCCGTTGCGGGGCCACCTGCCTTGTTGAGGCTGGTCCCTGGTTCGGCGTTCGCGTTCGGCGTTTCAGGTGCGCGCCGGGGCGCGGGTGTCGTCGAACCAGAGCCAGGCGATGGCAATGGTCAGCAGCGCGACGACCGACAGCATGGCCAGGTTCAGGCCGTCCCAGCCCAGTGGCCGCAGCAGCGCCCCGGCCAGCAGCGAGCCGGCGGTAACCAGCGTGAAGATGGTCAGGTCGTTCACCCCCTGGACCTTGCCTTTCTCGGTGGCGGTATGCGTGGTGGTCAGCAGCGTACTGCCGCCAATGAACAGGAAGTTCCAGCCGACCCCCAGCAGAAACAGCGCCAGCCAGAAATGCCCCAGCGTCTCCCCGTGCGCGGCGATCGCCACGCTGAACAGCACCAGTGCATTGCCGAGTGCCAGTATGCGGGTGACCCCGAAGCGGGTGATCAGGTGGCCGGTCACGAATGAGGGCGCGAACATCCCGAGCACATGCCACTGCATCACCAGTGCGATCTGGGCCATTTCGAATCCCGCCTGGCGCATGGCCAGCGGCGTCGCCGTCATCAGCAGCACCATGACCGCATAGCCCAATGCGGCAGAGGTGAGGGCCACGAGGAAACGCCCCTGCGGCAGGATCTCGCCCATTGGCCGGGCCGGCCCGCGTTCCTCCGGCGGCGGCGCAGGCACGCGCAGCCAGGCCAGCAGCGCCATCGCCAGCAGGGCCAGGGCGCCGAGGACCAGGTAGGGGCCGGCCTCCGGTGTGCCCGGCAACAGGGCCTGGGCGTGGTGGGCGTTCCAGGGGCCGAGGAAGGCGGCCACGACCCCGCCGGCCATCACCAGCGAAATCGCGCGCGGGCGGAACGCGGGGCTGGCCACGTCGGCTGCGGCAAAGCGGTAGTACATCGCGAACGCCTGGTAGGCCCCCAGCAGCAGATTGCCGAGCACGAACAGCCAGAAGGCCTCGGCGAAGACGCCGGCCGTGGCTAGTGCGGCGCCGCCGGCCCCGCCCACGCTGGTGCCCAGCAGGAAGCCGGTGCGCCGCCCGAAGCGCTTCATGAACAGCGAGGCCGGCAGGGTAGTGATCAGGGTGCCGACCATCATCGCGGCGACCGGCAGGGTGGCCAGGGTCGGATCGGCCGCCAGGCGTTCGCCGACCACGCCGCTCAGGGTCATTACCGTGACCGCGGCGATCAGGAACAGGGCCTGTGCCGTGGCCAGCAGCAGGACATTCACGCGTTCGCGCGGGGTGATCGAAGGCGACACGGGATTCCTTTCCACTGGGGTGAAGCCGATTTAACCGCGTGGGCGAAAATCGAGCACGGCCGAGTTGATGCAGTAGCGCAGACCGGTCGGGGGCGGGCCGTCGGGAAAGACGTGCCCCAGGTGCGAGTCGCAGCCCGCGCAGCGGACCTCCGTACGCTCCATGCCCAGCGAACGGTCGCGGTGTTCGGTGACCGCGTCGGGCGCGGCCGGGGCCGTGTAGCTGGGCCAGCCGGAGCCGGAATCGAACTTGGTGGTGGAGTCGAACAGAGCGGCGCCGCAGGCCACGCAGTGATAGATGCCATCGCCCTTGTGGTCGTGATAGACCCCGGTGAATGGGCGTTCGGTTCCGCCTTCGCGAGCAATCCGGTACTGCTCCGGGGTCAGGCGTGCGCGCAGGTCGTTGTCGGAAGGGTCTGGGTTGTTCATGGCAGCCTCCGGGGGGTGCTATGGTGCTTAGACACTGACAATGTCCGGGATCGTAGCACTGCCCGGGCCGTCTCGACCTGGACACGATGGACCGCGGGAGGTGGTCGTGGGTTGCCCGGATTGCGAACGTATCAATCTTCTGCCGATAGAATCCGGCACTCTGTATCTCGCGCCGGTTCTGGCGCATACGCGTGCCGCCTTGCGCAGCCGCTTAGTCGAAGAGCAATGGCCCTGTACCGAACCCGTATCGGGCATCCTCGCGATGCCCGTGAAGGGTGACGGGGGGCTGGGCGACACACTGGCGCGTCTGGAGCAGACCCTGAGCGGTTCGGAGCAATCCGGTTGTCGGGCAACCTTTGTACCTGGGGGCGAGACGTTCAGCCTCGCCCATCTGCAGGACACTCACTTGCTGTCGACGCTGATCGCACGCCACAACGCCCGCGATCTGGCGGCGATTCTGGATACTGACGCCCTGGATTTTCATTTTCAGCCGATCGTGCATGCAGCTGCCCCCGGCGAAGTCTTTGCCTACGAGGCACTGGTACGGGCGCGGACCCTCGGCGGTGACGTGATTGCACCCAACGAGCTGTTCAAGACGGCGCGTGCGGCCGAGCTGCTGTTTCACCTCGATCGTTCGGCGCGGATCAACGCGATCCGCCGCGCCACCGAGCGCGGGATCGGGAGCCGGCTGTTCATCAATTTCAATCCCACGGCGATTTACGACCCGGCGTTCTGTCTGGAGACGACCGTTCGCGAGATCCTGTCGCGTCCGGAGGGAGATGGCCCGAGCGGCTTCGTGTTCGAGGTAATCGAGAGCGACTATGTCACCGATGTGGACCACCTCTCGCGCATTGTCGATCGCTATCGCCGCGCGGGTTTCCAGGTGGCCTTGGACGACCTGGGTGCGGGGTATGCCTCGCTGAACATGCTGTCGCAACTGCGCCCGGACTACGTGAAGATCGACCGCCAGCTGGTGAGTGGCATCGACGGTGATATTTATCAGCAGAAGATTCTCGGCAAGATCGTCGAACTGGCGCGCGAGCTCGAGATCAAGACCGTCGCCGAGGGTATCGAGACGGTCGAGGAGTGGCGCTGGCTCAGGGACCAGGTCGACTACTGCCAGGGATACCTGTTCGCCCGTCCGGCCGCCGAGCCACCCATGCCCGCACATCCGGACGCCTCATAGCGCTTGCCTGGAGGTGCGGAGCTCGGGCCCAAACCGATGCAGCAGCACGAACAGGGCCGGAATCACCACCAGCGTTAGCAGGGTTGCGGCCAGGATGCCGCCGATGATTACGGTAGCGATTGGAGAGAACCGCTCTGCCCCGACCGCCATTTCCAACGCCAGCGGCAGCATGCCGGCGATCGTGGACAGGGCGGTCATCATGATGGGGCGCATGCGGGTTTCCACCGCCTCGGTGACGGCGGCGTATACGTCCAGGCCCTCGGCCAGTCGATGTCGGGCCAGGTCGAGCAGGATGATGCTGTTGTTCACCACGATGCCGATCAGCAGGATGATCCCGAGCAGCGCCGGCATGGATACGTACTTCCCGGCGATCAGCAGTGCCGCGACTACGCCGATGAACTGCAACGGAATGGCGGTCATGATGATGACCGGGTGGGCAAAGCTGCGGAACTGAACGACCAGCAGGAGGTAGACGGCCAGGGCGGCCAGCAGCAGCGCGCGCATCATGTGGTCACGGGCCTCGTCGAAGTCCGCCTGCTCGCCAGCGAGCGTCGCCGGATAGCCATCCGGGGCGGTGAACGTGTCCAGGCGCTGCTGCACGTCAGCCACCACCTCGGACAGTGGGCGTCCCAGGTGAAAGCCGAGGATGTCCAGGGTCCGCTGGCCGTTCTCCCGTGTGACAATGCGCGGGCCGAGGGTATGTTCAAGGCTTGCGATTTCGCCGAGGGCGACCGGTCCCTCGCGGGTGGGCAGCAGGATGCCCTCCAAGTCTTCCGGATAGCGGCGGTCCGAGGCTTGGTAGCGCACGACTACGTCCAGGTCCCGCTTTGGTGGCTGGCGGAAGCGTGTGGCCACGGCGCCGTCCATGGCCTGGTGGACCGAGCGCGCGAGCCCGGCCCCGGTCAGACCGAGCTCGGCTGCCCGGTCATGGTCGACACGGACGCGCACCTCGGGCGTGTCGAGGGCCCAGTCCTTGTACAGGTCGGTGATCCCGGGGATGCCGGCAAGATGGTCCAGTAGTTCGCTCGCCGTGCGGTCTAGGCTTTGCGCCTGCTCGCCCCTGATCCGGGCGATAATCGGGGCGGCGGTTGACGAGCGCGCGGTGCCGCCGAGTTCCCGGGGTACGGCCAGGGTTACGCCCGGGGTGGCCTCCAGGCGCTGGCGCACGTCGTCCATGATCTCCCACTGTGTGAGGGGGCGTTGCGTGCGCGGCACCAGCGTTACCGTGATTTCGGCCTGATTGACGCCCATGGCGCCGCGGTCGCCCATGGAGCGGGCGCCGGCTTCGTGGCCGAACTGGCTGCTGACATCCACGACGTATTCGTGTTCGGCCAGATACCGCTCGACGGGTTCCAGCGTTTCCAGCGTGGTCTCGAGCCGGGTGCCCGGCGCCATGTCGACCAGAACCTGGAAACTGCCCGAGTCGAAACGCGGCAGCATCTCGCTCCCAGTCATGCGGAGCATGCCCAGGCTGAGGGCCAGTAGCATGACCGCCACCACCAGCGTCGCCAGCGGACGCTGTAGCGCCAGGGTAAGCACGTCCAGATAGAGGTGACGGACGCCGCGTGCCGGTGCCTCCAGGGTCTCCCGCCAGCGCGGGGTGGCGGTGGAGTTGGCCGGCCGCAACCAATAAGTGGCCAGCAGCGGGATCAGGGTGACGGCCATCAGGAATGATGCGCTCAGGGCGAAGGCCAGGGTCAGCGCGAGGGGCCGGAACAGCTCTCCGATAAAGCCGCCCATGAATGCCAGGGGCAGCAGTACGCCGAGGGTGGTCAGGGTGCCGCCCAACTTGGCGCCGAAGACCTCGCCGACCCCCTGGATGGCCGCTTGGCGCGGGGGATGGCCCTCTTCGTCCAGGTGACGGTGGATGTTCTCGAGGATCACGATGCCGTCATCGACCAGCAGGCCGATCGCCAGGATCAGCGCCGACATGGTGACCATGTTCAGATCCAGGCCGGCCAGTTGCATCAGGCCGAAGGTCGCCAGGAACGCCGCCGGAATGGAGAGGGCGATGATCCCGGCCTGACGCAGATCGGCGAGAAAAAGCAGGACGATCACCATCGTCAGGGCGATGGCGATCATCACAGTTTGGGTCATGTCGGCGATCACTTTCTCGGTGAACACCGAATCATCGTCGGCGACGACGATATTCAGCTCGGGCGTGGCATCGCGCAGGGGTTCCAGCGCCTCGCGCACCCGTGCGGCCACCTCCACCGTGTTGGCATCGTCCCGCCGCAGCACCTGCACGGCGATCGCTGCCTGGCCGTCATGACGGTAGGCCGAGCGGGGCTCGCCGGGCTCCAGACGGACTCGGGCGATATCGCCCAGGCGCACACGCGTATCGCCGTCCGCGACGAGGATGATCTCGCGTGCATCGGCCTCGCTTCGCAGCGGCGCATCGAACCGCACCACACTCTCGAGTTCACCGATGCGGACACGACCGCCCGGCGCCATGAGATTCCAGTCGTCGAGGGCCTCCAGTACCTGGGGCATGTCGATCCCGAGGGCCTCGGTGCGCTCGGGATCGAGCGCAACATGAAGTTCCCTCTTGTGCCCGCCGACCACGTCGATCGCGGCGACGCCGGGGACCCATTCGAGCCGTTCCCGTATCGCGTTGTCGGCCTGCTCGCGGATCGCGTCGAGCGTCAGGATGTCGCTGGTCAAGGCGATGGTGACGATTGGCTTGTCGGCGGTGGAGAACTCCAGGATCTGCGGTTCTTCGATGGTGGCGGGCAGGTCCGGGCGCAACCGGCCGACGGCGTTCTGGACGTCCACGGCGGCAAAAGCGCTAGTGATGCCGTAGTCGAATTCCACCCGTGCCACGGACAGCCCGGTCTGGCTAGAGGAGCTGATCCGGGTGACGCCGTCGAGGCTGGCAAACTCCTCCTCCAGCAGGCGTGTGAGTTCACGATCGACATCCAGGGCCGCCATGCCGGGGTATTCCGTGATGACCGTGACGGTCGGCGGGTCGGTGTCGGGAAAGAGCTGGACGGGCAAGTCGAAGCGCGCCTGCAGGCCCAGGATCAGAACGGCAGCCAGAAGGGCCAGCACTGTGTGCCGATACCGCAGGAGGCCTTCGACCCAGGTCATCGGGGGCTGTCGTCCACGGCGTGCACGGGCATCCCGTCCTGGATCCGGCGATCCGGGGTCACGATGATGCGGTCACCGGGCTCGACGCCCTCGAGAATCGCCCGTTCTCCATTCGGCAAGGACCGTGTCACCACGTCCGTGTGGTAGGCGCGTCCGTCTTCCAGCCGATAGACCCATTGGCCCTTGGCGTCGCTCCAGATGGCATGGGCCGGTACCCGGATGGCGTGGTCCAGATGTTCTAGGACGACCCGTGCTTGTACGGCCATGCCGGGGCGCAGGGCCTCCGGTGGTTCGGGTAACCTCGTCTCAAAGCTCCCGCTACGCCGGTTGGTGTCCAGCGTGGGGTAGACCCGGTCAAGCCGGGACGTGACGGCATGATCCAGCGCGGGGATGGTCAACTCGACGTCCAGACCCGGCTTGAGTAGCAAGGTGTCGCGCTCCGGCACGCGCAGAACCGCATGCAGATCCGCGAGGCCCACCAGTTCGATCAAGGGCTGTCCCGAAGCCGCGAGATCGCCAGGGCGGACATGCGTGCGCCGAACCTGGGCGGTGAAGGGGGCCCGCTCCGTTGTGTACTCCAGGCGTTTGCGGGCCAGTTCCAGTGCTGACCGGTTTTCGCGGAGTTGGGCCTCCAGTGTGGCGACGCGCTGGCGAGCGTCGTCGATTTCACTTTCCGGAATCAGATCCCGGGAAAAGAGGTCCTGCTGGCGATCGAGGTTGCGCTGGGCGGTGGCGCGTTCTCCGTCCAGGCGCTGTTCGGCGGCCTCGCGCTGCTGGACCTCCAGGCGCGTCTCGTCGGTGTCCATGCGCACCAGGACTTCATCCTCCTCGACCCAGTCCCCGGCGTTCAGGTGGCTTTCAAGCACCCGGGCGGTGACTCTTGCCGAGACGGTGGTTTCGTCGCGGGTCTCGATGCTGCCCCGATAGGCAGCGCTGTAGAGTGTGACTCCCGTGGGTTCTGCGGAGATTGTGGTCACGGCCGGTGGTGGCGCCGCGCGCGCAGCCTCGGGAGAAAACCGTTCCGACAGCCGGTCCGTCGCGCTCCAGACGGTCACGATTGCCACCCCGCCCAGCGCGAGGAGGCCCAGGGTCCGCCGCAGAACGCGGCGACGGCATACGGCGCGGGAGGCCTTCATGTCCCGCTCAGCGTTCCGGGGCGTTATCCGGCGACAGGCGTGACAGGCCGCTGCTCACCTTGTCGCGGAATGCGCTGTGGCAAGCGATGCATTCGGTCACCAGTCTGCCGTGGTAGCGGATGGCCCTGTCCAGGTCCTGCTCCCGCGCTGCATCGGCGAGCTGTTCGGCGGTGTCGTGCACCTGCTGATCCATCCCGCGGAACTCACTGACCCGGTTGCCAACGGCCGACAGGACACGCCGTCGCTCGCCGAGCGAGGGTTTCGGGTGGTCTGCGATCGCCTCGGCTGCCTCGGTGACGGTAGCGAAGTCCTCGACGAACAGCGCGGATTGCACCCGGTTCATGTCGTCCGCGAGCCCTTGCATCACGGATTGAAAGGTCTCGGCCGCCGCAGTGCTGGCCAGCGGCATGGCGAGGGCGGCGACGACTAGGGCAGTAAGGGTTACAGCACGGGTATGGGACATATCCAGACTCCTCGGGGTTGGTCGGGTGTATTCAGGTGCGGGTCGAGCCTCGTGGAGGCCGGGGCTCCGGTGTGCGCAATGCCGGTTCCAGCAAGCGCCACAGCACCTCACCCTGCTGGTCAAGCGGAAACTCGAAGTCGGAGAGCGACCAGCGCATGACCAGACCCTGGATCATCGCCACGATCAGGCGAGCGGTTTCGGCCGGTTGCAGGTCTTGACGAAAGCATCCCTGGCTGATCCCTTCCCGGAGCAACTCTTCCAGACGGGAGGTGTAGCGATCGATGATGTCGCGGACCACGGCCTTCAATTCGGGATCTTCCCGATGCAGTCGTTCGGAGAAGATCAAGCGGGGCAGCCCCTTGCGGCGGCTGATGAATCGCAATTGCCGGGCCAAGAGTTTGTGCAGGCGGGCATCTGCCGATCCCCGTCCGGAGAACATCGGCGTAAGTACGTCCAGGAGCTTGCGGCCGATAGAGTCCAGTGCTGCGCGGAAGATCGCATCGCGGTTCGGGAAGTGGCGGAAAATCGTGGGCTGTGCGATCCCGACCCGATCGGCAATGTCCTGAGTGGAGACATCCCGGGCACCGTGTTCGGCCGTCAGGTCAAGCAGTGCCTGAACGATCTCTTCGCGTCGTTCTTCGCCGGACTTGCGTTTCATGCAAGTAATTAATCACTTTCTTTTTAATGATGCAAGCGTCATGTAGTTTACTGGTACTAACCCAAGGGGAGGGGGTGCGTGCACAAGCGCACGCGTTTACATAGACTCGAGGGCATGAACCAGCTTCCACCTGATGCCCGCAACCCGACGCTGGAGGCGGCGTTCCAGTTGCTGCGCGATGCCGAGGTCCGCTACCAGAGCCGGACGGTCGGCACGGTCGCCAGCCTGGATGCCCGCGCCCCGGCCGAGAACTACGCCGACTGCTTCATCCGCGATTTCGTGCCCTCCGGGCTTGTCTATCTGCTGAACGACGAGCCCGAGGTCGTGCGCGAGTTTCTGTCGCTGATCCTGCAGATCCGCGATACCCAGGAAGAGATCGAAGGTCACCGCCGCCTGCCGCGCGTGATGCCGGCGAGCTTTCGCGTGTTTACCGACGAGAATGGTCGCGAGGGGCTGGCGGCCGACTTTGGTGACCGCGCGATCGGCCGTGTGGCCCCGGTGGATTCGATGATGTGGTGGGTGCTGTTGCTGCGCGCCTACCAGAACCGCACCGGAGATCACGACTTCATCAAGAGCCAGGATGTGCAGCGCGGCATCCGGCTGATCCTCAGCATCTGCCTGCAGGACCGTTTCGAGGTCTTCCCGACCCTGCTGGTGCCGGACGGCAGCTTCATGATCGACCGGCGCATGGGCGTGTTCGGTCACCCGCTGGAGATCCAGGCGCTCTTCTACGGCATGCTGAAGGCCTCGCTGGCGATGCTCGAGCCCTGCGATGCCGACTCCGAGCAGCTGTGCGCGCAGTCCGCGATCCGTACCCGGCAACTGTCCGATTACATCCGCCACTACTACTGGCTGGATCTTGAGCGCCTGAATCACATCCACCGCTACCGCACCGAGCACTTCGGCCACGAGTCGGAGAATGCGTTGAACATCTATCCCGAGAGCATCCCCGACTGGCTGGTGGACTGGCTGCCGTCGGAGAGCGGGTACCTGGTCGGCAACCTTGGCCCGGGGCGTATGGATTTTCGCTTCTTCAGCTTTGGCAACCTGCTGGCGGTCCTTTTCGGCCTGGCCGACGAGCAGGAATCCCGTTCGATCATGCAGACCTTCGAGCAGCGCTTCGAGGATCTGATCGGGACCATGCCGGTGAAGATCTGCTACCCGGCGATGAGCGGCGAGGAATGGCGCCTGCTGACCGGCTCCGATCCCAAGAACACGCCATGGTCCTATCACAATGGGGGCAACTGGCCGGCATTGCTGTGGGCGTTCACCGGTGCCGCGCTCCGGGTCGGGCGCCCGGATCTGGCGCGCAGCGTGCACGCGGTGGCGGCCGAACGCCTGCATCGCGACGACTGGCCGGAATACTACGATGGCCGTCACGGTCGTCTGATTGGTCGTCGCGCAAACTATCAGCAGACCTGGTCGGCCACTGCCGTGCTGGTATCGCAGGCCCTGCTCGACAACCCCGAGAACATGAGCCTGTTCGACAGCCCGGAACCCGAACTGCCATGAGGCGTATGCATTCATGAAAAAGACCCAGAGCAAGGCCCGGGATGGCGAGGGCCTGTACCTCGTCCTGGTCAGTGTCCATGGTTTGATCCGGGGGCGGGATCTGGAGCTCGGGCGTGACGCCGACACCGGCGGGCAGACGCTCTATGTGGTGGAGCTGGCACGGGCGCTGGCGCGACACCCGCAGGTGGGGCGGGTCGACCTGCTGACACGGCGTATTGTCGACAGCCGGGTTGCCGAGGACTATGCCCAGCGCGAGGAGCCGCTGGGCGACGGGGCTTTTGTCGTACGCCTGGACTGCGGTCCCAGGCGCTACCTGCGCAAGGAAAAGCTCTGGCCGTATCTCGACTGTTTTGCCGACAACGCCCTCGGGCACATCCGCGAGGTCGGGCTGCGCCCGGACGTGATTCACGGGCACTATGCCGATGCCGGGCATGTCGCGGTGCGCCTGTCCAACCTGCTGGGTGCACCGATGCTCCAGACCGGGCATTCCCTGGGGCGGGTCAAGCGCGAGCGACTGCGCGAGGGCGGGATGTCCGACGACGACATCGAGTCGCGCTACAACATCGCCACTCGCATCCACGCCGAGGAAGAGGCCCTGGCCCATGCCCACCGGGTGATCGCCAGTACGCGCCAGGAGATCGGGGAGCAGTACGCGACCTACGACAACTACCAGCCCGAGCGTATGGACGTCATCCCGCCGGGCACGGACCTGGAGCGCTTCCGACCGCCGAAGCGCGGCGACAGGAAGCCGCCGATCTGGCCCGAGATCCGGCGTTTCCTGCAAAAACCCGATCGCCCTTTGATCATGGCGCTCTCCAGGGCCGACGAACGCAAGAATATCCGTGCACTGGTCGAGGCCTATGCTGGTAATGAATGGCTGCAGGAGAACGCCAACCTGGTGATCGTGGCTGGCAATCGCGATGACATCCGCGACCTCGACAAGGGTGCGCGCGACGTTCTGACGGATTTGCTGCTGCGCATCGATCGCCATGATCTCTACGGCCGGGTGGCCTACCCGAAACACCACAGCCCGGAGGACGTGCCCGACCTCTACCGCCTGGTCGCATCCAGCAAGGGCGTGTTCGTCAACCCTGCTCTGACCGAACCGTTCGGCCTGACCCTGATCGAGGCCGCGGCCAGCGGTGCCCCGATCGTCGCCACCAACGACGGCGGCCCCGAGGAGATCATCTCGCGTTGCCACAACGGATTGCTGGTCGACCCGCTGGACCCGGAAGGGATCGCCGACGCGATCCAGGGCCTCCTCGCGGATCGTCCGCGCTGGCAGCGCTATTCGCGGGCGGGCCTGAAGGGTGTGCGCCAGCACTACTCCTGGGACGGGCACGCCGAGAAGTATGTCAAGCGGGTCAAGGCGCTCAGCAAGGAGGTGCGTCAGACACGGCGCGAACAGCGCTCGACCTCGGGCCGACTGGCCAAGGCCGATCGCGCGGTGATCACGGACATCGATAACACCCTGCTGGGTGACAACAAGGCCACGCGGGCCTTTGTCGCCTGGCTCAAGCGCCATCGCAAGCAGGTGGTCTTCGGCATTGCGACCGGGCGCCGACTGGACTCGGCCGCAGCGGTGCTGGACGAACACGGCGTACCCGCGCCGGATGTCTGGATCACCTCGGTGGGCAGCGAGATCCACTACGGTGCGGACCGCACCGAGGACCGGGGCTGGTCGCGTCATATCAGCCATCGCTGGGAACCCGATCGCCTGCGCGAATGCCTGCTGAAGGTGCCCGGGCTGGAGTTGCAGCCGTCGGAGGATCAGCGGGCGTTCAAGGTGAGTTTCTTCGTGGATCCCCCGGGGGAGCTGGAGGCCGAGAACATCGAGACCCGCCTGTATCGCGAAGACCTGCACGCCCGCGTGATCTATTCGCACAAGCGCTATCTGGACCTGCTGCCGGTACGGGCCTCCAAGGGGCTTGCGGTGCGTTACTTGTCCGACAAGTGGGGCATCCCGCTGGAGCATGTGCTGGTGGCCGGGGACTCCGGCAACGACGAGGACATGCTGCGCGGTCGCCTGCTCGGGGTCGTGGTCGGGAATCATCAGCCGGAGCTGGAGGGACTGCGGGGCTTCCAACGCATCTATTTCGCCGACGCCACCTATGCGCGCGGCATCCTGGAGGGCATCGAGCACTTCGATCTGCCCAACCGCTGCGATATCCCGGGAGGAGAGGGGGAGTCTTAAGACCCTCCAGGACGGGTCACAGCCAGTAGGCAGTACGCGTCATCACGCCCGAGGTGAGTGGCATCAGGACATTGCGTACCGGCCAGGGAGGCGGCTTGCCGCCGAGCGCCATCGCGTGTGCACCGTGTTCCACCTCGTCCTGTTTCATCTGCTCGAGGATGCGCGCGGAGGTCTCGTCGCTTTTGGGCAGGCGCTCCAGGTGGCGGTCGAGGTGGCGCTCGACCTGGCGCTCGGTTTCGTCAATAAAGCCCAGGCTCCGGGCATCCCCAGCCAAGCCCGCCACGGCCCCGAACCCGAACGCTCCGATATACCAGAACGGTCCCAGCAGGCTGGTGCGGCCGCCCAGTTCGTGTACCCGCTGGGCACACCAGTGCAGGTGATCGCCCTCCTCGCGTGAGGCCTGATCCAGGTGTGCGCGGATCTGCGGATTGCGCGCGGTCAGCATCTGGCCCTGGTACAGCCCCTGGGCGGCAACTTCGCCGGCATGGTTGACGCGCATCAGGCGCGTCGACAGCCGGCGGTCGTCCTCTTTCAGGTGCGGCCAGTCATCGCCCCCGGGCGACGGGCGTCCGGTGGAACGGGCATGGCCGGCCACGACCTTGACGAAGGCATCGGCCTGACCGATCAGGTGATCCAGGGGGCTGAGTTTGCGCATGGTGGTGCCCGTTTCGCAGGGAATGATTCAAGCCTAACGCAAGCGATTGCGGTCGTCAGGTCGTAGAGGCGCTGGAGTTTAGCCGGCTGGCGAGAAAGCGGGCCGGCGAGAGGACGGGCGGCCCCCCGCGATCTTCGGCCAGGGCGCGCAGGTGGACGCTGCAGCCGACATTTGCACTCACGATCACATCGGGGGTATCGGCGGTCAGCGCATCCAGGGTGGCCGTGCCCAGCCCGTCGGACATCTCGGGAAGCGCAAGCATCGCGGTGCCACCGGCGCCGCAGCAGTTCGGGGCATCGGATACGTCGGTCAGAATGATGCCCGGCAGTCGTTGCAGCAGTGCGGTCAGCTCGCGAGCCTCGCGGGTGACATTGCGCAGGGTGCAGGGGAAGTGCAGCGCGACGCGGACGGGGGTGTCGAGCCAGGACGGGGGAGTGGACTCGGCCGCCAGGTGTTCGCTCAGAAACCGAGTCAGGCTGACGCTGCGGCGGCCCAGGTCGCCTTCGGGGATTTCGCTCAGCGTGGCCTCGCACCCACTGTCCAGGGTGATCACCGGGGCCTCGCCGTCCAGGATCTCCTGATTGCGCTGTTGCAGGGTGCGTGCCGCCTGTGGCCGCCCGCCATGCTGTTCCAGTGCCCCGCAACAGACCTGTCCGCGCGGCACTGCGATCCGGAATCCGCGTTGTTGCAGTACGGCGAGCGCGGCCTCTAGGTCCGGTCCGGTAAAGAAGCGATCCATGCACCCGATAAACAGCAGGGCATCGGCGTGCTCCGGGGCGACGGTGCCCGTCAGCTGCGGCGCCGGTGCCAGCGAGGCACGGGTATGGTCCAGGATGCGCCACAGCGGCTGGCCGGAGCGCAGCCAGCGTTGCACCCCGGTCTTGCGGGCGACGCGGGCGGTCACGCCCCCGAGGGCACGCAGCGGCCCATGGCGCAGGGCAGCGGTCTGCAGGGACTGTCGCAATCTGAGACTGCCGGGGCGGGGCTTCGGTGGGTGGTCCTCAAGGATCTCGCGTGCGCGATCCATCAATGCGCCGAACGGGACACGTGCCGGACAGACGACCTCGCAGCTGCGGCAGCCGAGGCAGCCCTCCAGGTGCTCGCGCAGGCGGGATGATTGTGGCTCCAGCCGGCCCTGGGCCAGCCCCTGCATCAGGGTCAGGCGCCCGCGCGGCGAATCCCCTTCGACCCGGTGCCAGGCATAGGTGGGGCAGTGCGGCAGGCACAGTCCGCAGTGCACGCACTGATCGGCTGCGGAAAGACCCTGAAACCGTGGCGGTTGGTCCGAAGAACCGAGGGGCTTTGCTAGGGTTTCGCCCCAATTACTCTGCCTCGGGAGGTCTTCCATGCTGCGTTCGTCCCGCCCAGTTCGTTCCTCGCTTGCCCTGTTCATGCTGGTCAGCATACCAGCCCTGCCAGCCGTCGCCTGGGACGCAGAGGGCTGGGAAACCAGCATCGAGCTCGGGGCCTCCAAGACCACCGGCAACACCGATTCCACCAAGGCCCACGCGCGCTTCCGTTCGCAGCACACGAGCGAGGAGTGGCGTAACCGCCTGCGTCTGGACGGCTACTACCACGAGGAGGATGACGACACCACGGGGGAGCGCTATGTCGGGAGTTACCAACTGGATCGCAAGCTGGGTGAGCATGACTATCTGTTCGGTGCGGCGCGCTACGAGCGCGACCGATTCAGCAGCTATGTGTATCAGGGCTCGTTGACCACCGGCTATGGTCGTCGCCTGGTGGATCGCGAAACGGTCAAGCTGGATGCCGAAGCCGGCGGGGGTATGCGGCAGTATCGGAAGCGTACCGAAGGCGGCAGAGAGCGCGAGCCGGTCGCACGCTTTGGTGGCAACTTCCGTTGGGATCTCTCCGAAAACGCGCGCCTGACCGACGAGCTGCTAATCCTTTATGGTTCGGACAACACCGAGATCGAAAACATCCTTTCGCTCACCGCGGACATGACCAGTCGCCTGGCGCTACGCACCAGCTTTACGGTGAAGCACAACACCGACGTTGAACCAGGCACCGAAAACACCGACACCATCACCGATGTCACACTGGTCTATCGCTTCCACTAACCGGATCTTCCGCGCCCCGCGTTATCATGCGCTGATCGAATGACGGAGCACACGATGGGCTACTACGAACGCCACATCTTCTTTTGTACCAACTGTCGCGAGGACGGCAATTGCTGCGAGGACCATGGGGCGACCGAGATGCGCGCCTATGCGAAGGATCGCGCAAAGGCGATGGGAATCCACGGTAAGGGGCAGGTTCGGGTCAACACGGCTGGCTGTCTGGACCGATGCAATGAAGGGCCGATCGCCGTCGTCTACCCGGAGGGGGTCTGGTACACCTACCACGACGAGCACGATATCGACGAGATCCTCGAGGAACACCTGAAGAACGGGCGGGTTGTCGCGCGTTTGCAGATCTGACCTGCGTCGCGCATCAACTTGACTTTGTGCGGACAGCTCCGGAGAATTCGCAGCCCGCGTGGCTACGTAGCTCAGCTGGTTAGAGCACATCACTCATAATGATGGGGTCCCCTGTTCGAATCAGGGCGTAGCCACCACCGTCTTCATGAAAGGGCTGCCCAGGCAGCCCTTTTTTCGTTCCCGGGCTGTGGGCGGGCTTGTTGCTGGTCATCCGGGGCTCCGCTAGACTGCGCCTCGGCCGGCCCGGCTCATTGGGACCAACCTCGGACGAACTCCATGAAACGTTTCGGAATCCGCATCCGCCTGCCGGAAGGCAGCACCATGTCCATGCCGCATCTGCTGGGCCCCGACTGGGAGTCCTATCGCTGGTACGACAGCGAGCAGGCGCGCGAGAAGGCATTGGCCGACATGCAGCGCGAATTGCCGAACTACCGCAAGGGCGATCACGTCCAGCAGCTGCTCGAGCGCGTCGAACGCGAAGACTGAGTTTTCTGGCGCGTCGATCCGATCGTATCGCCATCCTTTGGTATGAGTCTCCTTCCGCCGGGAGAGCCCCTTTGCCTCGTCTGAAGCACCGCCGCCGCTCATCGGCGGCCCTGTCACTCCTGTCTGGTTGAAACCCCGCGTCTGCCATGCTTTAGTGCGAGGCGCAAGGAACCAGCACTCATTCTTGGTGATTCATACAGGAGTACAGGCATGTCCACATCCAGGCCCAGCGATACCGCGCCGGAGACCCCGTCCGAAGACACGGACAACGCAATGGGTGAAGGAGGGGGAGCCATGCCTGTCCGACCGCGCACGGCCATGCCGGCCGCCGGCGGCGGCCGAGCCTCGATGCGCACGACCCAGGAGCGCACGGAGCCACACTACTTTACCGAGCGCGACCTCGACCGAATCCTCGAGAATCTCGACCACCTGCGTAGCACGGTCTTCCCGCGGCTGACCAAGGGAGGCGCAGCAGACGAGCACAAGCAGCAGTGTTTCCCGTCGGTGTGTCTGATCGGTGTCGGGCGGTGTGGCTCCAATGTGGCCCTGGATGTCGCTGCTCTGGTCCACAGTGCTCGCTCGGAATACATGCGCGAGCTGGACAACGAGGAAAATGGCGGGCGCGAGAAGGAAATGCGGCCGCTGCGCTGGATTCGCAAGAGCCTGAACCTGCCGCCGTCCAATGCGGTGAAGCCGGTGTTCCTGATCGAACCGATGGTGATGCTGGGCGATCTGGACAAGGACATCGAGGGACGCATCCGCTTCTCCAGCCGTGCCGGGCAGGACAACTTCATCGACAACTACAACAAGATGAAGATCATGGATCTGTCCGAGGTGCATGCCGGTGGGGCCGGTAACGCGCCTATCCTGGGCCAGTACCTTGCGCGCATCATCCTGAACAAGGACACCGATCAGTTTTCCAACGAGGACTGGAAGTTCATCCACTCCTATCTGATCGACTCCTGTGGCATCAAGGCCAACCAGTCGCGGCTGTACTTCTACATCTTCAGCGCGGGCGGGGGTACGGGCTCCGGCATGGCCTCCGAATTCGGGCTGGCGCAGCAGTACTCCTACATGCGCAAGACCTTCGACCCGAAGCTGGAAAAGCGCGACAAGGCCAATCGTGACCACTCGTTCGTGTTCGAGCCGATCTTTGCCGCCGGTATCTGCATCCTGCCGAACATCCAGGACAACCGGGTGGAGATGTCCGAGGCGCTGCACATCAATGCCGGGCGCTTGCTGTGCAAGTATCTCGCGGAGGAATGGGACTTCTCCTACAACTTCGAGGCCGAGGAGACCCGCGATGAGGACATGATGCATCGTATCCGTCCCTGGAACGCGATGATGCTGATCTCCAACGACATCATGCGCTACGCGGAGGAGACCGACGACGGCAATATCCGCAATGTCGACGTCAACGCCATGGAGAAGTACGCCAACCAGTACATCTCCCAGCAGATCTTCAACATCCTGACCGCGCAGGCGGTTACCACGGACTACGACGAGGACTATTTCCGCCGCGCGGGGGTCGACATTGGCGAGACCATTCGCCTCGATGCGAACGATCTGTTCATGAGTCTTGCGGGGCCGGTCGCCGTGGCCTATGCGGAGTCCGAGGTGGCCACTGGCGAGCACGCCCCGGTCGGGCAGGGTCCGCTGGATATCGACGATCTGTTTTATCGGTCCATCGATCTGCCGCACTTCAACAAGCAGACCGAGGCGATCGAGGGCATCAGCCTGCTGCCGATCGATGCGCCGCGCTACCGCGAAGCCTTGAAGAAGTACAAGGAATCGAGCATGGACGCGGTCCACCTGCGCGACCTGCACTTCTTCAAGAATTGCTCGTCCATCGTCACGATCCTGTCGTTGCCGAAGGACTACAAGCTGTCCTACATGGACCTGAACCGGCTGAAGACGCACCTGAACGGGCTGTTCCCGAACACCACGCTCAAGCGTTATGCCCTGGTCATCGGGGCCTCGGCCAACCTGTCGCTGACGACCCTGGTGGTGAAGAGCCCCTGCCTGTCGGACGACTTCCTGACCCTGTTCGTGGCCTACATCAAGCGCTGCTTCGCCAATGACAAGACACGCTTCGACGACACCCTCGACCATGCGGTGCTGGATCTGATCCGGGCGGAGGAATTCGACGAGCAGCGCGTGGACGAAATGCTCAATGAGTTCGAGAACCCGACGCGCATCCTCGATACCAACTGGTACGCGATCAAGCCGATGTACGAGAAGAAGTATCGCGAGATGTGCAGCGACGAGAAAAGCTTTGTCTCGATCAACGACATCCGTCTTAGCCGCGAGAACGTCAAACAGGCGATTCGCTACCTGCGCGAGATCTACCGCCATCGCACCAGCAAGACGCAGATCATCAGCCTGAACGATGGCAAGACCGGCACCACCGCGGCCAAGCGCCGGGCCAGCAGCAAGAAGTAGCGCCAAGCGGGTCGCCCCGGGAAGTGCCAGGGGCGACCCAAAGTCTCAGGGCAGGGCCAGCGGTTCCATCAGATAGCACAGGCAGTCCTGCGCGATCACTCGTGTGTCCAGCGTCAACATCGACGGCATCGCTGCGCGCTTGAGCCGGATCTCGTCGCCGCGGGTTTCCAGATATTCCGCTGTCACTTCGCGTCCATCCTCGGCGATCGCCACCAGTGGGCTGTCCACCTCCGGACGGATACGCACCAGTGTCGAGCGGGCCGGCAGGAGCTGGAAGTTCAGGCGGTCCAGGTCGGGTTCGAGCCGGACATCGTGCTGCGCGTCCAGCCCGGCCTGCAGCCCGGGCCGCACGCGTACCTGGGCCACGGTGTGGAAGATTTCGATGTCGCCAGCGCGCGGCGGCTGTTCCGGGAAATGATCCAGGTGCAGCACTGCGTCCAGCATCTCGCAAGCGTGCTGGATGCCCGATTCGTCATTGGGCGGGCCGCACTCCAGCGTGACCGAGGGGGCAATGCTTGCCAGGGCCATCGAGGCCACACCTCGCGGGCGCGTGAAATAGACCACCGTGCGGCTGAACAGTGCCGCCAGGTTCATGAATGCCGGATCCAGGCGGTTGATGCAGGCGTAATGCGGGTTGCGTCCGGTGTTGTTGTGCAGGTCGACCGCGGCGAACAGGCCGTGCCGCTCCAGGCGGCGGCAGACCTCGGCCAATCGATCGGCCTCCGGCGACCCCGGCTGCTCTGTGCCGGGCCAGATGCGATTGAAATCCGGCTGCTCGTCGAGGTGGCGCTGGTTGACGGCCGCGGCGCGCGGGTTGCCGATGATCAGCGTCAGTGCCCGCGGGAGGGGCTTCCCGGTGTAGTGTCGCAACAGCCGCTGGATCGCCTGCAGGCCCACGGGCTCGTTCCCATGCAGCAGCAGGACGACTGCTACCGCCGGCGACCGTTGGCCCTCTAGGTGAATCAGGGTGGGCTCCGGTACGCACTCGTGCAGGTTCTCCGGGGTGGTGTCGAGAAAGCCCTCGGGCAGTTCGTGCAGTTCGTGCAGGGTCGTGTTCATGGTTCGAATCAGAGCCCCCAGGTGTGGACCGGCGAGCCGGTGTTCTGCCAGCCGCGATAGGCGCGCACGAGGCCGGCCCAGTCGCGTCCATGGCGTTCCACCCAGTCGCGTTGCCATTGCGCTCCGGTCTGCCGCGCCGCGGTGCGCGCCGCGATAATCCCGAGCAGACTGTTGGCCTCGGCCGGATCCACACCCAGGTGGTCCAGACCCGCGGCGGCCCGGGGCAGGAGCTGCCGCCGGATCAGGCGGGGGGCCGGTTCCGGCTCTGCGTGCCCCCAGCGTAGCCGGGAATCCAGCCCGTAGCGCGCGGCATTGTAGAAGTTGTCGCGTGCCTCCGAGAAGGGTGTGTCCAGTGTCCCGTCGGCCGATTCGTGAATCAGGTGCTCGGTGAGCCCCATCGCAAACGCTGTGTTCGCCAGCATGTCGATCAGGGTCGGGCCGGCTGGCAGGCAGCGGAACTCTAGGCGCAGGTTACGTCGACCGCGTTCGTCGACACCCACGATGGGACGGTTCCAGCGCCAGATGGTCCCGTTGTGCAGAGCTACATGACACAGTTCGCGGGGTGGCGCATCCAGCTGCGCCGGCAGCAGCACCGGAAAGTGCTCCAGGTTCTCGGTAAAGAGTTCGCCAATCGAGCGGTGCAGGTAGCCGGTGCCAAAGGTCACACGCCGGATCGGCCCGCGGGCGCTGTCGGCGAAGCCGCCGACCTCGACCGACTGCTCGAACACCGGGATACGGCTCTCGCACCACAGGTCGTGCCCGAACACAAACGGGGTGTTGCCGGCCGCAGCCAGTACGGGCGCGCTGGCCACCAGGCTCGCGTTGTAGGCGCGGTGGGCAATCGCCGGGCGGGTCTCCGTGTGGACCTGGAACGAGGTGGCCAGGGCCTCCAGCATCACGTCGCAATGAACGTGCTGCAGGTGCTCGCGACCGACGATGTCGAGCTTGAGTGGCCGTTGGGCCCGCTGTTCCAGTACGGCCGCGTTCAGGGCACGGTAACGCGCCTGGGGCGACATGTGATGCAGGCCGAGGTCCTCTGGCTGGAGGGTCGGGAGCGTGCCCGCCATCAACAACTCGGCATGCTGGTGGCGGGCGGCGCGGCGCGCCTGTCGCAGGGTCTCGTTCAATTCCGAAAAGATGGCTGCAAAACACCCGGGGCCCACACGGAAGACCGATGAGTTGAGTTCGAGGTTGAACCGCGCGAGCTCCAGAGTGGCCAGGGGGCTGTCCATGGACTCCAGGACTCCCTGATTGACGGGGAGGGGCCTCCCGGCGGTGTCGCAAAGCCAGGCTTCGATTTCGAACCCGAGCCGTGGCGGGGCTTCGGGACTATCCGCCTGTTGGTCCAGCCACTCGTGCAGCAGCGCCGTCTCACGAACCAGGGCAGTGCGAAACCGCTCGAAGTCCTGCGCGTCGAAGTGCTCGTCGGCGATCTCCTGGCCCAAGATCAGTCCTCGTCCGGCGCGTCGTCGTAGAGGCTTTCGAGGAGATCGCCCCAGGCCTGTTCGTGCTTTTCGAGGAAGGTCAGTAGCACCTTGCGAAACGCCAGGTAGTCGGACTCGAAGGCCGCGAAATCCTCGCCACCGTTCAGCAGTTTCGCCGCGCGGTCGGTCTGTTGCAGGCTGTCGCGCAGGTTGAGTGCGGCGGCCATCGCCCCCTTCACGCGTTCGCGCTCGTGCGGGATCCAGGCGCGGTCGGACAGCAGCGATCGCAGGTTTTCGCCCAGCTCCAGCAGGCGTTTGCGCAGGCGTGGCACGGCACCGATGGTTCCGGTCTTCAAATCGCCCCAGACGGCATTGGTGATCAGGCGCGACCAGCGTTCACGCAGATCGCTTGTGGTCTCTGGGTCGAACGCAAAAGAATCTTCCAGTTGTTGCGGATCGAAGGGCATTGGGTATCCTGAAGCTGGGGTTCGGGACACAGTCCACAAAGGGGAGGCTGTGTGGTCCGGAATAGCGCTGCGTTGGGTAGCGTCCTACAAGGTACAAGAACAAGCAAGGCCGCACGTACGGCCCTGCGGATGGAGGAAATACAACATGGCGACCTGGTTCGCGCAGAGGCGGCTGCGTCAGAAGGTCTGTGACCTTCGACCGCAGATGTACCGCATGGCATTTGCCTGGTGTCACGACGCCGCGCTGGCCGATGACCTGGTGCAGGAAGCGATGATGAAGGCCCTGACGCGGCTGAAGTCGCTGCAGGACGAGAGCGCCCTGAAGGCCTGGGTGTTCCGCATCATGACCAACTGTTACCGGGACTGGGGGAGACGACAGAAGGACACGGTGGATGTGGACAGCATGGAGCTGCCCTGCGAGGACTGTCCGGAGATGCAGACCGAACGCAACCGGATGGTGTCGGATGTCCACCGCGCGATGGCGCAGTTAAGCGCCGACCACCGACAGGTGGTGTCGCTCGTGGACCTGGAGGGGTTTGCGTATTCGGAAGTCTCGGAGGTGCTGGACGTACCGATCGGGACGGTCATGAGCCGCCTGAGCCGGGCTCGGGCGCAGCTGAAAAAGGTGTTGTTGGAGCAGCAGGCCGACAAGGGGCAAGCGGCCGATGGACCCCATCTTCAGGTAGTGAGGAATCGGCATGGCTGAACACCGTCTCAATGCGCAGGATCGCCCCAGCGAGGAGATTCTCAACGCGTTCGTCGATGGCGAATTCTCGCCCGAGGATCGCCTCAACACGCTGAAATTGATCTCGTCCAGCGAACGGCTGAGTCGCGAGGTCTGTGACATGCATCAGCTCAAGGAGCTGGTCAGCATGGCCTATGAGGACGTGCCGGCGGACCAGTCCGGTGCCGGCGGACGCTGTCGGATTTCGCAGGCACCGCGTTCTCATTGGTTTCCGTCGATGGCGGCCGGGGTCGTGGCGCTGGTGCTGGGGTCGCTGGCGGGCTACGAGATTACGCGCGATGCCGGCTTCCTCGGCAGCGGCGAGCCGACCGCCTGGATCGGTGGTGACGCTGGCGAGACGGCGCTGATTGCCCGCGGCGATCATGCTGGCGGCTACGCGCCGCAGGTCATCGCGGCGACCGAGACCGACCAGATCCTGCTGCATATCAACGAGGCCGACCCGAAATCCATGGCCGAGTTGCTGGACGACATCGAGGCGATGTACCGCGACGCGGCGGCCGATGGTCGCGAGTTGAACGTGCAGGTCGTGGTGCACAACAACGCGATGGACTTCCTGCGCACGGACCGGGCTCCTTATCCCGAGCGTGTCGCGGCGCTGAGCCAGGAATATTCGAGCCTGCGTTTCACGGCCTGTGCCCAGACGCTCGAACGTCTGGCGCGTGAGGAGGGCGGTACGGTGGACATTCTCCCGCAGGCGGAACGAATCGATTCCGGCGTGGCCGAGGCCGCGCGCCGCCAGGCCGAAGGCTGGATCTACATCAAGGTATGATCGGCCCGGTCGCGGGTAGTCTCGTCGGGCCAAGTTGGCGATGAAGGTCCTCTCTTTTCTCCTGCGCCGGGGCGGGCTGCTGGCCGGGGCGCTTTTCGTCCTGTCGCTGGGGGTCACCTGGGCGTTGTTTGCGCCCGAGCCAAACGGCGTTGCCGCTGATGCCGACGACACACTGCAGGTGGTCTACCACATCAACGCCGATGATCCGGCCCTGCACCTGAACGCCCTGCGCAATCTGCAAAACCATATCGACGGGAGCGGTGTGGATCGCCTGGAGATCAAGGTCGTGATGCACGGTGGCGGGGTCAACCTGTTGCAGTACGCGAACGATGAACCGGACCTTCGCGCAACGGTGGATACACTGAAGATGCAGGATGTCCGCTTTCTCGTGTGCGGCAACACGCTGGATAAGCGGGGAATCGGTCTGGACGACCTTTACGATGCCCAGCCCGAGGACCGTGTGCCCTCGGGTATTGGCGAGCTGACCCGACTCCAGCGTGCGGGGTATACCTACATCAAGCCGTGATGTCGGCGCCGGTCGATGTCCGTCTCCAGCGCCGCGAGGCGCTCGGGCGTGCCGATGTCGCGCCAGTCCCCCGTGTAGTGTTCCCCGCTCACCTGACCGTGGTCGACGGCCTCGCGCAGAAGGGGACCGAGCGGGCAGCGCCCTTCAGGCAGGCCTGCGAACAGCGCGGGGTGATACCAGCCAATGCCGCTGAAGGTCAGCGGTGTGCCCGTATCCAGTGATACTTGCCTGCCGGAGAGCCGAAAGTCGCCCCGGAGGTGGTGAGGCGGGTTGTCTACCAGCACCAGGTGCGCGAGCCGGCCGCCTTCCGCAAGGGCCTGTTCGGCGGGTGGGTCGAGGGGGTGTTCGCACCAGACATCGCCATTGACCACCAGAAACGGCCCGTCGCCCAGCATGGGCAGGGCCTGGCGAATGCCCCCCGCGGTTTCCAGTGCTCCCTCCGGCTCTTCGGAGTACAACAGCCGCGTGCCTGCATATTCGGCACCCAGCGTCTCGCGGATCTGTTCGCCCAAGTGTGCGGTGTTGATCACTACCGTGCGGTAGCCGGCCCGGGCCAGGCGTTCCAGGGTATAGGCGATCAGCGGGCGCCCGGCGACCGGGAGCAGTGGTTTCGGGCAATGGTCGGTGAGCGGGCGCATGCGTTCGCCGCGTCCGGCGGCCAGGATCATCGCTCGCATCAGGCGTGCTCCCTGTCCGTGTGGGCGGCGAACCAGCGAGCGACCGGCTCCAGCTCCGGGTGACGCAGGCCCTGTTCCAGTAGCCGGTGCAGGCGCGGCAGGTGCTCCAGATAGCGGGGTTTGCCGTCGCGTTCGGCCAGGCGCACGAAGATGCCCAGGATCTTCACCGTGCGCTGCACGCCAAGCACGCGATAGTGCGTCATGAACGACGCGCGGGGCATGTCCACCATGGACAGATAGTGTTCGAGCCCGTGGGTGACGGTGTCGGCCGAGACCTCGCGGCGCGCGTCTTCCAGTAGCGAGACCACGTCATAGGCGGGACTGCCGATGACCGCATCCTGAAAGTCCAGCAGCGCGCAGGCCTGTTTGTCGCCGGGGGGCAGCATCAGGTTGTCGACATGGAAATCGCGCAGCACCAGGGTTTCCGGGAGGTTCGGCAGGGCATCCAGGGCCTGGTGCCACGCGGCGTCGAAATCGGCGCGCATCGGTTCCGGCATCGCCCGGCCGTTCAATCGCGGCCAGTACCAGTCCGCGTACAGGCCCGTCTCTGCGAGCAGGCGCTCGTGGTTGTAGGGAGGGATGCCATCTGCGCGTCCGTTTTCCGGCCAGCGCTGATGGAGTGTAGCCAGCGTATCCAGGGCGTGCCGGTACAGCGGCCATTCGTCCGCCCCCTCGGCCAGGGCCCGGGTGAAGGTGCGGTCCCCCAGGTCCTCCAGCAGCACGAAGCCCGAGTCGGGATCGTGTTCCAGTACCCCGGGGGGGCGCAGCCCCAGATCCTCCAGAAGCCAGGCGATCCGCACGAAGGGCCCGGTCGCCTCGCGTTCGGGCGGGGCGTCCATGATCACCACCGACATCCCGTCCCGGCGTGCACGGAAATAGCGGCGAAAGCTCGCATCCGCGCGCAGCAGATGCAGACCCTCGAATTCCCCGGGCAGGGTATCCAGCCATCGCTGCAGCGCGTGGATGCGGGTGTCCTGAGTCCTCATGCCAAATGTCCCGCGGCTGTGTGGGTCCCGGGCACCCGGACCACCTGTGTCTTGAATCGCCCATCCGGGTACAGATCCAGGACGCGGTAGCCGGCGTCCAGGGCCGCATCCACGGCGAACTCTTCGGAGCCCGGTGAGAACTGGACGCAGGTCGACGGGCAACCGAGGAATTCGACTGTGCCCCGTCGGACCCGGAAATCCTGGTGGATGTGCCCGAACAGGCAGGCGCGCACCTGCGGATGGCGGTCGAGCACCGTGAACAGCGCGTCCGGATCGAGCAGCCCCAGCCGATCCATCCAGGCGCTGCCGATGGCCACCGGCGGATGGTGCAGCGCGACGATCGTGGGGCGGTCCGGATCGGCCGACAGGCTTCGTTCCAGTCGTTCGCACTCTGCCGCGTCCAGACGCCCGGCCGCCTCGCCGGGGGTGCTGGAATCCAGTCCGACCAGCTTCCAGGGGCCCAGCATCCTCTCGCCATGGACCTGGCAGGTTCCGGGCTCCAGTGCCGCGCGCAGGGTCTGCGAATCGTCGTGGTTACCGGCGAGCGCCAGCATCGATTCGTGGCGTGCTCGCAGCCGCTTCGTCAGCCGCGCGTAGGTGGCGGGTTCCGGGTCCTCGGCCAGATCGCCGCTCAGCAGCAGGACGTCCGCCGCCGGTTCCCGGGGCAGCGCGTCCAGAATTCGCGCCAGTTGGGTGTCGCTGTCCGGGTAACCGGCCCGGATCGGCCCGGGGTCGCGGCCCAGGTGGGTATCACTGATCTGGATCAGGCGCTGCATAGTCGTCATGGTGTGCATGGGTTCCCATGAAGTCCGGCGATTGTTGCGCGGCGGTTGCCGTCCGCGCGGGGAAGTGCCCTATACTGGATCGGGTGTACCTGTCGTCGTGCCGGGTCCGTTCCGACATGGGGTCGGAAGACGGTCCGGCGAGGGGCCGATATGAGCCAAGAAGCCGAAACCATCCTGGAGTCCGGGTATCGTCCGTCCGAGGACGAACCCTACATGAATCCGCGTCAGCTGGACTACTTTCGCGCCAAGCTCGAAGCCTGGCGTGCGGAGCTGATCGAGGAGTCCGAGCAGACGCTCGAACACCTGCGCACCGAGAGCTGGCAGGAACCGGACCCCAACGACCGCGCGACCCACGAGGCCGACGCCGGGCTGGAGCTGCGCACGCGGGATCGCTACCGCAAGCTGCTGAACAAGATCGATGCGGCCCTGGCACGTATTGATCTGGGTGAATACGGCTATTGCGAGGAGACCGGCGAGCCGATCGGCATCGCCCGCTTGGAGGCGCGCCCGATCGCCACGCTGAGCGTAGCTGCCCAGGAAGCCCATGAACGCAACGAGGCCCGCTTCGGTCAGTAGATACAGGCGCACCCTGGCGCCCATAGTGACACGTAGGGCACACGCATGACGGACTGGTTTCTGGCGCAGGAGCCGATTATTCGAATCGGTATCCTGTTGTCCGTTCTCGCGATCATGGCGACCTGGGAGATTCTGGGGCCGCGGCGCCCCCTGTCGGTGGGCAAGGCCTATCGCTGGTCGAACAACTGGGGTGTGGTAATTACCGGCACGCTGCTGACCCGGTTCCTGTTCCCGGCGGGTCTGGTGGGTCTGGGGCTCTTCGTCGAGACCCAGGGCTGGGGATTGTTGCAGGTGCTGGATCTGCCCTTCTGGCTGGTCGTGCTGATTGCGGTCGTGGTCCTCGATTTCGCGATCTGGGCGCAGCACGTGATGTTTCATGCCATCCCGTCGCTGTGGCGGCTGCATCGCATGCACCACGCCGATCTCGACTTCGACTTGACCACTGGCCTGCGCTTCCACCCCCTGGAGATCCTGCTGTCGTTCGGCATCAAGGCCATGGTGGTGGTCGCAATCGGCGCCCCGGCCCTGGCGGTACTGATCTTCGAGGTCATCCTCAGCTCGCTGGCTCTGTTCAACCACTCCAACGTGCGCATGCCGGCCCCGGTGGACCGGGTGTTGCGCTGGTTCGTCGTCACGCCGGACTTCCACCGTGTCCACCACTCCTGGTATCCGCACGAGACCAACTCGAACTTCGGATTCAACCTCTCGCTCTGGGATCGGGTTATGGGGACTTACCGGGCGCAGCCGCAGGACGGGCACGAGGGGATGACCATCGGGCTCAACCAGTTTCGCGATCCCACCTGGGAGCGGCTCGATCGCATGCTGATCCAGCCCTTCGTCGGGCCCGCCGACAGCTATCCGATCAATCGCCGGCCCGAGACCGAGCGGGGGTCGAGCGAGGAGGTCACCCACCGACGGCGCTGACGGCGCGGCTGCCGCGGGCGGCAGGGTTCAGGGCTGGAGCCGCTTCGTGTAGACCCGGGAGTTGCGCGCCTGGTTGTAGTGCGCGCGCCGCTCGGGCGGCAGATCGTTGACCTGGCCGGTCGTGTAGCCGCGCTCCTGAAACCACTGCGCGGTGCGGGTCGTCAATACGAACAGCTGCCGTGCGCCCTGTTCCCGCGCCAGTGACTCCATTGCCGCCAGCAGGCGGTCGCCCCGGCCGCTGCCACGATAGTCGGCGTGCAGGGCCAGACAGGCGATCTCCGCCGCCTGTTCGCCAAACGGATACAGCGCGGCGGTGCCGATGATCAGACCGTCGACATCCAGCACCTGGAAGCGCTCGATCTCCAGTTCCAGATGCTCGCGCGCACGATGGACCAGGATGCCCTCGGCCTCCAGCGGCTGCAGCAGGGCATGGATGCCGCCGACATCGTCGATCGTCGCCTGACGCAGCCGCTCCAGCGGTTCGCGCGAGACCAGCGTTCCGATCCCCTGGCGGGTGAACAGCTCGATCAGCAGCCCGCCATCGTCATGGCGATCCACCAGATGGACGCGCATCTCGCGCTGGCGGCAGGCATCGATCGCGCTCTTGAGGTGGTTGGCCAGCTCCTCCGGCAGATCGTCCGCTTCCGCCAGGAGCCGTTCCGCGGCGGGCACGGTCAGCTGGCCCAGGACCCCGTGTTCCGGATCGCGCAGGACCCCCGCCTCGGTCAGGAAGATCAGCTTGTCCGCGTTCAGGGCGATCGCGACCTGGGTCGCCACGTCCTCGCCCGAGAGGTTGAACACCTCGCCGGTGGGCGAGTACCCCAGCGGCGAAACCAGCGCCACCTGTTCCCGGTCCAGCAGGTTGCGCAGGGCCTCGGTATCGACCCCGCGCACCTCGCCGGTGTAGTGAAAGTCCACGCCGCCGCGCACGCCAAGGGGGCGCGCGGTGACGAAGTTACCGCTGGCCACGCGCAGTCGTGCATTGCCGGTGCCCGGCTGACCAAGGCTGCGCGACAGCAGCCCCTCGATCTGCAGGCGCAGCCGGCCGACTGCATCCAGCACTGCCTCCAGCGCCGGCGCGTCGGTGACCCGCAGGCCCTCCGCGTACTGCGGCGTCAGACCGCGCTCGGCGAGCCGGGCCTCGATCTGGGGGCGTACGCCATAGACCAGCACCACGCGCACCCCGAGGGCGTGCAGCTTGGCGATATCGCGCATCAGCTCCGGGAACTCCGGTGCCAGCGCGGCCTCGCCGGCCAGCGCGATAACCATCGTCCGACCCCGGTGAGCGGCGATATACGGCACCGCCCCGCGGAACCAGTCGAGTTCCGAGGGGTGCGGGGCGGCGCGGGTTTCGCTGGGCGCGCCGGGCGTGGCACTGGCGGTGGCGGGAGGGTTCACGGGCGTGTCCGCGCGCGGATGGGCTTGTCGGACAGTGTAGGGAAAGCGCGCCGCGCGCGCATCAGTGTGAGATCTGAGCTATTTCTTGCCCAGCGCGCGCGGGAGGTCGTCGATCCGGTCGCCGGCGCTGACGTCGTTTTCCTCAAACCAGCCCGCGTTGACCTCCAGCGCATAGAGCACGTCGCGTTTGGCTTCGTGCAGGGTGGTGGTCTGTGGTTCCATGGTCTCGATGTTGGTGATGCGGTAGTCGGCGTCGATGAACGCGACGTCCAGCGGGATGTAGGTGTTGCGCATCCACATCGCGTAGCGCGCCGGGTGATCCCATACGAACAGCATCCCCTGGTCGTCGGCCAGTTCCTCGCGGTGCATCAGGCCCTGACGGCGTGCCGGCTCGTCGGCCGCGATCTCCACGCTGAGCGTGCGCTCGCCGACCTTGAGCTCGGTGACCGGCAGGCCGGGCCCGGCCTGAGGCGAGCCCCACAGCAGCAGGACCCCCAGCAAAGCTGCGCCCGCCACGAGGGCGGGCGCAATACGCGGGATTGAGTGCATCTCGTCTGCTGCCGGTTAGTCGCCGCTCATGCGGCCCACGGCGCAGCTGGCGAAGGACTTGGCCTTGGCGCTGGCGGAGCGCAGACCGGAGACCGAGCCGGTCTCGGGGTAGCCCATGCTGGCGAGCTTGGCGGCCACCGCCTCGCGGGCGCTTTCCGGCGCGTCGACCTCGACCGCCCCGCCTTCAACATCGACCTTCGCGCTCTCCACACCCTCGACCTGCATCAGGCCCTTGCGGATGGAGTTCGCACAGCCACCGCACTTGATGTTTTCAACCTCAATTTTCATGGACTGCACCTCGGGATACTGGGGTTTGTACTGTTCATTATGTACGATTCCGCATCTGCATAAACGTTCACGAGACCCGACCATGCCCGCCTATCGTTCCCGCACCACCACCCACGGCCGCAACATGGCCGGCGCCCGTGCCCTGTGGCGCGCCACCGGCATGAAGGATGGCGACTTCGGCAAGCCGATCATCGCCATTGCCAACTCCTTCACCCAGTTCGTGCCCGGGCACGTGCACCTGAAGGATCTGGGCCAGTTGGTCGCCGGCGAGGTGGAGAAGGCCGGTGGTGTGGCCAAGGAGTTCAACACCATCGCGGTGGACGACGGCATCGCGATGGGTCACGGCGGGATGCTCTATTCGCTGCCCTCGCGCGAGATCATCGCCGATTCGGTGGAGTACATGGTCAATGCCCACTGCGCCGACGCGCTGGTGTGCATCTCCAACTGCGACAAGATCACCCCGGGGATGCTGATGGCCGCGATGCGCCTGAACATCCCGGTGGTGTTCGTCTCCGGCGGCCCGATGGAGGCCGGCAAGGTGCAGGCACCGGGCAGCGACAACGTGATCCACCTGGACCTGGTGGACGCGATGGTCAAGGCCGCAGACTCCAGCGCCAGCGACGAGGAGGTGGAGGCCATCGAGCGCTCCGCCTGCCCGACCTGCGGCTCCTGCTCCGGCATGTTCACCGCCAATTCGATGAACTGCCTGACCGAGGCCCTGGGCCTGTCGCTGCCGGGCAACGGCTCGCTGCTGGCCACCCATGCCGGGCGCAAGTCGCTGTTCGAACAGGCCGGCCGGCGCGTGGTCGAGCTCGCCAAGCGCTACTACGAGCAGGACGACGAATCCGTGCTGCCGCGTTCGATCGCCACCTTCGAGGCCTTCGAGAACGCGATGAGCCTGGACATCGCGATGGGCGGCTCCACCAATACCGTGCTGCACCTGCTGGCGGCCGCGCGCGAGGGCGACGTGGACTTCACCATGGCGGACATCGACCGCCTGTCGCGAAAGGTCCCGAACCTGTGCAAGGTGGCCCCGGCCACCCAGCTCTACCACATGGAAGACGTGCACCGCGCCGGCGGCGTGGTCGGCATCCTCGCGGAGCTGGATCGCGGCGGGCTGATCCACCGCGATGTCCCGACCGTACACGCCGACACTATGGGCCAGGCGCTGGAGCAGTGGGACGTGATGCTTCACGCCGCCGCTTCCGAGACGCTGTACAAGGCCGCGCCGGGCGGCGTGCCCACCCAAGTCGCGTTCAGCCAGGACAAGACCTGGGACAGCCTCGACATCGACCGCGAGAACGGCTGCATCCGCGACATCGAACATGCCTACTCGCAGGACGGCGGCCTGGCCGTGCTCTACGGCAACATGGCCCCGGACGGCTGCATCGTGAAGACCGCGGGCGTCGACGAGAGCATGTTCGAAACGCAGCAGCTGCGCTACACCACCAGCGTGCCCACTTCGACGATCCGTGTCTTCTCCGGCCCGGCCCGTATCTTCGAAAGTCAGGAATCGGCCGTCGAGGCTATCCTTGGTGACCAGATTCAGGCGGGTGACGTCGTGATCATCCGCTACGAGGGCCCGAAGGGCGGCCCCGGCATGCAGGAGATGCTCTACCCGACTTCGTATCTGAAGTCCAAGGGGCTGGGCAAGGAATGCGCGTTGATCACCGACGGGCGCTTCTCCGGGGGCACCTCCGGCCTGTCCATCGGCCACGTCTCGCCGGAGGCCGCGCAGGGCGGCGCGATCGGTCTGATCGAGGAGGGCGACACCATCGTGATCGACATCCCCGGGCGCGAGATCCGCATTGACGTCGACGACGCTACCCTGGCGGCCCGCCGCGCGGCGATGGAGGCCCGTGGCGCGAAGGCCTGGAAGCCCGAATCGCGCAAGCGTGAGGTCACCCAGGCCCTGCGTGCCTACGCCCTGATGACGACCTCCGCCGCCTTCGGCGCGGTGCGCGACATCTCCCGCTTCGAGGACTGACCGAGGGCTACCAGCAGGGTCGTAGATACCGTCTTGCCCTATGAGGTGCAAGGCGTGTCATTTCGGGGTTGATACGGAGTTTGCGACTTGAGGACGCCGAAGGCGATGTGCAGGAGCTTGCGCATGGCTGCCCCGATCGCGGCCATCTTGGCCTTGCCCCGCCTCAGAAGACGGTGGTACTGGTGCCGTACGTCCGGGTTGTGGCGGCTGGCCACGACGGCGGCCATGTAGAGCGTTTTGCGCAGCCGCCCCGAGCCGGCCTTCGCCAGCCGCGGGGGTCGCTGGACCGAGGTCCCGGACTCCTGCAGGACCGGTACCAGTCCATGGAACGCCGCCGCCTGCCGAGCACTCGTGAACGCACGGCTGCGCAACGTCGCGGCCATCGACGCCGACAACACCCGGCCGATGCCGGGGATGCTCTCCAGCAAGGCCCGATCCCGCTTGAGATGATCATGCGCGTCGAAGTGATCATCGATCTGCTGCTGTAGCCGACGGTATTCCTCGCGCAGGGCTTGCAGCACGTTGTCGATCGACGCCTGGGCGAGGGTGTCCTCGCTGAACTGCGCCTTCTCCAGGCGATTCTCCTCGCGCCGGATGTCCTGCTCAAGGGCTTCCAGCCGGCTGAGCAGGCGTTTGAGCTCCCGCACCTCGGGCGGCTCAGGTTGCCAGCGCCGTGGCGCGCGCTCGATGCCGTAACGCGCCAGCATCATGCTGTCCTTGCGATCCGTCTTGTTGCGCACCCCCATGCCTTGGGCGTGGAAGCGCACCTGAGCCGGGTTCAGCACATAGACCCGAACCCCCTGCTCATGCAGCCAGTAGGCTAGCGGTTCGTGATAGATGCCGGTGGCTTCCAGATACACCTGAAGCGTCTCGGGCGCTTCACCCGTGTTGCGCTGCAGCCAGCGCAGCAACTCCGGGTACTGGTCCTGGCGGTTCGGGAATACCTTCGGCTTGACCTTGCCCGCCTCCAGATCCCGGACCCACATGCAGTCGAGCTTGTTCTTGCTGACATCAATGCCAATATGAGCCATCTCGTCCTCTCACCTTGTCCGTACAGCCTCACCCGCCCTTCACGGGGAGCTTGGATACCGTTCAAACTTCGAGATGAAAAAGGACTCGGGGGCCCATCTACGGCACAGGTTCGTGACCTCAGGATGCGATCGGGTTACCCCGAGTCCGGTGCGGTCCATGGTAGCGATCCGTGAACCGCAAGACACAAGGATGCG